>NZ_NRRG01000003.1 GCF_016583575.1 Thiocystis violacea
CCCGCGCCCCCGGCGGAAATCGACGCACCGCGACCAGCCGCCCCGGAGCCGACGGCCGAGACGCGCGCCGGTCTCGTCGAGCCGTCCGCGCCACCGGCGACCGGGAAGCCCGGACCGATCCAGACCCAGGAACGGCCGGTCGCCAGGACACCCGCGCCGGAGGAACCCGGCCTGGACGACGTCCCCGGACGCGGCGTCCTCGGCCGGCTGCGCGAGCGGCTCTCGCGCACACGCACCCAACTCGGCGGGGGGCTCGGCAATCTCTTCCTGGGGCGCAAGCGCATCGACGACGAGCTGATGGAGGAACTTGAAACGCTCCTCATCACCGCCGACGTTGGGATCGAGGCCAGCACCCGCATCATCTCGGATCTGACCGAGCGCGTGAAGCGCAAATCGCTGGCCGATCCACAGGCGCTGCGCATGGCCCTCAAGGTCGAGCTGCGCGACATCCTGCGAACCGCCGACGGGCCGGTCCGGCAACCGACGCCCGGCCGCCCCCAAGTGGTGCTCATGGTCGGCATCAACGGGGCCGGCAAGACCACCACCATCGGCAAACTGGCCAAACGCCTCCAGGACGAGGGCAACAGCGTCATGCTGGCCGCCGGCGACACCTTCCGCGCCGCCGCCGTGGAACAACTGGAGACCTGGGGCGAGCGCAACCGTATCCCGGTCATCGCGCAGCAGTCCGGCGCGGATTCGGCCTCGGTCATCTTCGACGCCCTGCAAGCGGCGACCGCGCGCGGCATCGACGTCCTGATCGCCGACACCGCCGGACGCCTGCACACCAAGACCAATCTGATGGAGGAACTCGCCAAGGTCGCGCGGGTGCTGAAAAAGATCGACCCCGAGGCGCCCCACGAGGTGATGCTGGTGGTGGACGCGACCACCGGCCAGAACGCGCTCAATCAGGCCGAGCACTTCCACCGTGCCGTGGGCCTCACGGGCATCACGCTCACCAAGCTGGACGGCACCGCCAAGGGCGGCATCCTGTTCGCCATCGCCGAGCGGGTCAAGGTGCCGATCCGCTTCATCGGCGTCGGTGAGTCCATCGAGGATCTGCGCGCCTTCGATCCCGATGAATTCGTCGAGGCCCTGCTTGGCTAGGAGCACCCGCCAGTGATTCAGTTCCAACACGTCTTCAAACGCTATCCAGAGCGTGGCGAGGCCCTCGGCGGCATCAATTTCGAGGTCCAGACCGGCGAGCTGGTGTTCCTGACCGGTCACTCGGGGGCCGGAAAGAGCACCCTGCTGCGTCTGATCGGACTGCTGGAGCGCCCCTCGCGCGGTCAGGTCGTGGTCAACGGACGCAACCTGCTCACCCTGCCACGGAACCAGATTCCCTACCATCGTCGCCAGGTCGGCATGATCTTTCAGGATCATCGCCTGTTGCAGGATCGCAGCGTCTTCGACAACGTCGCCCTGCCGCTGGTCGTCACGGGTCTGGGTCAGAAGGAGATCGGACGCCGGGTGCGCGCGGCGCTCGATCAGGTGGGTCTGCTCAAGCGCGAACGGGCGACGCCGGTCGCCCTCTCGGGTGGCGAGCAGCAGCGCGTCGGCATCGCCCGCGCCGTGGTCGGACGCCCGCCCGTGCTCCTGGCCGACGAGCCGACCGGCAACCTGGACCCGGACCTCTCGCGCGAGATCTTCGAACTGTTCGAGCGGTTCCAGTATGTCGGCGTCACGCTGATGATCGCCACCCATGACCTCGCCCTGGTCAACAGCATGCGTCACCGCACCCTGACCCTGGACGACGGGCGACTGATCAACGACACGGGATCCTGGTAATCCATGGCGAGGCCACCCATGCGCAAGGCGCGCACACCAAAACTGGTCGAACTGCCGGGAATCTGGCTCGGCCAGCACATCCAGACCATCGTCGCGACCCTGGGCCGACTGATGGACTCGCCGCTGCCTTCCAGCATGACTATGGCCGTGATCGGTATCTCGCTCGCCCTGCCGGCGGCGCTCTTCGTGATGACGGAGAATCTGCGGACCATGGCCGGCGGATGGGATCAAACCGCGGCGATCTCGCTATTCCTCAAGTTCGAGATCGACGACCAGGAGGCCGGGCGGGTCGCCGACGAGGTCAAGACCTGGAGCGAAATCACGCGCGTGCACCTGATCACGCGCGAGCAGGCCCTGGCGGAATTCCGCGACCTCGGCGGCTTCGAGGAATCGCTGGATAAGATCACCAAGAATCCACTGCCGGTGGTGCTCACCATCTACCCCGGCCCCGCCCACTCCAGCCCCGAACAACTGGAGGCGCTGCAAGGCAAGCTCATGAAGCGGCCCGAGGCGGACTTCGCGCGCATGGATACGCTCTGGCTGCAACGCTTCCAGGCCATCCTGGACTTGATCCAGAGCGGCTCGCTGCTGCTTGGCGTACTGCTGGGGATCGGCGTGCTGCTGATCATCGGCAATACCATTCGGCTCGAAATCCTCAACCGCCGCGTCGAGATCGAGATCATGGAACTGGTCGGCGCCACGGCGGCCTTCATCCGTCGCCCCTTTCTCTACACCGGGGCTTGGTACGGACTGCTCGGCGGACTCACGGCCTGGCTGCTGGTGACCCTGGCGACCCTGTTGCTGCAACAGCCCGTCTCGCGCCTCGCCAGTCTTTACCGAAGCGAATTCCAACTCTCCGGACTCGGATTCGCCGCCACCGGCCTCCTATTGGCCTCCAGCATCCTGCTTGGATTGATCGGGAGCCTGCTGGCCGTCAACCGCCACCTTCGCGGAGCGGAGCCGGGCTAGATCAGCGGGCGCCGGAGCCGGACGTCAAGCCAGGCTGGAACGTGGGGACAGGCCCGCCGAAGGCATCCAGGATTCGAGGAAGCGAACCCCGTCCGGCAGCTCGATGCGCATGCTGATCGGCAGATGATCGGAGAGCGCGTAGTCGACCACACGCGCCGACACTACATTGAGCGGTCGCGAGACCAGGATGTGGTCGAGATTGTGTCGCGGACGCCAGCTCGGAAAGGTCTTGAGCTCGCAATCCAGACCGCGCATTTCCGAGCGTCGGACCATGTTGCGCAGACCCTTGGAATCACAGCCGCAGTTGAAATCCCCCATCAGGACCAGATAGGGATGCCCGCGGGCGAGCAGCGCCAGATAGTCGAGCTGACGGCGCCGGGCGCGCCAGCCGAGGGCCAGATGCAGGATGGCGACGGCCAGCACCGCCCCGTCGGTGAGTGGAAATTCCGCGACGACCGCGCCCCGGCCCGGCAGCCCCGGCAGACGATGCTCGGTCACCCGCGCCGGCCGCAAACGGCTCAGCAGGCCGTTGCTGTGCTGAGCGAAGGGCCCCAGGTTGCGGTTGATCTGCCGATACCAGTACGGAAAGGCGCCCTGACGGGCGAGATACTGGATCTGGTCGACATAGGAACTGCGCAGACTTCCGGCATCCACTTCCTGCAGACCGACGACATCGAACTGGCGCAGCAGTTGAGCGATGCGCGCCAGGTTGATCAGGCGCTCCGGGTGAGGCAGCAGATGTTTCCAGCTATTGGTGAGATAGTCGCTGTACTGGCGCGAATGGATCCCCGCCTGCACGTTATAGCTCAGTAGATTCAGTTCTCGCATGATCGCCGCGTGATCAGCATTCGAGAGGCCATCCGAAGAGTGTGAGCGACCCTAGCACAGGGCCGACACCGGACCAAGCCGAAATCCGGCGGGCGCCGCTCGCCACCACCCCGCCCGGATACGACGACGCGCGATGGCGGCTCCGAGCCCGGAGTCATCCCATCTCGCGGGGACTCGCCGCGCTCGCGAGGGCCTCCACGACCTCGCACAGGAAATGCCCCAGCACCAGATGGATCTCCTGAATCCGGGGCGTCTCGCGCGAGGGAACCGCCAGGACGATGTCCGCGTTCGCGGGCCGCTCCGGATGCGCGGCGCCGGTCAGGAGCACCGTCAGGACGCCGCGCCCGGCGGCGGTCTCCAGCGCCCGCCGCACATTGGGCGAGCGGCCACTGGTCGACAGCGCCCAGAGCACGTCGCCCGGACGGGCCAGGGCGGCCAACTGACGGGCGAAGATCTCGTCGAACGAGAAGTCATTGGCCACGGCCGAGGTGGCGGCGGCATCGAAGCCCAGGACCATGGCCGGAAGCGGTCGACGGGTCTTATCGAGAAAGGGACCGATCAGCTCGCCGCTCAGATGGGTCGCCTCGCCAGCGCTGCCACCGTTGCCGCAGATGAAGAGGGTTCCGCCCTGATTGAGCGCCTCGGCGGTGCGCGTCGCCGCGCTCAGGGTCGCCCCGAGCAGTTCGGTATCGGCCTGAACGGCCGCGAGCAGTTCCAGGGTCGCGCTCAGCCGCCGTGTCAGCCGGTCGGCAAGCTCGGAGGCTTGGTTCATGGGCATGTACCGCATCGCATCATGAAATCGCCTCGGGCTCCGTCGCCACCCTCGGCATACTTACGGTCCTCGGCCGCCTGGCGGCGCTCGATCTCCATTTGCTTCCTCGCCGCCCAGACCTCCTGGCGCTGGACCACGCGCTGGTCCCAGGCATCGGCGACTTCCTGAACCGAGTGCTCGCCGAACAGGACCTGGCGCAAAAAACGGTAGGAAAAAGACAGCAGCGCCTCGTCGTCCGTTTCCACCTCGGCTTGGAAATCATCCGGAAGACTGTAGGTCTGGCGGAAATTCTCGCTCAGGACGAAACGCCGAAAGGTATCGATATCATAGGATGCCATGAAAAAGAGTCGCAGGCTCGCCTGGGGCGGACGACCGACGGCGGGTCCGGCGGACTTCTTCTTCAGGACCAACTGATACCACTCGCGATTCATGGCGTCGAAGGTCTCGCAATCCTGCTCCGCTCGATACTCGGCGACGCCGATCTCGCGCGGTTCCTCGTAGCCCCTGCAGTGATCCTCCTTGACCAGGGAATAGCGCTCCTCGGCGGTGGCGGAATCCTTCTCGCGCAGCGCGAGGAGCGCCAGCGGATAGTAGCGACAGACGGTCGGGCGATCCTCGTAGACACAGCAGCCGGCGTCTCCCGCGAGCTGGAGACAGGCACCCGACTCATCGGTCTTGAGCTTGATGCCGGGAAGCCCGTCGCCGTCCATCTGAAACGGCACCGTGAAGTCACGCACGAATTCCGTCGAGGTCAACCCGAGCCGGCGCTTGAGCCGGAGGACATCGTAGGGCGCCAGCGTGACATCGGTCTGTTTGCAGCAGGCATTGAAGCAGGAAATGTCCTTGTGGCAGCGGAACTGGATCCGACTGTCCGCCCGCAACGCCTCGGGCATGACGGCGCTCCGGAAGGGAATGGCGGGCCTGGTGTCGGTCATGGCGAAACCTCGATGCCGCTCGCGGGCGCGGCCGTGAACAGGGTTGGCTAGATGCGAAGCAACGATATGGAACCGCCATCGTATCGATCCCGCGCCAAACCACGGGGGATGGGGAATACGCGGGCGGCGATTCCGGCGGACCCCGGCAAGCCGCCAAGCACACAAAGGTTTTGAGAGAGTCGCTCAGTTTAACAGAACAAATCATCCGCCCAGGCTTGCCCGCGCGCGAACGGGTGCGACCAAAAGCGAGGCGTACCGACCGTTAGCCTTAGCTTGGGATGAACGGGAGCGAACCCCAACGCCCTCGCCTGAACGCTCCGGCAGCGCCGACACTTCGCGACAACAAGCGGGCTGAATCGCCCCATCGACAGGGCCATGCCCCTTGCAAACTGTGATCGATATGCAACAAACTGAGTTTTCGGTTCGACGCGACGGCCGCCTTGAACGATCGCGCGGACCAGGACAGGGCGGGCGAGGCCGATCATTGGCCTAAATTCATTGATCTCGATCAGGTTTCCATGTATTTACCCGATCCTTGCGCGGCCGTTGCCGGCACCAACGATGGCGCGGTGGCAAGTTGGGCGTGGATTCAGGTGTTGCGGATGAGGACGCGTTGGTGCGCGCGGATTCCCTTGATGAAATCCAGGATTGGCTCACGAGGGAACTCCCTATGAAGCAAAAATGCGACAAAGCCTATCGGTGTGTCTTTTTTCGCCCAATCTGTTGCAAAACGCCATTTCGTCCTCTATAGTTCACAGCGCAAAGCATGATTGCGTTCGGTTTCAGCAGTCAAACTGACAAATTCACAACAGCGGAGAACAGCATGAACAAGAAACTCCTTACCCTAGCGGTCGCCGCCGCAATGGTTGCTCCGACCGCCGCGATGGCCGAAGCTATTCTGTACGGCAAGCTGCACATGTCGATTGACTGGGCCGACGTCGAGGGCTTCACCACCGCGCCGGTCATCGACCCCGTCACTGGCCAGGTCGTCGGCGTCGTGCCCGAGGATTACAAGGGCTGGGGCCTGAACGGCGGCGCCGCCATCCCCGGCGAGAGTCGCGCCAACCGCATCGGCGTCAAGGGTTCCGAGGATCTTGGCAACGGTCTGAAGGCCATCTACCAGGTCGAGTTCGGCGTCAAGATGACCGAGGAAAGCACCACCGGCAACGCCGCCTCCGGCAGCAACGACAGCATCACCATGCGTAACAGCTTCGTCGGTCTGGCCGGCGGCTGGGGTACCTTCGTCGTCGGTCGTAACGACACCCCGTTCAAGACCTCCACCGGCAAGCTCGACCTCTTCGCCGACACCATGGCCGACAACAACGGCACCGTTGGCTTCGACGACGTTCGCGCCGACAATGCCGTCGCCTATGTCAGCCCAAGCATGGCCGGCTTCCAACTCGCGGCCGCCGTGCATGCGGGTGGTGCTTCCACCGCCATCGCTGCCGAGAACGTCAACTCCGACAGCATGGCCGAGGCGTACTCCATCGCCGGTATCTACAGCAACGGCCCCTTCTACGGATCCTTGGCGTACGAAGTGCTCGGCAGCGAACTCTTCATGAACTCGCGGACCAGCCAGCTCGGCGAAACCTTCCCGAACGGCTTCCCGCGCTCGGGTTATGTCGAGGACGACTACAGCAAGTGGCGCCTGGGCCTGGGCCTGCTCGACTGGAACGGCTTCACCCTGACCGGTATCTACGAAGAGCAGTCCAATCTGCCCGCCGGCCAGATCAACCCGCTCACGGAAGCGGAAAAGCTGAAGCTGTGGCAAATCCAGGCCGGCTATTCGTTCGGCAACAACATGGTCAAGGGCATGTACGGCAGCGGCAATCGTGATGGCCGCTTCGACGACAGCCGTAACCTCAGCGAGATCCGGGATGCCATCGAGGGTGACTACTACACCTGGGCCATCGCCTTCGATCACAACCTGAGCAAGCGCACCAAGGCTTACGTCCTCTACACCCAGGTCGACGATGACGCCCCGCTGTCCGATTGGTCCGGCTTCTCGTTGGGCATGATTCACAACTTCTAAGCCTCGCGCTCGAAGCTCGTGAAATAAAAACGGGATCCCTAGGGATCCCGTTTTTTATTGTCCGCGCCCAGGCCGCCAAGCCATGGCGACGAACGGAGGATTCTTACCTCAGGCGGCCCGGACGACCCTAGGTCCCTGCTCCGAACCCAGGATCAGCACATCCGCCGGCCGAAGCGCAAAGATCCCAACGGTCACGACACCCGCGATGTTGTTGATCGACTGCTCAAGAGCCACGGGATCCACGATCTCAAGATGGTGCACATCCAGGATCAGGTTGGCGTTATCCGTCACGAAGCCCTCGCGCCAGACGGGCGTCCCGCCCAACCGAACGAGCGCCCTGGCCACATGGCTCCGCGCCATGGGAATGACCTCGACCGGCAACGGAAAGCGACCGAGCACCTTGACCAGCTTGCTTTCGTCGGCGATACAGACGAACCGGTGACTGGCCGCGGCGACGATCTTCTCCCGCGTCAAGGCGCCACCACCACCCTTGATCAGTTGAAGCCGTTCATTGGATTCATCGGCGCCGTCGACATAGAGCGACAACTCGCCGGCGGCATTCAGATCCAAAACGGGAATACCCTGCCGTTTCAGGCGCTCGGTCGAAGCTTCCGAGCTTGAGACGGCACCCTCGATGCGCCCCTTGATTGTCGCCAGGGCATCGATGAAATGATTGACGGTCGATCCGGTGCCGACCCCGATCACGCCACCATCCACGTATTCGAGCGCCGCCCCGGCGGCCTGCTTCTTCAGGTCATCTTGAGTCATCGCCTGTCCTCCTGTCACCATGGTTGTCAGCGCCGCATCATATCAAAGCCAAGGGATCGGACCTCGACGCCATGGGTTTGATGTAGACACCTGATTCGGTGATGACGGCATCGAGAGGGATGTCCCAAGGGCGGACCTCGATCCGCTCCAGTCGCTGACATTCATGGGCCACGCCGAACAGACGCGGTCGACGCCAGCGCATGCCACGGCCCAGGTAGGCCAGGGTGCGATCATAAAAGCCGCCTCCCATGCCGATGCGACGGCAGTCCGCGTCGAAGCCAACGAGCGGCAGGATCATGAGATCGAGCCACCTGGGACGGATCAAATGCCGTCCGCGCCCGAGCGGCTCGGGGATCCCGAACCGATTCGGACGCATCGGAGCACCCGCGACGAATCGGGCGAACCAGAGCACACCCTTATTCTTGCGGCGTCTCAGGGGGTGGATCACGGGGAGATAAGCGGATTTACCGCTAGCACGGGCCAATTCCATCAAGGGACGAGGATCGATCTCGCCATCCGACGGCCAGTAGAACGCAATCCGCCTGGCACGAGAAAAGACAGGGTGCCTGGCCAATCTTTTGGCCAGCATCGCGCCATGGTGGCGCTGGTCACGAGGATCAATGAGACGGCGACGAGCGCGGAGCGCGTGCCTAATCGCGGTAAGTGATGTCATGCGGCGGTAAAGGGACACCCCCCATTGGTGCCGCCGCAGGCCTTTGTTCTTGAACCAAGAGGTTCAAGTGGGGACAGTCGACGTCGCTTCAGGCTTTCCGCTCGGTGGCGGACATGCTCAACCGCGGTGCTGTCATGTCCCCCGGGCAGCGATTAGGCTCAAGAAAATACCCAGGCCGCTTTCGAACACTACAGGGGGTGTCTTGGAAGAAGAGGCTATACCCTTTCGCTCGACGCGTCCAGCGGGGGCTGATTCCTCGCATCGGACTCGGGCGACGCGGGAACCTCGACCGGATCTCCGGCCAAGGCGGAATTCACTCGCTCCTGCAACTGACGCAGGCGTCGATTCGAGTCGCCTTCGGGGCTGGACCTGGCGCGCTGCATCTGGATGAGGTCGTTCGCGATATTGAGCGCCGCCATGACGGCGATGCGGTCCGTTCCAATCACGCGGCCGCTCTGACGGATCTCGCGCATACGGCTATCGAGAAGCCTCGCCGACGCCCTGAGGTCGTCCTGCTCATGGAATTCGCAGGCGATCCGATAGTCCTTTTCCAGGATCCTGATACTGACTTGCAACGGCTCTTCGATCACAGATTCTCCTCCATTGCGCGCAACCGGGACAACATGGCCTCGACGCGACTTCGTGCCTGTTCGGTCTTTTCGATCAATTCGCTGCGTTCCGCGACCAGGGTTTCCTGGCGGACACGCAGCGACGCATTCTCGTCCCTTAGCCTCTCGTTCAGACGTATCAAGGCATCGATCTGAAGTTCAAGCTGGTCGAGCTCAGAGTTGGCCAAAATCCGCGACTCCGTTGAAATTCCGTGCACTATAGAAGGGGCTTCGCGGGCGGTCAATCGCGCGAAAGCGCATGCTATGATCCAAAATCCTTGAATAGACCGAATGCCACCCTCGGGCCGGGAGGTTCCCACGAACATCGCGGATTCGCGAATCGGCCAGTACCTAGAGGCCAGCCCCTTGACCCCCACGCCGAGCGAAGCGCATGGCCTGCTGTGCGGCCTGGTCTGCGGCGGGGATCCCGACCCCGTGAACGCCTGGATCGACCAACTCCTGCCCCCGACCGACGCGAGCGACCCGCTCACGACTGAGTCGCGCAAGGCTCTTGGGGATTTCGGCACGGCGATTGAAAACCAGATCCAGAACCCGGATCTCGGCATCGAGATCCAGATTCCAGGCGATACGAGCCCGCTCGCCGAGCGCGCCGAGGCGCTCTATGACTGGGTGCGGGGCTTTCTTTTCGCGCTGGGCATTCTTGGTTTATCGGAACGCAACCTCTCGGAGCAGGGGCGCGAGATTCTGGACGATCTAGCCGCCATGACCCGGATGGATCTCGACGATCTCGATGAAACCGAGGAAAACGAGCAGGCCCTGACCGAAATCACCGAATTCATCCGAGTGGCCGCCATGCTGATCCACGATGAACGGGCAAGCGCGCGCGACGAGGCGCGGTCCTCATGACCCGATCCGAATACAAACGCCGACGCCGGTCGCTGGCGAGCCTGATCGGGGCCGATGGCCTCGCCATCCTGCCGGCGGCGCGCGAGGCGGTCCGCAATCGCGACGTGCATTATCCCTTCCGCCAGGACAGCGACTTCAACTATCTGACCGGCTTTCCCGAACCGGATGCCTTCGCCGTGATCGCCCCCAAACGCAAGGAGGGGGCCTTCGTTCTCTTCTGCCGGCCCCGCGACGAGGAGCGCGAGCAGTGGGACGGCGCGCGCATCGGCATCGAGGGCGCGACGGCGCGCTTCGGGGCCGATCAGGCCCACCCGCTGAGCGAGCTGGACGAGGTCATGCCGACCCTGATCGAGGGACGCAAGCGGCTCTATTTCCCGATCGGCACCGATCCCGCCCTGGACGCGCGGGTCATCGGCTGGGTCAATCAGGTGCGCGCCAAGGCGCGCAGCGGCGCCATCGCCCCCGACACCTTCGTCACCATCGAGTCCCTCCTGCACGAGCAGCGCCTGCACAAGAGCCAGGCCGAGATCGCGATCATGCGCCGCGCGGCGCGAATCTCCGCCCAGGCGCATGGCCGTCTGATGCGATCGAGCCGTCCGGGCCTGTCCGAGGCCGACCTGGAGGCCGAGTTTCAGCATGCCTGCGCCAGCCAGGGCGCGCGCTTCCTGGCCTACCCGACCATCGTCGGCGGCGGCCCCAACGCCTGCGTGCTGCATTACACCGAGAACGCCGACACCCTGCGTGAGGGCGATCTCGTCCTCATCGACGCCGGGTGCGAACTGGAGGGTTATGCCTCCGACATTACCCGCACCTTCCCGGTCAACGGACGCTTCACCCCGCCGCAACGGGCGGTCTACGAGCTGGTCCTCGAGGCGCAGCTGGCCGCCATCAAGAAGGCCCGCCCCGGATGCCGCTGGAACGAGCCCCATGAGGCGGCGGTGCGGGTGCTGACCAAGGGGCTGATCGGGCTCGGGATCCTCGAAGGTAAGGTCGGCGCCCTGATCAAGGACGAGGCGCACAAGCCTTACTATATGCACCGCACCGGCCATTGGCTCGGCATGGACGTCCATGATGTCGGCGCCTACAAGCGCGACGGCGACTGGCGTCGGCTCGAACCCGGCATGGTCTTGACCGTGGAGCCTGGCCTCTATCTCGCCGACACCGAGGCGGTCCCCGCGCCCTACCGGGGCATCGGCATCCGCATCGAGGACGATGTCCTGATCACGGAGGAAGGCCACGAGATCCTGTCCGCCGCCGCGCCCAAGGACCCGGACGCGATCGAGGCCCTGATGGCGGGCTAGCCTCCGCCGTCGGGCGGGTCGTTTCAATCTCGCGAATGCATGACAAAGCCGGAACTAGAGATGCCTGACTACGACCTGGTGATTATCGGCGCCGGCCTGGTGGGCGGCAGCCTGGCCTGCGCCCTGAGCGCGACGCCGCTGAGAGTCGCGCTGATCGAGGCGGCTCCCCCGCGCGCGGGATCGCGGCCGAGCTACGACGAGCGCGTGATCGCCCTGTCGCTCGGCAGCCGGCGGATTTTCGACGCCATCGGCGTCTGGCCGGACATGGCGCCGGAGGCCGAACCCATTCTGGAGGTCCAGGTCTCGGATCGCGGCCACTGCGGTTTCAGCCGTCTCCACCACGCCGAGGAAGGCGTGGAGGCGCTGGGTTACGTGGTGCCCGCGCGGGTCATGGGTCAGGCCATTCACGGGGCGATCCAGTACGCGCCCAATCTCGAGGTCTTCTGTCCCGCGCGTCTCGTCCATCACGAGGTCCGGGGCGACGGGGTGGACCTGGAGGTCCAGCTCGACGAGGAACGGGTGCGCTTCCGAACCCGTCTGCTGGTGGCCGCCGACGGTGGCGATTCGGCCGTGCGCGACCAGCTCGATCTGAAGATGACCGGCCACGCCTACGGCCATGACGCCATCATCACCACCGTCACCCCGGACCGGACGCGCCCCGGTCTGGCCTTCGAGCGCTTCACGGACTCGGGTCCGCTGGCGATGCTGCCCATGACCAGCGGGCGCTATTCGGTCGTCTGGACCTGCCGCGAGCAAGAAACCGCCGATCTGCTCGCGCTCTCGGACGCGGACTTCCTCGCGCGCCTTCAGACACGCTTCGGCTATCGGCTCGGTCGTCTGCGCGAGGCCGCCCCGCGCCACGCCTATCCGCTCAAGCTCGCGCTGATACGCGATTCGGTGCGGGAGCGTCTGGTGCTGATCGGCAATGCCGCCCATACGCTGCATCCGGTGGCCGGACAGGGCTTCAACCTGGGGCTGCGCGATGTCGCCGCCCTGGCCGAGGTGGTGACGCTGGCAGCCAATCGGAGCGACGACCCCGGCGCGGCGTCGACGCTGGCCGACTACCGGCGCTGGCGCCGGCGCGACCAGGTCGGCACCGCCCATCTGACGGATACGCTGGCGCGTCTCTTCGTCATTCCCTGGGCGCCGGTCCGGGTCGCGCGCAACCTGGGTCTGCTCGGGCTCGACCTGACCCCGGCGGCACGTCATCTGGTCGCCAGACGCTTCATGGGACTGGACGGACGTCTACCTCGATTGGCGCGGGGACTTTCATTGGAGCAGGCACATGTCCGATAGCCAGTCATCCTTCGATGTGGTCGTGGTCGGCGGCGGCATGGTCGGCGCCGCCTTCGCGGCGGCCATCGCGGACCTCGGGCTCTCGATCGCGGTCATCGAGTCGCGCGAGCCGCTCCGGACCTGGCCCGCCGGGGAGATCGATCTTCGGGTCTTGGCCCTGAGCCGGGCGAGTCAGCGCATCCTGGAGCGACTCGAGGTCTGGGAGCGCATCCGCGAGCTGGGGATCAGCCCCTATCGTCAAATGCGGGTGTGGAACGCGGTCGGCGGCGGACACATTCATTTCGACAGCCAGGATCTGGGCGAGGCCGATCTCGGCCATATCGTCGAGAACCGCGCCATCCAGCTCGCACTCTGGGAGGCCCTGGAATCGGCCGACGCCATCCATCTTCTCTGCCCGGCCTCGATCACCGACATCGAAATGCAGGCGTCGGGCGCGCGCCTCATCCTCACCGACGGACGCTCGATCGAGGCCCGGCTCCTGGTGGGCGCGGACGGCCGCGACTCGCTGGTACGTGCCCTGGCCGGGATCGAGACCGAGGGCTGGGACTATGATCAGCGCGCCATCGTCGCCAACGCGCGGCCGGCCGAATGGCACCAGGAGACCGCCTGGCAGCGCTTCCTCCCGACCGGTCCGCTGGCCCTGCTGCCGCTGGCCGATGGACGCTGCTCGATCGTCTGGTCCGCCGACGACGCGCGGGCGGCGGAGCTGATGGCGATGGACGAGGACGCCTTTTCCGTCGCCCTGACGGAGGCCTCGGAGGCCCGACTGGGCCGGCTCTCGCTGGATGGTCCGCGCGCCTCCATTCCCTTGCGCCTTCAGCATGCCAAGACCTATGTCCGGCCCGGCCTGGCGCTCATCGGTGACGCGGCCCATGCCATCCACCCGCTGGCCGGCCAGGGCGTGAATCTGGGCTTCCTGGACGCGGCCGAGCTGGCGGCGGCCCTGGATCTGGGCCTGGCGCGCGGACGCGACATCGCCGGTCTCTGGACCATCAGGCATTACGAGCGCGCGCGGCGCGGGGACAACCAGATGATGCTCGGCGCCATGGACCTGCTGAAGCGGCTCTTCGGCAGCGATCAGCCGGCCCTGTCCAGCCTGCGCGGTCTGGGCCTCAAGGTGGCCGACCAGTTGACGCCACTCAAGCGGCGTTTCATGGAGCACGCCCTGGGGCTCGGCGCCGATTCGCCACCCCTGGCCAGGCGTTGAGCCACGTCGCATCGACTCACGCATCCCCGAAGCGGCTTTTTCGATTTGGAGCCGCCGCCCGTTTTGGTTAGTCTGGCGGCCATTTCGAAAGGCCCGGACCCGGCACCACACCGCATCCTGATCGAGACGCGCGAACCATGGCGACCATCCCCGACATCACCGAGACCGAGCAATGGATCATGCGAACCACGCTCCGCGAGCGTTACGGCCGTGACCTGGAGATCCAGCTCGCCGACGCCGAGATCCGTCTTCACCCCTCGGAACGCGAGCTGACGAGCTGCCCGGTGATTTTCTGGCAGTCCGAGGACGGCTGCCACTTCATCATCTTCAAGGCCGGCGAGCGCGCCTATCGCTGCCAATTTTTCTACAAGCCCTACAAGCAGATGGGCACGGGCGTCGAGCAATACGACGATCTCGCCGAATGCGCCGTCGCCCTGCTGCAGGCCCAGGCCGACTTCGTCGCCGAGGAACGCGGCGACCTGCCGCAACGTTAGTCATCCGTGGCCAGTGGACCATTCGCCATGGCGTGCTCGCGCACCCTTCACTGACCATTCTCCACTCTCAACCCTCAACTGAAACGAGGAAGTCACCGTGTCAGCCAAGAACGCCTTCTATGCCCAATCCGGCGGCGTCACCGCCGTCATCAACGCCTCCGCCTGCGGCGTCATCGAGACCGCCCGCCGCCACACCGACCAGATCGCCAATGTCTACGCCGGGCGCAACGGCATCATCGGCGCGCTCACCGAGGATCTGATCGACACCAGCCAGGAGTCCGACGAGGCGATCGCCGCGCTGCGCTACACCCCCTCCGGCGCCTTTGGTTCCTGCCGCTACAAGCTCAAGAGCCTGGAGGCCAACCGGCGCGAGTACGAGCGTCTGATCGAGGTCTTCAAGGCCCACGACATCGGCTATTTCTTCTACAACGGCGGCGGCGACTCGGCCGACACCTGCTACAAGGTCTCGCAACTGTCCGAGGCGCTGGGCTATCCGGTGCAGGCGATCCATGTCCCCAAGACGGTCGATAACGATCTGCCGATCACCGACAACTGCCCAGGTTTCGGCTCGGTCGCCAAGTACATCGCCACCTCCGCGCTCGAAGCCTCGTTCGACGTGCGCTCCATGTCCAAGACCTCGACCAAGGTCTTCGTGCTGGAGGTCATGGGCCGCCATGCCGGCTGGATCGCCGCCGCCGGCGGTCTGATCGAGGATCACAATATCCCGGTCATCATTCTCTTCCCGGAGATCGAATTCGATCAGGAGCGCTTCCTCGCGGCGGTCAAGGCGAAGGTCGAGCGTTTCGACTTCTGCACCATCGTCGTCTCCGAGGGCGCCAAATATCCGGACGGCCGCTTCCTGGCCGAGCAGGGCACGCGCGACGCCTTCGGTCATGCTCAACTGGGCGGCGCCGCGCCGGTGGTCGCGAACATGATCAAGGACGCGACCGGCTACAAATTCCATTGGGCGGTCGCCGACTATCTCCAGCGCGCGGCCCGCCATCTGGCCTCCAAGACCGACGTCGAGCAGGCTTATGCCCTGGGTCGGGCCGGGGTCGAGTTCGCCCTGGCCGGGCACAATGCCGTGATGCCGACGGTCAAGCGTCTGAGCAACGACCCCTATGCCTGGGAGATCGGCGAGGCACCGCTCTCCGAGGTCGCCAACGTGGAGAAGTTCATGCCGCGCGACTTCATCACCGAGGACGGCTTCGGCATCACGCCGATCTGTAAGCAGTATCTGATCCCGCTCATCCAGGGCGAGGACTACCCACCCTTCGAGCATGGCTTGCCCAAGTACGTGACCCTGAAGAACGCCCCGGTGGAACGTAAGCTCGATCTCTTCGAGCTGTGATCGAGGCCCGTGCCAGGGCATGAGGCCGGGGCGCGACTATGGCGGAGTCGGGCGCTAGGGCCGGAGGCGCCCGGCTCACGCCGCGCGCCCCGAACCCGCGAAATCCCAAGGATTGAGATTTTCAAGAGCCCGATGGAATACAATTGACGATCAAAGGTCGCGACAGGCCCGACAGGGTTTTTCCACGGCGCTGGCGCGCGCTGACCGCGACCCCCGCTGACTGCATCACTAGAGGCCCATTCATGGACTTATCCAAGGTTTCACGGGGTGACAATGTCCCCTACAACATCAATGTCATCATCGAGATTCCCTCCCACTCCGATCCCGTGAAGTACGAGATGGACAAGGAGACCGGCGCCATGTTCGTCGACCGCTTCATGTCCACGGCCATGCACTACCCCTGCAACTACGGCTATGTCCCTCACACGCTCTCGCCCGATGGCGACCCGGTGGACGTGATCGTGGTGACGCCCTACCCGCTGATCCCCGGCTCGGTCATCAAGTGCCGCCCGGTCGGCGTGCTCAAGATGACCGACGAATCGGGCGACGACGCCAAGATCCTGGCGCTGCCGGTCGACAAGCTCTTCAAGGGCTACCGCAACGTCGAGAGCTTCCGCGACATGCCGCAGCACCTGCTCGACCAGATCGCGCACTTCTTCGAGCACTACAAGGATCTCGACGAGGGCAAGTGGGTGCGCGTCGGCGGTTGGGGTGATCGCGAGGAGGCCTGTCAGGAGATCCTGGCCAGCGTCAAGATGTTCGAGGACGCCCCCGAGAAACCGGCCTTCTGATGCCGCTGACCCACTTCACACCAAACGGCGAGGCCCGCATGGTGGACGTGGGCGACAAGGCCCCGACCCATCGGCGCGCGGTGGCCGAGGGTCGCATCCGGATGGAGCCGACGACCCTCGCGCTGATCGAGCAGGGTGGTCACGCCAAGGGCGACGTGCTCGGCATCGCGCGCGTCGCCGGCATCATGGGGGCGAAGCGCACGGCCGATCTGGTCCCGCTCTGCCACCCATTGAGCCTGACGCGGGTCGAAATCGAGCTGACGCCCTGCCCCGGGGACGCCGCGATCCAGTGTCGGGCGAGCGTCGAGACCAGGGGCCAGACCGGGGTCGAAATGGAGGCGCTCTGCGCCGTCCAGGTCGCCCTGCTGACCATCTATGACATGTGCAAGGCCGTGGACAGGGGGATGACGCTCACGAACATTCGACTCGTCGAGAAGGCTGGAGGTCGTTCCGGCCATTGGACTCGCGATCCGAACGGATCCCCGGACTGATATGAACCCCTTCTATCAAGGCGCCCATTTCCTCACCGCCGCCGCCAAGCTCCATCAAGCCCCCGACGACGAGGGGCGCGAGGTCGCCTTCGCCGGCCGCTCCAACGCGGGCAAGTCGAGCGCCATCAACGCCATCTGTCACCAGAAGGCCCTGGCGCGGACCAGTAAGACACCCGGTCGCACCCAGCAGATCATTTTCTTCGAGTTGGACGAGGAACGCCGACTGGTTGATCTCCCCGGCTACGGTTACGCCAAGGTGCCCGAGAGCATCAAGCGCGAGTGGAATCGCCAACTCTCGCTCTATCTGGAAAAACGCCTGTCACTGGCCGGTCTGGTCATCCTGATGGATATCCGTCACCCCCTGACGGACTATGACCGCCAGATGCTGGCCTGGGGCCGACGCGGCGATCTGCCAGTGCTGCTGTTGCTCACCAAGGCCGACAAGCTCAAGCGAGGCCCCGCGCAAGCGGTCCGACTGGCCGTGGAGCGCGACGTGGCGGCCGACGCCGACAAGGTCTCGGTGCGGCTGTTCTCGGCGCCGGAACGTCTCGGCGTCGACGTCGTCCAGGCCACCCTGGATCGCTGGCTCCAGGTGCCGGACAGTCAGACACCAGGGAACGAGGACCGAACCTCCGACCCGACCCTCGACTCCGAAAACGACAACTGAGCCAAAGGTCGCGCGGCTCGGATCCATCGAATCCGGGCGACCCTCTCCAGGTCCGAGTCAGCGGCCGCTCGACCCCGCGGGCGGCGGAGGCGGACCCTGGTCGTATCCAGGCGCGTCGTAGACATGAGGTCTCATCGGCGGATAGGGCATCCCCTGGGCCTCGCCCTGGCATGGATGATCCCAGCCCTCATATCCGTAGTGGTGCATCCGTGGCGCGCCTTCCCAAGGCATCGCCCGGCGACCGCCGAAGAGCGCCCGAGCCGCCTCGCGCTGTTCATCCGTCATTTGCTCGATCGCCCGACGATAGTTCTGGAAACGCTCGGCCATCTCCTGGCGGCGCTTCCCGGCCTCTTCCCATGGCGGCGTATCCGGCATCTCGATGCCCCGCGCGGCGGCCTCTTCGCGCATCCTCTCCCAGCGCGCCGCGCGCATCGACTCCCGCTGCTGGCGCATGGCCTCCATGTCCTCGGGCGTCCCGCCCAGTCGCGACGGATAGTCGGGCGGTTCCGGCAAGCTTGGCCCGGCGGCGCGGGCCGACTCCCAGGGCGGCGTCTCCGGCAGTTCGACTCCAAGCTCGGCGGCACTGGCGCGCAGTTCCACGTAGCGCTTCGCGCGCTCGGCATCCATGGCCGCGCGGCGGTCCTCGGCCTTGGCGCGCCCCGTCATGACTGGCGCGGGTGTCGCCGCCGGCTCGGTGGGCACCGGCTCCGCCGGCGCGGCGGTTTGCGCGGACGGCACCTCGGGCGCGCCCGAATCGGCGGCGAGGGCGGTGATCGGGACGAGCGTCTGGCTCAGGGCCATGGCCAGGACGGCGGCGGAAGCGAGGGTCACATGGGTTGGCATCTCGAACATGGTCACTCCTGGGTTGGGTCTCGTTATCTGGTCGATCGTAGGAACTCGGATATCGCGCGAGCCGTCACGACCCGCCGGCCAGGAGGCTGGCCGCGTTCTCTATTTCGGGACGGCGGAAGGCTTTTCGATGACCAGCGTCAGTTTATCGTTGGATGGGAGGCATCGACCAACCCTCTTCACCTCGAGTCCGGACATCCCCAGGAGGCGACAAGACGCGGCCATGCCGGTACGCGAACCTTGCCCATCCGAGGAACAACCGGAGAGGATCGTATAGAATGGCCTTATCCAATCGGTAACACAGGCTGAGCATGGAAAACTTTCGCGGCACCACAATCCTCTCGGTCCGGCGCGGCGGCCGGGTCGTGATCGGCGGCGACGGCCAGGTCTCGCTGGGCTCGACGGTCATGAAGGGCAACGCCCGCAAGGTACGCCGGCTCTACAAGGGGCAGGTGCTGGCCGGATTCGCCGGTGCCACGGCGGATGCCTTCACCCTGTTCGAGCGCTTCGAGGGCAAGCTGGAAAAACATCAGGGTCACCTGACCCGCTCGGCGGTCGAACTGGCCAAGGACTGGCGCACCGACCGCATGCTGCGCCGCCTGGAGGCGCTGCTGTGCATCGCCGACGCCACCACCTCGCTGATGATCTCGGGTACCGGCGATGTGATCGAGCCGGAGCAGGATCTCATGGCGATCGGCTCGGGCGGCTCCTTCGCGCTGGCCGCGGCGCGCGCCCTGATGGAGAACACCGACCTCGGCGCCCGCGAGATCGTCGAGAAGGGTTTGCACATCGCGGCCGACATCTGTATTTACACGAACCATAACCTGGTGCTTGAGGAGTTGGAGGCGACTTCGGACACCCCATGAACCCTGGGCGGAATAAGGAGGCCCGACGGCAGGAACGGTCAACTCAGCCCGTCGCGCGTCTGGAACCTCGGATTCCCGCCTCAATATGGCAACTGTCCCCCGATCACTGTCCACTCAGTGACCGACCACCGATAGCCGCCCGACACTGTTTCCCGAGCCGCCCGTCCCGGACGGCCCATTCGACGGACAGGCCCAATGTCTGAAATCACCCCCCAACGCATCGCCGCCGAACTCGACAAACATATCGTCGGCCAGCACGAGGCCAAGCGCGCCGTGGCCATCGCCCTGCGCAACCGCTGGCGTCGCGCCCAGATCGCCGAGCCGATGCGCTCGGAGATCACGCCGAAGAACATCCTGATGATCGGCCCGACCGGCGTGGGCAAGACCGAGATCGCCCGGCGCCTGGCCAAGCTGGCCAACGCGCCCTTCCTCAAGGTGGAGGCGACCAAGTTCACCGAGGTGGGCTATGTCGGGCGCGATGTCGAATCCATCATCCGCGACCTGGCCGACATCGGCGTCAAGATGGCGCGCGAGCAGGAGATGGCCAAGCTGGCCGATCAGGCCGAGGCGGCCGCCGAGGAGCGCATCCTCGATGTCCTGCTGCCCCCACCTTCCGGCTTCGAGGAGGACAGCCGCTCCAGCACCAGCACGGCGACCCGCGAGAAGCTGCGCGAGAAGCTGCGCGACGGCCAGTTCGACGACCGCGAGATCGAGATCCAGGTCTCGGCCTCGCCCCTGGGCGTGGAAATCATGGCCCCGCCCGGCATGGAGGAGATGTCCAACCAGCTCCAGGGGCTCTTCCAGAATCTCGGGCAGGGCCGGATGAAGCGCCGCAAGCTGCGCATCCGCGACGCCCGCAAGCTCCTCAAGGACGAGGAGGCCGCCAAGCGCGTGAACGACGAGGACATGAAGCTGCGCGCCCTGGAGAACGTGGAACAGAACGGGATCGTCTTTCTCGACGAGATCGACAAGGTCGCCAAGCGTGGCGAGGGCTCCACCGGGGCCGACGTCTCGCGCGAGGGCGTGCAGCGCGACCTGCTGCCGCTGGTCGAGGGCAGCACGGTTTCGACCAAGCACGGCGCGGTGCGCACCGACCACATCCTCTTCATCGCCTCGGGCGCCTTCCATCTCTCCAAGCCCTCGGACCTGATCCCGGAGCTGCAAGGCCGGCTGCCGATCCGCGTGGAACTCAAGGCGCTGACCACCGAGGACTTCGTGCGCATCCTCACCGAGCCGGACGCCTCTCTGACCGATCAGTACCGCGCCCTGCTGGGGACCGAGGGCGTGGGGCTGGAATTCACCGAGGACGGCATCCGGCGGATCGCCGAGATCGCCTTTCAGGTCAACGAGAAAACGGAGAACATCGGGGCCAGGCGGCTGCACACGGTCCTGGAGCGTCTGCTGGAGGACGTGTCCTACAATGCTTCCGAACTGGACCGGGTGACCGTGACCGTCAACGCCAACTATGTGGATCAAAACGTGGCGGGGCTGGCGGCCGACGAGGATCTGTCCAGATACATCCTGTAGGATGGGCAGAGCGATGCCCATCCCGTACGCCCCGAGGCTCAAGATACATAGGGTATGCCTCGCGTACCCTCGCCACTGTACGCCGCGTGCACCCTCGCCACTTCGAGCATTAAAAAAGCGGTAGCGCCCCAATCGATAGGGTTTCGTGGGAGCGGCGTTTAGCCGCGATGAGCGCCAACGCGAGGTTTTTCGCGGCTGTAAGCCGCTCCACGGGTGCGCTCGTTTGTCGTCATCCTACGAATCGAGACACTACCAAAAAGCGCCGTTCCGCCCCAACGCGGCCGATCCGAGATCCAAGCATGGCGGGTGCGCGAGGCGTACCTAGGGTTCCGACCACTGACCACTGGCTGTTTTCATTATGCCCACACCAACCGAACTGAATCTCCATCGCCAATCCCGCGTGCTGGCGGTGTCCTACGACGACGGCTCCAGCTTCAACCTGCCCTGCGAATATCTGCGCGTCTATTCCCCCTCGGCCGAGGTCCAGGGTCACGGACCTGGGCAAGGCGTCCTCCAGGTCGGCAAGGAGGACGTGGGGATCGACAAGATCGAGCCGGTCGGCAACTACGCGGTCTGTCTGCATTTCGACGACGAGCACAACACCGGCATCTACTCCTGGGACTACCTTTATCGCCTCGGCACCGAGCAGGAACGGCTCTGGAAGGCCTATCTCGACGAACTGGAGAAGGCCGGCCATCCACGCAAGACGCGGCCATCCTGAATCCGAACGCGGCCCGACGCGCGCGTCGTGACGGCCCGTCCGGGAAGCATGGTGTTAAGATAGCGGCCCACAGGTTGGGCGCCACCCGCGCGCCCGTGAACCCAAATTCGAGACGCGGTAAATAGCATGTCCGACCAGAAGACCACCCATTTCGGATACAAGCAGGTGCCGGTCGATGAAAAGGCCGCGCGGGTGCGCGCCGTCTTCGACTCGGTCGCGTCGCGCTACGATCTGATGAACGATCTCATGTCGCTCGGCATCCATCGGCTGTGGAAGCGTCACGCCATCGAGCTGTCCGGCGTGCGCCGGGGGCAGCGGGTGCTGGACCTGGCCTCGGGGACCGGCGACCTCGCCTATCGCTTCTCCGGCATCGTCGGACCCGACGGCCTTGTGGTCATGACCGACATCAACGCCGCCATGCTCGGCGAGGGCCGCGAACGCATGCTCGATCGCGGGCGGGTCGGCAACCTGCATTACAGCCTGGTCAACGCCGAGAAGATCCCCTTCGCCAGCGACCTCTTCGACTGCGTCACCATTGGTTTCGGGCTGCGCAACGTCACCGACAAACAGTCGGCCATCGACGAGATGTTTCGCGTGCTCAAGCCGGGCGGACGCGCACTGATCCTGGAGTTCTCCCATCCGGTCAGCAAGTCCCTGAGCAAGGTCTACGACCTCTACTCCTTCTCGGTGCTCCCGACCCTGGGCCGACTGGTGGTCAACGACCCCGAAAGCTACCGCTATCTGGCCGAATCCATCCGCATGCATCCGGATCAGGAGACCCTGCGCTCCATGATGGAGGTCGCCGGCTTCGAGCGCTGCGACTACTTCAACCACACGGGCGGCATCGTCGCGATCCACCGGGGGTACAAGCTGTGACCGAGGGCATCCAGATTCCGGACGCCCTGCTCGCCGTCGTCGAGCAGGCGATCAATGGCTACATCGCGCTCGACCCCGAGGGCGCGGCGGATTTCGGCTCGCTGTCGGGACGCATCATCGCGGTGGAGATCAAGGGCTTCGGTACCCGCGTCACCATCATCCCGGCCGAGCGCGGGCTCCAGCTCTTCGGCGACTATGACGCCTCGCCCGATTGTCTCATCCGCGGCACCCCGCTGGGACTGGCGCGCATGGGCATGGCCGAGCGCAAGGAGACCCAGCTCGTCCTGGGCGAGGTCGAGATCACCGGCGACACCGCGCTCGCGCAAGCCTTCAGCGCCGCCTTCGCCCGGCTGGATGTGGATTGGGAGGAACAACTGGCGCGAATCATTGGCGACCCCTTCGCCAGACAGGTCGGCAACCGGTTTCGCGCGGCCGAGCGCTGGGGCCAGCGGACCTCCGAGTCCATGACCGCCAACCTCACCGAGTATCTTCAGGAAGAGCGCCGCTTGCTCCCGACACGCTACGAGGTCGAGGCGTTTCTCGCCCAGGTCGACACCCTGCGCGACGACGCCGAGCGCGTCGCCGCCCGCGTCGAGCGACTCGTCAGGCAGGCCAGGGAGTCCGGCATCCAGCCATGATCGGTCCCCGGCAGGCACTGCGTCTCTTCCGTATCAATTGGGTTCTTCTCCACCACGGTCTCGACGAGGTCATCCTCGCGACCCATCTGTTCCGCCCGCTGCGCTGGGTCAAGTATCTGCTGCCCTGGCACTGGGTCCGGCGCGATCTGCCGGCCTACCCGGTGCGGGTGCGGCTGGTTCTGGAGGATCTGGGACCCATTTTCGTCAAGTTCGGCCAGATTCTCTCCACCCGCCGCGACCTGCTGCCGGACGATCTGGCGGTCGAACTAGCCAAGCTCCAGGACCGCGTCCCGCCGTTCGACGGCGCCGAGGCGCGCGCCCTCATCGAGAAGGCCTGGGGCTGCTCGGTCGACGATGTGCTGGACCATTTCGATCCCATCCCCCTAGCCTCCGCCTCCATCGCCCAGGTCCACACCGGACGTCTCAAGGACGGCACCGAGGTCGTGGTCAAGGTGCTGCGCCCCGGCATCGAGCGCACCATCGGCCAGGATCTGGGGCTGATGTACACGGTCGCCCATCTCGCCGAGCGCTACTGGAAGGACGGCAAGCGCCTGCGCCCGATCGCCGTGGTCCGCGAGTACGAAAAGACCATCTACGACGAACTCGATCTCCAGCGCGAGGCCGCCAACGCCTCGCAGATCCGGCGCAACTGGATCAACAGCGAGATGCTCTACATCCCGGAGGTCTTCTGGGACTGGACGCGCTCCAATGTCATGGTGATGGAGCGTATCTACGGCACGCCGGTGAGCGATGTCGGCAAACTCAAGGCGCAAGGCGTCAGCATGAAGCAACTCGGCGAGCGCGGGGTGGAGATCTTCTTCACCCAGGTGTTCCGCGACAACTTTTTCCACGCCGACATGCACCCCGGCAACATCTTCGTCGAGCCGTCCGGGCGCTATATCTCGATCGATTTCGGCATCGTCGGCACCCTGACGACCGAGGACCAGCGCTATCTGGCCGAGAATCTGCTCGCCTTCTTCGAGCGCGACTACCGCCGGGTCGCCGAGCTGCATGTGGAATCCGGCTGGGTTCCGCCCGGCACCCGGGTCGATGAGTTCGAGTCCGCCATCCGCACCGTCAGCGAGCCGATCTTCGAGAAGCCGCTGGCCGAGATCTCCTTCGGGCACTTCCTGGTGCGCCTCTTCCAGACCGCGCGGCGCTTCGACATGGAGATCCAGCCCCAACTGGTGCTGCTGGAGAAGACCCTGCTCAACATCGAGGGACTGGGTCGCCAGCTCTATCCCGAGCTCGATCTCTGGACCACCGCCAAGCCCTACATGGAGCGCTGGATGAGGGATCAGGTGGGCTTGAAGGGCCTGTTCGACCGCACCAAGCGCAACATCTACTCGGTCGCCGACCAGGCGCCGGAACTGCCGCTGATCGCCTATCGCATGCTGATGGCCTACGACAAGCGCCTGCGGACCACGGACCCGGCTCACGCCTCGACGCCCGGCGCGCGCCCAGTCTCGGCCAGCACCTCCATCAAGATCGTCGGAGGCGCCACGGTCCTCGTCTGCGGCACGCTGGTGCTCCTGCTTGGCCCTGGTCACTGGCTGCCCGAAAGCGCGGGCGTCACCCTGGTCGCGGGCAGCTATCTCTCGGGAATCTGGCTCTTCGTCTCCGCCGCGCGGCAGTCCTGACGACCGAGCCCGCGAAACCGGACCGCGACCATCGACCGGAAATCGGCGCAAGCCACTCATCCAGCAGGCAGCCAGGCACGCATGTCCGTCGAGAACATCTTCTTCACCCCCGTCAGCCAGCTTTGCCATCGCGATGTCGTCACCTGCGAACAAGAGGCTCCTCTGGTCGAGATCGCCGCGACGATGCGCGCCCACAACATCTCAAGCGTCGTGATCCACGCCGACGGAAAGCCCGTCGGGATGGTCACGGATCGCGATCTGCGCAACAAGGTCGTGGCCGAGGGGCTGAACCCACGCGAACACCAGGCGCGCGACATCATGAACAGCCCGCTGGTGACGATCCGCGAGGACGACTATCTCTTCGAGGCCCTCTACCTCATGGGGCGGCGGCGGATCCACCGACTCTGCGTGGTCGACGCCGAGGGCACGCTGCGCGGCATCCTCACCGACTCCGATGCCCTGCGTCTGCAAAGCCGCTCGCCCCAGCAACTCATGAAGGAGATCGAGGAGGCCGAGAGCCCGGAGGATCTCAAGACGCTGCGCGACAAGATGGAGCGGCTGGTGGTCCATCTGACCGGAACCGGGGTCGCGACCACGGATCTGGTCCAGACCGTGGCGCTGCTGAACGACCGTCTCCTGATCCGTCTGATCGAGCTGATCCGCGCGGCGCGCTACCCCGACCTGACCGACCGCTTCGCCTTCCTGGTGCTGGGCAGCGAAGGGCGCCGGGAGCAGACGCTCGCCACCGACCAGGACAACGCGATCGTCCACGCGGACGATCTCTCGGCCGACGAACTCGATCAACTGCGCGCCTTCAGCGTCGACCTCATCGACAGCCTCATCGGCATCGGCGTACCCGCCTGCACCGGCGGCATCATGGCCAAGAACGAGGACTGGCGGCGCGGCCTCGGAGCCTGGAAGAAGGTACTCGACAAATGGCTGCAAACGCCGACACCCGCGAACATTCTCTCGGGAAGCATGTTCTTCGACCTGCGCACGCTCCATGGCGACGAGCGATTCGAACAGGAGCTGAAGACCCATATCATCAACAGGCTTCGGGGCAATAGCCTCTTCCTCGTCCATAGCGCCGCCAACGCGGTGGGTTTCAAGCCCCCGCTCGGTTTATTCGGCCAGCTCAAACCGGAGCGAAGCGGTCCAAACCGCGGCTGTATCGAAATCAAGAAGGCCGGTATCTTCGCCATCACCGAGGGCATCAAGGCCATGGCGCTCCAGGCCGGCATCCAGGATGGCCGAACCCGCGACCGCCTCCTGGGACTCCAGAAGGCCGGCATCCTGGAACCGGGGCAGACCGCCAACCTGATCGCCGCCTTCGACTTCCTCGTCAGACTGCGGCTGCGCGCCCAGCTACTCTCGCTCGACCAGGGAGTCTCCCCCAGCAATTACCTGCCGCTGGACCGCCTGAACCGCATCGAGGAAGGGCGCCTGCGGCTCGCCCTGGAAGAGGTCAAGAACTTCCAGGGATTCCTGCGCGGCCGATTCCATCTCCACCAGGTCAGTCGCTAACCGGGATCCCAGGCGCCCGACCCATCCAAGGGCGTAGCCATCGGGTGGTAACCCAATCGAGAGGATCGGCGCGTGGCGCTACCCACAATCCAACGCGACTAGAAAACGCTTTTCTGGAGACGGATGAGGCCTCCGTGCAAGGAGGCCCATCACCAGGGTGCCCCAGCGATCATCCGCAGGAACGCCTCCTCCGACAGCCGCCGCGGCACCAGTCGCCCGGACTGGCCCGCGACCATCCAGACGATCTGGCGATCCCCATTCGGCCCATGGCTCACATGAACCGGCAGGTCGTCGCCGTAGAAATAGAGCCGATCGAAAGGCGTGTTGGCGACGATCCATTGGGCCACCTCCAGCATGTTTTCATCCTCGACCAGGAAGTCCACCGCCGCGCCCAGACGCTCGCACACGGGTTTGCCGAGGCGATTGCGCTCATGGGCCGCGTGCTGATCACGCTTCGGGTCGATGCGTCCGGGAATCCGTTTAGCCAGCGCCGGCGAGCAGAAGCCATAGGTCAGCCGGATCATGCCGAAATACTCGATCACCGGATCCAGCACCCGTTCCGCCAACGCCAGCAGGGCGTTGTAGCTCTCGGGCTGGACAGGCCGATTGGGCAGCCCCGTGCTGGCCTGGGTCTCCCCGCACTCAATGAGTTGACGAAAGGTCAGGAACCGACCGCAGGGGTCATCCAGCTCCGTCAGGGTCCGGGATCGGACCAGTTCGAAGCCCTCGATGCACCAGCGATGCCGGGTCAGGCCGTCCAGGAAGGCGTCTGGCGGTGGCCCATAGCCGGACGGATCGAACAGCCCCGAATCATCGAGCGCCTGCTCGAACGCGACCTGTTCGGGGTAGTTCGGAAACTCCTCGTTGATAAAGCGGGATTTGTGGAAGAGAAACGGCGGCGCGAACGCCTCGCCATAGGCGAAGTAGTCGATATCCAAGTCCCGCAGCTTGATCTTGACCCGTTCGATGAGACGCGGCAGCGGTTGCCCCTCGAAGTCGTCATAGCGCATCAGACTGACCTTGCCGGAGCCGATGTGGATCTTCACCAGATCGGCGTGGCGGTAGTCGCCATAGAGCACGGCGGCGCAGCCCACGTAGATGCGCAGCAGCGGCGGCAGTTGCTCGACCAGGCTCGCATGCAGTTGCAGCGAGCGGCCCGGATCGAGCCAGCCCAGGCCATGCTCGGCGGCGGCCCGGCAGGCGTCCTCGATGGCCGCCAGGTCGGCGATCTGGAACAACCGCTCTAGGGATCGCGCCTTCGCGCTCGCGTAGTCCCCGAAGAAGACCTTGATATCCTGTTGCAGCCCGCGCTCCAGATGGCTGTAGGGTTGGCGTCGCTCGAACGACTGGAGGGCGAAATAGACCTCCAGGTCGGCCAAGCGGGCGGCGGCGGCGCGCTCGATCGCATCGGGATCCTGGCGTTCCGCCAGGAACCGCAACGCCTTGGGCAAGGAACCGAAGCCCTCGGTCAAGGCCGGGAGATCCTCCACCTCGGACTTCTCCGGCGTGCGTCCCAGTGTCAGCCAGAGTTCCCAGAGCCGCTCCAGCGGCTCCCGGAAGGCCGCGTAGCGTTCCGCCGCGCGATCGCGCCGCTCTTTGGGCGCGCGCTCGCGCGCATGCCGGGACGGCTCGCGCAACCGGTCGCGGCGACCGCGATAACGATCGACCAGAAAGCGCTGCTCGGCATCCTTGTCGCGAAAGACATAAAGCACCCCAGGCGCGACCGGGATCGCCTCCGCGTCGAGCGCCTGTTCCAGAAAGGTCTTGATCTCCGCCTGCCCGAAATACTTCTGGAAGGTCCCGCGCTGGGTCATGACCCCATCGCGAAAGCGCTCGCCGCGCGGATCGTTCCGATTGGTCAGCATCACCGAGACCACCAGCAGCCGTTCCGCCAGCGACCAGGCGCGGGTCAGGGCCTCCAGACGCTCGTCGAAATCCTCGATGACATTGATGACGAAGCCGAGATTGACGATGTCAGCGGTCTGAATGGGCTGATCCGGGGCATGGTAGGGATCCCAGCCGGCGGCGCTCAGGCCGTTCTCGACCAGCCCCCGCACATCGTCACCGCGCCCGCAGCCATAGTCGAACAGCCGATAGCGCCCGTCGAGAAAACCAGAGCGGGCCAAGGATTGGACCGGCGCGGAAAAGCCGTAGCGCACCAAGGCGGTCAGATGGCGGGAGGCATCCCAGCCAAGCGGTCGACCGACGCCCTGCTCCGCTACCGCCGTGCCCGAATCATCGTTACCCAAGGGCACCAGCCTGTCCCCGTCGAGGCGATAGCCGCTCTCCCGGATCAAGGCCAGCCATTGGCGTCGATAACCGATCCGCCGAGGATCATCGAACAGCCCGACAGCCTCGCAGGCGGACGTGAGGGCCAGGGCCTCGGCGCGACCTGGATGCTCAACCGCGAGCAACAGCTCCTTGCGGTGCAGAATCGGTGGATTCAGAGAATCGGCATAGGTGCGATAGCTCACCGTCCCCTGGTCTAGGTCAACCAGCCAGCTCTCACGCAAAGCTGGAAATGGATCATCGAAGAAGGCCGGGTAATTGAGCAGGGCGATGCAAGCGCTCCTCTCGTCGATCCTGACCAGGTTGAAATGCCGCTCTCGGCTCACATTCGCAAGGCGTTCAGCATCAGCGATGCGCCGGGCATCTTCCGCGTTCAAGTCCAGAAGAAAGTCCACGTGCACATAGGTCTTGCTGGCGACCGTCTTGTTCGGAATCGCGCCCATAGTGAGAGAGACTCGGCACCCAGCGGCACCATTCTCGTGTATCGCTAGGTGTTGACCAGCTTGAAGAAGAAATCGTCCAGCACCGCTTCGAGCACTCCGCGGTTTCGTGTCAGGCTTGCCAGATGAAAACGAATCTCCCTGGTCTTGCCGAGCTGATAGTGGTGTATCAGCCAGACCACGAATCGCTTGCCGTCGATTCCACGAATCAGCTCCAGCCAGTGAGCAGTGCTTCGATCATGGTGTGCATCGCCGAAGCCGACGATATGCTCGATGCAGGTATCCAGCGACTCCGCTGCCTCGGGTGACAGTCGACTCTCGATCTGCTGGGCGACTTGCGCATAATTGCCGAGAAAGGTTTGATTCAGACCAAAGCCCTTCTCGAGGGTGCGCTGTCCGTAGGAGGTCAGCACCAGACTCCCGGCAACCACAGGGACCAGATCGCAAAGGATGTCGAACAACTCCCGGTTGACATCCGCCTCCGGTCGCTCACTACGACCTTTCTCATCGGCGAGAAAGGATTCGATGACAACTGGGTGCAGTAGATAATTCTCGATCTCCCAGCAGCGCAGCACGTAGATCCGCTCACCGAAAGGAGATCGGTTGGAGCACGACGCATCGGCCGCATCGAAAAAGGCATCCCAGTGGGATCGAGCCGCCAAGCTATCTCTGTCGAGAATCCCAACGGCATCGATACCATTCTCGACATCTTTGTCGACCTGAGCGATGACGCGGTTACATCCTCCCCCCAGATCATCCCCAGCGGCCTGGAACTCGACCTTGGCGCCTCGATCGTTGAACCAACGCTCCGCGAGGATCTGGACGTCCTCCTCGGATTCCAGGTAGACATAGCGCTTGGCCACATAGCGCCGCTCGGCGAGATCGCCGGATTCTAGGTTCTTCAAGCTCGCCACAGTTCCCTCTCCGGAGCGTCAGGCGACGCCCTCCTCAATGATGTGTCCACCCTTGCGCAGTCCCTTCTCCGGGATGTCGTGACCAAAGGCGGGGATCAGTTCCCGGGCATGCGTGCTCGCGATGATGGTCAACCCCGGATGATCGACGGCCAGTTGTTTGAAGACGGCGAGCGTTCGATGCTGCCAGATCGAATGCAGGTGGATGTCAAGCTCGTCCACCAGCAGCAGGGTATTGCGCGTCATGTGGATACCAACCCGCAGGTAGAGCTGCACCAGACTCTTCTCGCCGCTGCTGAGCCGATCCAGGCGATGCGGATGCTTGCCGTTGACGACCACTGCCTCCGGCGGCTGTTTGCGCACACCTCTCAAGAACTTGGGACTTTCCGCGAAGACGCGGGCGTTGATCACCTCGATTGCGCGCTCGTAGCGGCCGTCGTCGAGCCATTTGAGCCAGACCAGCAGGTTGTCCAGCGAATCCTGCCAACCCCGACTCTCGGTGCCGAAGCTGTGCAGGGGACGATATCCCCAGCTCGGGGGCTGCATGACACCACGGTTCCAGTCCTCAATCTTCGAGATGTCCCGATAGGCCGAGAAATGCAGCAGGGTGGGCATGGTCAGCGGATCGTCCTCGAAGGCGATCGGGGCTTGGTCCATGTGCGCGCGCATTGCCGCGAGCAGATCCGCAACGAAGCCGTCATCATCGAGCCCGTCGACCCCAGTCCCGCCGAGCCGTAGCCCCGTGGTCCGATCGCCCACCAGCGACAGCCGCCCGCTGGTGTGTCGCACGTATCCAAACACGCTGCGCGATCCTGCACCGAATTGACCGAGCCTCGTCTCGCCCCAGGGATTGAGCGTCCAGGGCTCGTCGCGGCCCGCCACCAGTGAAAGCACCCGGGTCTGCTCCTGGCCTTCGCTGCGCGTGCGGACGAGAAAATCCCACTGCGCCTGTCCGCTGCCCGAGTCCAAATCCTCGAATCCAAGATGGTCTGGGTCTCGTAACTCGAACAGCCTCATCAAGGCCGCCATGAGGTCGAGCAAGGTAGTCTTGCCCATCCCGTTCTTGGAAAGCAGCAGATAGAAGTTGCAGGGCTCGTCGTCGGCGTCCGTGAAGTCGAGCTGGAAAGGCTCGGAGCGAAAGGGTCCGATGCCCTCGACGGTCAGGAACAGGGGTCTGAAATCGAGTACCAGGAAGTTGTCATCGATCATCGGGCTACCCCATTGAACACGGCCACAGCCGCAGCGATGTCATCCGCCATGACGCGCACACCATGAACCCTCACCGGCTCGGCTTGTCCTGTGGCAACCAGCATGTCGCCCAACCCGGTCAGTCGCTCGGCCCCGGTGCGGTCTAGGATGATCTTGGATTCGGACGCCTTTTGCACGGTCAGGGCGATGCGCGCCGGAATGTTCGAGCGCAAGAGACCGGAGAAGGTGGCCGCATCCGGGCGCTGCGTAGCGAGCACCAGATGGATTCCGGTGGCCCTGGCCTTTTGTGCGAGCCGGACCAAGGGCTCCTCGGTCGCGCGCGACTGCATCAGAAGATCGGCAAGTTCCTCGACAAAGACCGCGATGTAAGGCAGATTCTTGGCGCCTTTGGCATGGGCCTCGGCGATATCCCGAGCCCCCAGCTCGGCGAGCCGGACGATGCGCTCGTCCATTTCGTCGACCAATGCCTGAAGCGTGCTCAGAGCAGACTCGCTGTCGCTGAAGACCTCCTCACCGTAAAGCCCCCGCAGACCCTTGTATGCCTCGAATTCCACCCGTTTGGGGTCGATCAGGCAGAGCTGCAGTCGATCGCGGGAGGGCCCTCGCAGCAGCGACACCAGCAGCGCGTGCAGACAGACGCTCTTGCCGCTGCCCGTGGTGCCGCCCACGAGCAAGTGAGGGGCACACGCCAGATCGAGCATGACGGGCTTCCCCAGCACGTCCACCCCGGGCCAAACCGGAAGCCCACCTTCGGGTCCATGGGATGCGATCCATTCGACCAAACGGCTGCCTGGGATGGTCTCCCAGGTATCTCGTGGTCGCGGCACATCGAGACCGATGACCTTGGACTCCCTGGTCGGGGCGGTGAAGATCCCCTGCTCCTGGAGCCCCAAGGAGAAGCTCAGTTTTTCCAGTCCGCGCTTGAGCCGGTCCAGGTCGTTGACGTCCGGCAGGTGGAGCTGAAAGCGGGTCAGCCTGGGGCCATGAAGTGTCTTCTGGATCTCCCCACGAACGCCGATCTCCGTCAGCCCTCTCTCCAACTCTTCAGTCAGGGTGAGCTCCTGCGCGAGGGAGCCTTGGTGCTGAGAGAACAGCTCTTGGTAAAGAAAGTCGTGAAAGTCGTGGCCGACCCGCCAGCCGGTGCGAAACTCGCGCAAACCCCGCCGGATATGACGCTGTAGCAGACGCTTATAGGCGTTGGTGTCTGCGAACAGATCCGTCTCATGGTAGACGCTTAGCAGAGCGCGAGTTGCCGCATCGTAATCTTGTGTAGCCTCGTGATCGGCACCCGAACCGAGTCCGCGCCCGGTAACCTGCTCCAGGTGGTACTCGGAGCCGTTCTTTCGGTCCTCGATTCGGTCCAGGGCCTCGCTCGGTGGCGTTGTGATATGCAGGGAATGGGCAAGTGCCAAGCGCAGCACGCTCCACTTGGGCGCAGTCCGCACGGCCAAGCCCTTTTCCAGCACGAGACGGATGGTCTCTTCGTCATCGCCTCCGGTGTAGATGTCAGCCATTCGCGACAGTCCCCAGCACCCCGTACATGGGCGCTTCTTCTAGTCTGGTATCGACGCCCGTTGGGTTGTCCAGTCTGTACTCTCGATAGAGGTGCGGCTCGATCAGGGCGTACTTCTCTCTGTCAAGCTCGGCGTCCGTTGGCAGCACGATGACCTGCTCCGCGACCTGGGGATAGTAGCGGCGCAACAGGTTGTCCTGATGCTGTCGATCGATTCGCGCCAGAGGCGTATCCACGATCAGGGGCACATCCTTCCCTGAGACTTCCATCAGCGCCCAGAACAACGCAGTAACTGCCAACTGCTTCATGCCCGCAGACAGATTTCCCAAAGCGATGAGCTTCCCATCTCGATCCAGATAATGGATACCAAAATGGTCGTCGACCTGGATCCGATTGATCAGATCATGAGAGGTCATCAGCTCCTTGAACCGGCGGTTCACCGCATCCTCGACCGCCCCACGCTTACGGCGCTTGAGCTCTTCCTTGTAGGCGATGAAGAGCTCTCTAGCCTCTTGGGCAAGCCGCAACCGACGCTCCGCCTGAGCACTCAGCGTCACCTGCTCTTCCTGCGAGCGAATCTCCTTCTCCTTGGATTCGATGGCATTCCTCTGATCGTTGCGCTGCTTCTCGGCTTGCCGCAATTCGACATCAATGGCCCCGATTCGCTGACGACGCTCATCGTTCGCGGCTCTTCTGCGTCGATATTCCTCCCGCTCTTCGGCAGGGAGAGTGCTCAGGTTCTCCAATCGATCCTCGACTTCGGCAAGACTGCGCTTGCTTCGGCTGATGCTCTTGAGGCGCTCTCCCTGTCCTCGGCGCTCTTCGTCCGACAGCGCGAAGTGCCCTAGGAGCGTACGGAGTTCACGTGCCTCGCTGCGGTCCAGATGCAACAAGCCGTCCCCTAAATCCTCTAGTGCTGGGATGAAGGCGCGCAACAGCAAATCGAGCCGTCCCTTGTAGAAGCGTGTTTGGCCATCGGTCAGTCGCGGTTGAGGAAAGGGGGGCCTGTCGAACAGATCCTGCGGCAGACTGGCAAGCACCTCCCGAAGCGCATCCGCCTGGACTCCAGCCTCGCTATCCAGCAGTTTCTTGAGCTCCTCCATCGTCCGGCGAACCAGGGCCGGATTCAGCAATAGAGGGGCCGTGACGGGCAGTGTTTCGGCCAACCAGGACTGTTCGTGCTCCACCTGCTTGATCAAGCGCTTGCGCTCACCCGAGAGATGGGCCTCGTTTTGCGCCAAATTGGCGACCCGCCGCCCTTCCAGATAGGTATCTTCCTCTCGGACCAGGCGCTCAAGATCCCGTCGCTCCATCGCAAGCACCTCGATCGTCTCGTCGGCGGCAAACAACATCGCCTCAATGTGAGTCTGATCCTTTTCCAGCTTTGCCAACTCCGCACGTGCGGCACCTGGCATGGCTTCCTTGCGCCAGCCTTTACTGACTTGAGCCAACTGATCGACGAGGGTCTCGACGTGGGAGATGTTGAGCAAGCGCTCGATGTGACGGCTGGAGTGGGCACGATTGACCTCCGCTAAACGCAGAATCTGCTCGCCATCGAAGAAGAAAAATGGAAGGTACTCCTCGGGCAAGCGCTCATTCAGAAACTGCTGGGCCTCGTCACCTTCCAAGTGTCGGGAAGCATCTGCTCGCAGATCGATCTGAAGGCGCTCCTGGTATCCGTCTCTCTCGATTCGCCAACTGCGCACGGCCTCGACCTCGCCGATTGGCTCATCCCAGGTGATAGCAACGAAGGCATCCCGTTCGCCCGCGGCTCGAGCTACTCGATTGAAGATGCCCATCCAGTCTTCACCGACACCCAGGACATATTGCTTAGGCCGTAGCTCGCTTCCTTGCTGCACGGCGGAGCACATGTCCTTATTGGGACCGACGAAGAGTAGCTTGACCGCATTGATGAAGCTGGTCTTCCCGTACCCGTTGCGACCACTGATCAGCGCGATGTTTCGACCGGGGACGGCACCCTCAAGGTCGATCCGCGTATCCCGATAGGAGAAGAGGTTCTTGAGATGGATGTGGCGGAACCTCACTGGCTCGTCTCCGCAGCCTCGAAGTTCCTCGCGGACGCTTGAATTGCCTGCTCGATATCGCGCTGAAGTGCTGCCTTGCTTCCCCAGACGCGAAGATCCGGGTATTCATGCAGCACCAGGCCCAAAAGCTTATCGACCAGCTCAGGATCCAGGTCGCGCTCGGCGAGCAAGTCGTCCAAGACCTCCTGCTCCAGCGGGGGTAAATCAATGTTCGACATGGGGTCGACCCTTCTTCCATATAAGGACGCGATCTCCAATGCGCTCTCCTTCAGATCGAAGTCGGCGCTCCATAGGGTCTGAATATACGCAATTTCCTCGTCCGAGATCAGCGCTTCGCCGACCTTCAGCTCCAATGCCAAGAGGTCTCCGAGCAGACGCTGCCGGACCTCGGGCCGGAAGGGGCCTGGCCCCTTGGATCCGTCCTTCCGATGAGGCATGCGTTGCCCGTTATCCTCTCGGATCGCCTTGAGTTCGTCTCGAAACCGCTTCAGCGGCTCGAAACGCTCCTCGCCGGACGCAATGAAACCCTGCATCGATTTGTCCTCCTTGACGACGGTACAAGTCCAGCACCCGAAACGACTGCCACCACAGGATGGCGTCGAGAGATCTAAGACCACCGGACACTCACCACCAGATGCCTGGCGATAAAGATTCAGAAGGAAGTCGTGATTGCCATCCCAGGGGGGCGGATTGTGGGCGACCAGATACTCCCAGACGTCGTCCGTGGTCCAGTCGACGATCGGCGTGGCCACCAGGGCGTTCGGGATCTCATGGTGGGGATTGAGGCCGCGCGCGGTCTGCTCGCGCGCATTGATACGTCGCCCGCGCTCCGCACTCTCCTCAATGCGCGTACCCAGCAGGAGGACCACACTCCCGTGCCGTCGTGTAATGCCCTCGATCAGCCGGCGACTCGGCTTGATCTTCATGTTGGTCGTGCACCAACGGAACCATCGTGTCGGAGATGGATAACCCTGACCGATCAGCTTGCTCCAGAAGGTCTGATCGACCTCGGGCTTGACCAGATGCACGGTCAGATTCGGCAGCGAATCGCGGGCACTGGCGCGAATCGCTGCCAGGGTGTCCGCCAGATAGGCGCTGACATTGGGTGCCTCTACTCCCGTATCGGAAGCGATCACGAAGACCGGCTTCCCGTCCTTGTCATCGAGATCCAGCAGCAAAGAGTAGACGAGCTGCAGCAGAGCCGTGGAATCCTTTCCCCCGGAGAATGCCACGACCCAAGGCCGACGATCCTGGCGATAGAGTTCTTCGAGGCGAGCATAGGCTCGTTCCTTAGGCGACGGCCCAACATCTTCTGGCGCGGCGTTCAATATCTACTCCGAAGGGACTGCAATTTCCGAATCTTAAACCCTAGCCAGAGCAGGATACGTAACTCTTGATGGTCATCTCCAGCATGCGCTCGTCCTTGATGACAAAATACATTGCCGCGTCGAAACCGCTCGCAGACGGGCTTGCCCAAGCGGTTCAGTTCATGCGCGGCGTGCTGGTCACGCTTGGGGTCGATGCGACCCGGGATCGCCTTGACCAGCTCCGACGAGCAGAAGGTAAAGGTATGAGTCAGGCGCATCATACCGGAGTACTCGATCACGGAGTCGAGCACCTGCTCGGCCAGCTCCAGGAGGGCGTTGTAGCTCTCGGGCCATTTGGGCAACCCGGTGCTCCAGCGCGGCGCAGCAAGCGAGCGTGGCGGCGTGTTCGATCCGCGATGTGGCGGCCGTGGCTTGCGTAGCCTCGCGTGATCCCCTGCAACGCCAGGTTGATGCTCTCGGTCGCGCCGGAGGTGAACAGGATCTCCTCGGCCGAGACGCCGAGTTCCCGGGCGATGCTTGAGCGGGCCGCCGCGATGGCATTCGCGACTTCGCGCCCCGGAAGATGCTCGGCGGAGGACGGGTTCGCGAACGCCGTCGAGCTTTCCAGCGCCTCGACCATGGCGGCGAGCACCTCCGGGGCGACGCGAGTCGTCGCGGCGGTGTCGAAGTACAGCGGCATGATCTCGGTTTTTCCCACGGTCGTTCCATCCACCATTCCCGAGATTGTCGCCAGTGATGGCTATATCCGGTTTCTCGGGGTCTGTCTAGGCATCATGACCACGCCACCCAGACCAAACCCCGCGCGACAACGGACAACGGTTCACCGCCCGACATCCTCTCGTACTTCCAGCCTCCCGGTCCCGGTCCAGGCCCTTAGCCCTGGGCGATACATGTCCTCCACCGTCGCCGCCGGATGGGCGAAGTGGCCGGGAGAGACGGCGCGTAGCCGGTAGGCAAGTTGGAACTGGGCGGACGCGCCCGCCGAGCGCGTCACGGCGGCGACGAAGCGGTCGGCCCTGAACTCGGTGTGCGCGGCCGTTTCCTCCAACCCCAGCCAGGGGATGTCGGCGATGTCGCCGGCCTTGATGAGATTGGGGTTGTCGATCTCCAGCCCGGCCGGCAGCGGGTCGTCGACGATCAGACGCGCCTGACGGGGCTCGCTCGCCGTGACGGTGACGACCGCGACCAGACGCTCGCCCTGGGCCAGGCTGGATGGATCGATGCGTCGCCCGTCCAAGTCGTAGTAGGCCCGCTCGATCCGATAGCCGTTGCCTCCCGCCGATTCCGGCTCGCGCGGCACGCCGGTGACCGTCACCAGGATCTCCAGGGCGGTCTCGCCCCGGTTTTCGACCAGCAGGGCTCCCTCGGCCAGGGCCGAGTCGTCGAGGCGCCGGTAGAGTGGCCCCGGTCTGGGTTCGCCATCAATGGCTAGCTCGGGTTGGCCCGCGCCCTGGATCAGGGCTTGCGCGGCGAGCAGCAGCCAGGCCGCTTCCTGGGTACTGGTGTGACGGGCGCCGGACCATTGGTCCTGGAGACGGCGCGCGAGTGCCTGGATGTCGACCGCCGCCGTGCCGGTCTCGGCGGCGAGGGTCAGGAGACCGGCGCCGTCACGCAGGGCCGAGCCGTAGTCGGAACGCCAGCCGCCATCGTCCCCAGTCGTCGAGAGCATTTCCAGGGCGTCGCGGAACAGGGCGTCCGCGCGCGGACGGTCGCCCTGGAGCGCCAGCCCGGCCGCGAGTTGGGCCTTGGCGAGCGGGGTGGCGAAGGCGTCGCGCTTGGTGTCGGCGTGGTAGCGCAGATCACCGATCGCGGCGCGTCCATTGCGGGCCAGCACATAGAGGGCATAGGCGATGTCCTCGCCGCCCGAGCTGAAGTCCGGGGCATAGGCCAGGGCGTTGCGCAGGTTGTCGAGCGCCATGTCGAAGGGGATATCCGCAACCTCGTAGCCCTTCTCACGGGCGCGGGTGAGGAAGTCGGTGATGTAGGCGTCGAGCCAGGTGTCGTCGGCGCCACCGCTGCCCCAGAGCGCGAAACTCCCATTGCTCGACTGCTTGGCCAGGATCTCGCCGATCGCGGCGCGGACCCGCTCGCCGGCCGCGCCCTCGCCCGCGAGCCCAAGCGATCCGGCGACCTCGTTCAGATAGAGCAGCGGCAGGGCGCGGCTGGTGAGCTGCTCGGTGCAGCCGTAGGGGTAGCGGTCGAGCGACATCAGCAATCCGGCGACATCCAGACGTCCGGCGCCGCCGATGGAGACCAGCAGCGAGCCGGTTCCGGGCAGCCGGTCGGAGAGCCGGCTGCCGTCCAGTCGCCGTTCGCCGCCAGGCGCCAGCGTCACCCATTCCGTGCGACTGGTGCGCGGGGCGTTGGAGCGAACCGGAACCCTGAGGGTCTTGCGCAGGGTCTGGCCGTCGGGCGCGCGCAGATCGATGGTCAGGCGGTCGTCGCCGACCGTCTCGGCCTGAATCGGCACGGTCGCCTGATCGCGTCCGCCCTCGCTCAGAACGAGGTCGAACCGCGCCGATTCGGGCGGGATGCGGACATGGGCGTCCAGGGTGGCGACCTCCAGTCCAACCTCCCCGGCCGGACCCTCGACATGCGCCAGCCCAAGTCGCACGCGGGACTGGTCCCCCGGCGCCAGGAAGCGCGGCAGCGAGGGCGTGACCACGACCGGGTCGCGCACCAGCAGATCCTGGACCGCGTGTCCGACCCCGGTCGCGCTCCAGGCCATGGCCATGACCCGGACCGTGCCGTTGAAGTCCGGGATCTCGACCGAGACGCTCGCCCGCCCCTGGTCGTCGAGTTTGAGGATGCCGGAGTGGTAGGCGAGCAACTCCTCGGTCGGCGGCGGACCTTCCACCGAGAGCAGTCCGCCATCGCCGCCCGAGCGCACCACGCCGGGCACGCCCTGCATGCGATCAATGAGCTGACCGTAGAGATCGCGGATCTCCATCCCGAGCCGGCGCTGGGCGAAGTACCAGCCGTCCGGCGCGGGCGCCTGGTAGCGGGTGAGGTTGAGAATTCCGACATCGACCGCCGAAACGGTCACGTAGGCCGGCTGTCCGGCCGCGAGGTTACCGACGGCGACCGGGATCTCGATGGTCTGGCGCGGCCTCACCGCACCCGCGGCCGGCGGGCCGAGATCAAGCGCGAGCCGGCGCGAGCCGGGATCCACCCCGGCCCAGGCCAGACCCAGGGCGCGCGCCGGCATGCGGCGCGCCTCCAGGTCCATGGGGCGATAGAGCGTGGCCGTGACATAGGCGCCCGGCCCCCAGTCAGCGGTCACGGGCAACTCCAGGGTGGCACCGGACTCGGGCACCTCCAGCGCCTTCATTGTGATGAGACGGTCGTCGATCACCATCACCAGCGCCAATCCTGGGAAGCGCGGCTCGATCCGAACCTTCGCCCTGTCGCCGACCCGATAGCTCGGTTTGTCGAGCGAGACCTTGAGCAGGTCGGGCGTGTCCTGGGCATTCGGCTTGACGTACCAGCCGGCCTCGAATTCCAGATCCACCGGCAGCACCCCGCCGTCCTGGGTCTCCAGGGCGAGACGGTAGGCGCCCCAGTCCACGGGCGACTCGATCCGGGCGACATTCTCCGACCCCAGATCCAGCGCTCCGTCGGCGACACGTTGGCTGGAGGTGATAGGTTCGTAGTCCCAGGTTCCGTCGGAGCCATACCACTGAAAGCTGGTCTGGATCCGCGAGAGCGTCCAGCGCACACCCCGAAGTTCGGTCCGCTGGCCGTCGGGGCCGATGGCGATGACCTCGAAGCGGGCCTGGCCGCCCTCCTCGACCGAGCCATCGAACAGCGGCTTGAGACCGAGGCGCGCCTGTCGGGAGGCGAGCGGGAGCGAGAGCTTGCGCTCGACCGGTCGTCCGCTCTCCTCCAGCACCCGCACCTGGATGTCCGCCCGCAGCAGCTTGCTGGTGGGCGGTATCTCGGGGAGATCCAGGGCGACCTCGGCCTGGCCCGCCGCGTCCGTGCGACCCGCCGGCAGGGGGCCGCCGATCGGCTCCAGGGTCTCGCTATCCAGTCCGAACCGATAGCCGGGGAAGGCCGCCAGGCTGTCGATGGGCTTCAACTGGATCTCGCCCTCAAGCGCCAGCCCGGAGGCCGGAGCGCCATAGAGGAAGCGGGCATCAAGCGCGAGTCCAGCCGGATTCTCGGGATCGATGGACTCGGCCGGCGCGCCCAGATCGAAGGTCAGGCGCTCCGGTGTGAAGTCCTCGACCAGAAAGGCCAGATCCGCCAGCGCCGGCCCCTTGGGATCGGCGTGGATCGAGGCACGCCAGGTGCCGCGCGCCGCGGTCTTGCCGAGCGCGACGTCGGCCGCATGTCCGCCCTGCCCCTGGTCCTGGATCAACGTCCTCAGGAATTCAACGCCGTCCGGGCGCTTGACCACCAGGGTGATGGGCAGGTCGGTGACGGCATTGGCTCGGGCGTCGCGCACCAGCGCGGTGAGATGGACCGTCTCGCCGGGACGATAGGCACCGCGCTCGCTGACCAGATAGACATCCAGCGGCTTGGGCGAGGGGCGCCCATCGACGCCGCGATCGCTCAGATCGAAGGGCGTCTGGGTCAGATCCAGGAAGGCATAATCGCCATCCGCCCCCTCGGCGACCAGCAGCGCCGGGGCATTGCCGCCGGTGCCGCGCAGTAGTCCGGGATCGAAGCGGGCGTGTCCCTGACCATCCGTGGTGGCGCGCCCCAGGATCTCGTTGTTGACCGCGACCAGGCGCAGCTCGACCTGGCCGACCGGCCGCGCGCTGGAAAGCGAGCGCGCCAGGCCATGCAATCCGTCGTTGCCGGCGAAGGAGGCCAGCCCCAGGTCCGAGACCAGGAACCACTGGGTGGCGCGATCCTCGCCGTCCTTGGCCGCCTCGCTCGGACGCGCGGTCATGGCGTAGACGCCTGGCTCCAGATCCTCGATCAGGGCACCGACCGGGACCGCCGTCGTGACCTCCCGGTTCAGCTCCGACTTGACCTCGATCGTTCCCTTCCAGATCGACTCCCCGGTTCGCTCCTGGATGCGATCGACATCCCAGCGGCCCAGCGACTTGCGGAAGGTTCCATCCTCGATCGCCTGGGTCAGCGAACGGTCGCCGATCCGGTAGACCTCGGCGTCGAGCCGGCCGCTATTGACCGAGACGACCGGGATCGCCGCCTCGCCACCCTTGGGCAGCACATAGGCACGCCCCAGGAAGCGCGCCATGGGCGATCGGTCGCGTACATAGATCTCCAGATCCGAGCCCTTGAGCAGACGCTCGCCATCGGCGGCGGGTAACTCGGCGCGAACCTGGACGCGGTAGCGCTCGCCATGCCTCACGCCGTCGACGCAGATCTGTTTGGCCTCGGCCTCGATGGGGAGATCGGTGCGGTCGGCGACACGGACGAAGTCGGTCAGGTTGGGTGACTTGATCGCCAGTGGATCGCTGAACTGGATGCAGATCCGGGGGCTGGCGGCGTCCGAGTCGACCTCGTGACCCGTGACGCGAAAGCCGTGCTCCGCGACCAGTTCGTCGTAGGCTCGACGTACCTCGGCCGACTCGATCAGGACCAGAGACGCACGGTGGGCGCGGATTGCCGGTCGCCACTCACTCCGTCCGGCCAGGGTGCGCCCGACGAGCGCCAGGTCCGAGGCGCGGGCCTGCTCGTCGTCGGCGCGCAGATAGGCGTTGATGGCCGCCGCCGTGGCCTGGACCCGGTAAGCCTGCTGGGCCTCCCAGTCCGAGGATTTGGCGATCAGCGAGGATTGCGCGAGCGCCGCCCAGAGACGCCGGTCATCGGGGGCGAGTCGCAACGCCTGGGCCTGGAGATCGGCGGCCGCTCCGGGCTGTTTGGCCGCCAGGGCGGAGCGCGCCTGTCCGACCAGGGCCTCAAGCCCGACAGCGGGCCACTCCGCGGCCGCGAGACGCTTCGCGAGCTTACCCGCCTCGTCCAGCTCGCGCCGTGGGAGGAAGCCCAAGTCGGCGGCGCGTCTGGTCGCCAGGTCCGGTCGCGACTCGACGCCCTCGACCAGATAGCCCGAGATGGCGCCATCGAACGGGCGGGAGTCGCCGTGGCTCTCCTTCAGAAAACACCATTCGGCCTTGACGTTATAGGTGAAGGCACGACACCTGGGATCGTCCCGGCAGGCACTCTTGCAGTTCTCCAGCGTCACCGATTTGAGGGTCGCGTAGTCGCGGCCGAAATAATCGAGTCCAGGCGTCACCTGGATCTCGCGTTCGGCGGCGTGGGCGGACAGTGAAATCCCGCCGATGACCAGGGGAAGGGAAAACAGCAGCCCAGCCAGCAGGGCGCGACGGACGACGGGCAAGGAAGCGAGCATGACGACGACCTCCTTCGACGGTGGACCTCGGAGAGGCCACTCTAGTGCCTTGGCCAAACCCGGTAAAGACGGCCCGCGAGAACCGCTCCGGCGCCCAGGCGCCGAGCGCGTCGGACCCCGATCGCACACGCTTCGACCAGGCCCGTGACAGACAATAATCAAGAGGTGCTCGTTTTACCCTTAACACGCAGTTTCAGTAAGGGTTAAGATCCCCTGGCTGGACCGAATCGCTGGTCTCGCTCGCAGTTACCAAGGCAATCGGCCATTAACCACACCAACCCAATCAGGAGGGTTCGTCGTGACCAAATCGACAGGAAAACAACAAAGCTCGCTGATGCTCGCACTGCTTCCACTGGTGCTTCTCTACGCCTGCACCGTCACCCTCTACGCCCTGACCCGAGACGATCTCGGCGGCACCAGCGCCTATTGGGGCTATTTCGTCCCGGTGGTCGCCTTCATCTCGCTCATCACCGCCTGGGGTAACGCCTATGCGCGTGGCGATTCGCGTCTGTTCTATCTGATCAAGCAGATCATCATCTGGGGCGCCTTCATCTGGGTGCTCATGCTGCTCCAGAAGATCGGCGCCGACACCGCCCTCGGCGGCCAGAAGGCCACCGTCGCCATCGTCCTCATGACGGCCCTGGTGTCGCTGCTGGTCGGTCTCTATCTGGATTCGAAGATGTTCTTCTATGGCGCCTATCTGGGCCTGTGCGGCTATCTGCTCGCCGATCCGAGCCATTCCGCCGTCCTCGCCAAGATCGGCGAAACCTTCAAGGTCGTCGACGCGCCGAACAAGCCATTGACCATGATGATCGCCATCGCTGTCGTGGCCTTCCTCGTCAGCGCCTTCCTCCTCATGAGCACCCGCGGTTCCGTGGCGGCGAAACGCGCCTCCTGATCGACGTCGGAATCAGGTCGCTCGCACGACACAGGGATGTGTCGACGAGGATGACCGGCCAGCCGGAGCCTCTCGACCGACCGATCGCGGACTGAGCGATTCAAGGAGGCCATCGCCCGGCCTCGCCCGAGGACGGCATCCCGACAGCACTTCGTCCGACTCCCGCCACTCCAGCCCCCTATCAGGCCAGCAGCTTGGCCAGCAGCACCAGGCCCAGGATCAGGGTCATCCCACCCACCGCGCGTCGCAGCCAGTTCTCGGGAAGCCCCTTGACGGTCGCCGTGGCCAAGGGCACCGAGAGTAGTGCCCCCGCGACCAATGGCAGCGTCAGCGACCAATCGATCGCCCCGCCGAACACCAGATAGGCACTCAGGCCGACCAGACAGGTCAGGGCCTCGGCGATCGAGGTGATGGCAACGGCCGATTTCGCGGGCACCCCCGAGACCAACTGACCCGAGGTCACCAGCGGACCATAGCCTCCGCCACTCAGCCCCTTGTTGAAGGCGGCGACCAAGCCGACCGCCAGGATGGCGCCAGGACGATAGGCGATGCGGCGGCGCGCCGTGACGAGCGTCACCAGGCCCATCGCCAGGACGATCGTGACGATCGACAGCGAGAACCAGAAGGCGGAGATCTTGACCGCGATCGCCACGGCACCGATCGCGCCCACGGCGCTGAGCATGGCCAGCAGCATCAGGGTCCGTCGCGCTTGGCGGTCGCTCGGGAGATCGAGGTTGCCGTCCCGATGATGCATCGCGCCAGCGGCAAGGCCCGTGAGGAGTTCGGAGAAGAGCACCGCCGGAACGATCTGGAGCGGCTCGAATCCGGCGAGCAGCAACAAGGGCGTCAGGGTGGTTCCATAGCCCATGCCCAGACTCGAATCCATGTATTCGCAAGCCAGCGCGGCCAGGAATACGGCCAGCAGCACGCCGGTCGAAAGGGCCTCGGGAGCCAGAGCGATCAGACCGGCATCGACGAGGATCTGGCGCAGAGGAAAGATCGCCAGCGTGACGAGGACCAGAAGCCCCCAGAGCTTGAAACGACGACGATGCCCCAGGTAGAGGTTTCCGATGGTGGTGATGGCGGTACGGACCATGATCGAGGACTCCCAAGGTTGAGGATGGATGACCAGCAACCCCCCATCATCAACTCCTGTGCCAAATCATTCTAAGCCCTGTTTTTCATATATTTTCTCCATCGCCTGTGGAGCAGGATCCCGACCGTCACGGCCATCCCCGCGAATATCCCGGATTTTCCGGATCAATTACCAGAAAAGCCGTTATTCTTCACGGCATGGAAGACTTCCAACCCATCCTGCTCGAGGTCTGGCGACGCGCCTGCCGTCAACCCCGGCTGTCCGAGGCGGCCTCGGGGATCGCCGAGATCCTGCGGCGCAGGTTTCCATTGGATCGCCTGCTGGTGCTGGCGCTCGATCACGAACGTTCCCGGCTCACAACCGCCGCGATGGCGGGCGGCGAGGGCGCGGATCCCGAGCCCGATTCGCTCGAGATCCAGGCGAATCTGCCGCGCTGGTGCCTCGGCGAATCCCTGCTGCGCGGACCGGCGCACGAGGTGAAGCACGAGTTTCCGGGCCTGCTCCCGCCGGATTGGCCGGGGGACGTCCTGGCCTGCGGTCTCGGGCTCGACGATGAACCACTGGGCGCCCTGATCCTGGGAGCCAGCCAGCCTGGGGCCTTCCAGCCGGGACACGAGCCGCTCATGAGCGCCCTGCGCGAGCCGCTCGCGGTCGCGCTGCGCAACGATCGTCGACTGCGCGAACTCACCCGACTGCGCGAGGCGGCGGAGGCGGATCGCCGCTCGCTCCTGTCCCGGCTCGGTCGGCAGGACATCTCGGACACATTGATCGGAGCCGGATCCGGGCTCCGGGAAACGCTGCGAGGCGTCGATCAGGTCGCGCGCTCAGACGCCCCGGTCCTGATCCTCGGTGAGACGGGCTCCGGCAAGGAGGTGATCGCGCGCGCGATCCACGCCCGCTCGGCGCGAGCCGCCGGCCCCTTCCTGCGGGTCAACTGCGGCGCCATCCCGCCGGAGTTGGCCGACTCGGAACTCTTCGGGCACGAGCGCGGCAGCTTCACCGGGGCCGCCACGCGCCGCAAGGGTTGGTTCGAGCGCGCCGACGGAGGCACCCTTTTCCTTGATGAGATCGGAGAGCTGACGCCCGCGATCCAGGTGCGGCTGCTGCGGATCCTGCAGGACGGCACCTTCGAGCGGGTCGGCGGACAACAGCCGTTGCGCGTCGAGGTGCGCCTGATCGCGGCCACCCACCGAGACCTCCATGGCATGGTCCGCGACGGGCGTTTTCGGGAGGATCTCTGGTACCGGATCAACGTCTTCCCACTGACGCTGCCGGCGCTGCGCGAGCGCCGCGAGGACATCCCGGCCATGGCGACCCACTTCGCCCTGCGGGCCGCCGAGCGGCTCGGGCTGACGCCCCGGCTACCCTCGACGGAGGACATGGCGCGCCTGATCGCCTACCCTTGGCCAGGCAATGTGCGCGAGCTGGCGGCGGTGATCGAGCGCGCGGCCATCCTCGGCGAGGGACGCCGACTCGAGATCGAGCGAGCGCTGGGGGTCGGTTCCGTCATCGCACCGGCCCAGCCGAGCGCGCCGGCGGAAAGGATCCAGGAGCGGATCGAACCGCTCGACACCGCGGCTCGACTCCACATCGAGCGCGCGCTCGCCATGACCCTGGGTCGGATCGAAGGCCCCTTCGGCGCCGCTCGCCTGCTGAAGATCCATCCAGACACCCTGCGCGCCCGGATGCGCAAGCTCGGGGTCGACTGGAGGCGCCATCGAGCGACGGATCCGGGATGAGCCAGCCACCAGCACCTTCGATCAAGAGCCCCGTCCGGAGCCGCGAACCATGACCTCGGAACCATTCGAATACGCCTTCAGAATCCGCCTGCACGACACCGACGCGGCGGGGCGCCTCTTCTTCATGCACATCTTCCGACATGCCCAGGACGCCCTGGAGGCCTTCATGGAGCACATCGGATTCCCGATCGACCGGATGATCCGCGCCGGCGACATCCTCCTGCCGCTGACCCACGCGGAGGCGGACTATCGTCAGCCGATGCGCCACGGCGACGCGGTTCGGGTCCAGGTCTCGGTCAGGGATCTGCGCCGACGTTCGTTCGCGGTCGGCTATCGCTTTCTGGATGAAGCGGGAGAGGAAGCGGCCACGGCGACCACGATCCATGTCCTGGTGACCGATGAGACGACCGTCGGTGAGGCCCTGCCCGAAAGATTGCGCGCGGGCCTGGCGGCGCATTGGATCCAGCCCGGCGGCCATCAGGGGCACTAGCCCGCGAGCCTTTGGATTCGGCGTCCGCCCCGGCCGTCGAAACTCAGGACAGTGGAATCTTCCGTCCCTGCTCGTCGAGTCGCACGAAGGTGATGCAGGTCGAAAAGATCGCCTCCTCCCGCCCCGTCTCCAGATCATCGGCGAACACGCTCACCCCATAGGTCAGCGAGGTGCGCCCCCGGCAGCTCTCCGTCGCGTCGAAGCGCAGCACGGCGCCCTGATGCACCCCGCGATGAAACTCCACCCGGTCCATGCCGATGGTGACGAAACGACAGCCCGGATTGTCCCGGCTGGCGGCGATCCAGGCGATCTCGTCCACCCATTTCAGCAGACAGCCCCCGAACAGATGACCGTAGTGGTTGAGGTGCTCGGGTCGGACGACCGTGTAACTCTCCATCTAGCCTCCTAAAAAGACTCGCCAAACGGTCACTAAACCGTCGTTTTACTGCGCTGGATCTATATAACAACACCGCAAGCCAGGGTATTTTCGGCCACCGCGACCCGACCGGCCCCCATCGGGGAAGCATCGGCGGTCGGTTCTCCGGGCGCTGCGGGGTCGCGTGGACATCTGGCTCGACAAGCAAACAAAAGCTCGAACAACGACAAGACATCGCCTTTCGATATCGCAATTCTCGCAGGGGGAAACATGCCCGGACAATCCTCGGTGGGCTGGATCGACATCGTCGTCATTCTCGCCTACCTGCTCGCCACCGGCTACCTTGGCTGGCTTGGCTATCGCGGCACGCGCTCGGCGGCCGATTTCCTGGTCGGCGGACGCTCGGCGCACCCGATCATCATGGCGGTCTCCTACGGCGCCACCTTCATCTCCACCGCCGCCATCGTCGGTTTCGGCGGGGTTGCCGGACTCTTCGGCATGAGCCTCCTGTGGCTCACCTTTCTCAATATCGGCGTCGGCATCCTGATCGCCTTTATCGTCTTCGGCGAGCCCACGCGCCGGCTCGGCCACCACCTGGGCGCCCATACCTTCCCGGAACTGCTCGGGCTGCGCTATCAGAGTCGCGGCATCCAGATCTTCGCCGGGGCACTGATTTTTCTCTTCATGCCGCTCTATTCGGCGGCGGTCATGACCGGCGGCAGCATCTTCGCGGCGACTCAGTTCGGCATCGACTTCGAGGTCGCCCTGCTCATCTTCGCCCTCATCACGGCGGCCTATGTGATCCCCGGCGGACTCAAGGCGGTCATGTACACCGACACCTTCCAAGGCTTTATCATGGTCATCGCCATGATCATCTTGCTGGTGGTCACCTACTCAAGCCTGGGCGGCGTGACCGAGGCCCACCGCTATCTGACCGACATGGCCGACATGGTGCCGGCCCCGCTGGCTCAGATGGGCCACCAGGGCTGGACGGCGATGCCGGCGTTCGGCTGGGGCGCGCCGACCTACGATCTCTGGTGGACCGTCATCACGGCCATCATCCTCGGCGTGGGGATCGGCGTGCTGGCGCAGCCGCAGCTCATCGTGCGCTTCATGACGGTGCGCAGCCGACGCGAGCTGGACCGTGCGGTGCCGATCGGCGCCGTTTTCATCATGCTGATGACCGGCACCCCCTTCCTGGTCGGCAGCCTCTCGAACGCCTGGTTCGCGCAGCATGGACCCATCCTGAACGGCAAGGTGGTCCAGGAGATCAGCGCCGAGAAGGGACGCGCCCTGGTCGAGCTGATGAAGAAGGACGACTCTGGCGCCTGGACGCCGATCCTGAACCCCAAGACCCAGGCCCCCGCCACGGCGGCCCTGATCGTCAGCGAGCGAACCCCGGCCCAGGACGCCTCGGGCGCGCCCTTCGAACTGGTCGGCGGACGCTCGGTAGCGGTGACCTACGTCAAGGGCGATCCGGACAAGATCATTCCGGTCTTCATCGCCTCGGCCATGCCTCACTGGTTTGGCGTCATCTTCTTCCTGGCCCTGCTGGCGGCGGCCATGAGCACCATGTCCAGCCAGTTCCACACCATCGGCACCGCCGCCGGACGCGATCTTTACGAGCGCATCGGCAACAAGGGCCAAGCCCGCGAGCCGAGCCTGCTGGTCATGCGACTGGCCATCGTGGTCGGCCTACTGATCGCCGTCACCATCAGTTACATGGTGCGTCAGGAATACATCATCGCCCGTTTCACGGCCATCTTCTTCGGGCTGTGCGCGGCCAGTTTCCTGCCGGCCTACATCGGCGGACTCTTCTCGCGGCGGGTGACCAAGGCGGGAGCACTGGCCTCGATGACGGTCGGACTGGCGGTATCGCTGTTCTGGCTGCTGCTGGTCAAGGCCAAGGAGGCGAGCGCGATCGGGCTGGTGCAACTGGTCACCGGAGGCAAGACCAGCCTCCTGGCCGACTATCCCAATTGGCCCTCGGTCGATCCCATCGTAATCGCCCTGCCGGCCGCGGTCCTGACCCTGATCCTGGTCAGCGCCCTGACCCGCCCGCCAGCGGCCGAGCACCTGAACCGCTGCTTCCCGGAGAGGTAACCAATCATGCTGGGTATCGACGATCCGTTCGTACTCTTTGCCTATCTGGGCATCATCGCCCTGGCCATCCTGAGTCTGATTTATGGGCTGGCTCGCCGCAACGCGGCGCGCGACGATGTGACGCCGGAAGACCGCCAATGGGCCATCGAAGAAAAGAAGGTGGACGATGAATTCTAAGCAAAACAAAATCTTGGCGGTGGGACTGACCGCCGCCCTCGCCTGGTCGACCGCGCCCGCCGAGGAGACCGCCCTGCCCTATAAGTGGGGCGCGGATCTGCGTCTGCGCCAGGTCTTCATCGACAACGTGGGACTGAACGCCGACGCCGCTACCGCCGACCGGACCTTCCAGCGCTACCGCGCGCGGCTCTGGGGCTCCTACGCCATCAGCGACCAACTGGAAGCCAGCGCCCGGCTCATCTGGGAGGGGCGGCACTACCAGGATCCCGATCCATCCAACTGGCCCGCGCCCGGTCTGGAACAGTGGTACAGCGGCGGGGTTCTCTTCGATCAGCTAACCGTCGACTTCAAGCGCATCGGCGGTTCGCCGCTCTCGATCAAGCTCGGCCGTCAGGACATCATGCTCGGCAACGGCTGGCTGGTGCTCGACGGCTCGCCGATCGATGGCTCGCGCAGCATTTACTTCGACGCCGCCCGCGCCACCTACCTGGCCGAGGGGCTAGGCACCACGCTCGACCTCATCTACCTCGACCAGAGCGCCGACACCGGCCGCTTCCCGCAAGCGCTCAATGGCGAGGTCGAGGACCAGACCGAACAGCACGAGACCGGCGCCATCCTCTACGCCCGTAACACCGCCCTGGTCAAGGACGCGAATCTCGACGGCTATTTCATCTACAAGCACAACGAGCCGAACCTCACGCCGCGCAATATCCGCATCAACAACGGCGCGCCCTTCACCTCCACCAGCGACTCGGGCGACATCTACGCGCTGGGCCTGCGGGCGGACGCCAAGCTCACGCCGAGTTGGTCTCTGCGGGCCGAGAGCGCCTATGAATGGGGCACCCGTAACGATCGCGACCTGAGCGCCTTCGGCCTCAACGGGCGGCTAACCTACAGCTTCAACGACAGGCTCAAGAACCAGCTCCACGCCGATTTCGAGTATCTCTCCGGCGATGATCCCGACAGCCGGAGCGATCAGGCGTTCGATCCGCTCTGGGGCCGCTGGCCGCAATGGAGCGAACTGATGATCTACCAGTGGCCGCTGGAGACCCGCGTCGGCGAAGCCACCAATCTGCAACGCTTCAATGTCGGCTGGATCGCCCAGGTGCATCCGACCACGCAGCTTCTGGTCGACTACCACGCCCTCTGGGCCGACGAGATGAACACCCGCACCACCGCTCAACTGGCCAACATCAGCGGCGACGGCGATTTCCGCGGCCACCTCTTCACCACCTGGCTCAAGAGCAAGTTCACCAAGCATGTCTCGGGTCATCTGGTCGCCGAGTATCTGGCACCGGGGGATTACTATGCCGACAACCGGCGTAATGACTCATTCTTCGTGCGGGCGGAGGTGGTGCTGACCTGGTAAGCCACTCATCCATGCAAGGGCGCCGGTTTCACTGGCGCCCGCCGCGCTCCGCGCCACCACCTGGCGCGAGACGTACCCCTGCCCAACCCCATCGCCGAAAGCCCTAGAGCCCGCGCAGGGTGTCACACGGAAAAACACGCACGCTCAGGTAGGATACAAGACGTCACATCCAGGTGACATCAAGCGTCGATTATCCTAATTCAAGGCGATGGACAATCGCCGCCGAAATGTACACGGCGTTCACAATAACCCTTATAGCTCCACCTGACCTTGGCCGCCCCCAGCATTACTCTTATCCATCTGATATCGGGGATCACGAGAAGCGCTCGCATTGGCAAGGCGCCCCACCATCAAAACTTAATGTGTGCGTCGCTTCGCCAGAGCGCTATACGGCCCGATATTTGCTTTACATTAGATCAGGTAAGTTTCGCTCAGGCACTCGAAAGCGAGCACCATGAACGCGGAATCGGCACGAATGATCGCCGACTGGACGTTTAGTCAGAGGACAAACGAAGCGAGGAATGGCTTTTCGTCGGCACACGACCAAGGAAGGCGCGCTCCATGACCATCGTTCCGGATGAGTAACAGCTAGCGTCGATCCTTTGGGGCTTGTCAGACGACTGGATTTTAGTGAATCGCGAGACCTGACGGCGGTGCCCGATCAAGGAATCACGCCACGACAATAACCCACTAACAATCAATGCACCGACACAAGAGGGAAGCGCTATGAATCCACGTCGATTTTGCATCGCCATAACCGCGCTCGCCGCTATCGGCTTATCGAATCAATCATTCGCCGCCACTTGCATTGGCAGTGATGTTACCTGGAATGGAGAAAACTCTACTACTTGTCAGGTCGGCGTTGGAAAAAATGATAAGCTTCAATCACCCCTTACCGTTAACGAAGAAAAATTTTTCGGTTTCGAAAATTGGAGTTACATTGCAAAATCCGATGGGGGTGGGCTAAGCGACGGCCTGTCCTATGATTCCGATGGCTCCTGGACCTTCAGTGGTGATCTTAGCGGTTACACCAACGTCATGATGGTTCTCAAGCAATCCAACGAGTTCTCTGGATATCTAGCCCCCAACACCGATTCAACCTTTGGCACTTGGCGGACGACCCTGAATCTAGGAGGCGATCTGTCGCACATGACGATTTACGGACGAACCGCCGTTCCACTCCCGGCCGCCGCCTGGCTGTTTGGCTCCGCCCTGCTTGGCATCGTGGGCATTGGCTATCGGCGCAAACCCGGCTTGAGCTAAATCGGATCAGCGATGGCGACCTTACTTATTAATGGCCGCCATCGTTTTCACCCAACGAACTCACCCAAAAAGCGCCACGATTACCGAAGGTAGCCCAGGCAGTACGCCGGAGCGCACGAAATCCGTCGCGCCACTTATCCATCAACGACCGATCAAGACGTGACGAGCATCGTCGCATAAGAATCCTGTAAAGCTTGTGAAATCCTGTTAATCCTGCCTAGTTAAACGCTTTATCTTTGGTATGGGCATTTCCGGAAAACGCCTTAAAAGATCATAGCCACCCACTCCGACATGATCGCCCCCTGGAGTGTCCACCCCCGAAACGCATCCTCGAAGCGAATTTGCCTGTTGACTCATAACCGAGGATCGGAGAGTCAGATGGGCTAACGGAAGCGCGGATGCCGCCTTCTCCGGTTGCTGCCACGCAGCCGTGGGGCGGATAATGCGCCCCGCGATATCCTGCAAGCGAGAGCAAGCGAAGACCATGACCGGAGAACGGCTTTTACTGAGCGGCGATGACGCCGTGGCGCTGGCGGCCCTGCATGCCGGGGTTCGACTGGGGACGGGATACCCCGGCACGCCCTCCACCGAGATCCTTGAGACCTTCGACCGTCTCGGCGGTCAGGCGCAGTGGTCGCCGAATGAAAAGGTGGCCCTGGAGGTCGGTCTGGGAAGCGCCTTCGCCGGCGCCCGCACCCTGGTGACCATGAAGCACGTCGGACTCAACGTGGCCGCCGATCCGCTTTTCACCGCCGCCTATACCGATATCCTGGGTGGACTGATCGTCGTCTCGGCGGACGATCCCGGCATGGCCTCCAGCCAGAACGAGCAGGACAACCGTCACTACGCGCGCGCGGCGGCCCTGCCGATGCTGGAGCCGATCGACTCCCAGCAGGCCTATGACTTCACCTGGCTCGGCTTCGAGATCTCGGAGCGCTGGAAGATTCCGGTCATCCTCCGCGTGACCACGCGCGTCTGTCACGCCAAGACGATCGTGCGCCCGCGCGCGACCGCCCAAAGCAGCCCCCAGCCAAGCTTCCAGCGTGATGTCCCGGCGCGGGTGATGATCCCGGCCTATGCCAAGCCCGCGCATCAGCGGCTGCGCCAGAAGCTCGCCGACATCGCGGCCTGGAACGAGGCGGAGGGACCAGTCCGGTTGGACGCGGGCGATTCCAAGCTCGGCATCGTCGCCACCGGCATCAGCGCCGTTCACGCCCGCGAGGCCGCACCAGAGGCGAGCCAACTGACCCTCGGCCTGACCTATCCCCTGCCGCTGGAGCGCATCCGCACCTTCGCGGCGGGCGTCGAGCGCCTGCTGGTGATCGAGGAAGGCGATCCGGTCCTGGTCGATTCGCTGCGCGCGGCTGGCATCCCGGCCGAGGGCAAGCCGGAGATGTACCGCTTCGGCGAGCTGAACGTCGCGCGGGTACGCCGCATCCTCGCCGGCGACACCAGCCCGGAGCCGGCCCCGCCAAAAGGCAAGCCGCCGGAGCTGTGCCAGGGCTGCTCGCATCGCGGCGTTTTCGAGGTTCTGCGGGATCTGAATTGCATCGTCGCGGGAGATATCGGCTGCTACACCCTGGGTGTGCTGCCTCCCTTCTCGGCCATGGACACCTGTGTCTGCATGGGCGCGAGCATCGGCGTCGGGCTCGGGATGCGCCATGTGCTGCCGGAGGAACAGGCGCGCCGGGTGGTGAGCGTGATCGGCGATTCGACCTTCGTGCATTCCGGCATCACCGGCCTCGCCGAGATGGTCTACAACCCGCCTTCGACCGGCCATCTGGTTCTGATCCTGGATAATGGCACCACGGCCATGACCGGACAGCAGGAGCATCCCGGAACCGGGCGCCTGCTCGATCATTCGCCAACCGGCAAGATCAGCTTCGAGGCACTGGGCCGGGCCATGGGGATACAGAATGTCCATGTGGTGAGTTCCCAGGACAAGGAACAGTCATTGCGCGATCTGATCACCGGTCTACTGGCCAAGTCCGAGACCTCGCTGGTGGTGACCCGTCAGCCCTGCGTCCTGGCGGCGCCCAAGATCCGCTTCTACGAGAAGGCCGCGACGGGGCAAACGACCCCAGACAGTTGCGCGGCGGATGTCGTGGATTGATAAGCAAGCGTCCCGTCCCGGATCGGGAAATCAAGAGCAGGATCGAGCATAGATGAAAGTCAAGAATGTGGTCATCGCCGGACTCGGCGGCCAGGGCGTCCTCAAGGCGTCGGACATCCTCGCCGACGCGGCCTTTCGCGCCGGGTTCGATGTCAAGAAGAGCGAGTTGCATGGCATGAGCCAGCGTGGCGGTTCCGTGAGTAGCGACGTGCGCTATGGCGATGCGGTGTTGAGCCCCATGGTTCCACCGGGCGAGGCGGATGTGCTGGTGGTGCTGGAAGCCACCCAGGTCGAGATCAACCGTCCGACCCTGCGCGCCGGTGGCGTTCTGATCGGGCCGGATCTGCTCGATCCGGAAGCGTTCAAAAACAAGAAGAGCCTCAACGTCGCGCTGCTCGGCGCGGCCTCGACGATCCTGGAGATCCCGGAGGAAGACTGGCTCGCGGCCATGCGCGCCAACCTGGCCGAGAAGCTGCACAAACTCAACGAGCAGTCCTTCGCGACCGGCCGCGCCGCCGCGCTCGCGCGGTCATCGGCGACCTGACCGACTGGTCGCATGAGCCACGACCAGAACTTCAAGAATCTGATCCTCGACTACCCGCGCGAGGCGATCGCCTTCTTCGCGGCGGCGGAGTCCGCCGCGCTCGACCCCTCGGTCAGAATCCTGCCCGTGCGCCAGGAGCAATTGCAGGAGCGGCTTGGCGAGCGCTTCCGCGAACTCGATACGCCGCTACTGCTGGAATGGCCCGATGGTCGGCGCGCGGCCTTGCTGTTCGTGCTGGAGGAGGAGACGGATCCAAGCCGTTTCTCGATTCATCGTCTGGCGCACTATTGTCTGGATCTGGCGGAACTCTTCTCCACCGAGCGGATCGTCCCGGTGGTGATCTTTCTCCGGAAGGGGGCGTTCGCCACCCGGTTGCGGCTGGGCGGCGATGTCCGGACCTATTTGGATTTCCGTTATCTGGACTACGCCCTGTTTCGAACCCCCGCGCGGGAGTATTACGACAGCCCCAACCTCGTGGCGCGACTCAACCTGCCCAACATGGCCTATGAGCCAGCGGACAAGATCGAGACCTATGCCCAGGCCGTGCGCGGCCTCCTCACACTGGAACCGAACCCCGAGCGTCGACTTAAATATCTCGATTTCATCGATATTTATGCGCATCTCGACGAGCGTGAACGCCATCTCTACCAACAGCATTACGCCCAGGAGGCCGAAGCCATGAGCGGATTCGCGGACCGATTCATCCAACAAGGCATCCAACAAGGCGTCCAGCAAGGCGAGGCGCGGCTGTTACTGCGACTGCTATCCAACCGCTTTGGCGAGCTTCCCGAGGAGACCCGCCGGGCGGTCGAAACCGCCGATGCCGAGACGCTGCTGCAATGGTCCGAACGGGTGTTCACCGCGCGCACCCTGGACGAGGTCCTACACTGAACCGCGCGGACCATCCCCTTCATTCAACCGAACACCGACAGACGAGGACAGCATGCTGACTGAGCTCTGGAACGACGCCGAGGGCGGCTTCCACCCCGCCAGCGCCCCCGATTTCCTGCCTGGATCGGCCCTCCGGGAGGTCCAACTGCGACGCCTGCGCGCCGTCGTGGCCCGCGCCTACAAGAACGTGGCCTTGTTTCGCAGTCGCATGGAGGAGCGCGGACTGACGCCGGAGTCGATCCAATCGCTCGCCGATATCCAGCATCTGCCCTTCACCGTCAAAACGGATCTGCGCGACACCTATCCCTTCGGCCTCTTCGCCAGCCCCATGAGCGACGTGGTGCGTCTGCACGCCTCGTCCGGCACCACCGGTAAGCCGATCGTGGTCGCCTATACGCGTGAGGATGTCGAGGTCTGGTCCGAGGTGATGGCGCGCACCCTCGCCTCCTGCGGGTTGCACCGGGGCGATATCCTGCAGAACGCCTTCGGCTACGGGCTTTTCACCGGCGGACTCGGCGCTCATTACGGCGGCGAAACCCTGGGCGCGACCGTGATCCCCATCTCGGGCGGCAACACCGACCGTCAGATCATGATCATCCGCGACTTCAACGTCTCGGCCCTCTGCTGCACCCCCAGCTACTTCACTCACATGATCGAGCGCGCTCGCGAACTCGGCGTGGATCTGCGCGAGCTGCCGCTGCGTATCGGCATCTTCGGCGCGGAGCCCTGGACCGATGGCATGCGCCGGCACATCGAGGCCGAGGCTGGGATCAAGGCGTATGACATCTATGGGCTCTCCGAGATCATCGGCCCCGGCGTCGCCAGCGAGTGCTCGGCTCAGGAAGGGCTGCATCTCTTCGAGGATCATTTCTATCCGGAGATCATCGACCCGGAGACCGGCGAGGCGCTGCCCGACGGCGAGGAAGGCGAGCTGGTGCTCACCACCCTGAGCAAGAAGGCGATGCCGATGATCCGCTATCGCACGCGCGACATCACCTCGCTCATCACCGAGCCCTGCGCCTGCGGACGCACCCTCCGGCGCATGCGTCGCATCGGTCGGCGTTCGGACGACATGTTCATCATCCGCGGCGTCAACGTCTTCCCGTCCCAGGTCGAGGCCGCGCTGCTCGCGGTCGAGGGGACGCTGCCGCACTACCGGATCATCCTCACCCGCGATCAGGGACTGGATCGGATGGCGGTCGAGGTCGAGGTCACGCCCGAGGTCTTCAGCGACAAGATCAAGGCGCTGGAGGATGTCCGGACGCGGCTGGCCCAGGCGATCGAGCATATCCTCGGGATCCGCGTCGAGCTGCGACTGGTGGAACCGCGCAGCCTCGCGCGCAGCGAGGGCAAGGCCAAGCGCGTGATCGATCGGCGCAACGAGGGGAAATAGGGTCGACGTCACTTCGGACGGATCCCCCTGAATCCAAACCTGATTCAAAAGTTCTTGCGTGCTTCGAGCCTGGCCGGTTCGAATGCGCCTTAGGCGATTTCCGGGCAACCTTGTACCCGCGATTCGCCCCGTCATAGACAGGATTAGCAGGATTTCTCAGGATTGAAAGGATTTATAAACCTCTGTTTTTAATCCTGTAAATCCTGAAACATCCTGTTAATCCTGTCTATTCAGACGCGGACCAGGGGTACAAGGCTTCCCGGAAATCACTTTAGTCGAGGGCTCAAGGCTATGAAACTGCAACAACTCTCGCTCTTCCTCGAAAATCGGCCCGGTCGGCTGGGCGCTCCGCTGGAGGCCATCGCGGCCGAGGGCATCAATATCCTCACCCTGTCGCTGGCCGACACCGCGCAGTTCGGCATCCTGCGCCTGATCGTGCGTGAGTGGGACAAGGCCAAGCGCGTCCTTGAGGAGGCGGGCTGGGTAGTGAACCTGACCGAGGTGGTGGCGGTCGATCTGCTGGACCGACCCGGCGGACTCGCGCAGGCGCTCAAGATCCTGGAAGGCGCGAATCTCAACATCGAGTACATGTACGCCTTCTCGCTGCGGCGCGGCGACAAGGCGATCCTGATCTTCCGCTTCGAGGATCCGGATCGGGCGATTCAGGTCCTGCTCGACAAGGGGCTGCATGTCGTCGATGGCGACGAGCTCATGAGCTTCGTCTCCTGAGGGTCGGAATCGGCACGATGTCTGTATCCATTCGCCATTCCGCCGCCACGACCGTCCGCTATCCGATCTGGGATCCGGAGGCCGAGACCCGACCGCGCCCCGAGTTGGAGGCGCTCCAGTTGGAGCGACTGCGTGAGCTGGTGAGCCGGCTCGCCACGGTCCCCTTCTACCGCGACCAGTTGACGCATCGCGACATCGGCCCGCATAGCCTTCGCTCGCCGGCGGACATCCGCAAGCTCCCCTTCACCACCAAGGACGACATGCGCCGCCAGCATCCGCTCGGCTTGCTGGCGGTCCCGCGCAAGGCGCTGGCGCGCATCCATGGCTCATCGGGGACCACCGGCAAGCCCACCTTCGTCGCCTACACGGCGCGGGATCTCGAAACCTGGTCCGATCTCTGCGCGCGCTTCCTGGTCTCGGGCGGGCTCGCGCCCGAGCACACGGCCCAGGTCGCCTTCGGTTATGGGCTCTTCACCGGCGGCTTCGGACTGCACTACGGGATCGAACGGGTCGGCGCGACCGTGATCCCGGCCGCCGCCGGCAACACCCGACGTCAGATCGAGATCATGCGCGACCTCGACCCCGAGGTACTCATCTGTACCCCGAGCTATGCCCTGACGATCGCCGACACCGCGCGCGAGTTGGGCATGGATCCGCGCGCCCTGCCGATCCGCATCGGGCACTTCGGCGGCGAGCCCTGGACCGAGGACATGCGACGCGAGATCGAGGAACAGCTCGATATCGACGCCTACAACAACTATGGGCTCTCGGAGGTGATCGGACCCGGCGTCAGCGGCGAGTGCCCGGCGCGCGCGGGGATGCACATCCAGGAGGATCATTTCCTGGTCGAGTGTCTGGATCCGGAGACGCTGGAGCCAGTCGCGGAAGGCGAGCCGGGCGAGTTGGTCATCACCAGCCTGACCCGCGAGGCGATGCCGATGCTCCGCTACCGAACGCGCGACATCGCGCGTCTCTATCGCGAACCCTGCGCCTGCGGGCGCACCACGACGCGCATGAGCCGGGTCGCCGGCCGAACCGACGACATGCTCATCATCCGCGGGGTCAACGTCTTCCCCTCGCAGATCGAGGAGGCCCTGCTGCGGGTCGAAGGCACGACGCCGCATTATCTGATCGAGGTGAGCCGGCCCTCGACGCTCGACGAGGTCCACGTCAAGGTCGAGATTCACCCCGAGATCTTCTCCGACCGCATGGACCGCATGCAGGCCCTGTGCGAGCGCATCAGCCGCGAGATCCATACGGTCGCGGGGATCCGCGCCCATGTCGATCTGGTCGAGCCGCGCAGCATCGAACGCTTCGTCGGAAAGGCCAAGCGGGTTCTCGACAAACGCGACCTGACCGATCAGGCGCTCTGATTCAACACCCTGACACCCATTCATCATCCGCCTGGATCTCGGGCTTTATCCACCACAACGGGAATCAACCATGACGTCTCCCTTCCAACTGTCCGGAAACGGCCTGCGTTTAGGCTTGGCGGTTCTTCTGACGACCACTTTGAGTCTTACAACCGCGCTTGCCAGCGATGAGGGCATCTACATCGAGACCGTCAATCGCAGCACGGGCCTGATGGGCGAGGCACCGCGCGAGGAGGTCAGCAAGACCTATGTGGCGCACGGCAAGATGAAGGTCGCCAGCTCCGATCCCCAAGGGGCCGACATGATCCTGGACCCCGCGAGCGGGGACATGGCCTTTTTGAATCACGCCGAGAAGGAGTATTACCAGATCAATGCCAAGAGCATGATGGCCGGCATGTCCCAGCCAGGGATCGAGCAGATGCGCGCCATGATGGAACAGAACAAGATCACGGTGGTGGCCACGGACGAGACCAGGAAGATCAATGAGTGGAACTGTCGCAAATATCAAGTCAAGAAGACCGGGATGATGGAGATCGACCAGGAGATCTGGGCCACCGAGGAGGTCGATCTCGATCTGGACAGCTACACCGATCTCATGAGCATGTCCGGCCCCGAGGCCCTACTGGGAGATTCGCCGGCGGCCCAGGCCCAGCGCGTCGAGATGGAGAAGGTCAAGGGCTACCCCATCCTGACCAAATCCAAGGTGCAAATGATGGGCTCGACCATGGAGACCGAGAGCGAGGTGAAGGTCATCCGCAAGGAACCCATGGAGGCCAAGTTCTTCGAGATACCCGCCGACTACCAGAAGAAAGAGATGGGCCAGCCAGCGGCGGCCAGCGGCGGACATCCCTAGGCGAGGGATAGCGAGGCCAAGCGACGGAAGGATCCGCGCCTGGCCGACCTGGTGCGGCGGTGCTCAAGAGTCGTTCTTGAGCCCCGCGCGCTCGACGGACGCCTCGGCCAGGGCCGCGATTCTGACCCGATCGTATTTTCCTGAATCGAGCACGGGCAGGCACTCCAGACGCCGGAAGGCGCGCGGACATTCCGCCCCCCGCAAATGCCCGCGACACCAGAGGGCGAGCTCCCCCTCGTCGCAATCGCCCGCGAAAACGGCCGTCAGGCGATGCCCCCAGACGGGATCGGCGAGGCCCACGAGCTGAATCTCCCGGACGCCCGGCGCCTCCTGCAGGGCGGCGTTGATCTGGCTCAAGGAGACATTCCGCCCACCGATCACCAGGACATCGTCCGCCCGTCCCAGGATTCGGAGTCCTCCGTCGGGCTCCTCGCAGCCGAGATCGGCCGAACGGAACCAACCCTGTTCCAGACCATCCCCGGGTCTCCGTCGAGGGTTGGCGTATCCCGCCATCAGGACTGGCCCCCGGATGCGCAGGGGCGCGGGCGACGCCTCGCAGCCACCCGCCGCGACCCGGATATCCGGCATCAAATCGCCGACTCGGGCCGGATCCAGGTCGCGACCTTGCAGACGCCCGGTCGTCGCGATCTGGGATCCGGTCTCCGTCATGCCATAGGTAACATGCAGCGGCCAGCCGGCCTCGACGGTCCGTTGCGCCAACGGGCGACTCAGGGCCTGTCCACCGACCAAGAGCACGCGCAGAGCTGGCGGCGGCCTCTGGTCCAGATCCAGGAGTCGAGCCAGCATCGGAGGGACGAGCGAGAGATGCGTCACCGACCCGTCATCAAGATCGCGACGCACGGCCCGCGCGTCAAACCCCTCGTGAAGCCACATTCGCGCGCCCGCCAGGGCACAGCGATAAGCGATCGTCACGCCACCCACATGGCTGAACCTGAGACAAGCCAGCCAGGTATCGTCGGCCGTCAGGCCCAGGCGCGTATTGACCCGACTGGCCGACGCCAGAAGGCTTTCGAAGGAGAGCATGACGACACGCGGCTTCCCGCCGCTGCCGCTCGTCTTGATCAGCAAACCGATCGGAGAGGCCGCCGAGGCGTCCCCCGGCGCGGCAAAGGGCGTCCGCCCGAGTTGTTCCGAGTCCGGATGCCAATACCATTCGGCCCCCACGAGGCTGGCCAGGGATCGCGTGCCGTCTCGGTCGAGTCCCGAGCGAAAGGGAAACAAGGCCGCGCCGATCCGCGCGAGCGCGAACATCAGTACGACCAGATCCATGACCGGAGCATCCGGTGCCATCACAACCTGGCCGCTCGCCAGTCCCTGTCCCATCAGGCAGTTAACACGATTCCCCACCCGACGTCCTAGCTCGGGGAAGGTCAGGCTCAGGTCGCCATGCCTGATGGTCGAACCTGGCTGAATCAGACAGGGAAAATCCCCTTTCCAGTTGGACGCGGTCATCCTGAATCGGAGTGGGAGTTGAAAAGGCGAAGAAGAGTCCGGTCCGAGGGCTGGCAACCGAACGTTGCGTTCAACCCCTGGCAGCGGAACGACGCCTTCCTACCAGCGCGCCTCGAAGACGCAGTTCGGAGCGCCATTGGCATGGCAGGCGACTTCGGTCACGACCGTCCCTGGATGGACCAAGCGCCGATAGAGTCGCTCGAAGGTTCCGGCGTAGAAATCGCAGAGCGGTTGGTCGGCCTGGGCACCACGACACAGAGGCGAATCGGTAATCTTGAGTCTGGGGGGGAAACTGGGATCGGCCTCGAAGACGCCGGTACCGACGAATGTCCAGGCATTGCCCTGGATCGCCTTGAGCAGGGTCCGACTCGCCAGTTTCGCAGGCAGAATCGAAAGGATCGCCTGGGCCGGTCGCGGTATGCGCCTAGCGAGCAGATAGTCCCCGGTACGCGAGCCGGCATCACGAGAGACGGCACGAGCCTCCTCGATTCCAAGTTTCTCCCTCAAGGCGCGTTGCAGATCGATGGCTTCCTGCTCATCCACCATGGCCTCGGGAAGCGCCCCAAGGTAACGACTCAACCCAGCGTACCGAAACAGGCTCTCGACCTCATCACGACCATGCCGCGTCTCCAGGGCCTCGAAGACACGGATGATGGCATTCGGACCGACACGTCCTTGATTGTTCTTTTGATTCACGCGGATATCCCAAAACGCCACTGATTGCTTCCACAGTCGACCAAAACATCCTGCTCCGCGCAGATACCGTGCAAGACATAGCGCCCCTGGGGCGTGACCCGGATACCGTCCTCCGAGACCTCGACCAAGCCGTGCTCGGCCTTCTTGCAGAGCTGCTCGTATTCCTGGTCCAGATCCGCGGCGGAACTGGCCGGAAGCCGAAGATTGCACATGAGATGCAGCATCGCCCGACGACGACGTCCGTCGCTCTCGCTCAAGCAACGCCCCCAGGCAATCGGAAACTGACCATTGTTAAGGCGTTTCTGCCAGAGCTTCAAATCAGACTCGTTCTGGACCAGCGCGTCGGCCATCTCACCGATTCCGCTGGGACCGAAGGCCAGCACCTGCTTCGCTGGCATGGGCGTGTAACCAATCGAGTTGCGGTAGAGTCGGCCCTCGACTTGGGCGTCATACAATTCATCGTCCTCGCGCACGAACACGTCCAGGCCGACCCAGCGATAGCCGGCTTCCGTGAAGGTGCGGACGGCGCGATGGAACAACGCGAGTTTTTCGGTCGCCGAGGGAAGATGGGCCGTGTTGATGGCATGTTGATGCGGGCGTTTCGCGGGATCATGCGCGTAGCTGAAGCAGGCGACGCGGTCGGGGCCGAGGTCGAGAATCTGCTCCAGCGTCGACTGGAAACCCTGCTCCGTCTGGAACGGCAGACCGTAGACCAGATCCAGATTGATGCTCTCGAAGCCCGTCTCGCGCGCGGTCAGAAAGACGTCACGCACCATGTTCAGGGATTGCACGCGACCAATGGCGCGCTGCACGTCGACGTTGAGATCCTGTACGCCGAAACTGATCCGCCGAAAACCGAGGCCATAGAGGAGTTCCAACTGGCCGACCGAGGAGCGCCGGGGATTGCACTCGATGGAGGTACAGGCATCGGGAGCGAGTTGGAAGTGACGTTCGACGATCTCCATCAAGCGAGCCAGTTGCGGCTCGTTGAGATGGTTTGGCGTACCGCCTCCGACATGAAGTTGCTCGACCCGGCGTCCCCGCCCGATCCTCTCGGTCACCATGTCCATCTCACGCTCAAGCGCATCGAGGTACTGATCGACCTTCTCGATGCTATGCGTCACGGTGGTGTCGCAGGCGCAGTAGAGACAGCGCACATGGCAGAAGGGAACATGGACGTAGATCGCCAATTCTTCGTCCGTTCGTTGCCGGAGGTTTTCCAGCACGCCCAGGTACTGAGCCTGGGTGAAATGATCCTCCTTCACGAGCCCCAGACTTGACATGGGGCAACCCTGGGCGGCCAGGCCGTGCGACTCGAGGAATTCTAGCGGAAGACTCGTCGGGAGAGGAGGCGCCATGTCTGTCACCCACCTGGTCAGGTTTAGCCGCTGTCGTTATATAGGTCTTGCCGCGGGATGCCTACACCGCGACCCTGTCTTGTGGCCTTGATCGCGAGCCGCCACGAAAGACTCGTTTGAATTCGTTCCCGTGCCCCGTGGATGCCATGCAATCCGCGCTCATCCAGGGCCACCATTGCTTCCTCATCCTAGAAACAGCAACCGCATTTACTGGGCCAGATAAGGCGCCAGCTTTCCAACCGTAGTCGTAGGATTATACGTTGAGTCGCCCCCAACCTCCAGCGTATCACCGAAGGGGTCGAAAGTTCCCCGATCCGCCAAAATAGGCGCCTGTTCGGCTCGCAGGATTAAGAACAAACACTACGAATCAATCCGAACCGGTCTTTTGACGGATGTAGGGTATGGATTTCTCAGGAAACAACCTAATGGCAGCCAGCTCTAACCTGTTCACCACGCTCCCTGGAAGCTGGCTCGAGCGAGCCCGAGCGCGCCGAAGGATAATGAACCAGCAGGCATCCCGAAGGCTTGTTACCCGAATCGGTCGACGGCGAGCCGCCGTGGTCGGTGTCCATGTGCTTCGGTGGCGGCAAGGCCCAGGCCCACAGCGCCTCGTCCGGCAGCGGGAGCACGAGAAACCAATGCTCCAGGATAGCGAGCGCGAGCAGGGTGGCCACCAAAATCAAGCCGATGGCCGGAGAGCCGGTGACCTCCGGCGTCATGGCCGCGAGCACGATCAGCACATCGATGATTGTAGCCAGGGTCACCGAGACGGGAAACAAGAGGTTCATCCCGCGCTTGGACATATAGGTTTTCAGATAACGCAGATGTTCGGGCAGCCATTCCTCATTGAGGTTGGGGGCTCCGAGGAAGAGATTCAGCTTCGCGCTCCAGCGCATCAGCCACAGCACGACGAAGGTCCATGTGCCAACCTGATTGGGTTCGTCCCAGGAGATCAGAACCAGGAAGAGCACCGTCGCGATGATCAGGAGTTCGTGATAAAGGCTCGTCAGAATCGCCAGCCCAAAGCGCTTCCAGCCGGAGCAGGATGGTGGGCAGGGCGTATTGCGTGGCCCAGTGACGAATCCGGTGAAGTAGCTCATCTCCAGCACACCCCAGACCACCACGCCGGCCGAGAAGGCGACGTAGATCGCAAGGACGCTAGTGGATGCGCTGCTCACCACCAGGGCGAAGACGGCGACGGCAAGCACGATGGCTCCGCCGAGCAGGGTCCAGCGAAAGGTTCGACCCGGCAGATTGTCGAGATAAAGCACGACCCCCGTACTGAACCACCAGAGCCCGAGCGCATACAGAATTGGGAAACCGAAATCAGACATGGACTAGATCCAACTCTCGGGCAGGTGCGGACCGGAAGATGAGCGGTCAGGCGCTGAACCAGCCGCGACCCTCAGTTCACACAACGTCTGATTTTGGTCGCGAACGACTGGATGACAGGCGCCTCCAGCCGCGGCCCGACAGGGGACATCATGGCCTGGGTGAAGGCATCAGATCGGCGAAAGCCGCCTGGTTCGTCTCGCCAAAGGCCCTGAGATCAAGGAGGATTCCGGTGGTCGGATCCTCCAGGGTGAGCATGCCGTTCTCCCGCCGTGCCAAGTGGAAGGGCTCGGAGATGGACGCCTGATATCCCTTTCGCTGTCTCTCCATGCTCCTCAACACGCCGCGGATAAAACCCTCCTCGCCAGGCGACAGGGTATGGATCAGTTCTCCCGTCGCCACATCGTATACGGCAAGCGAGCCATCATCCAAGTCGACGAAACGCAGATCCCGAGACTCGACCTCCGCCGTCACCGGCGCCTGAGGCATCATGAACCCTGTCAGGCGCGCGACGCCGATCATGATGATCGTGAAACTCAACAAGGCCGCCACGGCATACAAAACGCCCTTTGGAAAAGGGCGGTGCCCAAACGCATCACTCACTAGCGGACCTCATGAAGATAGGGATTCGCGCTGGGAAGCCAACGCCGTCTCGTGAACTCCCGCCGGCGCCTCATCGGTTGCGTTCGACTCATCGCCGAACTCCTCCGCGTAAGCCTTGAGCGCGCCAGCGAGTATCTCGGCAACCTTCCCCGCCTCGGGAATCGCTCGAAACATGGGCTGAGGGGGCGAAAAGTGCCAGGGACGAACATGCGGCCAGAAAATCATATAGGAAGGGCGTACCGCCTTGGCCAGCAGAAACGGGATATCGCCCGTACCGTCGTCGTAAACCTTTAGATCCGCCGAGCGTACCTGCTTGAAAGGCACGTTCATCATCATGGGAAGGGCCACGCCAATGCGCATGACCACGCGCCGGCTCGTGATGGTGTAAACGGTCGTTCGGGCCATGGCCCAACCAAGCAGGGCCAAGGCGCCGACAGCCACGACAGCCAGCACCAGGATCCACGAGACTCCCTGGAAAAGGCTGGCCATGGACGGTCCTTCGGACCAGTCCACGGCGATCCGCAAGACCACGAGCACAGCGAAATAAATCGCCACCTTTCGGACATGGAACGCGCGTCGGGCCAGGGCGGTCCAACGCGGCGCGCCCTGCCAGAGCAACTCCTCACCAGGAGGGAGCTGCTCGGGCAGACCCCGAACGGGCTCGAAGTCGTATTCCTTCACAGCAGAGGTCCGGCACGTTCCGCTGTGGCGTAGAGCTTACCGCCGCCGAAGTAGGCACAGACTTTGTCTTCCTCGTAGAGGGTGACCTGATCCGGCTTGGACAGCGCGGGGACGTTGGCGAAATGAGCCGCCTTGATCGCCAGCACCTTGATCTTGCGAGCCTTCTTATCGAAACGACAGAAGTTGATCGGCAACAGGGCTTGCTTGCCGCCCGCGGCGACCTTCATTTCGAGATAACGGATCTGCGGCTCGGAACGGTCGACCCAAACGTCCGTGACGGTGCCAGCGACGACGTCGTCAAGACCCATGACGGTCATGCCGCGCGGATCCGGCTCGCCTTCGGCGATCGAGAAATCGGTGGCCACGCGCAGGGGAACGATCTTCGCGACCCCTTCGTAGGTCAGATCGCAATGCTTGGCGCGATCCGGAGAGGCGCCTGGACCGACGCCAGCGAGCATGGGATCGCCGATCGGCTCGAAGGGAGCGCCCGGGAAGGGCGCGGACGGTGTCGCGTTCAGCTTGGCGAGCGGAGCCTCCTGACGCGGCGCCATCACGGTTCCGGCCTTGTGCGGAAGAATAAAGGTCTTGGGCGTGGCCAGATCCGGGAAACCAACCACCTTGACACGACCGCCGGAACGCTCGGTCCGATCGGAGTCAAGCGGATAGCCTTCCCGCTTGTCCTCGCGGCGGAGATAGATGACGAGTCCAGCAAAGAAGAACCAGAACGCCCAGATCGTGAGTTGGGCAACATCCATATATTCAGTGATGGCAGCAGACATAATGTAACCTCCGTAGGAGAAATAGCTAACCGGAACAACCGGCTAGACCGATGCGCGGTGACCGCCCCGAACCATCGAATCCTTTCGCCATGCGCGCGAACGGATCCTTGGCGACCAGCGTGGCGAGAAACAAAACGCTTTCAATACGATAGACGAACCCATGGTCCGTGGAGAAATCGATCGATGCCGAGCCGATGACACCCTCGCGAGACGTCGACGCTCGATCCGACCAATCATCGCCACGTACCCAGGACAACCTCCACAGCCGCGGCCGTGGCTCCAACGGCGCCGAAGCGCCCTGACCCAACCGTCTCGACAACCGCCGAGGACGCCTTACAGCAACGTCTCATCCTGGAATCAACTCCAAGGCTTGAGACATATAGAACCCGACGGCGATGCGCCGTGTCCGGTTGGGCTTCCACCCTCGCGGCCCGGACTCCTGACCCAGCAATTCACGAAGCGACCGCATGCTCACCGGCTCGATGGCCGGGGCCCGATCTCCCCGAGGGAAGAAACGCCCCACAGCGTGCATGATGGCCAGCGGGATCGTCTTGGGGGCGAAGGTGAAGATGATCGAACCGCTGGTGCGCTCCGAGAGCCCCGCCAGCACCTTCACCACATCACCCGGACAATAATGAATGACCGAATCCATCGCGACCACATGATCGAACCGGCCATGAGCCGGATCGAGCATGTCTCCGGCCTGGAAAGTCACGGATCCTTGACCCAGGTCAGTCGGCGCTCGCTCGCGAGCGATCTCGATCAGGGTCGGAGCCACGTCGATCGCGATCACCTCGGCGCCCCGACGAGCCGCCTCGACGGCCAAGGCTCCGGTGCCGCAGCCCGCGTCGAGCAGACGCTTGCCGGTAAGATCGGCGGGCAGCCAATCGAGCAGGGTCTGGCGCATTTCGTCCCGGCCCGCGCGCACCGTCTCGCGGATCCGGCTGACCTTGGCATCCGAGGTCAGCTTGGTCCAGGCATCGGCGGCGGTGCGATCGAAATAGGTCTCTATTTCGCCGCGACGTTCTTGATAGGAGGCATCTGACATCAATCGAACCCCAGAAAATCGAAGATCTCACGATCACGCATCGGCCTGGCGATCAGGGGCTCGACACCTTCCCAGAGTCTTTCGGCGAGTTGCAAATATTGCTGCTTGGCCTCTTCCAGACCTGGACCCGGCTCCATTTCGAAGAGGGTGGATTTCTTCAGGCGGCTGCGGCGGATGATATCCAGATCGGGCAGATGCGCGAGCCGCTTGAGACCGACCGCCTCGCTGAACCGGTCGATCTCGTCCGTATTGACGCTGCGGTTGGCGATGACGCCACCCAGGCGAACGGCATAATGCTTCGACTTGGCCAGGATGGCCGTGGCGATGCGATTCATGGCGAAGATCGAGTCGAAGTCGTTCGCGGTGACGATCAAGGCACGTTCGGCGTGCTGCAGGGGCGCCGCGAAACCGCCGCAGACCACGTCACCGAGCACATCGAAGATGACGACATCGGTGTCCTCAAGCAGATGATGCTGCTTGAGGAGCTTGACCGTCTGACCCACGACATAACCGCCACAGCCGGTGCCCGCCGGTGGCCCGCCGGCCTCCACGCACATGACGCCGTTGTAGCCTTCGTAGACATAATCGCTGGGGCGCAGCTCCTCGGCGTGGAAGTCCACGGATTCGAGGATGTCGATCACGGTCGGCACCAGGCACTTGGTCAGGGTGAAGGTCGAGTCGTGCTTGGGATCGCAACCGATCTGCAGCACGCGCTTGCCGAGCTTCGAGAAGGCGGCCGAGAGGTTCGAGGAGGTGGTGCTCTTGCCGATACCGCCCTTGCCATAGATGGCGAACACCTTGGCGGTGTCGATCCGGATATCCGGATCGAGCTGAACCTGAACGCTGCCCTCGCCGTCGGGGTGTCTGGGCATGCCGCTAAACATATCGGAGGGAAGCTGCTTGGTCGTCACGCGGCCGCCTCCTCGATGACACCTTCAAGCCGATCCTCCAACTCTTCTCCCGCCCGGCGCAGGGCCTCGAGCGTCGCCTCGTCCGGCGACCAGTAGTTACGTTCATGGGCCTCGATCAGACGGTTCGCGACCTTGGCCGAGGCGGTTGGGTTGAGCTGCGCCAGACGGTTGCGCATCTCCTCGTCCAGCACGAAGGTCTCGGTCAACTGCTGATAGACCCAGGGCGCGACCTGACCGGTCGTCGCCGACCAGCCCATGGTGTTGGTGACATGAACCTCGATCTGACGCACGCCCTCGTACCCATGCTTGAGCATGCCCTCGTACCACTTGGGATTGAGCATGCGGGTACGGGTCTCGAGCGCGACCTGCTCGGCCAGCGTCCGGACAACGCCGTCGCCTCGGGTCTGATCGCCGATATAGACCGGCACCTCGTCACCCTTGTACTGACCGACCGCCTTGGCGATGCCACCGAGGGTATCGAAGTAGTGGTCGACGGTAGTGACGCCCAGTTCGACCGAGTCCAGGTTCTGATAGGCAAGCTGGACGTGACCGAGCACGCTCTTGAGCAAATCGGCCTGCTGCACCGGCTTTCCCGAGCGACCGTAGGCGAAGCTCTTGCGACGGGTATAGGTCTCGGCCAGTTCCTCGCCCTCGTCCCAACTGCTGCTGTCGATCAGATGGTTGACGTTGGCCCCATAGGCACCGTCGGCATTGCTGAAGACGCGCAGCGAAGCGGTTTCCAGATCGCAACCATGCGACTCCTGGTAGGCCAGGGCATGCTTGCGGATAAAATTTTGTTCCAGCGGCTCTTCCGCCGACGCGGCCTGGAAGGACGCCTCGGCCAGCAGCTTGGTCTGGAGCGGCAGCAGGTCGCGGAAGATACCCGAGAGGGTCATGACCACGTCGATGCGCGGCCGACCCAGCTCTTCCAGCGGGATCAGGATCGCGCCCGCCAGTCGCCCGTAATTGTCGAAGCGCGGACGCGCGCCGATCAGCGACAGGGCCTGCCCGATCGGTCCGCCCTCGGTCTTGAGGTTGTCCGTGCCCCAGAGCACCAGCGCGATGGTCTCCGGAAATCCGTTACCTTCCGCGACATGCCGCTCGATCAGACGCGCGGCCTGTTGCGCCCCATCCTTGACCGCGAAGGCGCTCGGCAGCCGGAAGGGGTCGAAGCCATGCAGATTGCGTCCGGTCGGCAGGATCGCCGGGGTGCGCAGCAGATCGCCACCCGGCGCCGGCGGGATGAAACGCCCGTCGAGGGCACGCAGGATCGCCGGGATCTCGGTGTCCTGGGATAAGAGGCGGTCGATCTCGGCCAGTTCGCGGAAGAGCGTGACATGCTCCTCGCTGGTCTTCATCTTGCCCAGCTTGAGGGCCTTCTCGGGCGACTTGCCGTCGACCAGCGCCTCGAGCGCCGCGCGCTCGGGCCGAATCTCCTTGGTCGACTCGGCCACCGCCATCAGCATGTCGACGCGCTCTTCCTCCGTCGGGGCCTCGCCGACCACATGCAAACCATGCGGAATCAGGGTGTATTCCAGCTCCAGGACATCCTCGCCAAGCTTGGCCACCTGGGCATCGATATCCGCATCCCATCGCGGCTCGGCATTCACCAGTTCCAGCTCCGCCGCCTGCGCCTGGATCAACTCGGCCAGCGAACGGCGCTCCTCGACATCATCGGGCGGCAGCGAACGCCAGCGCTCCATGGAGCCCTTGAGATCGATCAGGCCCTTGTAGAGACCCGCGTGGGCGATCGGCGGGGTCATGTAGCTGACCAGTGTCGCGGCGGAGCGACGCTTGGCGATGGTGCCTTCCGAGGGGTTGTTCGAGGCATAGAGATAGATGTTCGGGAGATCGCCGATCAGGCGATCCGGCCAGCAGGCGCTGGAGAGACCCGCCTGCTTGCCCGGCATGAATTCCAGCGCGCCATGGGTACCGAAGTGCAGCACGGCATGGGCACCGAAGTCCTCGCGGATATAGCGATAGAAGGCCGAGAAGGCGTGGGTCGGGGCAAAGCCCTTCTCGAACAGCAGGCGCATCGGATCCCCTTCATAACCGAAGGACGGCTGAATGCCGACGAAGACGTTGCCGAACTGCGCGCCGAGCACGAAGATCGACCCGCCGTCGCTTTGCTGCTTGCCGGGCGCGGAGCCCCACTGCTTCTCGATCTCGGCCAGCCAGGGCTCGCGACGGACGTGATCGTCGGCCGGAATGCGGGTATGGACGTTGGCGTGAGCACCGAAACGCGCGGCATTGCCGTTGATGATCCGCTCGCGCAGATCATCCACGTCTTCCGGAAGATCGACCGTGTAACCCGCCGCATCCAGCGAAACCAGCGTACGATAGAGCGACGCGAACACCGAGAGATAGGCCGCCGTCCCGGTATTGCCCGCGTTGGGCGGGAAGTTGAAAAGCACGGCGGCGACCTTGCGCCGCGCGCGCTCGGTGCGGCGCATGCGCACGATCCGCTCCACGCGCGACGCGAGCATCTCGGCGCGCTCGGTATGCGAATGCATGTCGCGGGCGCCGTCCTCCTGACCGCCGCCATTGCGACCGCCGTAAACGATGGAGCCGGCGGCGCCATCCAGCTCGGGGATGGCCACCATCATGGTCGCCTCCACCGGGATCAGGCCTTGACTCGATTCCTCCCACTGATCCAGGGTCTGGAACTCGACCGCGAGGGTCGCGAGATAGGGCACGTCGAGACGGGTCAGAATCTCCTCGGCGGCGTGGGCATCGTTATAGGCCGGACCACCCACGAGCGAGAAGCCGGTCAGCGAGACCACGGCGTCGACGGTCGCCCGACCGTCCTGCATGAAGAATTTCTCGATCGCCGGGCGGGCATCGAGCCCGCTGGCGAAGGCGGGGACGACCTGCAGGCCACGCGCCTCCAGCGCGTTGAGCACGCCATCGTAATGACCCGAGTTGCCGGCCAGCACATAGGAGCGCATCAACAGCAGGCCGACGCGACCCTGGTTGCCCTGGTTGATTCCAGGCAATTGGGCCAGCTTCTCCGAGATCCGCCCCTTCATCCTGGGGTGATAGAGACCCACCTCCGGATACTCGACCGGCGGCTCGACCTTGAGTGTGCCGCGCAGATGGCGCCGCTCGCCGTCGGCGTAGCGATCCACCAGGAAACGCAGCATGTTGGCCAGGTTCTGGTCCGAACCGGCCAGCCAGTATTGCAGGGTCAGGAAGTAGGCGCGCACGTCCTGGGCGGTGCCGGGAATGAAGCGCAACAGCTTGGGGATCCGCCGCAGCATGGACATCTGCTGCGCGCCGGTGCTCTGCTTGCGCTCCTTGTTGCCGCGCAGCCGCTTGAGCAGGGCCATGGGGCCGCCCGGCGTGCCGTCCATCGCGAAGCCGCCCATGCGAGTCATCTTCATCATCTCGCTGGCGGACATGCAGACGATCATGGCGTCGCAGGCGTCGCGCCGGGCCGCGAGCGCGGCGACGATCGGCTTGAAGTGATCCTCCATGACCAGCATGGTGACCATGATGATGTGGCCCTCGGCGATGTCCTTGAGACAGCGTTCGAGCGAGGCCGGATCATCCGCCCATTCCGTGGCCGCGTGGAGGTTCAGCTCCAGACCGGGCAGGTCGCGACGAACCGCGGGCAGCGCACGCTGCGTCGTCCCCGCCAGATGTCCATCGAGATTGACGATAACGACGCGCACTGGAGTCGCGTCGGAGTTGGTGGCGCGCGTCTTAGCGGCCGAAATGCGCTTTGGCATCGTAGAGCGTCTCCACAGTAATGGTCTGGATCCCACGTTCCCCCGCGAACCGCTCGGTGTTACGCCGCGCCTTGCCGCGCACGAAGAAGGGGATCTTTTTCAGTTCCTGCTCGGCTTCCGGTGCCCAAGCCATGACAGTCTCGTCGGTCGCGACGGAACTCTCCGCCGGCCCCGACCGAGTCTCTTGCGGTTGATCGTTTCTCGCGCCGGGCCCCAGATGCGACGGCGTCGCCGCGTCATGGAACTCGAAGTCCTCCCGGAACATGGTGATGAGATGCTCCTCGAGCCCCATCATCAAGGGGTGGACCCAGGTATCGAAAATAACGTTGGCGCCCTCGAATCCCATCTGCGGCGCGTACCTGGACGGAAAGTCCTGAATATGCGCCGGCGCCGAGATCACCGCGCAGGGAATCCCCAGACGCTTGGCGATATGACGCTCCATCTGTGTCCCGAGCACCAACTCCGGGTGCAATTCGGCGACCCTGGCCTCCACCTCGAGATAATCATCCGTGATCAGGGGCTCCAGGCCATAGCCCTTGGCCGCCTCCCGGACCTCGCGGGCGAACTCGCGAGCATAGGTGCCAAGGCCCACGACAGTAAAGCCAAGTTCCTCGGTCGCGATGCGTGCCGCGGCGACCGCGTGCGTCGCGTCGGCGAAGATGAACACGCGCTTGCCCGTGAGATAGGTCGAATCCACGGACCTCGAGTACCAGGGCATCCTAGACCAAATCGGATCCTTCGTGGTGTCGACATCGAGCCCAGCGACCCGAACGACTTCCCGAAGAAACTCCCGGGTCGCGCCGATGCCGATCGGCACCGTCTTGACCGTCGGCTGACCGAACATCCGCTCCAGCCAGTGACAGGCCTGGTCGGCCAGCTCCGGGTACATGCGGATGTTGAAGTCGGCCTCCGGAATGCGCAGCAGATCCTCGGGGGAGGCGCCGAGCGGAGCGACCACATTGACATCGACACCGACGGAGTCCAGCAATCGCGTCACCTCGATGATGTCGTCGCGACAGCGGAACCCCAGCGCCGATGGACCCAGGAGATTGGCTTTGGGTCGCGCGCCCGACGCACGCAATTCGCGCTCGGAACCAGGGGCCGGCACCTTGCCCTTCAAGAGGCCACGAATCAACTGGTAGAAGGTCTCGTTCGCCCCCCAGTTCTCCTTCCTCGCATAGGCCGGCAATTCCAGGGACAGCACCGGCACGGGCAGTCCCATGCCCTGCGCGAGCGCGCCCGGCTGGTCCTGAATCAGTTCGGCCGTGCAGGATTCGCCGATCATGAGAACGCGCGGCTTGAACCGCTCATAGGTCGCCTGGATCGTGGCCTTGACCAGTTCGGCCGTGTCGCCGCCCAGTTCGCGCGCCTGGAAGCTGGTGTAGCTGACCGGCGGGCGCTGAGCGCGCCGCTCGATCATGGTAAAGAGCAGATCGGCGTAGGTATCCCCTTGCGGCGCGTGCAAGACCAGATGCACGCCATCCATCGAGGCGGCGATGCGCATGGCGCCGATATGCGGCGGACCTTCGTAGGACCAGAGAGTCAACTGCATGACATCAAACCTTCAGCAAGGCGCCGCGCGCTAGGGGTCGCGCGAAGAGCTCGGCCAGGTCGGCCGCTTGATCGAATCCGTGGACCGGCGTGAAGACCAGCTCGATCGACCATTTGGTTCTCAGCCCCTCGGCCTCCAGCGGATTGGCCAGGCCGAGACCGCAAACGGTGAGATCCGGACGCGCCTCGCGTATCCGGTCGAGCTGACGATCGACGTCCTGTCCCTCGGTCAGGCGCAGGTCCGATGGCAACAGCGCCAACTCCGCCTCCATGAGCTGACGGTCGAGGAATGGAGTCGCCACTTCCACCAGCTCCATTCCGCATTCGCGCCACAAAAAACGGGCGATGGGGATCTCGAGCTGCGAGTCAGGAAGGAAGCTAATGCGCTTCCCGGCCAACAGCTCCCGCTGACGGGCCAGACCCAAGCGAGCGCGCGCGACGGCTGGGGCAGTCACCGCCTCCAGGTGCTCGGGCGAAACACCCCAGGCTTCCGTCGCCGCGCGCAGCCAGGCGAGCGTCCCCTCGACTCCGAAGGGAAAAGGGGCGTCGAGCCGCGTCGCGCCGTGCGCCTGGAGCGCGCGCATCGTCTCGCCCAGAAAGGGCTGCGCCAGGAGCAGATGGGTTCCGCTCCCGACGGGAGGAAATTCGGTCGCATGACGGGGCGGCAGGAAGTGAACCGGCCCAATTCCGAGTTCGTCGAAGAGACGCTTGAACTGATCCTCGACCACATCGGGCAAGGTTCCGACCACCAGGAGCGAACGCTCGCCCGATGCCAGCGGCGGCATTTCGGCCACCAGCGACATGAGACAGGCATCCTCGCCCTGGGTGAAGGTCGTCTCCAGGCCGCTGGCCGAATAATCGAGCACCCGGACACGCCCCCGATAGACATCGGAAAGCCGCTCGGCGGCCTTGTCCAGATCCAGCTTGATCACCTCGGAAGGACAGGATCCGACCAGGAAGAGCGTCTTGATATCCGGTCGCCGCTCCAGAACCTCCGCGACGACCCGATCCAGTTCCAGGTTGCAATCCGCCAGGCCAGCCAGGTCGCGCTCCTGCAGGATGGCCGTCGCGAACCGGGGCTCGGCGAAGATCATGACGCCGGCGGCGGACTGAAGCAGGTGCGCGCAGGTACGCGACCCCACGACCAGAAAGAAGGCGTCCTGGATCTTGCGGTGCAGCCAGACGATCCCCGCCAGCCCGCAAAAGACCTGGCGCTGACCGCGCTCGCGGTTTACCTCGGGCATGGCGCAGCCGGTTGACGGAACGCGCTCTTGCGCGTCGAGGGCGGTCATTCCGCGGCCTCGGCGAGCGCGCCGGCGCCGACGGACTTCCGGTGGCCTTCCAGTCGAGCGGCGCGCAGCTTGATCAGGAACTGTCCCGCGTTGATCAGGTAGGTCGCGTAGGCCGCCAGGGCGATGATCATCTGGCCGCGGGTGTCGAGCACCCCGGCGAAGAGCACCACCAGATAGGCCGTGTGCAGCGCCAGTACCAGCATGCTGAAGACGTCTTCCCAAAAGAAGGATCTCGCGAAGAGGTACTTACCGAAGACGACCTTCTCCCAGATCGAACCCGTGATCATGATGGCATAGAGCACGAACGTCTTGACGACGACCGAGATCGTCGCGACGAGGTATCCCTCGCCGGTCGCCAGATAGCGCAGCACCAGATAGAGGCTGACGAGGAAAACCACGAACTGCACGGGCGCGAGAACCCCCTGGACCAGGGTCCACGGGGATTCGTCCCGACGCCGTCGCTCTTCTGGTGTGTAGAGGGGACGACGCGGGGTCTGCGAGGTTGGATGGTGGGTCATCTGCTAGGCCGAAATCCGCTTGAGATCCTTCAGATCTTCACCTAAATCGTACGCAGAAATCTAGTCCGCTTTCCAGCATGCGTCAACCAAACTTTACGTAAACCTGACTTGACAACCCCGTGCGAGGCACCACAATAGGGGGCATGCCCCTAATCGGGGATCGGCATGCAATTCCATCATTAAATGGGTGTTTTCCCTTAGGGAAATGACCTGACCAGGGTGCCGATACCCACGCCGGGGCGGAAGTGCCGGACGAGTTCGCGTTCGAGCCAGACAAGGCCAACGCCGGATTTTCGTCGCCCCCACCTAGAGGGCGCTGTCGGCCGCTTCTCGGTACTTGGGCATCAAGCGAGCAGGTTTGGGCGAGCATTGCGAACAATTCATTGTAACCAATCTCCAAGGTCGGAGACGCGCCCTGGTATCGAGCCAAGCCATGATGACGACGAAAACCGGAGGCGGACGCCCATCGCGGCAGGCGATGCGTCGATCAGCCGTGATGGGATCCAGCGAGCCAACCGGCCTGGATCTCCCGCGCGAGGGAAGATCCAAGGGTGCGCCCATGTGGCCGTGGAGGGTCTGGTGGCCGTGAGTCCTTTCAGAGCCCCGAGGGAAAGCCTCGGCGTCCTCGACGCCGAGACAGCCGCGGCCTTGGTCGAGGGTCTGGCCGATATCGCCCTGGTGATCGACGCCAAGGGCGTGATCAACGACGTCGCCTTCGGTAGCGGCGACCTGCTGGCGGATTTCGATTCCGACTGGATCGGTCAGCCCTGGCTCTCCACCGTCTCCCCCGACACCCGCGCCAATCTCGAGGCCCTGCTGGACGAGGCCCGCGAGCAGCCGATCACGCGCTGGCGCCAGGTCAGCCACCGCTCCGCGCGCGGCGCGGATATTCCCGTCCAGTACCGCGCGCTGCGACTCAAGAAAGGCGGCCCCATCGTCGCGGTCGGGCGCAACCTCCAGGGCATGGCCGCGCTCCAGCAGCAGCTCGTCGATGCCCAGCAGGCGCTGGAACGCGATTACTGGCGCTTTCGTCAGGTCGAAACCCGCTACCGGCTACTGTTCCGGATGGTCTCCGAGGCCATTCTCATCATCGACGCGCCCACGCAGCGCGTGGTCGAGGCGAATCCGGCGGCCGGCCAGCTCCTGGGCGAAACCCCTACCCGGGTGATAGGCCGCCCCTTCCCGGAGGGCTTCGACACCGAAAGCACCCAAGCCATCAACGGCTTGCTGGCGGGCGTTCGGGCCGCCGGACGCGCCGACGACGTGCGGGCGCGGCTGCTCGACGGCATGCAGGAATTCCTGGTATCGGCCTCACTGCTCCGGCAAGAGAATGCCGCCTTCCTGCTGGTACGCCTGTCGCCGGTGCTCGCGGAGTCCGCCGCCACCGCTCTTCCGGACGTCAAGGCCCGTTACCTGCGGGTACTCGAGGACGCGCCGGATTGCGTGGTGATCACCGATTCCGATGGCCGCATCCTGACCGCCAACAGCACCTTCCTGAGCCTGGCCGAGGTCGCCACGGAGCAGCAGGCGCGGGGCGAGTCGCTCGACCGCTGGCTGGGCCGACCGGGGGTCGATCTCAACGTACTCATGGCCAATCTGCGCCAGCACACCACCGTGCGTCTGTTCGCGACCACGCTACGCGGCGAATACGGATCCACCACCGAGGTCGAGATCTCGGCCGCCGCCGTCCGCAATGGCGAGCGTCCCTATTTCGGCTTCTTCATCCGCGATGTTGGCCGACGTCTCGGCGCCGAACAGCCCGCGAGCCCGGAGCAGACGCGCTGGCTCGATCAGCTGACGGATCGCGTGGGGCGCGTGCCGCTCAAGGAACTGGTACGCGAGTCCACCGATACCATCGAGCGGCTCTGCATCGAGGCGGCACTGCAATTGACCGGGGACAACCGCGCTTCGGCGGCGGAGCTTCTAGGCTTGAGTCGACAAAGCCTGTACGTCAAAATCGACCGTTACGGCATCGTGGCGGATCATGCCTCGGAGGCGCCGGGACAGGGCAGGAAGGATCGGTCTTAAAGCCTCCTCGGTCCGCCCCCTCGCCCGCTTCACAGCCGCCCCGCGCGAGGCGCGGTCGCCCCCAAATCTGAGTGAGCGCCTGGAGGCCGCGCTTCCAGGTGGACGGATTTGCCCGCGACTGGCTTGGCCGTCGAGGGCGGAGTCAGTCGCGGCCAGGTGGCCGGTGCAGTCAAGGTGACCCCCAAGGGTCACATAGGATTCAGTTACACGCAGGTTCCCGGCATGAATCAAACATCGCTCACGGCGTCCCTACCCGCGCCCTCGGCCATTCTTCAAGTCCTTCACCCCATCACCTGGTTTCCACCCATGTGGGCCTTCGGCTGCGGCGTGGTCTCGTCCGGGGCGCCCGTCCTTGAGCAGTGGTGGCTGGTCGTGGCCGGCATCATCCTCGCCGGCCCCCTCATGTGCGGCACCAGCCAGGTCGTCAATGACTGGTACGACCGTCATGTCGACGCCATCAACGAGCCGGACCGTCCCATTCCGTCCGGACGCATCCCAGGGCGCTGGGGCTTTTATCTGTCCCTGATCTGGACGACGGTCTCGCTGGCCCTGGCCTACGCGCTCGGCCCCTGGGTCTTCGGCATAGCCCTGATCGGCATGGCGATCGCCTGGGGTTACAGCGCCCCGCCCTTCCGCTTCAAGGGCAACGGCTGGTGGGGCAACCTGGCCGCCGGCATTTCCTACGAGGGTCTGGCCTGGATCACCGGCGCGGCGGTCATGATCGGCGGCGCCCTGCCAGGCTGGGAGATCCTCACGCTCGCCCTGCTCTACAGCCTCGGTGCCCACGGCATCATGACGCTCAACGACTTCAAGGCGATCGAGGGCGACACCCAGATGAACGTGCGCTCCCTGCCGGTCCAGCTTGGTGTGGACCGCGCCGCCCGCCTCGCCTGCCTGGTGATGGGGCTGCCGCAGGCGATCGTCATCGCGCTGCTGTTCGCCTGGGACAAACCGGCTCACGCCATCGCCGTCGGCGTCGTGCTGCTGATCCAGATCGGGCTCATGATCCGTTTCCTCGGCAACCCTATCGAGCGGGCGACCTGGTTCAGCGGACTGGGCGTCAGCGTCTACGTCACCGGCATGATGATCAGCGCCTTCGCCGTGCGCGCGCTGGTTTAGCACAGCATTTCGCGTTGATTCGCGGACATTCTCAACCTCGACGAGATCTCTCATGGCTAACCTCGAAACCTTCGACGTCGTCGTCATCGGCGGCGGACCGGCCGGCGCGACCGCCGCGAACGACCTGGCGAAAGCGGGCCGCTCCGTCCTCCTGCTCGACCGCGCCGGCCGCATCAAGCCCTGTGGCGGCGCCATTCCGCCTCAGGCGATGCGGGATTTCGACATCCCCGAATCCATGCTGGCCAATCAGGTCAACTCGGCGCGCATGATTTCACCGACCGATCGCAAGGTCGACATGCCGATCAGCGGTGGCTATGTCGGCATGGTGGATCGGGAGCATTTCGACGAATGGCTGCGCCAGCGCGCGGCCGAGTCCGGCGCCATCCGCCGCACCGGCACCTTCGAGACGATCGAGCGCGATAGCGATGGCACCGCCATCGTCGGCTATCGGCCCGGCCAGGGTCGCGGCGAACCCGGCGCCGAGTCGGAGCGCGTGCGCGCCCGGGCCATCATCGGCGCCGACGGCGCCAACTCCTTCGTCGCCAAGAACTATATTCCCGGGTCCGAGAGCGTGAAGTACGTCTCCGCCTACCACGAGATCGTCCGCACGCCGCCGAATGGCGGTCCAGCCGATTTCGACGGCTCCCGCTGCGACGTCTACTATCAGGGCGATATCTCGCCCGACTTCTACGGCTGGGTCTTCCCCCATGGCGAGACCACCAGCGTCGGCGTCGGAACCGCCGTGCCGGGCTTCTCACTGCGCTCCGCCTGTACCGAGCTGCGCCGCCGGGCCGGACTGGACGAGGCCGAGACGCTGCGCCGCGAAGGCGCGCCCATCCCGCTCGAACCCCTCAAATGCTGGGACAACGGCCGCGACATCCTCCTGGCCGGCGACGCCGCCGGCGTGGTGGCCCCGGCCTCCGGCGAGGGCATCTACTACGCCATGGCCGGCGGTCGGCTCGCGGGCGAGGCGGTCCATGAGTTCCTCGCCAGCGGGAATCCCAAGGCGCTCAAGCAGGCCCGCCAACGTTTCATGAAGGCCCACGGCAAGGTCTTCTGGGTTCTGGGCATGATGCAGCGCTTCTGGTACGCCAGCGACAAGCGGCGCGAACGCTTCGTCAGCCTCTGCGACGACCCGGACATCCAATACCTGACCTGGGAAGCCTATATGAACAAACGCCTGGTCAAGGCCCGGCCGGGCGCGCATATCCGCATCTTCTTCAAGGACATGGCCCATTTGCTCGGCATGGTCTCGGCACGTTGAGCCCAGGCCGGGGGATGAGCGAGGTCGATCGGGATGGGTGAATTCCTCGCGAGCGGCCGGGTGGTCGATCCGATCCCGATCAAGGGCGCGCCGGAGCACTCTTCGGTGCCCCTGCTTCGGGACGCTTACCTCAGAGCCTGCGAAAAAACCTCTCAGTGTCTGGAGTCCGGATTTCGTCCCGACGCCTGGCCGGAATAGCGCATCAGCCGCTCCAGCAGATCCATCGACCGCGCGACGGAGGCCTCGACGCCATCGGCGCCCCCTGGGGCCAGGGATGAAGTCAGCGATGGCTCGGCTCCCGCCGCCAGCTCGACTCGAATCCGGCCGCAGGCGTTGCTCCGTCATAGAGGCATCTCGCTTGAAGCACTGGCTGTCGTTTTGGCATTTGGCGGATCGGCGCGCATAAGTTACACCGAGGCAACCATGGCCCCCAAGTCCAGCCTGCGCTAGAATCCGCGCAACGTTCCCAAGGCGCCGACCAGGGACGCCATCACTCCTCGCCCTCGTAGCTCAGTTGGATAGAGCGATCGCCTCCTAAGCGGTAGGTCACAGGTTCAAATCCTGTCGAGGGCGCCAAATAGCTGTCCAACGCCGTCCCGCGAAGCCACTGAACCCGCCTGAGCGCGGGTTTTTAGTGCGTCCTCGTCTAGGCAAATCCCCTATAAGCCGTGCAATTCAAGCGCTAGACCGCCGGAATGCACGGACCTATCCACGATCCTGAAAGGAAGAGGGTCGCCCGATCACACCGGCCCCTCAAGTCTCATCCGCACGGCAACCTATCGCCGGCGGCTCCTGGCTTAGGTTCCGGACTCCTCCCCGACGAGCGCCAGGCCGCGCAGGACCAGATCCGGGATTTCGTCGAAGGGTCGATCCAGATGGGCGCGCAGTCTTTGCGCGTCGCCGCCCGTCAAAATGAGTCTGGGCGCGCCGCCGCTCTCCTCGGCCAGCCGATCGTAAAGCCGCGCGGCGAGGGCGACCAGCGCCTGCACGCTGCCGGCGGCCACGGCGGCGGCCGTGTCGGTGGCCCAGGGGGCGCCGACCGGCTCGCTCTCGATCCTTGGGATGTGGGTTCCCATCAGCAGACTGGCCCGCATCATCTCGATTCCGGGCAGGATCAGGCCACCGAGATGCCGGCCGTCGGCGAGCAGCAGGTCGAAGGTGGCCGCGCTGCCGGCATCGAGAATGAGACTGGCCTCGCGACGCTCGGCGTGGGCCGCGATCAGGGCCAGCCAGCGATCGACGCCGAAGCGCGCGGGGTCTTCATAGGCGATGCGAACGCCCGCAGCCAGCGGACGGGTCGCCACGAATTCGGGTTCCAGCCCCCAGAAGGCGCGGCTGACCCGCGCGAGCGATTCCGCGACCGCCGCGCCGCCGACATTGCTGACCAGCAGGCGCGCGGGCGGCTGGAGCCCTTCCCAAGCGGCCAGCAGGTCGAGCGGCACGCCGCCGGAATGCCGCGCGATCTGGATCTCCCAGTCACGACCGACCTCGTGCCGGGTCCAGCGCAGATTGGTGTTTCCGATATCGATCAGTAGGTTCATGCCTGGGTCGACTCCAAGGGGCGCAAACTGACCTCGCCGGCCTGAAAGGCGCGACGGCCGGTCGGCGTGTCCAGTTGCAAGGATCCATCGGCCGCGATTCCGGCGTGACGGCCTGCGATGACTTGATCCCCGATCGCCAGGCCGACCGGCTCGCCCAGATAGGCGTCGTAGGCGCGCCAGCGTTCGAGAAAGGGCTCCAGCCCCTCGCGGCCATAGCGTTCGAGGGCTTGCGACAGGGCCTCCAGGAGATGCCCCGCCAGTTGATTGCGGCCGACCGCGCGCTCGCCCAGAACCTCCGTGAGCGTGGTCCAGGGCTGATCGATCTCGCGGCCCTGACCCGCTCCCATGCGCAGGTTGAGGCCGACCCCGACCACCAGATGACAGGGGCCTTGGGATTCGCCCGCCACCTCAAGCAGCAGTCCGGCCAGCTTGCGGCGACGCCAGAGGAGATCGTTCGGCCATTTGAGCGCCAGACCCTCGGCGCCGAGCCCATGCAGCATATCGGCCAGGACCGCCCCGACCGCGAGACTGGCGCCGCCCAGGGCCGCCGGGGCCAGCGGATAGCGCCAGAGCAGCGAGAGATAGAGATTGACGCCGAAGGGCGAGACCCAGGTTCGGCCGCGCCGACCACGCCCGGCGGTTTGCTGCTCGGCCAGGCAGGCGGTTCCGGAAGGGATCCCGGCCGAGGCCAGGCGCATCAGCTCGGCATTGGTGGAGTCGATCCGCCGATGGATGTTCAGAGCGGCCAGGCGCTCGCGGCCCGCGTCCGAGAGCGCGGAGCGGATGCGTTCGCCATTGAGCAGTTCCAAGGGGATCCGCAGCCGATAACCGCGCCCGCGTTCGGATTCCAGCTCCAGCCCGAACTCCTCGACCAGCTTCTTGAGGGCCTTCCAGACCGCCGCGCGGGTCACGCCGAGATGACGGGCGATGACCTCGCCCGAGTGCAGACGACCGTCGGCGAGAAGTTCGATCAGGGCGAACTGGCGCTCCATCGCGAACTCAGCCGAGGCTCGCCAGCCAGGCATCCCTGGCCTGGAGCACCTCATCGGCGACCGGATCGAGGAACATCAGCTCGCAGGTGTCGTCCGGCGCCGGCAAGGGGTGGGCGATGAGGGTCAGCAATTCGTCGCGCCGGAAGAGATGAATCGGAATGGCGTCCGCGCGCCGGGCGGCCCGCGCGACCAGGCGATCCAGCGTATCCGCCGTGGCGCGCAGACCGTCGACCGCGACGATGAGATCGCCGGGGGCGATGCCGGCGTTCTCGCCGGCACCACCGGAAATGACGTTCTGGACCAGGGCCTCGCCGGTCCCTGACCGCAAGCGAACCGCCAGGGTAGGTCTGGGCGAGACCGGCTCGAAGCGCTCGACCTGACCCCCGAGATCCTTACCGCCAAGATTCGGGCGCGGGCGCATCCCGACCCCAACGGTCGCGAGCAGGCTCGCCAGATCCAGATCCGCGGTCGAATCCAGCACCTGGGTAAAAAAATCGTCGAGATCCAGCCCGGTGACGGCCTTGGCGATCGTCTCCACGCCGTCCTCCGCCACGCCGAGGCCCGTGCGTCCATGGCGCCGCCACAGCTCGCGCATCACGTCATCGAGCGAGCGGCTTCCGCCGCTGTCGCGACGAATGGTCAGGTCGAGCGCCAGGGCCACCAGGGCGCCCTTGGCGTAGTAGCTGATCAGGGAATTGGGGGCGTTCTCGTCCTGTTTGTAGAACCGGGTCCAGGCATCGAAGCTGGACTCCGCCAGGGTCTGCTCGGCGCGTCCCGGAGTGCGCATCACACGCGTCAGGGTTTCCGCGAGCATCCCAAGATAGGTCTTGGCGTCGATACAGCCGGAACGAACCAGGGCCAGTTCGTCATAGTAGGAGGTGAGGCCCTCGAAGGCCCACAGCAGGCGGGTATGGACCTCTCGATCCAGCCCCCCCTCGACGAAGGCCAGCGGGCGAATCCGTTTGACGTGCCAGAGATGGAAATACTCGTGACTGCACAGACCCAGAAACCGCCGGTAGCCATCGGACGGCCGGTCGTCTCCCGGCAGGGGCAGGTCGTCGCGGGAGCAGATCAGGCTGGTCGAATAGCCATGTTCCAGGCCGCCGTAGCCCTCTCCAAGCACGGTGACCAGAAAGAGATAGCGATCGATCGGGAGTTCGCCGAACAGGGCCGCCTGTTGCGCGCAAATGCGCGGCAGATCCTCCAGCAGGCGTCCCTCGTCAAGCTGGTGTCGGCCGGTGATCGCGATCCGGTGCGGAATGCCTTCGACCTCGAAGGCGATGTCCCTGAAGGTTCCCATTTCGACCGGGTGATCGATCAGATCCTCGTAGCTCTCGGCCCAATAGCGCCCGAAGCCCTGGGGTTCGATCGCGAGGGGCCGCAGGCTGGTGGCCAGCCGCCAATCCCGACAAGCCTCGTCCTCGGGCGGCGACAACTCGACGAGACAGGGGCCAGCATCCAGCCCATGCACCCGAAGCAGAAGGCTGGGTCCGTTGAAGTAGGCATGACTCACGTCGAGATGGGCGGCACGGACGGAGAGATCCCAGGCGAACACCTGATAGAAGAGACTGAACGGACCCTCGGCGCCGTGACAGACCCAGGTCTGCTTATCGAGCTTTTCCAGCCTCAGCGACTGGCCCTGGGCATCAACGGCCGACAGACCCTGGAGGTTGCGCGCGAAGTCCCGAATCATGTAGCTGCCCGGAATCCAGGCTGGCATCGAAAAGGTGACGCGGGACGCTGGCGGGCGGGGGATGCGGATCTCGATCGCGAATCGATGCGCCTTGGGAAAGGCCGGGCGGACGTGGTAGGCGAGGTCGAGAGAATCAGCGCTGGGATCAGGCATGCAACGACATCCAACGTGGAACCGATGGCGTTACGGTAGCAGATGCGATTTAGGGGCGCAGCCTTTGTTCCGGTGCCAAACCGAAGCGGCCGACGATGACCGGGATAGCGAGATTCTGATCTTGCAAGCAGGAGATCCCGGGGATCTCCCCCGGGATCGGGATTGGCTACCAGCGCGGTCCTCTGGACGGACGCTCCTCACGCGGCTTCGCCTGATTGACCTTCAGGTTACGACCCTTCAGGGGCGTCTCGTTCAAACCCTTGATCGCGGCGTCCGCCTCGGAGTTGTTCGGCATCTCGACAAAACCGAACCCCTTGGAACTCCCTGTGAATTTATCCGTGATCAGATTCACGCTCGAGATTTCGCCGTAGGCTCCGAACGCATCACGCAGCTCTTCTTGGGTAACGTTGTAGGCCAGGTTGCCAACATAGATATTCATCAGCTCAAATTCCGTGGAGGGCATTGAAGAGAAGGAGAGAACGGTCGAAAAATCAATGCGCAACTAATTCGACGGTCTTTGTCCCCTACCGCAGGGGACGAAGCTAGGATGATATTTACAATCCAGTGCGTGGAACCGAACGATAAATCAAGGAAGGCGCTCGCGATATCCGTAATTCTACGGCCAAGCGGCCAGCTTCCGGGTCGAGCCCTCGCGGTCCGGCTCGCGGCGGACACCGCCAGGTCGCGCGGATCCGGACGCGCGCGTTCGAATGGGGCGAAACAGGCTCCGAGGAGCCTCCCAAGCATGACGGAGCATCACCGCGAACGAAGAAGACCAGGAAAACGAGGAATGGGCACGAGAAGCGCGAGAAATAAGCGCCGCGAGCCGAGTCGAGCCGAACCATCGGGATGGTCGGTCGCTCATGGCCCGATCGACCAACCGCGAACGACTGAACGAATGCCATTGGGCAATGGACCGAATGAAACGATTAGGGATCCTGGAATTGGATCGCGGGGCCAGCGACCACGAAAGGAACGAGGCCAAGTCACGCGCGACCGACGGAATCGCGAGTATTGGTGGCAGGAAACCTGGGGCGAATTCGAGTAAACGCAGCCGACTCCGATCCGATTTACCCAACCCATCCCCCTCGCGGGGGAGTATCGGGTGGGAAAGAGCGACCTCCGCTCGATCGGGAACTCAATGTCTTGAGTTCGCGGCAAGCGAAGGTTCGCCAATAGTCGGCCTCAAGCTTCCAAGGCGGTCAGCGAGTTGGCCTTGAACGCCTCGCGGTCATCCTTGGACGCCGGGTCATAACCCTGAGTCTTCATCTTATCCTTCATCCAGCCTGGAAGGACGCCACGAACATAGACGTTATCGGCATTATCCGGATCGACATAACGCCTGTACTGGCGGTTGCTCGCGGGCTTACGCGGGGCCGGCCCGGAACCGCGCCGACGCCGTGGAGAGATCAAACCGAGGATCTCGCTCAACTCATAGCCATTGCTTGTGATGATGTCCTTGACTTGCTGAACGACTTCATCCTTGCCTTCCTGGCGACGAACCTCGAGCAATCGCTTCAGCTGGGCCTTCTTACTCTCGGCCTCGTCAAGCTGACGCTGAATCTCCTCGACGCTAAGGTTAGCGTACTCCACGTGGTATACCTCACTCGTGTGTGTGATTGAATCGAATTGACCGGCCATCACGCCATGGCCTTGATGAATAATGTATGCGAGCCGCTCCTATTGTCAAGGAGCCTATCATTTTATTTCACGATACCAGCAAACCTTGCATTCCTCGCGTCGCTGTGTCATCCGGCGCGGCCATGTCACTCGGCATCATTGTCTCACTCGGCCAGCCGAGAGCGCGCATGACCCGGCGACACGGCGCGATGAAAACGCGCCGAACACGACAGTCGAACAGACCGGAAGGTTCCGCGCGCCGTGAAGCCATGACCGTGGAGGAGTGATGGGGCGCGGATGGGGTTAGGTATTCGGGGCCGACCAGGAACCAGGCATCCGAGTAGGATTAGCCACGGCAATCAATGGACGCCTCCAAGTCGACAAGGCGTGATGGATCGGCCCAGGGCCAGGTCTCGCGCGGACCGCTGGGCCAGCGATGAGCGAGGAGACTATCGGTGAATGCGATGGCGAGAGCAAAAGGTCAACTCAACATGACCTCCCAGCCCTTACCCGCCGAGTGAGCGGCAATCCATGAGAGCGCTCCTAAACCGCCAATTTAAGGTGATTCGCGGGAAACCCCGTGCCCGTGATCCGCCCGGTCATAGACAGGACCGGCGGAATTGACAGGGTTTACAAGGCTCTGTTTTTAATCCTGTAAACCTTGAAGAATCCGGTTAATCCTGTCCAGTTTCCGTACTTTCGATCGAGCATGGGCTTTCCTGGAAATCGCCTAAAACGACAACCGGGGCGGAAGATTGGAAGATGGGCACGCCCGACCAACATTGGCGCCAGTACAGACCTTGGAGCGCGGGCTTTGCCCATCCTGCGGATGCAGCACTAGCCGGAGCCGCGTCACCCTAAACGCCGTCGCGACGGGTCAGGAACATCGCGTCCCCATAGCTGAAGAAGCGATAACGCTGGGCGATGGCATGACGATAGGCATTCATGATCGGCTGATAACCGGCGAAAGCGGACACGAGCATCAGCAATGTCGATTCCGGCAAATGGAAGTTCGTAATCATTGCGTCGACGACCTTGAAAGGGTATCCAGGGCGAATGAACAGCCGGCTCTCCCCGCGAAATGGCGCGAGATCGCCCTTGGCTGCGGCCGTTTCAAGACTCCTGACGCTCGTGGTACCGACCGCGATGACACGCCCGCCGGCTTGACGTGTCCTGGCGATCCGCTCGCAGACCGCCTCGTCCACTTCCAGCCATTCCGAGTGCATGCGATGCCGATCGAGATCGTCCTCCCGTACCGGTTGAAAGGTTCCCGCGCCCACATGCAGGGTAATTTCAGCCCGGCCGATGCCAAGCACCTCCAGCCGATCGAGCATCGCCGCATCGAAATGAAGTCCCGCCGTCGGCGCCGCGACCGCCCCGAAGCAACGGGCGAACAGGGTCTGATAGCGGCCCTCGTCGATGGCCTCGTCCGGTCGCTGAATGTAGGGAGGCAGAGGTATATGACCATGCTCCGCCATTTGCCCAGCGAAGGTGGTTTCCCGCGCGCGCAGTCGAAATAGATCCCCCTCGCGTAACACAACCGAAAGCCGCGCGCCACCCGTTAATTGAATGGTGGAACCGGGCTTGGGTGATTTACTGGCGCGCACATGGGCCAGGGCCTCGTCAGGTTCGAGCAAACGCTCGATCAGTATCTCGACCCGACCACCCGTATCCTTGCGACCAAAGAGTCTGGCGCGCATGACCTGGGTATTGTTGAAGACCAGGAGATCATTCGGCCTCAGCAGGCGGGTGAGATCGCTGAACATCAGGTCGCGAGGAATGGCGTCGGAGTCATCCAGGACCAGCATCCGCGACCCGGCGCGATCCGCCAGCGGGCGCTGGGCAATCAGTTCGGTCGGGAGCACGTAATGAAAATCGGATCGACGCATCGGCGTCATCTTATCATTTCATCCGACCCGTCCGGAAAATTCGCGTCCGCATTGAGCTTGGGTCCGTTTCAAGTGGACAATCCCGATCCGCGCCCGCTGACCGATAGCCAGCGCGCCATCCAGCCAAGCCCACCAGGGGTAGCCGCGCCAATCGCTCCAGCGCGCGACCCCGATCGCCATAGGATCCCGAAAGATGATGAAACCCGGCCTGGATCGCCTGCTCGAGAATCCCGAACTGCGCAAACCGCTATGGGGTCGACGTGTCGCCCTGCTCGGCCATCCCGCCTCCATGACAACGGACGGACGCCATGGCCTGGACGCGCTCATGGCCTTGAATGAACTGAATATCGTCGCCGCCTTTGGACCTCAGCATGGGATGCGCGGGGACAAGCAGGACAACATGGTCGAGACGCCCGACGAGATCGACCCGAGACACGGCATCCCGGTCCACAGCCTCTATGGCGAGGTACGCGAACCGACGCCCGCGATGCTCGACGGCTTCGACGTATTGCTGGTGGATCTTCAGGATATCGGCACGCGAATCTATACCTATGTGACCACCCTGGCCTATCTCATCCGTGCCTGCGCCGCGGCGGGCAAGTCGCTGTGGGTGCTGGATCGGCCGAACCCCGCCGGGCGCCCGATCGAGGGCAGCCTGCTGGAACCCGGCTGGGAGAGCTTCGTCGGGGCTGGACCGATCCTGATGCGTCATGGCCTGACCCTGGGCGAACTGGCCAAGTGGTTCGTCGACCATCTGAATCTCGATCTGGATCTGCATGTGGTGGCGATGGAAGGCTATGCGCCGAGCGAAGGCCCAGGCTACGGCTGGCCGATCATGGAACTGTCCTGGGTCAATCCCAGCCCCAATGCCTCCAGCCTCAACATGGCGCGCTGCTTTCCCGGCACCGTGCTACTCGAAGGCACGACCCTCTCGGAAGGACGCGGCACCACCACCGCCCTGGAACTGGTCGGCGCCCCCGACCTGGACTTCGCGCGGATCCTCGAACGGATGCGCCAGACGAGGCCCGAGTGGATGCAAGGCGCCTTGATCCGCCCCTGCTGGTTCGAGCCGACCTTCCACAAGCACGCGGGCCAACTCTGCGCGGGATTCCAGATCCATACCGATAACGCGGCCTATCGGCACGACGCCTTCAAGCCCTATCGGTTGATGGCGCTCCTGTTCAAGTGCCTCCGCCGGGAATATCCGGAGTACCCACTCTGGCGCCAATTCCACTACGAATACGAAACCGAGCGCCTGGCCATCGACCTGCTCGCCGGCGGTCCCTTTCTGCGCGACTGGGTGGACGACCCGCAAGGCCAGCCCGAGGATCTGGAGCGACGGCTCGCTCGCGATGAAACCCAATGGGCGGAAGCGGTGGCCCCGCTTCGCCTCTATCCCTAGGAATCCCGGTCGATCATCATCCGCTGCTCGACCTGCCCGCCCCATCAGGAGAATCGCCGCCGTGTCCTTCCCTTCCACAACGCTGGTCCGTTCGCTCGCCTGCCTGCTATTGCCCATCCTCATCCTCGCCGGTCCCTTCCAGACCGCCGAGGCGGCCGAACGACCCAAGATCGGCCTGGCGCTCTCCGGGGGTGGCGCGCGCGGCGCCGCGCATGTGGGTGTGCTCAAGCTGATCGAGGAATTGGGCATCCCGATCGACTATGTCGCCGGCACCTCCATGGGCTCGATCGTCGGCGGTCTCTACGCCATGGGCCTTTCGCCCGAGGAGATCCAGACGACCATCGAGGAGATCGACTGGGACGGCATCTTCAAGGATGAATCCGAGCGCCAGGACCGGCGCATGCGGCGCAAGCTGGAAGACCGGAACTATCTCGTCAAGAGCCGGCCCGGCGTGAACGAACGCAAGCGCGAGGTCAATCTGGTTCCGGCGCTGATCCAGGGTCAGAAGCTGGAACTGGCCCTGCGCAAATACAGCCTGCCCGCGAGCCGGATCGAGGATTTCGATGATCTGCGCATCCCCTTCCGCGCGGTCGCCACCGACGTCGTGACCGGCGAGGCGGTCATCCTGGGTCGCGGCGACCTGGCCGCCTCGATGCGCGCCAGCATGGCGGTGCCGGCGGTATTCGCCCCCGTGGAGATCGACGACAAGCTTCTGGTCGACGGCGGACTGGCGATGAACCTGCCCGTGAGCGTGGTGCGGAACATGGGCGCGGACATCGTCATCGCGGTCGACGTGGGCGGCCCGCGCCGCGACCGCGAGGAGATCTCCAACGTGTTGACCATGCTCGATCAGATCGCCAGTCTGGTCACCTGGCGCAACACCCAGGAGGAGATCGCCAAGCTGAAAGGCCGGGATCTGCTCATTACGCCGCCACTCGGACATGATGTCCTGGCCAGCGATTTCGGCAAGATGGTGGAAGCCATCGCCATTGGCGCGCGCGGCGCCGAGGGGAAACGCGCCGAGTTGAGCGCGCTCGCCCTGCCGCCCGCGCGCTACGCGGCCTATCGCGAAAGCCACCGTCCAGCGGATTATCGCGTGCCGAACGTTCGCGAGGTACGCATCAACAACGACTCGCGTCTGTCCGATCGCATCCTCTCGGAGCGTCTCGACGTCACGCCCGGTCAGCCGCTGGATCCGGCGGGCCTGGAACGGCAACTGGCCTCCATCTATGACCAGGACAACTTCGAGTCGGTCCGCTACCACCTGGAAGACCAGACCGATGACGAGGCCACGCTGGTCGTCAGCGCCAAGGAGAAATCCTGGGGCACCAGTTCGCTCCAGGGCGGCATGGAGTTCTCCTCCACCACCGGCGGCGACTCCCGCTTCAATATCGGCCTGGCCTACACCATGGCGCCACTCAACGCCTATAACGGCGAGTGGCGGACCCAACTCCAGGTGGGCGAGGAGCCGGGCTTCTTTACCGCCCTCTATCAGCCCATCGATCCACTGGAACAATGGTATGTCGGGGCGGGCGCCGGCCACATGAACGAAAATCTGGTGGTGTTCAATGCCAACACGCAGGACAAGCCGATCGCGGAGTATCAACTCTCGCGCACCGGAGGGCTGCTGGAATTCGGCCACAATTTCGACAACTGGGGGCGCCTGGGGCTGAGATACTCCCGTTTCAGCGGCAGCGCCGAGCAGCGGATTGGCGACACCCCCTTCTCGAACTATGACTTCGAGTCCGCCGAGATGACCCTGGGGTTCCAACTGGACACGCTGGACAGTCTGACCTTCCCGCGCGACGGCTGGTACGCGGATATCAACGCCCTGACCTCGCGTGGCGCGCTGGGAGCCTCGCATGACTATGATCAAGCCGGCTTCAGCCTGATACGCGCCCGGAGCTGGGGCCGGGACAGCCTCTTGACCGGCCTGACCCTGGCCGGCAGCTTCGGCGGCGACGCCCCGCCGCAATCCTATTATCAGTTGGGTGGATTCCTGAACCTGTCCGGGTTCAACCAACGCGAGCTGTCCGGCGCCAATCTGGGGATCGCGCGCGCCATCTATCTCCGCGATCTGGGCACGGGTCTCGTCAAGACCTACGCAGGCGGATCGCTCGAGGTCGGCAACGTCTGGGACCGGCGCGGCGACATCGGCTGGGACAGCCTGCGGGTCGGCGGCAGTCTCTTCGTCGGCGCCGACACCTTCATCGGCCCGCTCTATCTGGGCTATGGCCAGGCCGACGGCGGCCATGGCGCCTTCTATCTCTTCCTGGGCCGGCCCTGGAACAGCCAGCGCGACGGCATGGGCGGAATCAACTGACCGGGCCGCGCCGGAGTCCGCGCGGACTCGCGCGATGCCCGCCGGAGCCGCTCATCCCGAAGGCTCCGGCGGGCACGCCAGGGCGAAAGTCAAGGTCGCCCGCAGACCAGGGTGATTGTCCTCCAGCTCGATGCTCGCGCGATGGAGCTGGACGACCGCCTGGACCAGACTCAACCCCAAACCGCTGCCGGGCGTCGCCCGACTGTCGTCGACACGAAAGAAGCGCCGGAACACCTGCCCGCGCGACTCGTCGGGGATTCCAGGCCCATTGTCGGCGACCACCACCCGTGCCAGCGCGCCCTCGGCGCCGACCGAGAGGCGGATCCGGCCTCCCGGCTGGGTGTATTTGATGGCGTTGTCGACCAGATTGGTCATGGCCTGGAACAACAGATCCCGATCCCCGTCGATCCGGACCGACGAACCCTCGCTGGTCCAGTCGAGCCACTGATCGCGCTCGGCGGCGACCGGCTCGTAGAGTTCCACCAGATCCTCGATCAAAGGCACCAGATTCACGCACGCGAAGGCGGCCCGGCGACTGCCGGACTCGATGCGCGCGATACGCAGCAGGGCGTTGAAGGTCGCAAGCATCTCCTCGGCGTCGGCGATGGTCTCCTCGGCTAGGGTGCGTGCCTCTCCAGACTCGGGAAGCTCGGCCCCCAGCAGTTCCAGTTTGTTGCGCAATCGGGTCAGGGGCGTGCGCAGATCGTGGGCGATGTTGTCCGAGACCTGACGCACGCTCGCCATCAGCGCCTCGATGCGCTCCAGCATCCGATTCAGACTGGCGGCGAGCCGATCGAAATCGTCGCCGCTGCCGCTCAAGGCGATCCGCCGGGAGAGATCGCCCTCCATGATGTCGCGACTGGTCTGCGTGATGGCTTCCAAACGGCGGACCAGGCTGGCGCTCATCAGCCAGCTTCCCAGCAGGGCCAGTGCGGCGGTGATCGCCAGCCCCCAGGCCAGGGCCTCCAGGATCAGACTTCGAGTGGCCTCGAGATCGCGCACGTCGCGCCCCACCAGCAGTTGCAACCCCCCGCGCAGCCGGAACACCTGGGCGCGCGCCTCGTGCTCCTCGGCATGATCCGGCCCCCATTCGCGCAGCCGGAAGCGGATCCAGCCATCGGCGTCCGGGGCCTCCGGCGGCCAGCGATCCAGGTTGCCGACGACGCGCTCCAGCCGCTCGTCGACCAGCAGATAGACGCTCGAACCCACGGGATCGCGCGCGACCCGCTCGCTGATCACCGAGGTCAGCCCGGTCAGTCCGCGGCGGCGGTATTGCTCGGCCAGACCACGGATTTCCGCCTCGATGGTCGCGGCGGTCTGGCGATCCATGTAGCCGGCCGTGGACCAATAGATGAACCCGAGCAGGATCGCGACCGACACCCCCAGCAGCAGGACATAGAGCAGGGCGAGCCGAAAGATGGAACTGCGCGGGATCCCGAGCGCGCGGATCCGCACCCGCGACCAGGTCTCGGCGGCCGATGTGGCGGCGGTCATCCGGGACGCAGCATGTAACCGGCGCCGCGCACCGTGTGCAGCAGTGGCGGATCGAAGTCCTTGTCGATCTTGCCGCGCAGCCGACTGATATGCACGTCGATGACGTTGGTCTGGGGATCGAAGTGATAGTCCCAGACCTGCTCCAGCAGCATGGTCCGGGTGACGACCTGACCGGCGGAGCGCATCAGACACTCCAGCAGCCGGAACTCGCGCGGCTGGAGCAGGATCGGCGACCCGGCGCGACTGACCTCGCGCTTGAGCAGGTCCATCTCCAGATCGGCGACCCGCAGACGGGTCTCCGGGGCCTCGGCCACGCCGCGCCGCAACAGGGCCTCGACCCGCGCCTGGAGTTCGGAGAAGGCGAACGGCTTGATGAGATAGTCGTCACCTCCGGCGCGCAGTCCCTCGACGCGATCATCGACCTCCCCGAGCGCGCTCAGGAACAGAACCGGGGTCCGATTGCCCGAGGCGCGCAGGGTGCGGACGATGCCGAGCCCGTCGAGCCCCGGCAGCATCCGGTCCAGGATGAGGACGTCATAGTCGCCGCTCGCGGCCATCAAGAGGCCCGCGCGCCCCTCCGCCGCCCGGTCGACCACCGCGCCGGCCTCGGCGAGGGCCTTACGCAGATACTCGGCCATCTGGTGATCGTCCTCGACCAGCAGGATACGCATGGACCCTCGTCCTCCAGTCAATGGGTCAGGCCGTCAATGGCACCGCCACGAAGAGCGCGCGTCCATCGCGCTCGACCCTCAGGATCAGGGCCTTGCGTTGTTCCTCGGCGGCCTTGCGGACCGCCTCCACCAGTTGGTCGGGCGAGGCGATGGGCTCCGCGCCCACCATGGAGATCAGGCTGCCCGGCTCGATTCCGGCCTTGGCCGCCGGGCTGTTGGGCTCGACCCGCGCGACGAGGACACCCGTTTGATCGGCGTTCAATCCGCGCTGAAGCCGCAACTCCGGGGTCAGGGGCGCCAGATGGAGTCCCAACCGAGGCGGCTCGGCGCTCTGGCCGCCATCATTCCCTAACGACGCCTGGCTATCCTCGCTCGGCATCGACCCCACGGTCACCGTCACCCGGTGGGGCTGGCCGTCGCGTCGCAGTTCCAGCTTCATGGGTGCCCCGGCCCTGGTCGCCGCCACCAGTCTCGGCAGATCCTTGTAACTCGCGAGTCGTGTGCCGTTGGCGCTCAAAATGACGTCACCGACCCGCAGATCGGTCTGGCTGGCGGGTCCATCGGGCACCACGTCCGCCACCACGACACCCTCCGCCTCCTCAAGACCCAAGCCAGCCGCCAACTCGGGCGTGACCTCCTGGATATTCACGCCCAGCCAGCCACGCGCGACCCGCCCATTCTCGCGCAGATCGGTCACCACCTGCCGCACCGTCTCGACCGGAATGGCGAAGCCGATCCCGACGTTGCCGCCGGTGGGCGAGTAGATGGCCGTGTTCACGCCGATCACGCGCCCGGCGGTGTCGAAGAGCGGACCGCCCGAATTACCGCGATTGATCGCCGCGTCGATCTGGAGATAGTCGTCATAGGGTCCGGAATGAATATCGCGCCCGCGCGCCGAGATGATACCCGCGTTCACCGATCCGCCCAGGCCGAACGGATTGCCGACCGCCAACACCCAGTCGCCGACCCGCGCCTTGGAGGAATCGCCCAACTCCACGTAGGCGAGCGGCCGATCGACCTCGATCTTCAATAGAGCCAGGTCGGTCTTGGCATCCCGCCCGACGACTCGGGCCTGATGGCTGGATCCATCGTTGAGCACGACCGTCACCTGGGTCGCGCCATCGATGACATGGTTGTTGGTGACGATATGACCCGCCGCATCGACCAGGAAGCCCGATCCCTGGCCCTGGACCCGATGCGGCCGCGCCTGACCCCGTTCGTCGAAAAAGCGCTGGAAATACTCGGGGACCGGCATGTTCTCGGGCATACCCGGATGACCCTGGAAAGCCATCGACCGCCCCGACTCGCTCGTGACCTGGACATTCACCACCGCAGGCGTGACCCGCTCGGCGACCTCGGAGAAACCCGGCAGGCCGGCCAACGGACCGACTGGCGCGGGATTGGTCTGGGCCGCGATGGCGCCGCCCGCCAGCGCCACGGCGAGCGCGGCCGCGAGGGATCGCTTGACCAGGGGCGCTCGGGGGTTGGTGTTCTGGCTCGCGGCTGGGTTCGACCGGATTGGCTGTTGGCGCATGGCGTGAAATCTCCCGACTGGATTCGGTGGCAAGGGGCGCGTCTTCTCAAGAAACGATCAAGGACGCGCCATGACGGATACCAGTATCGGAGACGCCGCCTTGCGGCAGGCTTAACGGAAGCTTAATTTTCCGACAGGTAGACGTGGGTTGCGCCCCTCGGGATGCCGGAGTACCGTCGAACGGACCGATCTCCACCAAACCGGGGGGAATCACATCCGGCGGTCCGCCAAGCCATCGATCGATGCTCCGTCACGAAACCCCGAATGAACCCCGGCCACAGGAGAAGCAGCCGATGGCACGAAGATCCCCCCGATGGACCCAGACGCCCGCCGCGGTCCCAAGCCTGATCCTCTTGCTGCTGGCCTTCGGCGGCTCCGGCTGCCAATCCACCGCGAACGATCGGGACGAGTCCAAATGTAAGCCGACCCCCGGCATGACAACCGCGGAGTTGACCGATTGCGGCTGTTTTTCCGCCAACCACCAAACCCGTTATACGAGCGGCTTGACAGTGGAAGACGACGACCGAGAGGTGCAAAGCGTCACGATCCTGAGCTACCTCTGCCCGACCGCATCCGCTGGGCTCACCCAAGTGGTGGTGATCAACGGCATCGCCAAGAACGTTCATCAATAGCATGAAGGCCCTGGACAGACTCCTCAGGCGCTGGCAACTGCTGGCCCTCGCGCGTGTCGCGCCGAAAACCCTGGCGGACACCGGGGCCAAACGTCTGCTAAGGCAGGTCAGGCGGGTCGCGCGGCGGGTTCCGGCCTATGGCGCCATTCTCCGCGAGCGCCAGATCGCGATCGAGCGGATTCGGACCCCGGCCGATGTCATCCGGCATTGTCCCATCCTCGGCAAGGAGGATCTCTTCGGCCGCTTTCCGCTGACGGAACTCTGCGTCGACGGAAACCTGGGGCCACTGGCCAGCGTCCTGACCAGCTCCGGCCACGGCAACCGCTTCGCCTTCGGGCTCTCCACCGCCAGACAGGCGCGCGCGGCGACACGGGCGATCGACCTGGGGTTGGAGCACGCCTTCCAGACCGATTCGAACCCAACCCTTTTGATCAACGCCCTGCCCATGGGCGTGCGCTTCGCCAGCTCCAGCGTCACCATCGCCGAGACCAGCGTGCGCGAGGACATGGCGGTGGCCCTGCTGCGGGAGATCGCGCCCCACTATGCTCAAAGCCTCCTGGTGACGGATCCGCTCTTCTGCAAGCGCCTGCTGGAGCACGCCGCCGATGTTGGGCTGGACTGGTCGAACCTGAAGGTCAACCTGATCCTGGGCGAGGAGACCTTCGGCGAGCACTTTCGGAGCTATGTAGCCCGGGGTTTCGGGCAGGATCCGCAAGGCTGGACGCGCGGTTTCGTCGGATCCTCGATGGGTATCGGCGAGATCGGTCTGAACCTCTTCTTCGAGACGCGCGAGACCGTCCGGCTGCGTCAGTTGGCCCAGGCGCGTCCCGAGGCCATGGCCGAGGTGATCGGCCGATGGCCTGGGCGAACGCCGCCGCTGCTGTTCGTCCACGATCCCAGGCGCGTCTTCGTCGAGGTCCAGACCCCGGACCCGGACGGCTATGGCGGACTGGTGCTCTCGACCCTGGACCCATCCCTGATGCTGCCGCTGTTGCGCTACGCGAGCGGCGACCGTGCCCGGCTCCTCGACACCCAGGCGATGCGCCGGGCGCTGTACTCGGGCGGATTCGCCGACCTCGCGCTTCCAACCCTGCCCATGATCGCCCTCGCCGGTCGGGAAACGGACGTGCTGCCGGACGGACGCACACTCCTGGACTTCAAGGACGCGCTCTATGCGCGGCCCCAGGTCGCCGATCAGCTCAGCGGCGCCTTTCGGATCGAGGACGAGGCGCTCGGACATCGCATCCATTTGCAGACACGGCCGGGATGGCGCGGCGTCGAGCAAGACCTCGTCGATCAGGTCGCGCCCGCCTTCCCCCCGCCGAGAGCCGGCGCTTCGGACCAGGTTCAGATCTGGGACCATGACCGCTTCCCCTACGGCCGGGGCCTGGATTACGAGCGGAAATTCACCTATTACGCCCCTCGGGAAACATCGCCGCCGCGCCGGCCCGCCTGAGCCGTCCGAGCGACGGGCCAGGATCAGCCGATCGAGGCCAGATCGCCCCAGGAGTCGCCCCGATCCCTCGCGAACGCCGGCCAAAGCTCGGGCTCAAGCCCGGTGAGCATGAAGCGCAGCACCTCCGGCGCGGTGCGGTACAGATGGCGCTCGAGCGTCTCGATACTCGCCAGATAGGGACGGACCGGGCCGAAGTAGTCGATCCTCGGGCCGATCGGAGTGAAGTCCAAGCCCATGCGGCGGAGGATGATGTCCAGGCCACGCTCCATGGCCACCACCCAATGTTCGACACCCCGACGCCGGCTCTCCTGGTAGAGCAGGCGGTAGATTCCGGAAACGATCTCGGGGGTCTGCTGCGACGTCGGAAAGGCCAGAATCTCGGCTCCGCCGGCCTGGGGCGAACCGGGACGCGGCGGCCCGCCATAAAGACCATCGCCCTTGCGTCGCCGAAAGGCCCTGGAAACGGCCAGGCGCGAGATCTCGACATAGCGCGCCGGGAACGGACCGGTGGTGTCGCTCGGCACCTCCCGACCAGGCGAGAACCGGCAATGCCCCTCCAGCGGAAACCCCAGCGCCGAGGGCATGACCAGACGCGCCGTCCCGGCCGGTTCGCCCTGTTCGTGCCTAGCGAGGATCGGCACGGCATGGGCGTCGAACGCATCGCGCTCCAATCCCTCGGGATAATGGCTGGCGTCCAGGAACCCCCGCTCCAGACAGTACACCTGATAACGAATCCGATAGGTCGAGGCGATGTCTTCCTCGCGATCGGCGCGCGAGAACGAAAAATGGCGTCCGGGCACCGACTTCGCGTGTTCCAGGCCGGGCGTCACTGTGGTTGCGACCATATCTGAGTCCCCCATTGTGCCGAGCGGCGAGAGGCGTCGCCTCGGGGTGTTCGCGATGAGTATCCGAGCCGGCATGCTCCATGCGCGAGGACGGTGCCGGGGCTTGATCCCGGTCGCGCTCCATGCGTCCGACACTGGTCTTTTTGGGGCCAGGGATTAGACTTCAAGAACCCCGCGTCACAAGGTTTCGCGCCCAACACGCCCGGCCAAGCGAGCCACTTGACCCTTATTCAACGCAGGATGCCATTCACATGAAGGGATTGGCTTGCTTCGTGTTTCTGCTGGGCCTCGCCTCCGCCGGCGCTCAAGAGTTGATCGTGAACAGGAGTGCGGGCGTCGAATCCCTGACCCGCAATGAGGCCAGACTCTATCTGACCATGCGCCTGAAGCACTGGCCGGATGGAACAGAGGTCAGGCTCTTCGTGCTGCCCGACAATGACGCGCTCCATCAGCATTTCGTCAACGCCATCCTCGGGCTCTATCCCTATCAGCTGCGGCGCGTCTGGGACCGTCAGATCTTCACCGGAACCGGACAGGCTCCGATCCTCGTCAACTCGCGCGAGGAGATGCTGCGGCGCGTGGCCTCGACTCCGGGAGGTCTCGGCTACACCGACGGACTGGTCTCCAACCCGGCCGTCCACACCATCGAGGTCCAGTAGATGAGGCGATACCTAAGGCTCGCCATCGTCCTCCCACTGGCCATGGGATCCCTGTCGGCGAGCGCGCTGGATCTGTTCGAGGAACGCCTGCGGATCCATGGGTTCGCCAGCCAGGCTGTCGTCGACACCAGCGACAATCAGTATTTCGGCGACAGCACCGGAACCTCGTTCGACTTCACCGAGCTGGGTCTCAATGCCTCCTACCGCTTCACGCCCCGGATCCTGCTGTCGAGCCAGGTGCTGGTCCGTCGCGCCGGCGACATGTATGACGGAACCCCCTCCATTGATTACGCCCTGGCGGACATCACGGCCTCATCAACGTCGGAGGCCCGCTTCGGCGCTCGACTCGGACGGATCAAGAACCCTTTGGGACTCTATAACGAAACGCGGGACGTCCCCTTCACCCGTCCGGGGATCTTTCTGCCGCAAGTCATCTACTACGACAAGGTCCGCAATCTGGTTCTCTCATCCGACGGCGTCATGTTCTTCGGCGAGACCTATGGCGAGGCCGGAACGCTCTCCCTGAACCTTGGCGTCGGACAACCCATCATTGATGACAATGCCGAATGGACCTATCTAGGGGATGACTTCGAGGGTCGACTGGAGCCGCGCGATCCAACCTGGATCGCCAATCTCTGGATCGCGAGCCCGACCGAACGACTCAGGGCCGGACTCGGCGTGGTCGCCTCCAGCCTGTCCTACGACGCCTTCGAGTCGTCGTTCCTTGAATCCGGCTCGATCGGGTTCATCAATACCATCCTGTCATTGCAGTACAACGATGAGCAATGGACGCTCTCGGCCGAATACTCGCGCATGCCGCTCGAATGGAAGGAATTCGGCCCCGTCTTCCCGTTCAGCAAGCAGACGACGGAGGGCTACTATCTTCAGGGCGCCTATCGACCGCGCCCGAATCTTGAACTCTCGCTGCGTTACGAAGAGGGGTTCGCGGACCGTAACGACCGTGATGGGAGCCGATCATCGGCGCTGACCGGTGGACTCACGCCCCCCTTCGACTTCTATTCCAAGATATGGACGGCCGGTCTACGCTGGGATGTGAAGCCTAATCTGATGCTCCGATTCGAGTACCAACGTCATGCCGGAACCTTCGCGCTTTCGATCCGTGAAAATCCCGATCCATCGGATCTCGTCAAGCATTGGGACGCCTTCGCCGCCTCGATCTCGGTACGTTTCTGAGGCGCTCGGGTGAGCCCCGAGGTCGCCGCCACCCGACCCAGACCCTACCTCAGCCTGCGCTGGAAGGCCCTGATCGCCCTCAGCCTGCTACTCCTCGCCGTCAACGCCAGCCTCGCCTTCATCGCCAACCATCAATCCGTGCGGCAATTCGAGTCGCGGCAGTCCCATGTGCGCGACCAGCAAGCCCGCCAGTTACGCGCCATGCTCAGTGAGCGCGGCCAGGAAATGTCCAAGCTGGCCAGTCTGGTGCCCCTGCTCGGCCCGCGCGAGGCGGACAGCCTGAGCGAGCGACTGCGCCTGGCCCTGGACACCAATGGCGCGGTCCTGGATCTGGAGTGGGATATCCGGAGCGTGCACTGGCTCGGCACCGCGGGCGAGACCCTCATCGCCTGGCCAGACGGCGTCCCGAGGATCCCGGCGGAACTGCGCGCGACCATCGAGCAGGCGCCCGAGAGCGTGGCGTCGGTGCTGGCCTGCCGTCCCGCCTGCGGACAATTCCAGGCCATCCCACTGCTTTGGCGTGGCGTCTTCGCCGGCAGCCTGGTGCTCGAACGCTCGCTGGCCGATGCCCTGCTGACCTTCAACGCCCTGACCGGGGCCGAGATCGCCATCGACGTCGTGGATCCAGCCAGGGGTCACGACCGGCTCGATCCGGAGGCCGCCGGCTATCTGGACTTCCCCGTGATCACCTTCCCGGAGCAATCACGGCCGGTGCTGCGCGCGGCCGGGCGCGCGCTCCTGGAATCCTCCCGCTCGGGCGATCCCATCCTGACGCGCCACGCGGGCGGTTGGTTCGAGATCTTTCGGATCCCTGGGCTCGCCGAGGGGGTGGACGCCTATGTGATCAACGACGTCACCGAGCAACGACTCGGCATCCAGGCCACCACGCGCAAGAGCCTGCTGATCGGCGCGCTCGGGCTGCTGCTGTCCGAGCTGCTCCTGCTGATGATCATGCAGGCGCCCTTGCGTCGACTGAAGCACCTGGCGACCGCGCTGCCCCTGCTGGCCGAGCGACGCTATCTCGATCTGCGGGACCGACTGGCGCGGTTCGGCGGAACCCGGATCGCGGATGACGAGATCGATCTGATGGTCGCCACGGTCGGCCGCCTGACCGAACGGATGGAAACATTGCAACAGGATCGCGAGCAGGCCGAGGCCCGGCTGCTTTGGCTATCCGACCATGACCCACTGACGCGGCTCATGAATCGCCGCCGGTTCAAGGAGGATTTCACCCGCATCGTTGATCAGGCGACGCGCTATGGCCACCAGGGCGCGCTCCTGTTCCTCGACCTGGATGAGTTCAAGGACGTGAACGATCTCAATGGACATCAGGTGGGCGACAGCCTGCTCCAGCGTGTCGCCGAGGAACTGCGTGGCATCACCCAACCCAGCGACCTGCTGGCCCGGCTCGGTGGTGACGAATTCGCCCTGGTCCTGCCCGAGGCCAGCCTGGAGGAGGCAACGGCGCATGCCGACGCGGCCCAGCGGGCGATCCGCTCCATCACCCTGAGCGAGCAGGGTCGCCAGCACCGCATCTCCGCCAGCATCGGCATCGCACGCTTCCCTGCGCATGGGAGCGAGATCCCGGAGTTGATGGCGAACGCCGACCTGGCCATGTATCAGGCCAAGGAGCACGGACGGGGACGCTGGCATCTGTTCTCGGCCCAGGAGCCGGTACGCGAGCAACTCGACGCCCGCATCCTCTGGAAGGAGCAGATCGCCGAGGCCCTGCGCGACGAGCGTTTCGCCCTCTACTTCCAGCCGATCATCGACATCCGCACGGGCGTCCCCTGTCACATGGAAGCGCTCCTGCGCATGATCGATTATCGGGGCGCCGTCATCGGTCCGGATCGATTCATCCCGATCGCGGAAAAGACCGGGCAGATCCAGGCCATCGATCAATGGATCCTGACCAAGGCGCTGGGAGTCCTGGCCAGGCACGGCGAGATCCGGCTCGCGATTAATCTCTCGGCCAGCGCCATGGACGATCCGACCATCCTGACCACGCTCCAACGGCTCCTGAGCGAGTACCGCATCACTCCGTCGAGGCTCTCGTTCGAGGTCACCGAAACGGTCGCGATCGGCAGCCTGAGCCGCGCGGCGCGTCTCATGCGGAGCATTCAGGAGTTGGGGTGCCGTTTCGCGCTGGACGATTTCGGCAGTGGTTATGCCTCTTACGCCTATCTGCGCCAACTGCCGGTGGATGACATCAAGATCGACGGCGCCTTCATCCGCGACCTTCCAAGCAACCGGGAGGACCGGATCTTCGTCAAGGCCGTCACCGACATGGCCCACGGCATGGATCGACGGGTCATCGCGGAATTCGTCGAGACCGAGGAAGTGCTCGAGATCCTCAGGGAACTCGGGGTCGACTGCGCCCAGGGTTATCTGTTCGGAAAACCAGCGCCGCTGGCCGAGCCATGAGGCTGGAAAGGGTGGAATCCGGGAGGGAAGCTGGAAATGTGGGTCGCCGGGCTGTTCGCCCGGCGATCCTTGCGACGCTAGAACACCGGATCAGCGGCCGGGGGCGACCGGGGTCAGTCGCCAGATATCCCGGTTGTATTCGCCGATGGTGCGGTCGGATGAGAAATGACCGCTGCGCGCGGCATTGAGGATACTCATCCGGACCCAGCGCTCGCGATCCCGATAGGCCGCGGCGGCCTGCTCCTGGGCCTCGATATAGCCGCGGAAGTCAGCGGCGGTCATCCAGGGGTCGTGCGGATTGCGGACCGAAAGGATGACCTGATCGAAGACGCCGCCCTCGAACTGGTTGAAATGACCCGATTCGAGCAGATTCATCACATCCATCAGGGCCGGATCGCCCGCGATGATCCCGTTGGGATCATAGTGATGACGGCGTGACTCGACACCCGCCGCCGTCAGGCCGAAGAGGAAGAAGTTCTCCTCGCCCACCTGGTCGCGGATCTCGATGTTGGCACCGTCCAGCGTGCCGATGGTGATGGCGCCGTTCATCATGAACTTCATGTTGCCGGTGCCCGAGGCCTCCTTGCCGGCGGTCGAGATCTGCTCCGACAGATCGGTGCCGGGGGCGATCACCTCCATCAGCGAAACGCGGTAGTCCGGAACGAAGGCGACCCGCAGCAGGCCCTCGGTCGATGGGTCCATGTTGACGACCCGCGCCACGTTGTTGACCAGCCGGATGATCTGCTTGGCCATCACATAGCCGGGCGCCGCCTTACCGCCGATCAGGACGCAACGCGGGGCCCAGTTGGCGGTATCGCCGCGCTTGATGCGGTTGTAGAGATGGATGACGTGCAGGACGTTGAGCAGTTGGCGCTTGTACTCGTGGATGCGCTTGACCTGTACGTCGAAGATGGCGTCCAGCGGAAAATTCACCCCGCAGATCTCGGCGACGTGCTCGGCGAGCTGGGCCTTGTTGTCCTGCTTGATCTGGTGCCAGCGCTCGCGGAAGGCGGCGTCCTCGGCGTGGGGAACCAGGCGCGCGAGCTGATCGAGATCGCGGACCCAATCGGTACCGATGGTCTCGTCGAGCAGGGTACGCAGCCCCGGATTGCATTGGGCGAGCCAGCGGCGCGGGGTCACGCCGTTGGTCTTGTTGTTGAATTTCGCCGGCCAGAGGTCATGGAAGTCGCGGAACAGTCCCTCGATCAGCAGCTCGGAATGCAGCGCCGCGACCCCGTTGACCGAATAGCTTCCGACGATCGCCAGATAGGCCATCCGCACCTGGGGATCGTAGCCTTCCTCGATCAATGACATGCGCCGCTGGCGGTCGATGTCGCCGGGCCAGCGCAGGGCGACCTCGGCCAGGAAGCGGGCATTGATCTCGAAGATGATCTCCAGGACACGCGGCAGAAGCTGGCGGAACAGGCGTACCGGCCAGCGCTCCAGCGCCTCGGGCAGGAGCGTGTGATTGGTGTAGGCCATGGTGTGACGGGTGATGTTCCAGGCCTCGCCCCACTCCAGACCGTGCTCGTCCATGAGTTGGCGCATCAGCTCCGCGACCGATACGGCCGGATGGGTGTCGTTGAGCTGGAAGCAGTTCAGCTCGGCGAAGCGGCTGAAATCCGCGCCATGCAGACGGATCCAGTCGCGCAGCACGTCCTTGATGCTGGCGCTCGCCAGGAAGAACTGCTGACGCAGCCGCAGCTCCTTGCCGTTCTCGCTCGCGTCGTTGGGATAGAGCACCATGGTGATGTGCTCGGCAGCGTTCTTCTGGGCAACCGATTCGGGGTAGCTGCCAGCGTTGAACTCGTCGAGATCGAAGTCGTCGGTCGCGGCGGCCTTCCAGAGACGCAGGGTATTGACGGTATTGTTGCGGTAGCCGGGCACCGGGATATCGTAGGGCACCGCCAGCACGTCGTGACTATCCACCCACTGGACAATCGTCCGACCCTTTTGATCCGTATAGCTCTCGGTCCGTCCGCCGAACTGGATGCGCTGGGTGAACTCGGGTCGTTCCAGTTCCCAGGGGTTGCCGTCGCGCAGCCAGTGATCCGGCTCCTCGACCTGTTCGCCATTCTCGACCAATTGACGGAACATGCCGTACTCGTAGCGCAGGCCATAGCCCCTGACGGGGAGCTGCAAACTGGCGCAGGAGTCCAGAAAACAGGCGGCGAGCCGACCCAGGCCACCATTGCCGAGTCCTGGATCCGGCTCGTTGGAGGCGATCTCCTCGAGCTCCAGCCCCAGGTTGTAAAGACCCTTCTCGACCGCGCCGTCGACCTCGAGATTGAGCATGGCGTTCGACAGCGCCCGCCCCATCAGGAACTCCAGCGAGAGGTAGTAGGCGCGTTTGCTGCCCGCCTCGTCATAGGATTGACGGGTGACTTTCCAGCGCTCCATCAGGCGGTCACGCAGGGTGATCGCCAGGGCCTTGTAGGGGTAGTAGGCGGAATGGCAGTCCCGATCGCGTCCGAAGGTGTGCGCGTAGTAGCGCTTGAAGTCGTTCGCGAGACCCTCGGGTTCCATGGACAGGGGTGGAAGATCGAAAACCGAATCGTTGGGTTGATTCTTGATGGGGTTGGTCAGGGAGGACATACGACAGGGATCCTTCTGGATGCGTGTTGAACATTAAAGATGTTAATAGCTTCGGGCTTCGGGGCCTATGAATGCAACCCGCAATCACTCCGGCCCTATGATTATCGACGACTCGGCATGAGGCTCGGCAGGGGCGAGCGGCCCTGTTTGAAGTCGTTTCGCAGCCGGGTCAAGAGTTGGGCGCGCTCCGCGTCGCCGGCCACCATCAGGGCCGTGAAGGCGGCACGCCACTGCGCCATGAACTCCCGATCCTCCGCCCGATCGGTGTAAAGCATGACTGCGGTGCAATAGTCGGTGGCCTTGAGATAATCCTTGAAGGGCGTCTCGGTGGGCGCGAGCAGTGATCCGACGAGCTGACGCGCCCGGCTGGAAGGCTTGGGCGTGGCGTCCATCATCTCAGTAGGAAACCATGGTCAGGCGCCAGCCGAGCCGACGGAACTGGAGCCGCAGATTGAGCGGATCGGCCGAGGGTCGGTCGACACGGACCCGAACGTCGCCGAAGCCTTCGAAGAAGACCTCCGAGATGGACGCGAGCAGCCCCAGCCTGGAAGGCGCGACCGCGCCGAACTGATCACCGACCCATTCCAGGGTGACCAGTGACTGGAGCGCCTCGTCCCCATGTTGACGGATACCGGTCTCCAGCCAGGCGATGAAGGGATCGGAGACCCCTTCGATGACGCTGACACGATCCTTGTTGAGTCGGCGCGCGATCTCATCGCGCACCGCCTCCAGATCCACCAGAGCGGCGAGCGTGGCCTGATCACGCCGCGCCAGCGCTCGATCGAGACTCCAGAGCGCGGCGTAGGGCCAGATCCCATGGAGCAGCAGAACCAGGCCCAGGATCGGCAAGGCGCGTGCCGCCGGGCGCCCCAGGAATCGCCTGGATCGACGCGCCAGCTCCCAGCCGGGGCGGGACCATCGCGGCAGGAACGACCTCATGCCCCGAACACCCTCAAGACGTTTCCCCCTGGAATTGCTCGATCGCCTCGCTCACCTCCAGCCAGGCGGTCTCGGTTTCCTCCAGTTCGGCGGCGACCCGACGCTGATCCGCGAGCAGGGCGAGCAGGCGTTCCTTGCCCTCGGGCGCGTAGAGTTCGGGGGCGGCCAGGGCCTGCTCCAGGGTCGCCCGCCGGACGCCCAGCTCGGCCAGCCGTTTTTCCAGCGCCTTTTCGCGCGATTTGAGCGGTTGCAGGGCCTTGCGCGCCTCGGCGGCCTGACGCCGTTGCTGCTTGCGCTCGCCACCCTCGCGCCCGCCCGTGTCCTCGCCGCCGGCGCGCGCGGCCTCGCGTCCGGCGAGCCAGGCCGGATAGTCGTCCAGATCCCCATCGAAGGGACAGACAGCGCCGCCGTCCACCAGCAGCAGGGTATCGCTGGTCACCCGCAGCAGGTGACGGTCGTGCGAGACCAGCACCAGCGCCCCATCGAATTCCTGCAAGGCTTCACTGAGCGCCTGGCGCATCTCCAGGTCCAGATGATTGGTGGGCTCGTCGAGCAGCAGCAGATTGGGCCGCTGACGGATGATCATGGCCAGCACCAGCCGCGCCTTCTCGCCGCCGGACAGGGGCGCGACCGGATCCAGGGCGCGATCGCCCGCGAAGCCGAAGCCACCCAGATAGTTGCGCAGCACCTGCTCGCTCGCCCCCGGATCCAGGCGGCGCAGATGTCCCAGCGGGGTGTCGTCGGCATGCAGTTGATCGAGTTGATGCTGGGCGAAATAGCCTACCCGCAGATCCTGGGCGCGTTCGCACCGTCCCGACTGGAGCACCAGTGTGCCCGACAGCACCTTGATGAAGGTCGACTTGCCGGCGCCGTTGCGACCGAGGAGGCCGATGCGGTCGCCCGGATTCAGGCTCAGTCCGACCCCGCTGATGATGGACCGCTCGCCATAACCGGCCGCTGCCTCGTCCAGGCGCAGCAAGGGTCGCGGCAGTTGTTCGGCGGGCTCGAAGCCAAAGCGAAAGGGCGAGTCGATATGCGCCGGGGCGATCAGTTCCATGCGCTCCAGCGCCTTGAGCCGGCTCTGCGCCTGACGGGCCTTGGTGGCCTTGGCGCGAAAGCGCTCCACGAAACTGTGCATGTGGGCGATCTCGCGCTGCTGGCGGACGAAAGCCGACTGCTGTTGGGCGAGACGTTCGGCGCGCTGACGCTCGAAACCCGAATAATTGCCCGTGTAGAGGGTGAGACGCTGGTGCTCCAGACTCAGGATATGCGTGGCCACCGCGTCCAGGAAATCCCGGTCGTGCGAGATCAGCACCAGGGTTCCCGGATAGGACTTGAGCCAGCCCTCGAGCCAGATGACGGCGTCCAGGTCCAGATGATTGGTCGGCTCGTCGAGCAGCAGCAGATCGGAGCGACACATGAGGGTGCGCGCTAGGGCGAGACGCATGCGCCAGCCGCCCGAATAGCTGTTGACCGCGCGCCGCTCGTCGCCGGGCGCGAATCCCAGACCATGCAGCAGACGCGCGGCGCGGCTCTCGGCGTCATAGCCGCCGATGGATTCCAGACGGCCGAGCCATTCGCCATGCCGCAACCCATCGCCCGCCGCATCGGCCTCGGCTAGTTCGGCCTGGATACGGCGCAGCTCGCGGTCGCCATCGAGCACGAACTCAATGGCCTGGCGATCGGTGTCCGGGGTGTGCTGGGCGACATGGGCGATCTCCCAGCCGAGCGGGATGGAAAACTCGCCGCCGTCCGCGTGCAGTTCGTCGAGCAGCAGGGCGAAGAGGCTCGACTTCCCACAGCCATTGGCCCCGACCAGACCCGCCCTCTGGCCCGGATAGATGGTGAGCGTGGCCCCCTCCAGCAGGAGATTGGGGCCACGACGGAAACTCAGGTCTTTCAGTTGCAGCATTGGAGATCCGTGGCGAGGTGAAGGAAGGCCGGGACATCCAGCGTCAGGCGCGGATCGGGATTCCCTGGGGTCGAGGAGGCGTCCATCACCCAGACCCCGGCGTCACCCGATCCAGCCGACGATAGCCGATCGCCTCGCTCAGATGGGTGGAGTCGATGGCCCCGGCGCCCTGGAGATCGGCGATGGTACGGGCCACCTTGAGGATGCGGTGATAGGCCCGCGCGGACAGACCGAGCCGGGTCAGCGCCTGCTCCATCAGCCGCCGGCCCGTGGCGTCGAGCGCGCAGTCGCGATCGATCTCGCCCGGACTCAGCTCGCTGTTCGGCTTGCCGGCGCGCGCCTCCTGACGCTCGCGCGCGACGGCCACGCGGGCGCGCGCCGTGGCCGTGGTCTCGGCGCCGGCGGGCGGCGGCCCGCCGAGCCGGGAGACATCCAGCCGAGGCACCTCGACATGCATGTCGATGCGATCGAGCAAGGGGCCGGAGATCCGTCCGCGATACCGGGCGACCTGCTCCAGCGTGCAGCGACAGCGCCCGCTGCTGTCGCCCAGATAGCCGCAGGGACAGGGATTCATGGCCGCCACCAACTGGAATCGGGCCGGAAAACGCGCCTGTCGCGCGGCCCTGGAGATATCGATGTGACCGGACTCCAGGGGTTCGCGCAGCACCTCCAGCACCCGGCGATCGAATTCGGGCAGTTCGTCCAGGAAAAGCACGCCCCGGTGGGCCAGGGAGATCTCGCCCGGCTTGGGGTTGCTGCCCCCGCCCACCAGGGCCACGCCGGAGGCGGTATGGTGCGGCGAGCGGAAGGGGCGTTCGAGCCAGCGGACGGGATCGAAGGGGTCGCGACCACTGACGGAGCGGATCGCCGCCGTCTCCATCGCCTCGGCCTCGCCAAGCGGCGGCAGCAGGCCCGGCAACCGATTGGCCAGCATGGACTTACCCGTGCCCGGCGGGCCGATCATCAGCAGGCTGTGGGCGCCGGCGGCGGCGACCTCCAGGGCGCGCTTCGCCTGCTCCTGACCGCGCACCTCGGCCAGATCCGGATACTCGGGCGCGCGCTGGAGCGGACCATCCGACACCTGCGTCGACAGCAGAGCCGTCCCGTTCAGATGCTCGCAGACCTCAAGCAGATGGGACGCGGGCCGCACCAGCAGGCCGGTGACCAGGGCCGCCTCGGCGGCATTCTCCCTGGGCAGCACGAGCGAGCGTCCCGCGTCGCGCGCCGCCACGGCGATCGGCAGCACGCCATGTACCGCGCGCAACTGTCCGGACAGGGCCAGTTCGCCGACGAACTCGTATTCACCCAGCGCGGAGGCCGCCACCTGCCCGGAGGCACCGAGAATTCCGAGCGCGATGGGAAGATCGAAGCGACCGCCCTCCTTGGGCAGATCGGCGGGAGCCAGATTGATGGTGACGCGACCATCCGGAAAGCGGAAGCGGCCGTTGAGCAGGGCTCCCCGCACCCGGTCACGGCTTTCCTTCACCGCCATCTCGGGCAGGCCGACGATGGACATCACGGGCAGCCCACCGGACAGATGCACCTCGACCGTCACCGATGGGGCATGAATCCCGACACGCGCACGACTATGAAGGATACAGAGCGCCAATTCCCGGCCGAACGCTCAGTCCGATGGGGCGCGCGTCGCCGCGAGCGCCCGTTCCAACGCGGCGACCTGGGTCTCCAGCACGGCCAGCTTCTCGCGCGTGCGCGCCAGCACGGCCGACTGAACGTCGAATTCCTCGCGGGTCACCAGATCGAGCCGCGACAGGCCGGCCTCCAGCGAGGCGCGGACATTGCGGTTGATATCCTCCTGCAACACCTGGAGCCCCTTCGGCATGGCCGAGGACAGACGTTGCACCAGGTCATCGAATTGTTTTGGGTCCAGCATCGGGAAACCTCTGCGATAGGGTCATTAGAGACTCCAGGCGGCGCGGATCTCGGTTTCACCCAGCGCCTCGCCGCTAAGGCGAGGGGCGAGTCGGAGCCTGGACCGGCCGGGAATATTGAACCCGCATTATAGGCGCGGGGCTTCGAGGCGTCTTCGACATCGAGCGCACCATAAAAGTGCGGACGACTCGGAGGACCTTTTTCGATGCCTTATTTTGGCGCAAGCGACTGTTGCGAGTTTCACACATGAGGCCGAAAAGCCTCTGTTTTTGCGTGATCCATCCCCTCTGGCATGTTACGTGCTGATGTCGGCAGTACGACAATCATGGCCTGCCGGTCTGTTCCGGGCTCTGGTCTGGCCTCCCAAACCTCCCTCGCGGATACCCGTACCAAACAGAGGAACCCATCATGAAGTCACAACGTATCAGCGCCCTAGCCGCGGTCGGCGCCATGGCCATTGGGCTGGGCGTCCAGCAGAACGCCGCGGCCGAGGATCCGAATTCCGTCAGCGCCAATATCGGCGCCGTCAGTAACTACATGTGGCGCGGCCAGACCCAGACCGACAATGGGCCGGCGATCCAGGGTGGCGTCGATTATGCTCACGCGAGCGGTTTCTCCGCCGGTACCTGGGTTTCGAACGTCGACTTCGGCGCGGGCGACGAGACCAACTACGAGCTCGACCTCTACGCCGGCTTCGGCGGCGCCATCAACGACGACCTGAGCTACGCGCTCAAGCTCATCTACTACGCCTATCCGGACGGGCGCGATCTTGATTTCTCCGAGCTCGGCGCGAGCGCGACCTACAAATGGGTCACCGCCGGCATCGACTACACCTTCTACGGCCAGGCGGACGACGCTCGGGGCGTTCTCGATGACGAGGCGAATTACATCGAGGGCGACCTCTATTACCACGCCAGCGTCGACCTGGATCTGCCCTACGAGCTGGGCCTGAGCATCCGCGGCGGTTACTACGATTTCCGCTACAACGACGGAGGCAACGACTACGCCCACTGGGGTCTGTCGCTCAGCCGCGAGGCCGGCGATTTCGGCACCTTCAGCCTGAACTACGATCAGGTCGGCCGCGATACCTACGACGAGGATCCGAAGATCTGGGTCGGCTGGCTGAAGTCGTTCTGAGCCCCGCGCCCCTCGCGACTTGAACCCAACCAGACCAAGGCGTCTCGCCCTGGTCTCAATCGGAGTGAATCAGCAATGAAATTGGTCGCAGCCGTCATCAAACCCTTCAAGCTCGACGACGTGCGCGAAGCCCTCGGGGATATCGGCGTCTCCGGTATCACCGTCATCGAGGTCAAGGGCTTCGGTCGCCAGAAAGGCCACACCGAGCTGTATCGCGGCGCCGAGTACGTCGTGGACTTCCTGCCGAAGATCAAGGTCGAGATCGCGGTCGACGACGACATGGTCGACAAGGTGATCGAGGCCATCAGCGCCGCCGCCCGCACCGGCAAGATCGGCGACGGCAAGATCTTCGTGTTCGACCTCAAACAGGTCATCCGCATCCGCACCGGCGAGACCGGTTCGGATGCGCTCTGATTCAGGACCGGGAGACCTAATGGTGAAATCGCTTCGCACACAACCCCTGATACGACCGCTGCTCGCGGCCCTGCTGACCTTCGCGCCCCTGCTGGCCTTCGGCCAGGAAGAAGCCGTGATCGACTCGGGCGACACAGCCTGGATGCTGACCGCGACCGCGCTGGTCCTCTTCATGACCATCCCGGGCCTGTCGCTCTTCTACGCCGGCCTGGTGCGCGCCAAGAACGTGCTGTCGGTGCTGATGCAGTGCTTCGCCATCACCGCCGCCATGAGCCTGCTCTGGGCCATCTATGGTTACAGCCTGGCCTTCACCGACGGCGGCTCGACGCAGAGCTTCATCGGCGGTCTGGACAAGCTCTTCCTGGCCGGCATGACGGTCGACTCGATCCAGGGAACCATCCCCGAGTCGGTCTACATGACCTTCCAGATGACCTTCGCGATCATCACCCCGGCCCTGATCGTCGGCGCCTTCGCCGAGCGGATGAAATTCTCGGCCATGCTGATCTTCATGGCCCTCTGGTTCACCCTGGTTTACGTGCCGATCTGGCACTGGGTCTGGGGCGGCGGCTGGATCGCCGAGATGGGCGCCCTGGACTTCGCGGGCGGCACCGTGGTGCACATCAACGCCGGCATCGCGGCCCTGATGGCGGCCCTCGTCCTGGGCAAGCGCAAGGGCTATCCGGGCACCGCCATGCCTCCGCATAACCTGGGCCTGACGGTCATCGGCGCCTCCATGCTGTGGGTCGGCTGGTTCGGCTTCAACGCCGGATCGGAACTCGCCGCCGACGGCACCGCCGGCATGGCCATGACGGTCACCCAGCTCGCGACCGCGACCGCGGCTCTGACCTGGATGTTCGCGGAGTGGATCAACCACGGCAAACCCTCGGTCCTGGGCATCGCCACCGGCGCGGTCGCCGGTCTGGTAGCCATCACCCCGGCCTCCGGCACCGCCGGCCCCATGGGCGCCATCATGATCGGCTTCGCCGGCGCGCTCTTCGCCTTCATCGCCTCGACCAAGGTCAAGCGCTGGCTCGGCTATGACGATTCGCTCGACGTCTGGGGCGTGCATGGCGTGGCGGGCATCGTCGGCGCCATCCTCACCGGTGTCTTCGCGGACGTCAGCCTCGGCGGCTCCGGCCTGGCGGAGGGCGTGACCATGGGCGGACAGGTCTGGGTCCAGTTCCTGTCCGTGATGGCCACCCTGGTCTATGGTGGCCTGGTGAGTCTGATCATTCTCCTCATCATCAAGGCGACGATCGGTCTGCGCGTCACCGAGGAACAGGAAACCGAGGGTCTCGACCTCTCGCAACACGACGAACGCGGTTACATTCTCTAACGACCACCCAAGCGGCCGGGCTCTCGCCCGGCCGCCCTTCTCGCCCACCCAATCCTCGCACGATCCTCGCAACCAACAGGGAGGCGGCATCCCAGTGGACGCCACCACGCAACTCGGCTACGCGCTTGATACCTTCTATCTCCTGGTGACCGGGGCGCTGGCCATGTGGATGGCGGCCGGATTCGCCATGCTCGAGGCCGGTTTGGTCCGGGCCAAGAACACCGCCGAGATCCTGACCAAGAATCTCGCCCTCTTCGCCGTGTCCGGTCTCATGTACATGCTCGTGGGTTACGGGATCATGTACCCGGCGGGCGGCAACGGCCTGATCCCCGACATCGCCTGGGGCTTCATGCTCGGCGGCGAGCAGGCGCTGGCCAAGGTGGCGGCCGAGGCGATCACGCATGCCCGCAGGGCCGACTTCTTCTTCCAGATGGTCTTCATCGCGACCGCCATGTCCATCGTCTCCGGGGCCGTGGCCGAGCGGATGAAGCTCTGGTCCTTCCTGATCTTCGCGGTGGTCCTGACCGGCTTCATCTACCCGGTTCAAGGGTACTGGAAATGGGGCGGCGGCTGGTTGCAGGCGCTGGGTTTCAGCGACTTCGCCGGCTCCGGCCTGGTCCATCTGTGCGGCGCCTCGGCGGCGCTCGCCGGCGTCCTGCTGCTCGGTCCGCGCCAGGGGAAGTACGGCAAGGACGGCTCCATCCACGCCTTCCCAGGGGCCAATCTGCCCTTGGCGACGCTCGGAACCTTCATTCTCTGGTTCGGCTGGTTCGGCTTCAATGGCGGATCCCAGTTGGCGCTGAACGGCCTGGAGAACACCAACGCCGTCGCCGCGATCTTCGTCAACACCAACCTGGCCGCCGCCGGAGGAACCCTGCTCGGGCTGATCACGGCGCGTCTGCTGTTCGGCAAGGCCGACCTCACCATGGCGCTCAACGGCGCGCTCGCCGGCCTGGTGGCCATCACCGCCGAACCGCTCACCCCATCCCCGCTGATGGCCGCGCTGATCGGCGGCATCGGCGGGGTTCTCGTGGTGTTCGCCATCGTCGCGCTCGACAAACTGCGGCTCGACGACCCGGTCGGGGCCATCTCGGTACATGGCGTGGTCGGCATCTGGGGACTCCTGGCAGTGCCCATCACCAACGACAACGCCGGATTCGCCGCTCAGTTGATCGGACTGAGCGCCATCCTCGGCTGGGTCTTCACGACCTCGCTCGTCTTCTGGTGGCTAATCAAGCGCACGCTGGGCATCCGGGTCAGCGAGGAAGAGGAGTACCTGGGCATCGACATCGGCGAATGCGGACTCGAAGCCTATCCCGAATTCGTCCGCTCGCGCGGGGCCCAATAAACGGCCGACCCGCCATTCCGTGAGCGACGCCAGGGACAGAACCTCCGGATCGGTCTTTGATTTCTTCCTGTTGTGATTTCATTGGGGCCGCATGGCCCCATTTTTTTGCTGGAGCGCGGGTTCCGGCCCCTCGATCAGGGTTTCGATCGGGGCCGGACGGCGCGATCGCTCCTCGCCAGGCCGTCCCATCGGTCGGGCGGGTCAGTCCCGTGACGCCCCTCTCAGATCGGATCGACGGAACTTCCCTATCATTCCTGGCCGAATCATTACTTGGACCCCAATAGCCGCCAGCGGCTCGCGGGGCGGAAGGGTCGGGAGACGAACAGGGCCGCGCGACCGTTCCAAGGCCGGGGTCGCGGCCCGCCTCCAAGTCCCGCGGATTCACGTTCACCGGATGGATCATCATGACATTTTCGACCGAACTGGCGGCCCTCAAGGGTCCGGCTCTCTGGCAACATTTCGCTGGTCTGTGCGAGCGCGCCTCCTCGGTTCAGGAAAGGCTGCTGCTTGACCTGACGCGGCGAAACGCGAACAGCCGCTTCGGTCGCGAGCACGGATTCGACGCGATCACCTCGATCGAGGACTTCCGCCGCCAGGTTCCATTGCGCGACTGGAATGAAATCGAGCCCTACGTGACCGCCCTGGTCGAGGGCGAAACGGACGCCCTGACCAGCGGGCAGCCGGTTTCGCGCTTCGTCATGACGAGCGGAACCACCGGAACCCCGAAGCTCATCCCGGCCAATGAAGCGACGCAGCAGGCCAATGGCGTCAGCATGGCGCTGCGCCTGCTCGGCGTCCTGCGCGACCATCCGGAGGTGATGCGCGGAGACATCCTCGCGCTGGCCAACACGGCGGTCGCCGGCCAGACCGCGAGCGGCATTCCCTATGGATCCGCCTCGGGCATGTCCATGAACCGCGCGCCCGAGGAGCTTCGACAACGCTTCGCCTATCCGCCGGCGGTGCTGGAGATCAAGGATCCGGCCAGCCGCGTCCAGGCCATGCTGCGTTTCGCCCTGGAGCGCGATCTGGCGCTGGCGATCGGCAACAATCCGCTCAATTTCACCCAACTCTTCGACGCCCTGCCGGCGCATGCGGAGTCGCTAATCGCCGACATCGAGGCCGGCACGCTCACCACGCCGACCCCGCTGCCGGAGGAGTTGCGCCAGCGTCTGGAAAGCGATCTATGGCCGAATCCGGAACGCGCGGAGGCGCTAAGGGCCTTGGATGTCCTGTCCGCCCGCGCGGCCTGGCCGAACTTGCGTCTGATCGTCTGCTGGAAGACGGGTCTCATGAGTCGCTTCCTGGACGAGCTGGCCGAACGCTGCCCGCCGGGCACCATCTTCCGCGAGTACGGCTACGGCGCCAGCGAGGGGCTCCTGACGATTCCCGCGAGCGACGAGACCTCCGCCGGCGTTTTGGCCATTCACGGCATCTTCTTCGAGTTCCTGCCCGAGGAGGCGACCGCGACCCCGGACGCCCCGACGCTCCTGGCCCATGAATTGGAGGTCGGCCAACGCTATCAACTGGTGCTGACCACCGCCGCCGGTCTCTATCGCTATGTCCTGGGCGATCTGGTGGAGGTTCAGGGCTTCCTCGGTCAGGCGCCGCTGATCACCTTCCAGCGCAAGGTGGGCGATGTACTGAATCTGCTGGGCGAGAAGATCGACGCCCGTCAGGTGGCCATGGCGATGGAATCCGCGCAAGGCGCCGGCGGTGTGGCGATCCGTCACTTTCAATGGCTGGCGGACGAGGCGACGCTGGGCTATGAGCTGTGCGTGGAACCCGCGACGGACGGCGAGGAGGCCCAGTGGAGAACGCTGATCCAAGCCTTCGACCAGGAACTGCGAACCCTGAGCTACGGCTATGATCTGCGCCGCGGCAACGGCACCTTCAAGCCACCCAGGCTGCGGCTGATGCGCTCGGGCTGGCTGACGGCACTCTCGCAACGCGGCGGCTATCAGGCCAAGCCGAAGATCGTCGCCACTCAACTGGCCGAGGCGGCGTTCACCGAGCGCTTCGTCACGCCGACCGATCCGGCCCCGGCCGTCTAGGCGACACCGACATGCTCACCCTGCTTAACACCTTCAAGGAACGCAACTACAGCCTCTTTTTCACCGGCCAGGGGCTATCCCTGATCGGTTACTGGATCCAGAGCACGACCTTCAACTGGCTGCTCTACCAACTGACCGATTCGGCCCTGATGCTGGGTTATCTGAGCGCCGCCATCAATCTGCCGGTGCTGCTGCTGTTACCGTTCGCCGGCTCGCTGGTCGACCGCTTCGACCGGCGACGCCTGCTGATCGTCCTGCAGGTGCTCTTCACCGTGCAGGCGCTGGCGCTAGCGGTGCTGACCCATTTCGATCTCCTGACCCTGCCGCTCATCGTCTTCATGGGCTGTCTGATGAGCCTGCTGACCGCCTTCGACGGCCCCAGCCGTCAGGCGATCATTCCGCAATTGGTGACGAACCGCGACAACCTGCCCGCGGCCATCTCGCTGAACTCCATTCTCTTCAACAGTTCGCGCGCCATCGGACCGCCCCTGGCGGGCTGGATCATGGCGCAGACCGGCCCGGCGCCCTGCTTCCTGCTCAACGCGGTGAGCTATCTGTTCATGATCAGCGCCCTGCTGCTCATGCACCTGGGCAAACCGAGCATCGGTGGCGGAAAGCCAGGTCGGCGGCAAGGCGCCATGGACAACCTGCGGCTCATTCTGAGCCTCCCGCCACTGCGCTATCTGATCTTCTCCTACATGCTGGTGGCGGTCGCGACCATGTCGGTCTATGTGATGCTGCCCGTCTGGGCCGGCGAGGTCATGGGCAGCGGCCCGCAGGGGCTGGGATGGATGATGGGCGGCATCGGCGCCGGGGCGCTGATCGGCGCGGCGCTGATCGGCACGCAACGAGAACCGGCTCGTCTCTGGCCGATGTTCCGGCTCGCGGCGGTGCTGCTCGGCCTGGCGCTGATTCTGCTGTCGGTCTCCCATGGACTCTGGCTGGCGATGCTGGTCACCCTGCTGCTCGGCCTGGCCTACATCGCCCAGGGAGTCGCCGCCAACACCCTGTTGCAGCTCAGTATCGACGACGAGCATCGCGCCGGCGTCATGGCCTTCTATCTGCTGGCCGTGTTCGGGTCCATTCCGGTGGGTAATCTGCTAGGCGGCTGGCTGAGCCAGGTGCTGGGACTGCACGGCGCGGCACTGACGGGGGGCCTCGCGGTCCTGGCCGTGACCGCCCTGTTCTGGCCGACGAGCACGCGGATCATCCGCGACCTGGCCGAGCCCGAGGTACCCCCGGCCCCCGCGCGCGATCTTGAACGAGTCGAGGTGACCGAATGACAAGCCTATCCACAACCGAGGAGCCGCTTGATGGCATCACGCCGCCGCGCCTAATCGGCCGTCCCGCTTGATTCTTGATTGATGACCCTGGAGCGGCCGAAGTGAATGACAGTGCCGTATTCGAATAGAGACCCTGAGTCGCCAATAGCCGAACACCTGATTCAGGCGGACTTCCGGCGGGGTCGTTTCAGCGGAAATCAACAGGCGGCGACCGCGTTTTCATCTTCTCCAAACACTCATTCAAGGCGATTTCCGGGAGCGTCCGTACCCGACCGAAAGTTCCGGAATTGGACAGGATTAAAAACAGCGCGTTAAAAATCCTGTCAATCCTGCGAAATCCTGTTAATCCTGTCTATGATGGGTCGGATCGCGGGCACAAGGTTTCCCGGAAATCACCTAGGAGCTGGCGCGAAGGCGCCGTTTTCCGTCTGGTTCGGCGCGGCCAGATAACGCGGGCTTGCTCCACGACTCGCGCCAAGCCCGCACGGCCCTGTTATTCGACCCTTGTCTCGCTGGCCCTGGGGGATGCCCCCATCATTGACGAGCACAATTGAAGCCATTGATTCTGCATGTGAAGCGCCTTCACGGTGTGCTCGCGCCAGGCGTCGATGGCGTTTGTCGAGGCGCTGGACCCAGACTCCTGATTCGATGGGATATTCCCGCCCACGGCATGGATCCAGGATTCGGTCAGCTGATGCTGGGCATCCGACCAGGACGCGAACATCGACTCCGATTGCTTCCACCAATCCATCCACAACCGCGACGGCAAGGCTTCATTCGCGGCCAGCTCCGAACGCAACGTCATGAGGTAATCCGTCATCTCCTGTGTCGCTTCGAGTGGCTTGACAAACATGTATCGGAAAAACAACTGCGGCGGATCACTCGCCTTCAAACACGGACAGGTCTCTTTTTTATCGTAGAAGGTTTCCGCCTGATTCACTCGATCGTCCATCGACATCCCCTTATCATCTCTGTGATTTGAATCACGAGTATGACCAGGGCTATAGCGACGAAACATCCGTGTGAATACGGACATGGATCCGACAATCCAGATGAGTCCCGCCATCCCGGCGGGCGGTCATCGCCCACTACGAGGGCACTTCCGAATGGCGTGGATCAACCTCCGCGACGCCAGGTCGTGCCTTGGGGGCCATCCTCCAGCAGGATGCCGGCCTCGGTCAGGACGCCCCGAACCCGATCCGCTTCCGCCCAATCCCGGCCCGCCCGCGCCGTCTGGCGCGCCTGGATCAGGGCGTCGATCTCCGCGTCCGACAGGCCATCGGCCGCGCCGTCCCCGCGCAGATAGACCTCGGGATCGTCTCGCAGGATGCCGAGCACGCCGCCCAGATCGCGCAAGACGCCGCCCAGCGCCGCCGCGCGGTCCGAACCCTCGGCCCGCAGCCGATTGATCTCGCGCACCAGATCGAAGAGGACGGCCAGCGCCTCGGGGGTATTGAAGTCGTCGTCCATCGCGGCGCCGAAGCGCTCGCGGAACGCCTCGCCGCCCGCGGGCGCGGTCTCCGGCAGGCCGCGCAGACCGGTATAGAGACGGGTCAAGGCCCCGCGCGCGCGCTGGAGATGCTCGTCGTCGTAGTTCAGCGGGCTGCGATAGTGACTGGTGAGGATGAAATAGCGCACCTCCTCGGCCCGGTAGGCTCGCAGGATCTCGCGCACGGTGAAGAAGTTGCCCAGCGACTTGGACATCTTCTCCTCGTTCACCCGCACGAAGCCGTTGTGCATCCAGACGTTCACGAAGGGCTCGCCGGTCGCGCCCTCGGATTGGGCGATTTCGTTTTCATGATGCGGAAACTGGAGATCGGCCCCGCCGCCGTGGATGTCAAAATGGTTACCCAGGGCGCAGGTACTCATGGCGGAGCACTCGATGTGCCAGCCGGGCCGCCCCTGGCCCCAGGGCGAGTCCCAGGACGGCTCGCCGGGCTTGGCGGACTTCCAGAGGGCGAAGTCGAGCGGATCGCGCTTGGATTCGTCGATCTCGACCCGCGCCCCGGCGCGCAGATCCGCCGGATCCTTTCCGGAGAGCTTGCCGTAACCTTCGAAACGGCCGACGGCGTAGTAGACGTCGCCATTGTCGGCGGCGTAGGCGAGTCCCTTGTCGATCAGGGTGCCCACCATGGCGAGAATCTCCGGCATGTGCGCGGTCGCGCGCGGCTCGTCGGTCGGCGGCAGCACCCCAAGCGCCTCGGCGTCCTCGCGCATCGCCTGGATGAAGCGCTCGGTCAGCGCCAGGAAGGGCTCGCCGTTCTCGTTGGCGCGACGGATGATCTTGTCGTCGATATCGGTGATGTTGCGGATGTAGGTCACGTCGTAACCCAAGGCGCGCAGGTAACGGTAGACCACGTCGAACACCACCATCACCCGCGCGTGTCCCAGGTGGCAGTAGTCGTAGACCGTCATGCCGCAGACGTACATGCGGACCTTGCCGGGCTCGATGGGTTGGAAGGGTTCTTTCTGGCGGGTGAGGCTGTTGTGGATCTGTAGCATCGGGATGGCTTGCGTGTGAAATGACCGACATCAAACACATATTAGCAAAGGCCCGGACGCGGAATGCGATCCATTGGGCAGCCGCCAACGATTGGACTAAGATACGGCGCTTGTCACACGATAGTCGCTTCCGATCATGCCACACCGCATCTTGAGTGATTCCGGCGTCAGTTCGCACCGCCGTCCCATCCTGGATTCGATCGATAGCCCGGTCGACCTGCGCGCCCTGCCCGAGAGTCAGCTTCCCGAGGTGGCGAGCGAGCTACGCGGCTTTCTGGTCGAATGCGTCTCCAAGACCGGCGGGCACCTGGCGGCCGGTCTCGGCGTCGTGGAGCTGACCATCGGTCTGCATTACGTCTTCGACACCCCGCGCGACCGTCTGGTCTGGGACGTCGGCCATCAGGCCTATCCGCACAAGATCCTCACCGGTCGGCGCGATCGCATGTGCACCCTGCGTCAGAAGGACGGCGTCTCCGGCTTTCCCAGACGCGCCGAGAGCGAGTACGACGCCTTCGGCGTCGGCCACTCCAGCACCTCCATCAGCGCCGCGCTCGGCATGGCGCTGGCCGCCAAGCAACGCGGCGAGCGGCGCACCGTCATCGCCATCATCGGCGACGGCGCGCTCGGCGCGGGCATGGCCTTCGAGGCGCTCAATCACGCCGGCTCCATGGACGTCGACCTGGTGGTCATCCTCAACGACAACGAGATGTCCATCTCCCCGCCGGTCGGGGCGATCAGCAATCACCTGGCGCGTCTGCTCTCCGGCAAGCTATACACCACGGTGCGCGAGGGCAGCAAGACCGCGCTGCGCGGCATGCCGCAGCTGCGTCACCTGGTCGGACGCTGGGAAGAGCACATGAAGGGCATGCTGATGCCGAGCACCCTGTTCGAGGAGCTTGGTTTCAATTACATCGGCCCGGTCGACGGTCACGATCTCGACGGACTGGTGCGGACCCTGCGCAACATCAAGGACATGCCGGGGCAACGACTGCTGCACATCGTGACCACCAAGGGACGCGGTTTCGAGCCCGCCGAGGGCCAGCCGGTGACCTATCACGGCGTGACGCCCTTCAATCGGCACACCGGGGAGTTGATCAAGGGCAAGAGCAAGGGGCCGAGCTATACCCAGATCTTCGGCGGCTGGCTGTCCGATACCGCCGCCCAGGACGAACGACTGGTCGGCATCACGCCCGCCATGTGCGAAGGCTCGGGACTCACCGCCTTCTCCAAGCGCTTCCCGGAACGTTTCTTCGACGTCGGCATCGCCGAGCAGCATGCCGTGACGCTCGCCGCCGGCATGGCCTGCGAAGGGCTCAAGCCGGTGGTGGCCATCTATTCCAGCTTCCTGCAACGCGCCTACGATCAGCTCGTCCATGACGTCGCCCTGCAGAACCTGGATGTCACCTTCGCGGTCGATCGCGGCGGTCTGGTCGGACCCGACGGCGCGACCCATGCCGGCGGCTTCGACCTCAGCTTCTGCCGTCCCATCCCCAACCTGATCATCCTGGCGCCCTCGAACGAGAACGACTGTCGCCGGATGCTCAGGACCGCCTTCGAGTACGAGGGTCCAGCCATGGTCCGCTACCCGCGCGGGACCGGGCCGGGCGTCGCCATCGACGCCAGCGCGCCCGCGCTGCCGATCGGCAGGGGCGAGGTGGTCCGCCAGGGCCGGCGCCTCGCCCTGCTGGCCTTCGGCAGCCTGGTTGCCCCCGCGCTCGAGGCCGCCGCCGTCTTCGACGCGACGGTCGCCGACATGCGTTTCGTGAAACCGCTCGACGCGGCGCTGATCCTAGAACTGGCCGAGAGTCACGAGATCCTGGTCACCCTGGAGGAGAACGCCATCGCCGGCGGCGCCGGGAGCGGCGTGGCCGAGTTGCTGTCCGCCCATGGCCGGGTCATCCGCTGCCTGCATCTGGGACTGCCCGACACCTACATCGAGCACGCCGAGCACGCCGAGCAGCTCGCCAGCATCGGGCTCGACACGGCCGGCGTCATCGCCAGCATCCGCGCCGAACTGGCCCGGTCCAACTGGACGGATAGCCCCGAGACTCCGGAGCCGAGCCGCCAGCAGGGCGTCGGCGTCTGACAGAAGCCGCCGCCAGCGGCGATCCCGACGGCTGGCCTTGAAGGAAGCAAGGCCAGCGATGGAGGAACCGACCCATGCTTGACGTCCAGCCAATCCAAGCCTTCTCCGACAACTACATCTGGCTCCTGACCGAGGGCCGCGGCACCGCCGCCGTGGTGGATCCGGGAGACGCGGATCCGGTGCTGGAGAGGCTCCGTGAGCACCAACTGACGCTCACCTCGGTGCTGATCACCCACCATCATTACGACCACGTCGGCGGTCTGGATGAGCTGATCGCCGCCTTCCCAGGGCTGCGGATCCACGGTCCCACCGACGATCGCATCCGCGCCCTGACCGATCGCCACCACGAGGGCGAGACCGTCCAGCCCGCCGGACTCGACAGCCGCTTCCAGGTGCTGGAAGTACCGGGCCACACCGCCGGCCATATCGCCTATCTCGGCGACGGCCGTCTCTTCTGCGGGGATACCCTGTTCGCCGCCGGCTGCGGGCGTGTCTTCGACGGCACCTTCGAACAACTCGCCCATTCACTTGAGCGGATCGCCGACTTGCCGGGCGACACACTCTGTTACTGTGCCCACGAATACACCCTCGCCAATCTCGGCTTCGCGCGCTGGGTCGAGCCGGACAGCCCGGCCCTGTCGGATCGCCTGGCCGAGGCCGAGCGGCGCCGCGCCGCGGGCCTGTCGACCGTCCCCTCGCGTCTCGACCTGGAACTGGCGACCAACCCCTTCCTGCGCACCCAGGAGCCGAACGTCATCGCCGCCGCCGAGCGCGCGGCCGGGCGGACGCTCGCGACCGCGACCGAGGTCTTCACCGCGCTGAGACGCTGGAAGGACGAGAAGTACGACTGATGGATTCCAGACGGCGACTCGCTGTCGTTGGGTAGGGAATTCCACGCAAAACGATTCCGGTTGCCCGGTCTCTCAGCCAAGCGGCTCGGCGATCAGGATCGCGTCGTCCTCGGCGACACCCAGGAGCCGGACCTCCAAGAGTCGGTTTTCCTGGAGCGGGGTTTCGGACAGGACATGGACTGGCAGGAAATTCGGGGTGTAGCCGCAGCGCGGGGTTCCCGCCGAATCGACGGGTAGCGACTCGTGCAGCAGGCTCGCGCGCTTGCCGATCTGCTCGCGCAGGACCGCCAGACGCATCCGGCTCGCCAGACGCTGCAATTCCTCGCAACGCGCCTTGCGGGTCCGGGCATCGACGCGCTCGGGCAGATCGGCCGCGAGCGTTCCGGCGCGCGGCGAGTAGCCGAAGACATGGATCTGCCCGAACCGCATCGTCGCGGCCAAATCCAGGGTCTGGCGCCAGTCCTCGTCGGTCTCTCCCGGAAAGCCGACAATGATATCGGTGGTGACGTTGAGATCCGGAACCACCGCGCGCCCGCGCTCGACGAGCCGGGCGAAGTCGTCGCGCTTGCAGCGACGCGCCATGCGCCGCAGCACCGCGTCCGAGCCGCTTTGCAGCGGCAGATGCAGATGCGGCATCAAGCGTCCATCCGCGAACAGCGACCAGAAACCGTCCGGCAGATCCCAGGGCTCCAGCGAGCCGAGCCGAATGCGGGGGATCTCGGTCTCGTTCAGGATGCGCGCGATCAATCCGCCGAGATCCGTCCCAGCCTCGCCGCCATAGCCGCCCAGATGAACCCCGGTCAGCACTACCTCATGGATCCCCGCGCGCTGGAAGCGGCGGACGGACTCCAGGATCTCTCCGGTCAGGCGGCTGCGTTCCTCGCCGCGCGCCTGGGTGGTGATGCAGAAGGTGCATCGATAGCGACAGCCGTCCTGGACCTTGATGAAGGCGCGTTGGCGGCCTCGGGCAAGGAGCGGGCTGGCGATGTCCGTGATCGCCAGTTCGGGCATGACCGGGAGATCCAGGGTGTCGAGCACCACCTCGACCAGGTAATCCTTGTCGCGATTGGCGACGATGAGATCGACCCCGGCCTCGCGCGCCACGGCCTCGCCTTCCAGCGACGCCAGACATCCACTGATGACCAGCCGCGCGCCCGGATTGGCGCGATGACAGCGACGCAGGATCTGGCGCGACTTGCGCACCGCCTCCTGGGTCACGGCGCAGGTGTTGATGACGACGAGGTCGGCCGGCTCCCCCTCCTCGACGACCTGGAGGCCCCGCTCCAGGAAGCCCTGCGCCCAGGACTCCAGCTCGGCCTCGTTGAGACGACAACCGAGGGTCTGGAGCTGGACGCGCCTGGGCTGGTTCACGGCGATCGGGTCGAACCCGCGCTAGGCGATGGCGGTGCGGCTGGCCGAGGGCACGGCGGGCGGCGGCGGCAGGGTCGGAGAGTTCTGATGCACCAGCAGCCTCCAGCCGTCCGGTCCGCGGCGGAAGATATTGGTGGCATAAATAGGTGGCGGCGTCGCTCCCGGCTGTCCCTGGGTCCGTTCCTCGATCAGATGAATCGCCAGGTCGCCATGCTCGATCCAGGACAGATGCCGAACCTGGAGATCGAACCGGCCGCCCTGCTCGAAGATGGCCCGCCAGAGCTGCTGGACCTGCCGGCCGATGGCGAGCGGGGCCATCGGCAGCAGACAGAAGATCTCCTCGGACGCCTCCCAGACCTGGGTCATGGCCTCGGCATCGCCGCTTTCGAGTGCGTCGTAATAGGCATCCTCGGCATCCTGGGGGGTTTCGTAGGGCATGGATTCACTTCGCTCAAAAACGTTGACCGGGGCTCGGACCGAGCCCCGGCATAAGAAGATTCCCGACGCTCATCGTGGCGGGAATGAGCCGATCACCAGCGACCGCCGCGCGCCTGGGCGTTTCTCGGCACGCGGATCAGGATATGCCCCTCCTTGACCTCGCGGCTCATCCCGGCGAGATCGGCGTCCGGCGGCAATCCCAGGCGGCGGCTGGCGGAACCTTGCGAGAAGCTGTAGTGACTCCGATAGCCTTCGCCGCCAGGCAGGGTGTCCTGCTGGCTGACGCGGGTCTCCGCGTTGTGACGGATTAGCAGACCACGCCCCATGGGCTGAATCTCGACTTGCTCGGGGTCGATATTCTGCAACTGGATGTCGATCAGATAGGCGTCCTCGCCGGCCTGACGGGACACGTTCAGTCGCGGCCAGGCGGGACGCGCGCGCGCCGGCATCCGCTCGGCGGCCGGGGGCGGCGGCGCGGCGGTCGCGGCCTCGGGCGTGGCCGGTATCGCCTCGGCGCCCCGTGGGGCATAAGGACTGGCAGCCCAGGCGCCTGGATACCCTGGGGCCATCGGATAGACCGGCGGCGGCCCATAAGGCGCGGCATATCCCGGATAGGGAAGCGGCGCGGCCGAGCCAGGGGCATAGGGCGTCCAGGCCAGCGCGAGGGCGGGCAGGACGGTGGACAGGGTCGCGGCGGCAAGGATGATCTTACGCATGGACGTCTCCCGAAGGCGTGGCGGCGTCGCCGTTGAAGGGATTCTCGTACGCTGGTGTCGCAAGTATAGGTCGCCCAGGCTCAGTGGCGCACCCGCCAGGTCGGGCGATTCGCCGGATCGATGAGTCCGTGCCGGAGCAGCCAGTCGCGCGCGTCGGCGGCATCTTGCTCGAACCAGGCTCGGGTGGAGCCGAGCCGGAAGCTGTAGCCCCATTCATCCATGTCCGCGAACAGCCGCGCGCGCCCGACCCCTGGGATCCCGTCGGCCAGCAGCACCTGGAGATAGCAGACCGCGTTCTCCTCGGCATCGTCGCCGCCTGCGTCGGTGTGCAGTGCGGCACGGCGCGTCTGATCCAGACAGATCCAGTGACAGGCTTCGTGCAGGATGGAATGCAGCGGGGTCTCGGGTTGCGCGTAAAGGGTGTCGCCGACCAGACCGGCCTCGGGATCGCCCCAATAAGAACCCGGAATGCTCGCGTGCGCCGCGACGCGGGCGAATTTCAGCCCGAAGCGTCCCAGCAGTTCCCCCATGACGGCGTCCTCGGCGAGAATGCTCACTGCCTATCTCCTATTTTACGACGATCCCACACCATGCCCACCGCCGCGCTCGCCTACCTGCTCGCCACGACCGATTTCGCCTGGCGACGCGCGCCGAGCGTCGCGCCGAGACTGACCAACATCCAGTGGCGCGCGGACGCCTGCGACGAGGGTTCGATCCTCTTCTTCCAGCGCTTCGACGAAGGCAAGTCCGACGCCGAGATCCACCAGCGCTATTTCGCCGGCCGCCCCTTCGCGGCGCTGGTCACCAACCGTCCGCTCGACTGCTTCGACCAGATGCCCGACACCGGCATTTACGTCACCCGTCCAGGCGATTGGGCCGAGGTCGTCCGCCGTTTCTGCGACATCCAGTATCCACTCGACCTGGAATCGCTGCGCTTCATCGGCGTCACCGGCACCAATGGTAAAACGACGACGGTGAAATACCTGGAATCCATCCTCGCCGCCCATGGCCGGCGGGTGCTCTCCATCGGCACTCTCGGCGTCTTTCTCGCTGGCGAGCGGCTGGTGGAGACCGGCTTCACCTCTCCACCCCTGATCGAGCTGCGCCGACTGCTGCACGCCAACCAGGCGCGTTGCGATGTCGTGGTCATGGAGGCCAGCAGCCACGCGCTGGATCAGGGCCGGGTCCAGGGCCTCCCCTTCCAGGACGCCGGCTGGACCAACTTCACCCAGGACCATCTGGATTATCACCACGACGAGGCGTCCTATTTTAGCGCCAAGGCGCGCATCCTCGACCTCATCCAGGACGGGGGGCGACTCTATTGCAGCAGCCCGGCGGTGGCCAGCCAACTGCGCGCGCAGGGACAGAACCGGGTTCCGATCGAGACCCTGGAGCCGACGCCATTGAGAGCGGAGGCGCTCGCGACCAAGCCCTTCCTCGCCCTGGAGCACAATCGCCAGAATTACGCCCTCGCCGTTGCCCTGGCGGATGGGGTGCTGGGTCAGGGCGAGCGCGAGGATTGGCGACACTTGAGCCCGGTGGATGGACGTTTCGACTGCCGGGTGATCGGCAACCGCACCATCGTCATCGACTTCGCCCACACCCCGGACGCACTGGAGACCATCCTCACCGCCATCCGCGCCGGCTTCCCCAGCGCGCGCGTGTTGACACTGTTCGGCTGCGGCGGCGACCGCGATCACGGCAAGCGTCCGCTGATGGGCGCCGCCGTCGCGCGTCACTCCGATCTGTCCATCGTCACCTCGGACAACCCGCGCACCGAGGAGCCGGCGCGGATCATCGCGGACATCCTGGAAGGCATGCCGCCAACAGGCCGAACCGTGATCGTCGATCGCGCCGAGGCCATCGGCCATCTGTTCGACCAGATCGCCGCCCGGCCAGCCGATGAGCGCTGGGTCGCCCTCATCGCCGGCAAGGGCCACGAACGCTACATCGACCGCAACGGCCAAAAGACCTACTACAGCGACCAGGACGAAGTGGAACGCAACCTGACGCGGCTCGGCTGGACCCCTGACAACTGACAACTGATCACTGACAACTTCGCCCCAAAGGCCCCAAGACCCGATGCGCCAACTCTATTCCATCCCCGCCGGCCTGGTGCTCGGCATCCTGCTGGCCCTGGTCGTTCCGCAAGGTGCGCCCTATATCGCCTGGCTCGGACAGATCTTCGTCTCGGTCCTCAAGCTGCTGATCCTGCCGCTCATCCTGGTCTCCATCTACGCCTCGCTGGCCGGCGGGACGGATCTCAGACAAATCGGTGGACGCGCCCTGCTCTACTACCTCATCACCAGCGCGCTGGCCGCGACTCTCGGCACCCTGATCGGCCTGACCTTCTCCCACGGCATCCCGCCCGGACTACTGGAGCTTCCACCCGCCGAGCCGACCGAGGCCGTCTTCAGCCTGAACGCCCTGGTCGTGAACCTGATTCCAAGCAACCTCTTCGCCTCGCTGGCGGCGGGCAACGTCCTGCACATCGTCTTCGCCGCCATCCTGGCCGCCATCGCCTCCCGCCGCCTCGCCACGGACCATCGCGCGACCCTCCTCGGCGGTGCGCGGGCGCTGGACGCGCTCCTGATGCAAACGCTGGCCGGCGTCCTCAAGCTCGCGCCCATCGGCGTCATGGCACTCGTCTACGCCGGACTGGCGGGGATGGACTGGGCCGGGGTCTTCCAACTGCGCGCCTTCGTCTGGGCGGTGGGCCTCGCCGCCGTCCTGCACGCGGTCATTCTCTTGCCCACGCTCTATCGCCTGCGCGCCGGACGCTCGCCCTGGCCCCTGGTCGTCGCCTGTCGCGAACCGCTGCTCACCGCGCTCTCCACCGCCTCCAGCAACGCCACCTACCCGGTCTCCAAGCGCGCGCTGGAGGCATTCGGCGTCAGCGAGCGCGTCACCAGCCTCACCCTGCCGCTCGGCGCGACCCTCAACATGCACGGCTCCGCGATCTACCAGTCGATCCTGCTGATCTTCATGTCCCAACTGGCGGGCGTCGACCTGAGCCCATTGCAGACGCTCTTCATCGTCCTGCTCACCATGGCCTCCTCCGCCGGCACCGCCGGCATCCCCGGCGGCGGCATCGCCATGATGGCCTTCATGCTGGAGCTGCTCGGGCTGCCCCAGACCTATCTGGCGCTCTATCTGGTCGTCGACCGCTTCTTCGACTATCCCATCACCATGATCAACGTCTGGGGCGATCTGGTGGTCGCGGCGATCGTGGATCGGGAGTTAGGCGATCCGACCATCTAAAGGCAAATGCCGACCCGTTGCCAAGCATCCGCATCACGCCTAGACTCAACCATTAGACTTAGTCCGTATCATCGAGCGAGCGTACCATGCCGCAAATCGTGAATGTTCATGAGGCCAAGACCCATTTTTCCCGCCTGCTGGACCAGGCGCATGCCGGCCAGGAGATCATTCTGGCCAAGAATGGTCAGCCTTACGCCCGGCTCGTGCCACTGGCCGCCGAACCGGCGCGCCGGCAACCGGGACGGTTACGCGGCCAGGTGGACGAGGCGTTTTTCGAGCCCTTGCCCGAGGCTGAACTGGCGGCCTGGGAAGGACGCTGAAACGGTGAACCTGCTCTTGGATACGCACACCTTGCTCTGGTGGTTCACCGACGATCCGCGCCTCTCCACGGTCGTGCGCGAGCGGCTGCTCGATGCGACCAACAGCGTTTTCGTCAGCGCCGCCAGCGCCTGGGAAATCGCGACCAAACAGCGGATCGGTAAACTCAACGACCTGCCGCAAGCCAGCGAACGCTTTGCCGAGCTGGTCGCCGCCGATGGTTTTACCCATCTTCCTGTCACCTATCTGCATGCGCTGTTGGCGGGCCGTTATGCTCACGCGCATCGCGATCCGTTTGACCGCCTGCTGGCCGCGCAAAGTCAGCTTGAAGGGTTGGTACTCGCGACCCGCGATCCGGCCTTCGCGGCGTTCGACTGTCGCACGCTTTGGTGATCGGCCTGTGCTCCGCCGCCAAAGTACGCGAGCGGCCCTTTCCCACAAGCGCCCGCCGTCGTTTCCGAGTCTGGCTGGCCCATCCGTTCACCGTTACGGATTCGATATAGAGGTCCATGGCGGGACTCCCGAGGATCAGGTGCCCGTTAATCCTGTCCATGACCAGGCGGATCAAGTGGCTCCAGTGTCTCAACCTCGAACCCCACGAGGCCCCGACGCTCGCGGCTGAATTCCACCCCGATCAGGTGGATCGGCTGGCCCTCGGCACGGTATTTGTCCGCGTAGCCGCGATCCTTGATCTGGCGCAGGGCGCGTCCCTCGGGCTCCAACTCCACGACCTTGAATTCGAACAGATAGATCCGGCCCTCGAAACGCAGAGCCAGATCGAGACGTCCGGCGCTACAACTGTCCTCCACTCGCAGATCCAGCCCGAGCGCGGCCAGATGGCTGTAGAAGACACTGGCGTAATAGCCCTCGTAGCGGGCGATGGGGTTGGTGTCGTGCCATTGATGGGGGATGCTGGCGAAAAGGCTCTCGAAATGGCGATGCAGCCCGGCCAGATCGTTGGCGAAGAGCAGATCGTAGAGCCGGCTGGCCAGTTCGCTCGCGCGTGCCGGGTGGCCGATCAGGGCCTTGGCGAGGACGTCGTTCAGCGCGCTCTCGACCTCCAGATTCGGATAGCCCAGGGTGTATTCGATGCGCGCGCCGATCTGACGGGTGGCGGTGAAGGTGAGATAACCGGTCTGCCAGAGCAGCGCCTCGGGGACCATATGGTCGACGTCGAAGGCCGAAAGCAGGGCCTCATCGGCGCGCAGTCGGGCGAGGTTGGGGGTGAAGAACCCCTGCTTGGTGAGCAGATCGATCAGGAAGGTCGGGGTGCCGGTCTCGAACCACCAGGCGCGGAACTCGCGCTCCTGAAGCAGGAGCAGGAGATCGAAGGGGTTATACACCGACTCGCCGGTCCAGTTGTAACCGTTGTACCAGCGGCGGATCAGCGCGCGGTCCAGCCCCTCCAGCTCAGGCGCGAAGACCTGATCGAGATCGGCCTCGGTATAGCCGCAGATCGCCGAATAATCCCGCGAGACGGTGATGTCGCGCAGGTTGTTCAGCCCCGAGAAGATACTCACCTTGCTGAACTTGCTCACCCCGGTGAGAAAGGCGAAGCGGATGTGGGCGTCCGAGTCCTTGATGACAGAATAGAGGTTCCGGAGTCCATCGCGGATGGCCCGCGCCTCTTGCGGACGGGTCAGGTTGTCCAGGAGCGGTTTGTCGTACTCGTCGACCAGCACCACGACCCGTTGACCGCTCGCCTCACGCGCCCGACGGATCAGCTCCGCCAAGCCGCCATCCAAGCCCGGCTCCGTGCGACTCAGGTCCAGGGCGCTCTGGTTGAGATGGAGTTGCTCCCGGATCTTGCGCTCCAGGTCTTGCGGGCCTTGCACCAGACCGCCGCCGAAGCTCAGACGGATGACCGGGTAGCGGACACTCCAGTCCCAGCGATCCTGCACGGCCAGCCCCCGAAACAGCGGCTCGTTGCCGGCGAACAGTTCCGCCAGGGTGTCGATGAACAGGGATTTTCCGAAACGACGGGGGCGCGACAGGAAGTAATACTTCCCGGCCTCGATCAGGCTGAAGGCGAAATCCGTCTTATCGACGTAGTAGTAACCGTCCTCGCGGATTTCGCGGAAGGTCTGGATGCCGATGGGCAGTTTCTTGCGGATCATGGGCGCGGCCTTGAGTCGAGGATTCCCAAATTGATTCTATACCTGGGTGTTCCCGGCGTCGGGACCGCGTGCCTCGATCGTCCGGGGCGGCTAATCCATGACCCTTTGCGATGATGATTCAGGCGCACCCATGCATCACGATGCCCTTTTGCTGGATACGGATCGGATCGAGACCCTGGCCGAGCCGGCCATCGTCCGAGAGGCGCTCCGCCATTGTCACGACCGCTGCGTGACCACCCTGGATCGCAACGAGCAGGGACTCCTGGCCGAGGTCGAGGACGCGGAAACCGGCGACAAGCTCAATGTCGAGATCGCCCTGGACGCGGAGGGCCGCCTCCTCGCCGGCTGCGACTGCGGCGCCAACGCCGCCGGGGTCGGACTCTGCGTCCACGCCATGGCCGCGCTTTTCGCACACGCGCAAGGCCAGGGCGAGGACAAACAGCTCGCCGACGCGGCCGAGGCGGCGATCAAGGAGCGTCTGGCCAAGGCGCGTGCCGAGGTGCGGGTTCAGCCGCTCTTCGAATCCGCCGAACAGAACGGCTTCGGTCTCTGGAGCGCGCGCTCGCTGCAATCGGCGACCCATTTTCCGGCGGAGTATCGAGTCCATATCCGGGCGCTCGACCGCCGCGCGAATCACTGCACCTGTCCGGACTTCGCGACCAACGAGCTGGGCACCTGCAAGCACATCGAGGCGGTGCTGCATCGGCTGCGCAAGCGTCCGGACTACAGGCAAATCAAGGATCTGCCTCCGCCGCGCGCCTATGTCTTCCTGGATTGGGAGGGCGACGACGCGCCGGTCATCCGGCTGCGGCGCGGCGCGGAGACCGCCGTCGACCTGCAACGCGGCCGGGCTGGTGGACAGGGAGACCGAGGGCGCGCCCAAGCTCGATGAGCTGGAGACCATCCTGGACGAGCTGTGCAAACTGGCCGGGCTCAAGGCCGTGGTCTTCTCGCAATGGGAGCGCATGACCGAGCTGGCCGAGCGACGCATCCGGACCATGGGGCTCGGCAGCGTGCGCCTGCATGGCGGCGTGCCCTCGGCCCAGCGCGGCGACCTCATGGACCGCTTTCGCGAGGACGACGCCATCCAGGTCTTCATCTCCACCGATGCCGGCGGCACCGGTTTGAACCTGCAAAACGCGGCGGTCCTGATCAACCTGGACATCCCCTGGAACCCGGCCGTGCTCGAACAGCGCATCGCCCGCATCCACCGGCTAGGCCAGCGTCAGAAGGTGCAGGCGATCCTGCTGGTGGCCTCGGACTCCTACGAGAAGCGGGTGCTGCAACTGGTCCAGGGCAAACGCCATCTGTTCGATAACGTGGTCGCCCCGGATGCGAGCGAGATGGGTCCGCGCGGGGTGGCGCTGCTGTGGTGCTTGATCGGGTCGAGGAGGCGGACGACGCGCCGCCCGAACCGCCGAGGACGCCGGCACGTTCGTGATGGCGGTGGCCGGCGAGCCGGTCGCGGTCTAGGTCCACGACGCGCCACCCGCCTCGACGAGGCCGGCCGCCGGTTCCTCGCCCGGTGCCTTCAGCGCGAGCCTGGAAGCCGGCAAGGGTTTCGCGAAGAGAAACCCCTGGGCGACCTGGCAGCCTTCCTGCGCCAGGAACGCCAACTGCTCCTCTGTCTCCACGCCCTCGGCGACCACATGCAATCCCAGGCCGTGCCCCATGGCGATGATGGTGCGTATCAGCAGCTCCGTGGTGGTCTCGCGACCGATCTCGCGGACGAAGGTCCGGTCGATCTTCAGGGTATCGATGGGCAGATGCTTCAGCAGGGCCAGGGAGGAATAACCCGTGCCGAAGTTGTCGATGGCGACCCGCAACCCACGATCGCGCAGTCGGGTCAGGGTATCCATGAGGCGCGCGTCGCGCGCGAGCAGCAGGCTTTCGGTCACCTCCAGCTTGATCGACCCCGGCGGACGACCGCGCGCGAGTCGAAACAGACGATCGATCAGGCCGCGGTCGCTGAACTGACCGTCGGAGAGATTGACCGCGACGGGTAGAACGATCCCCTGACCCGCCCAGTCGGCCAGTTGACGCCCCAGTTCCTCGATGACCCAGTGGCCGATGGGCAGGATGAGCCCCGATTCCTCGGCGATCGGCAGGAAGGACTCCGGCTCCAGCAGACCCTGCTCCGGATCCTCCCAGCGCAGCAGCGCCTCCAGAGCCCGCGGCTCGCGCGAGTGGCTGTCGACCATGGGTTGATAGTGGAGCCGGAATTCGTCGCGCTCGAGCGCCTGGCGCAGCCGCGCCTCGGTCTCCAGGCGCCGCGAGGCCCGCTCGCCCATCGCGACCGTGAAGAAGCGGTAGGTGTCCCGACCCTTGAGCTTGGCCGCGTAGAGCGCCGTGTCGGCGTGCTTGAGCAGGATCTCGGGGCTCTCGCCGTCCTCGGGGCTGAGCGCGATGCCGATGGACACCGTGCAGACGATGGCGTGACCCGAGACATGCAGCGGCTCGCGGAACCTGGCGAGGATGCGCTCGGAGACCTGCATGGCGATCCGCTCGGGACCGTTGCCCTTGAGGATCACGGTCAATTCGTCGCCACCGAGCCGGGCCAGGGTGCTCGCGACCGCGATCCCGCGCGTCCTGAGGTTCGAGACGGCTTCATCCACGGCGTCCTGCAGGCGTTGCGCCGCCGCTCGCAGCAGTTCGTCGCCGACACCATGCCCCAACGAATCGTTGATGCGTTTGAACTGATCCAGATCCAGATAGAGCAGCGCGAGACGATCCTCGCGGCGCCGTGCGTGCCCGAGCGCGCCCGCGAGATCCAGATTGAAGCGTTGGCGGTTGGCCAGCCCGGTGAGGCCGTCCTGATAGGCCAACTGCTGAATCACCCGCTGGCGGCGCTGGCGCTCGCTCATGTCGCGCAGCAGCAGGATGACCTGATCGGCGTCGACCGAGATCAGACGCGCGTCGAACGCCAGGGCCTCGCCCTGTTCGTCGGCCAGCGCGATCTCCAGTTCGCGCACGCCATGCTCGGCGAGCGTGGCCTGGAGTTCGCGTCGAATGACCCCGCACATCGTCTCGGGCAGCAGGTCGGAGAGATCCGACACCGCCGTCTCGGCGGGGTCGCCCCCCACCTTGCGCAGGATCGCGCCCGACTTGAATTGCAGCACCCGACCCTGGCCGTCGAGGCGTATCAGGGCATCGGGAATCGCCGCGACCAGGGCGCTGTTGCTCGCCTCGCTGCGATGCAGGGAGGCCAGGGTGACATGGCCGCGCAGCAGATAGCGGATCCGATACGCCAGCAGGTGCCAGTTGACCGGCTTGGCCTGAAAATCCGTGGCACCGGACTCATAGGCGCGTTCGATGGACGTCAGATCCTCCAGTCCGGTCACCACCAGGATCGGGATCAACTCGAAACCCGGCAACTGGCGCAGCCGTCCACAGGTCTCGTAACCGTCCATCCCCGGCATCATGAGATCGAGCACGACCAGATCCGGACGCTGGAACCGGACCGCCTGCAGGGCGCCCCGACCATCGCGCGCGCCCACGAAGCGGAAACCGTATTTGTCGAAGGTCGAGCGCGCCATGGCGTGGATGGCGGGGTTGTCATCGACCACCAGGATCAAGGGACGCGCATCCCGCCCCGGCTCGCGCTCGGCCACCAGAACCCCGTCGCGCTCGTGCTGGAGCGAATCCCAGGGCCATGGAGCCTCGCTCGGCGCCGCGTCGAAGCGCATCTCCAACAGTGGGACGGTCTCTTCGTCGGAGCGCGAGGAAGCGCCCGCCGATTCACCGAGACGGTCCTCGATGGCCCGCCGGGTCTCGGCCGCGATCCTGACCAGGACCGCCGTGGCCCTGGTGGCGGCCTCCAGCGTCAGCGCCGAGTTGGGAACGCGCTCCAAACGTCCGCACAGGGTCGCGAGTCGCGCGGCGCCGAGCGTCGTGGCCGCCGCGTGCAAGGCGCGCGACGCCTCGACCAGCGTCCGCGCCTGTCCCGTCGCCAGTCCTTCCCGGATATTGGCGACCAGACCAGGCTCGGAGTCGAGGAAACCCCGAATCAGCCGGGCCACCAGGGCGAGTCCGGATTCGGGGCTGAGCGCCCGAATCTCCTCAAGCGGGGCCGGATCCAGGATCGGCCACCTCGCCAGCGCGTCCAGCCCCAGGGGATCGCCGGCGTCCCCCATCGACGACCAGGAGACGGAGGCGGCGACAGGGTCGTTCCAGGACGTCGGCGGCTCCTCCCGCGCCCGGCGCCGCGACCAGCGTAGGAGCGTGGCGCGCAGCGCCTGGAGTGAAACCGGCTTGGCCAGATAATCATCCATGCCCGCGACCCGGCAGCGCTCCTGATCGCCGTCCATGGCGTGGGCCGTCAGGGCGATGATCGGCGTGTGCCGGCCCGGCTCGCTCGATTCCTGGAGACGGATACGCCGGGTGGCTTCGTAGCCATCCATGAGCGGCATCTTGCAGTCCATCAGAATCAGATCGAAGGAGTCGAACGCGCAGGCTTCGACGGCGGCCTGACCATCGAAGAGTACGCGCGCCTCGCAGCCGAGCACGCGCAGCATGGCGACGGCCGTCTCCTGGTTGATGGCGTTGTCGTCGACGACCAGCACCTTGAGCCCCAGGGGCGTTGGCATGGTCTCGACGTCCTCCGGCTCGTGCTCGTCGGACTCGCGAGCCGTCATCCCACCCCGGCCTGGGGCGCCAGCCAGGCAGGCGATCAGTTCGGCGCGGCGCGCCGGCTTGAGCAGACAGGCCGTGACATCGAGCAGGGCTGCACGCTCATCCCGCCATTGGGGCCGTGCGGGAACCAGCAGGATACGAGGGATCCGCGCGAGCCAGGGTTCCTCGCCCAGGGCGACCTTGGAGAGCAGGGACTCCAGCCCCTTTACCCGGCCGTCGGCCACCAGCGCCGCGAACGGCTCGCCCGCCGCGAGGGCCTCGCGCGCCGCGGCCACGTCGGGACGGACAACCAGCTCGAAACCCACCTCGCGCAGATAGGAGGCGATCACTTCGCCCGCGTGGCCACCGGGCGCGACCAGCAACAGCCGTTGCCCGAGGAGCCGCTCCGGGAGTGCCGGCCTGGGGGCTTCCCGGCGAGTGACCGAAAAGGGCAACGAGATCCAGAACCGCGCGCCACCCGGCGGCTCGCTCCGATAGCCGACCTCGCCCCCCATCAAGCCGACCAGCGCCCGGACGAGGGCCAGACTCAGACCGGGGCCGCTGTACTCCGTGACGGGCGCATCCTCGACACGCCTGAAGGCATCGATGTCCGCGTCCTGGGTCATGGCCAGGGGATCGAGCCAGGGCACGATGACCTCGATCCGCGCCTCCACCCGGTCGGCCTCGCCAGCCAGGGCAGAGGCCCGGACCACCACCTCGCCCTCCTGGGCCAAGGCGAGCAGATGCCCGAGCAGATAGCTCAACGCCTGCTCGAAGCGGCCGCGATCGCCGAGAACCCGCCAGGGCAGATCACTCGGGAGATCGCCGACCAGTTCCAGGCCCCTGGCCTCGGCACGCTCGGCCATGGACACCAAGACCTCCTCAATGCCGCGCGCGAGCTCGAACTCGGTGCGTTCCAGACGAATCTGACCGGACTCGATCCGGGAGATATCCAGAATGTCACGGATGACCGTGCGCAACTGCCGACCCGCGCGGGTGAGCGCCCCGACATAACGTCGCTGCTCGGGCGAGAGATAGGTCGCCAGCAGCCGTTCGCTCATGCCGACCACGCCGTTCAACTGGGTGTGGAGTTCGTGACTCAGATCCGTCAGCAAGCTCGACTTGTCGGGAGGCGCGGACCAGGTGGTCAACTGGCCGTGGATGGCGTTCGACGCCTGGCGGGCGGGCTCGATGGGCTCGTCGCGCGCGCGGCTCCTCGTGGCCAGGCCCTGTTCGCGCCCGGTCTCCTCCAGATCGGAGGACGGGCGCGAAATCGGCGCCGTGAGACCTCGCAGCAAGGAGCCCGCGACCAGCCAGGCAAGCACGGTCGACACGCACAGCAGCATCACCAGCCAGGCGCCGATCATGACAGGTGAGTCGACCCATGACCGGATGGCAATCGCGACGGGCATGGCGAAGAGCAGCGCGAACAGGGCGGAGAGGGCAGCGGCGCGACGCAACCGAGCGCTGATCGACAGGCGTGACAGGAATTTCATGTTGGCGAGTCCCACATCCAGTCCCCGTATCCAACAAGGACGACGACATTCCCACGGCCACGGATCGACCCGCGCCCGGTCCCTAAGACGATTGACGAGCAATCCCGTCCCGGCGGATCAAGATCCTTGATGGACGGGATGTACGAGGTATTCTGGATCGGAGCGATCCGCGCGCCGGTTCGGGTCGCGCACTCGGCCGATGATAGCCCAGGGCCGGCCGCGGATCACGACAGGGGGCAAACCAGGGAAAACCTCCATCATGGCGTCGGAGCGTCCTGGGTCGATTGGACCAGGGTCGCCAGGCGCAGCAGTTTGGAGCTGATCTGGATGCCGGCACGCTCGGCGGCCTCCCGATTGATGATGGTGCGCAAACGACCCGCCTTGCGCGTCAGGCCCAGGATACCGCCCGCGAGCGCGAACCCTTCCGATTCACCGACGGTCAGGACCGGCGCCCCGGCGACCGCCGCCAGCACCTCCCGTTCGCGCGAGCGCGCGGCATGACCCAGATAGAGCACATGACAGCGGCGCCAGTCCTCGGGGTTCTCCGCCTCGACCAGGATCAGCGCGCGCGCACCCACACGCTCATTGGCCAGCACCTCGGCCAGACTGGCGCGCACCGCCTGGCTCCCGAGCGCGCAATAGCGGAAGGGGCTGGACGGGGACTCGAAGGCCTCCGCCGGCCACTCGGCGAACACCGCGAAATTGAAGAGATAGACGGCGCGCACCTCCTCCTCGGAAAAGCCGGCGGCGCCCGCGCCGGCGGTCGAGAGGAGGACGAGAATCAGCCACGGGAGCCTTGCGAGGGTAGACGCCAGGCCCCAAGCCCGGCCTGGGCGAGATCCCTTGCGGACAAACCGCCAACCGACATCCAGTGCCTGGCGCCTCATCGATCCCTCGTTATCCTTGCGACCACCGAGCGGGCGGTTCCGAATCTACCGGAACCCAATCCGGACTCGCCCCTCTAGCGAGACGGAGCGGGAAGTCAGAACTCCCACTTGGCCTGAAGCATCAGACTCCGCTCCACCTGAGTGTAGACCAGCCCCTCCGGCTCCGAGTTACCGGAGAACTTGGAGAACTCGGGATGGCTCTCGTCGAGCAGGTTCTTGCCGACCAGGCTCAGCTCCAGATCCGCGCTGAGTCTCCAGCCCAGCCGCAGATCCAGGCGCAGGTAGGCCCCCGTGTCGTAGTACTCCAGCGCGTCCACGTAGTAGATATTGGCATCCAGCTCCAGATCGGGGCGCGGATTGAACCAGGAACGCAGGCTGACCTGATGACGCGGCGCCGAGTCGCCGATGGACGGAGAGGCGATGCTGGAACTGGCCGCGTCCGCCTGCAGATCCATGTGGATCCAACTGTAGGCCAGTTTGAGGCGCCAGGCGCGGGTCACATCCCAGTTGCTCGCCAGTTCCAACCCATGGCTGGTGCCGAAGACCTCGTTATCGAAGGTGAAATTGAGCGAGTCCCCGATCTGCGTGTAGCTCACCAGATGGTCGTAGTCATTCACGAAGGCGCTCAGATCCAGCGAGAGATTGGCGCGTGGGCGCGTTCTCAAACCAAGCTCGTAGGCCGTAAGTCGCTCCGAGTTCAGCTCGGTGTTACCGGACACCAGGACCCGCCCGGCCTTGATGACGACATCGCTCTCGAACCTGGAACTGGTGCGCAGGGCGCGCGAAACCGCCGCCCAGAGATTGGTATTGGGCGTCGTGCTCCAGAGCAGGCGCAGATTCGGTTGCAGTTCCCAGCCCGTATAGTCGTTGCGCTCGAGCTTGGTGCCAACGATCAGGTGCAGGGCCTCGTCGAGCAAGGCGATGTCGTCCTGGACGAAGGCACTCAGGGTGGTGTCCTCGCGCCGCTCGGGGTCGAAGGTGGTCGCGGCGCCGGCCTCCGTGCCGAGCAGGTCGCGCGTCAACCGATAACCCGTCCCCCAGACCAGCAGATGGCGCTCGGCCAGCGTGAAATGCTGCTGAAAGTCCAGATCCAGGGTGTCCCGAATCTCGTCCAGGGTCCAGCTCGAGCGACGGGTTTGATCGAAGTAGCCCTTGAACTCCATGCCGGCGTCGAACCCCAACTGGCGCGTCCAGCGCGCCAGCAGGTTGCCGCCCGAGGTATCGGACTCCGTCTCGCTCGCCACCCGGCCACGGGTGATGGTGGCCCCGGCATTGGCGTTGTAATAGTCGCCCTGGAAGGTCAGGCTGTCCGACTCGGAGAGATCGAGATCGGAGCGGAAACCGACGCGACCGTCGCGCCAGTCGTCGGCCGCGTCCTCGCCGGTGACCGTGCGGCTGGCATCGCGCTCGAATCCCTTGGCATAGAGGCGGACGGCGCCGTCCTCGCCCATGGCCCCGCCATGGCGGATCGCCCCCGCCAGCCCTTCTTCCTTGCCGACGTCGAGCGCCAGCAAACCGCCCTGCGTCTGGTGGGCGGAGCGGCTGATGATGTTGATGATGCCGTTGACCGCGTTGGCGCCCCAGAGCGTCGCTCCCGGCCCGCGAATGACCTCGATGCGCTCGATGTCGTCCAGCAGGGCGTCCTGCACGTCCCAGTAAACCCCGGAGTAGAGCGGCGAGTAGAGGGTGCGGCCGTCCATGCGCACCAACAGCTTGCTGGAATAGCGCGAGTTGAAGCCCCGGGCGGAGATCGCCCACTTGTTCGCGTCCACCTGGGCCACCTGAACGCCTGGGACCATGCGCAGCAGTTCCGGGAAGCTGGTGGCGCCGGAACGGCGGATATCCTCGCGCGAGATCACGAACAGGGCGGCGGCGGCATCGGCGTACCTTTGCGGCCGGCGCGAGGCCGAGGTCACCGGCACTTCGAGCAACTCCTGGACATCCAGGCCTTTCAGCGAAGCCAGACGCGCGGTCGACAGAATCTCATCGGCCAGCGAAGGCGTGCTGGCCGCGACCAGACAGGTCAGGAGCAGCAGGCCAGGAATCCTGGCGCCAGAGGAGGGTGAACGGGCGCTCATCGGATGGCCCGCCTGGCATGGCCGGCCCCGTGCGCGAGCGAGTGCGCGATTGGCATGGAGAACCTCGGTGGAAAGAGTCGCCCCGCATTCTATACCCGTCACAATCACTTCAGACGCGCGGCGCGAAATCCCGACGCCAGATGCGCCCGGCGCGGGATCGGCGGTACACTCCGAGACTATCGACCGGGCTCCAGGTAATCGCGATGACAGCCGTCTTCACGCCGCGTTTCGCGGCGCCCATCCTTGTATCCCGCGCGTCGGAGCCTAGAGGGTGGGCACGCCTCGCTTTGCCCATCCTACTCGGCCTGACCGGTCTCCTGTTGCCGGGCCAGACCTCGGCCGACACTGACTGTCGGCCGGGCGATCAGGTCCGGATCTGGACCGCGCCGCTCAATCCTCAGCCCGGTGCCCCGCTGGAGATCTTCGCGATCGCGACCGACGCCGCCCTGGACGAGTTGCGGATCACGGATCCCTCGGGGCAACAGGAACGACTGCGCGCGCTGAGCAACGGCGGCCCGCCCTGGAGTCTCTACGGCACCCGCTTTCGCCCCGCATCGGGCGTCCATCGGGTGGAGACGACCCGTTCGGGTCGCGTGGTCGCCTGTGCCGAAATCGAGGTCGGCGGGGGTGTCAGCGACCGCGGCAGCGGCGACTGGGATCTGGCGAGCGAGGCGCTCTACTCGGCCTGGATCGAGCATCTGTTCAACGCCCCGCCGGAGCAGGCGCTGAGCTTCGCGTCGCTCGCCCCGGTCCTACGCGATCCGGCCCAGAATTTTCTCTTCAACTACCTCGGGGAGAACGAAGACAACCAGTTTCCGGCCGAGCCGGACTGCGCCGACCTGCCCTATTTCCTGCGCGCCTATTTCGCCTGGAAGCTCGGCTTGCCGATCGCCTACCGTCCCTGTAACCGAGGCAGCCGGAGCCGCCCGCCGAGTTGTGAGTCCCCGGTGATCGAGACCCGATTCAGCGGAGCCCGGACGCCGCCGAGCACGGCGCGCGAGGTCAGTCGGCGAATCATGGACACCGTGCACTCCGGGAGCGTGCGCACCGCCCTGGATGACGACGACACGGACTTCTATCCGGTGCCGCTCGATCGCGCCTGGCTCTGGCCCGGCACCGTCTACGCCGATCCCTATGGTCACATCCTGATTCTGGTCAAATGGATTCCCCAGAACGGCCGGGAGAGTGGACGCCTGCTCGCGGTCGATGCCCAACCGGACAACTCGGTGGCCCGCAAGCGCTATTGGGAGGGCAACTTCCTGTTCGCGCGCACACCGAGCGCCGGTCCCGGCTTCAAGGCCTATCGGCCGCTGGCGCGAACCGCCGGTGGCGGCACCCGCCTCCTGCCCAACGCGGCGCTGGACGGCCGCTCCGGTCTGCCGCCCTACTCCACCGAACAGGCCGGGCTCGACCCGGACGACTTCCACGCCCGCATGGAACGGCTCATCAATCCCCAGGGTCTGGATCCGACCGCCGCCTATGAGTCGACGCTGGACGCCTTGATGGAACAACTGGAGACCCGTGTGACCTCGGTCGACACCGGCGAGCGCCATATGCGCTCGCGTCCCGGCACGGTCGTGGCGATGCCGAGCGGACCCGCGATCTTCGAGACCACCGGACCCTGGGAGGACTACGCCACGCCCTCGCGCGACATGCGGTTGCTGATCGCCATGAAGGCGGTCGAGGGACTGCCCGAACGCATCCGCCGCTATCCCGAGCTTTACGTTCTGCGCGGCGAGAGCGCGGCCAGCGCGGCGGCTCGGGTCGAGCAATTACACGCGCGCCGGATGGACGAGCGCTTCATCAGCTACGAGCGCAGTGACGGCAGCCCCTGGCGGCTGAGTCTGCGCGAGCTCTACGCCCGCCGCGCGGGACTGGAGGTTGCCTACAACCCCAACGATTGCGTGGAGACGCGCTGGGGCGCGACGCCCGACAGCCCGGATGCCGCGACCTGCCGACGCCAGGCCCCGCGCGAGCAGCGCGCGCGCATGGAGGAGTATCGCCCCTGGTTCCGCGATACCATCCGCCCCCCAAGATAAAACCATGGCGTTTCGGGTCAAGCGCCGTCCATCCCATCGCCCGGCGCCGCCAGCGGAAGGAGTCCGTTTCATGTCGTTATCCACCCGCGTTCGTTTAAGGCCCATGCGTCTGATGATGGCGCTCGCCAGCCTGGCGCTGGCCTCCTGCGCGACCCCGCCACCGACCGAACCGGGGGGCGGCAAGGCCGGCCTCGCGAGTTGGGCCGGTCGCCCCATCGGGGCACCGCCCGTCCCCAATCCGGCACTCAAACGGACCATCCTGGCCAGAGCCGAGCAGGAATGGACCTATTTCGGCCGACAACTGGTCATACTCAAGGGATCGGAAGAGAGCATCCCGCATGTCGGCGACTGGGAAGACGACGGCCCGCGACAGAGTCGACGGGTGAACCTCTACTGGCGCGCCGTCGGCAAGCCTGGGCTCGACGGGATAGACTGCCAGAAGCCCTGGTCGGCCGCGTTCATCAGTTGGATCATGCGCTCATCGGGCGTTCCGGAGAGCCAGTTCCGAAGCGACTCCGCCCACTGGGTCTATCTCGCCAGCCTGATCGACGAGGTCAGTCTGCCGGGGCGCTACTTCATCCCGCGCCGTCTCGCCGACTACAGTCCCGAGCCGGGCGATCTGGTCTGCGCCTCTCGCGGTATCGCCCGCGTGGCCACGGTCAATGGCTACACCACCGCCAGCATGCTGCATGGCGTCAGCGCCCACTGCGATCTGGTGGTGGCCAAGACCGGCCGGACCCTGGAGGTCGTCGGCGGCAACGTGCGCAACTCGGTCTCCAAGAGCCGTCTGGAACTGGACGCCAACGGACGCTTGCAGCCGGTGCCCCGGCGCCCCTGGTTCATCATCCTGCAGAATCGGCTCTGATCGGGGCCGCCCCGCGCCGACCCGGATGGTTCCTGGGCCATCGTTGCCCGCCCGAGACGGCCTAGAGATCGAGCCGAATCCAGACCGGGCAGTGATCGGAGGGCTTTTCCATGCCGCGAATCGCGTAGTCGATTCCGGCGTCGACCAGACGCTCGCGAAGCGGCGCCGAGATCAGGAGATGGTCGATCCGCAGACCATGCCGGGGCTCGCGCTCGAAGCCGCGCGAGCGATAATCGAACCAACTGAGGGCATCCGCCGTCTCCGGGTGGATCGCCCGATAGGCGTCGGTCAGGCCCCAATCGGTAATCGCCTTGAGCCATTCGCGCTCCTCGGGGAGAAAGCTGCACTTGCCGGTGCGCAGCCAGCGTTTGGCGTTATCGGGGCCGATGCCGATGTCCAGATCCAGGGGCGCGACGTTCATGTCGCCGAGGACCACGATCTTCCGATCCGGCGTGAACGACCCGCGCAGATAGTCCAGCAGGTCGGCGTAGAACTTCGCCTTGGCGGGAAACTTCACCGGATGGTCGCGGCTCTCGCCTTGTGGGAAATAGCCGTTGATGACGATCAACTCGTCTCCGTCCGGCAAGGGATAGCGTCCAGTGATGAGGCGTCGCTGGGCCTCCTCGGCATCGCCCGGAAGACCCTTGAACACCGACGAGGGCTCGACCTTGCTGAGCAGGGCGACGCCGTAATGGCCTTTCTGACCATGGATCCGGGTCGCATAGCCGAGCCCATGAGTCCATTCGAGCGGAAACTGATCGTCGGCGACCTTGCATTCCTGGAGTCCCAGGATGTCAGGATCCTGCGCCGCCTTGAGGGCCTCGATCTGGTGCGGCCGGGCACGAATCCCGTTGACATTGAATGACACGATCTTGAGCACGCTGGACGGTCTCCCTGGAGTCGAATGCCCGGAAGGCTAGCACGAGGTGTCGGGGCGTCCAAACCCTGGCAAATCGCGGCCGGGTGGAGCGGAAGGCAACCGATAGCGCCCTCGCCATGGCCATATCCATGAGACTTTATTAATATGCCCAATGATCGCGGGGCGCCCGCCCGGGCAGCGGCGGCGCCCCGTCCAAAGACCGAGACCCCGGCTCCCGCCCTTCCCCCCATCGCCAGGCCGCCATCGCCTCATGAAGCTTATCCGTTCGCTCCAGCATTCGCTCCAGAATCAGCATCCGCTCGATCTTTCCAAACAGGTCCTGCGCTCGCTCGACTGGTCCTGGACAACCCCCTACAAGACCTGGCTGCTGAAGGTCGGCCCGGCTGACGTCCGCGCCGATCTGATCGCGGCGCTGACCGGCGCCATCGTGGTCCTGCCCCAGGGCGTCGCCTTCGCGACCATCGCCGGGATGCCGCCGGAGTACGGGCTCTATGCCAGCATGGTGCCGGCCATCATCGCCGCCTGGTTCGGCTCGTCGCGCCATCTGGTCTCCGGGCCGACCACGGCCGCCTCGGTGGTGCTCTTCTCCGTGCTCTCGGCGATGGCGGCTCCGGGCTCGCCTGACTATGTCATGCTGGCCCTGACCCTGACCTTCATGGTTGGCGTGTTCGAGCTGGCCCTGGGCTTCGCGCGCCTGGGGGCACTGGTCAACTTCATCTCGCACGCGGTGGTGGTGGGCTTCACCGCTGGCGCGGCCGTGCTGATCGCGGCCAAGCAGCTCAAGCACTTCTTCGGCATCGAGATGGACAGCGGCGGGCACCTGCACGACATCCTGCTCCAGTTCGGCAGCCATGTGCTGGAGATCAACCCCAGCGCCACCCTGGTGGCTGTTGCGACACTGGGGATCGGCATCGCCTGCAAGCGCTGGCTCCCGAAGATCCCCTACATGATCGTGGCCATGCTCGCCGGCAGTCTGGTGGCGCTGGGGCTGAACGATTGGCTGGGCGAGGCACAGACCGGCATTGCCAACGTGGGGGCGCTGCCCGCGACCCTGCCGCCGCTCTCCGCGCCTTCGCTGACGCTCGACCATATCCGCCAACTGGCGCCCGCCGCCCTGGCCGTAACCCTGTTCGCGCTGACCGAGGCGGTCTCGATCGGGCGGGCGCTCGGGGCACGCGGGGGTTATCGCATCGACGGCAACCAGGAGTTCATCGGTCAGGGGCTGTCCAACATCGCCGGCTCCTTCTTCTCGGGCTATGTGGCGACCGGCTCCTTCAACCGCAGCGGCGTCAACTACGAGGCGGGCGCGCGTACCCCGCTGGCGTCCATCTTCGCCGCCTTCATGCTGATGGCGATCGTGCTGCTGGTCGCGCCCTACGCGAGCTATCTGCCCAAGGCGGCGATGGCCGGCGTGCTCTTCCTGGTCGCCTGGGGTCTGATCGACTTCAAGGAGATCCGCCACATCCTGCACGCCTCCAAGCGCGAGACCGGGGTGCTGGCGGTGACCTTCTTCTCGGCGATCTTCCTGGAGCTGGAGTTCGCCATCTTCGCGGGCGTCATGCTGTCGCTGGTGATCTATCTCGACCGCACCTCCAAGCCGCGTATCGTCAGCATGGCCCCGGACCCGCGCCTGCCAAAGCACGCCTTCTCCAGCAACCCTGAGGTCACGCAGTGCCCGCAGTTGCGTATCGTGCGGATCGACGGCTCGCTCTTCTTCGGCTCGGTCGCGCACGTCGAGCAGTTCTTCGACCGGCTGCGCGCCGAGCACCCGGAGCAGAAACACCTGGCGCTGATCTGCAACGGGATCAATTTCGTCGATCTCCAGGGCGGGCACACGCTGACGCACGAGGCGGAGCAACGCCGCAAGGCGGGCGGCGGTATGTATCTGATCAACGTCAAGCAGGGGCTGTGGGAGTCGCTGGAGCAATGCGGCTGCCTGGACGCGACCGGGGCGCGCAATGTCTTCCAGTCCAAGACCGCCGCCGTGCGGGCGATCTTCCAGAAGCTGGACAAATCGATCTGCGCCACCTGCGACAAGCGCATCTTCCAGGAGTGCAAGGGCGTATGAAGGCGATGATCCTGGCGGCCGGGCGCGGCGAGCGCATGCGGCCGCTCACCGACCACAACCCCAAACCGCTGCTCCAGGCCGGCGGAAAACCGCTGATCCAGTATCACATCGAGCGGCTGGCGGCGGCCGGCATCCGCGACCTGGTCATCAACCATGCCCATCTTGGCGAGCAGATCGAGCAGGCGCTCGACGATGGCGCGCGTTTCGGGGTGAGGATCCGCTACTCGCCCGAGGCGCGGGCGCTGGAAACCGGCGGCGGCATCTTCAAGGCGCTGCCGCTGCTCGGCCCCGAGCCCTTCCTGGTGGTGAACGGCGATGTCTGGACCGACATCGATCTGGGAGCGCCGCATCTGGCCGAGGGCGACCTGGCCCATCTGGTTCTGGTCGACAACCCGACCCACAACCCCAAGGGAGACTTCCGTCTGACCGGGACACGGGTACATCCGGACGGATCCCCGCGCCTGACCTTTAGCGGCATCGGGCTCTATCGGCCGGAGTTGTTCGCGGGCTGCGAGGCGGGCGCCTTTCCGCTCGCCCCACTGTTGCGCACGGCCATGGCGGATGGGCGGGTCGGCGGCCAGCACCACCGGGGACGATGGCTCGATATCGGAACCCCCGAACGGCTCGCCGAACTGGATCGCGACTTGAGTCAAGGCGTCCTCCCGCCTGGCTGATCCGAGGACTCCACACCCCAAAGGACAAATCCAGCGGGTGACAAAGCCCGCGACCACCCCCATGCTCTATCCTCGCCAGAGGGCCGACCAAAGAGCATGGGGGAAGCGCGCATGGGCCAGGACATCGCCGCCTCGCCGTTCACCGAACGGGATTTTTCCAGGTTTTCGGCGCGTCTGCGCGAGGAGACGCGGCTGCTCGAAACCTGGTTCAGGGACGGCGCATTGGATGCGGGAGAGCCGACCATCGGGTTCGAGCTGGAGGCCTGGCTGGTCAAGCCGGACATGGACCCGGCGCCACGGGTCGAGGATCTGCTGCGGCGACTGGCCGATCCGCTCGTGGTCGCCGAACTGGCGACCTTCAATATCGAATTCAACGGCAACTTCACCCATCCGCGTGGCCAAGCGCTGTCGCGGCTGGCCAGCGAGCTGACCGAGACGTTGAACCGAGCCAAGCAGGCGGCCAGACACCTGGATATCCGGCTGGCCATGATCGGCATCCTGCCCACGGTGCGAACGGAACATCTCACGCTCGCGTTCATGACCCCGCGCGAGCGCTATCGCGCCCTCAACGAGCAGGTTCTGGCCCTCAGGCACGGACGGCCGCTGATGCCGCGGATCGAGGGGCGCGACCGCCTGGAACTGGTCTGGCACGATGTCATGCTGGAGGCCGGAGCGACCTCCTTTCAACTCCATCTCAAGGTCCAACCCGACCAGGCCGTCCGGGTCTACAACGCCTCGAAGATCGTCAGCGGGCCGATGGTGGCGATCGGGGCCAATTCGCCCTATTTCTTCGGTCACGACCTCTGGGACGAAACCCGCATCCCGCTGTTCGAACAGGCGGTCTCCGTGAATAGCTCGGCGCTGCAGGAGCGGGTCGGCTTCGGCTTCCGCTATGCCCGGCATTCGCTCATGGAGACCTTCCAGGCGAACCTCGACCGCTACCCGATCCTGCTGCCACGGTTGATGGACGAGCCACCGGAGCGGCTCGCCCATCTTCGCTTGCACAATGGCACCATCTGGCGCTGGAACCGCCCGTTGGTTGGTTTCGAGCCGGATGGGCGCCCGCATCTCAGGATCGAACATCGGGTGCTACCATCGGGTCCCTCGGTACCGGACTTGATCGCGAACGCGGCCTTCTATTTCGGCCTGGTGCGCAATCTGATGAGGGACGAGCCGCCACCGGAGTCCAGATTGATGTTTCTGCATGCGCAGAACGGCTTCTACAACTGTGCCCGGCGGGGCTTGGCGGCTATCATCCCCTGGTTGGATGGCCAGTCGCATCCAGTCACCCGGATCATCGGGGACGACTTGCTCCCGCGCGCCCAGGAGGGGCTCACCGACCTGGGCGTCGACCCAACCGAGATCGACCACTGGCTCGGCATCGTCGAGCGACGCCTGACGACGGGGCGCACCGGGGCGTGCTGGCAGCGCGACTGGGTGCGGCGAAACGGGCCGGACATGGCGGCTCTGACGGCGGCCTATCTCTCGCATCAAGAGAGTGGACGCCCCGTCCATGAGTGGACCTGGGATTGAGGGCCGCTACCCGAGGCGAACCTCGCCCAGCACATTCGACCCAGACCGGGCGCCATGCCAAGACGCCCTCGTTCCGCCCGGATGATTCGCCTATTCACCATGCTGCAAGAATATGACGGCCTACCCGAGGGTCTCCTGGAGACCAACAGCCGCCACCTGGCCGACCGGCTCGGGGCTCCCTCCCTGATCCATCTCGCAGGTGCGCGCGAGCCGGCGCTCTTCGTGTCCGTCCTGATGCATGGCAACGAGACCGTCGGTTGGGATGCGATCCGCGGTCTACTGCTCGAACGGCGCGCCCGCTTCGGCGACTTGCGTCTCCCGCGTGCCCTGAGTCTGTTCATCGGCAATGTCACCGCCGCCGCGAGCGGCGTTCGACGCCTTCCAGGACAGCCGGACTACAATCGCGTCTGGCCCGGATCCCAACTGGCGCCGACGATCGAGCACCGACTCATGCGCCGGGTCGTGGAGATCCTGTCGGAACGGCGGGTCTTCGCGAGCCTGGATCTGCACAACAATACCGGGCTGAATCCGCATTACGCCTGCGTCAATCGACTCGACAACCGCTTCCTGCATCTGGCGACCCTATTCAGTCGCACGGTCGTCTACTTCATTCGTCCCGCTGGTGTGCAGTCGATGGCCATGGCCGAGCTGTGTCCGTCCGTGACCGTGGAATGCGGCAAGGTCGGCGAGCAGCAAGGCATCGAGCATGCCTGGCGGCTCATCGACGCCGCGCTGCATCTGACCGACATCCCCGAGCACCCATTGCCGGCGCGCGACATCGACCTCTTTCACACCGTCGCGCAGGTCAAGATCCCAGAGGATGTGTCCTTCGCCTTCGCGCCGGCGGACGGGGATCTGGTGCTGGATCCGGAGCTTGAACGCATGAACTTCCGTGAGCTGGCCAGGGGAACCGCCTTCGCGCGAGTGAGGACGGGGAGCGGCGCGGTCCTGGCGGTGATCGATGAGCTCGGGCTGGATGTTGGCTCCCGTTACTTCGGCCTTGAAGGAGGCGAACTGCGTCTGCGCCAGAGGGTGATGCCCTCGATGCTCACGCGCGACGAGACCGTGATCCGGCAGGACTGCCTCGGCTATCTGATGGAGCGCTATGGCGAGCATCTGCCAGGGAGCGCCTGAAGAGGACGAGCGCCCAGCCGGACGATGGCGCTCGGCGGTCAGCCCTGATCCGGCGTCGCCACTGGACTTGACCCGTCGGCGACGTCTGGCGACTCGGCCGTCAACCGACGGATCTGGTACCAGACCCGGCCAAGGTGCTCGTGGATCGCGGAGTAACTCACCTGAAAGGCGTTCGCGGACGGCAGCCAGTCGCGATAGCTGAGTTCGCGGGCCCAACCCGGATGATGGGCGAAGGCCGTCGGCGCGGGTATGACCTCGATCCCGGCCCGCTCGAACGCCTCGACCGCCTGCGGCAGGTGCCAGGCATCGCTCACCAGCAGAACATGCGTCACCCCATCCTGATCGAGCAAGGGGGCCATGAAGGCGGCGTTTTCCCACGTAGTGCGGCTGGCGGGCTCGATGGCGGCCACCGCGACCCCATGCTCGAACTCGAGTACGTCGGCCATGAGCCAAGCGACCGCGCTTTGCTCGCCGGGTAGCGAACCACCCGTCACATAGACCGGAAGACCGGTCGCGCGATGCAGAAAGGCGCCGTAGCGCACCCGGCGCAAGCTCGCGTCATCGAGCGTATCGCCTCCGTATTCGGGCGCCCGCTTCCGGACGCCCGCCCCCAGGATCACGATCGCCCGCGCCTCCGGCGGCACGGACGAGGGGTCCGGGCCGATGGCCGGATGGATCTCCAGTGGCTGCATCAGGGCCGTGCCGACCAGCGGCAGGCTCATCAGGGCGAGCAGGCTCAGGGCGGTGAAGATGAACAGCCGAGCCAGCACGCCACGCGCGAGCCAAAAGGCGGCCAGCAGCATCAACAGAATGATGCCGGGCGGCATCAGGAGGCTTTTGAGAACGGCGTAAAGGATCACCGCAGGAGTTCGTCGGCCTGACGATCGGCATGGTAGGACGAGCGCACCATGGCCCCGCTCGCGACACTGGAGAAGCCCATGGCCTCTCCAAGACGACGCAACTCATCGAACTCGTCCGGGGTCCAGTAGCGACGCACCGGCAGATGATCGCGCGATGGCTGGAGATACTGCCCAAGGGTCAGCATGTCGCAGCCGTGCGCGCGCAGATCGCGCATGACCGCCAGCACTTCCTCGGGCGTCTCGCCGAACCCGAGCATGATCCCGGATTTGGTTGGGATACTAGGTTGGCTGGCCTTGAACGACTGGAGTAACCGCAACGATCCCGCGTAGTCCGCTCCGGGCCGCGTCTCCCGGTAGAGTCGCGGGACGGTCTCGAGGTTGTGATTAAAGACATCCGGCAAGGCGTCGTCACCGAACCGCGCGAGCGCGACGGCCTCCCGTCCGCGAAAATCGGGCACCAGTATTTCGAGTCGGGTGTCTGGAGTCCGGGCCCGAACGGCACGCAGACAGTCGGCGAAATGACCGGCCCCACCGTCGCGTAAATCATCGCGATCGACCGAGGTGATGACGACATAGCGCAAGCCCATGATCGCGATCGATTCGGCCAGATGCCCCGGCTCGTCCGGATCGACGGGCACCGGACGGCCATGGGCCACGTCGCAGAAGGGGCAGCGACGGGTGCAGACGTCGCCCAGGATCATGAAGGTGGCCGTGCCCTGGTTGAAGCACTCGCCCAGATTCGGGCACATGGCCTCTTCGCAGACGGTGGCCAGCTTGCTTTCTCGCAGCAGCTTCTTGATCCGGGCAACCCCAGGTCCGACCGGCGCCTTGGCGCGAATCCAACTGGGCTTGGGCAGAATCGCCGTCCCGGTCTCGACCTTGACCGGCAGGCGCGAGAGCTTGTCCCGGCCGCGCTGGTGGGTATCCGGGGTCGCGCGCGAGGGCGCGTTCAGGGGTGTTCGATCGGACATGGGAGACCTTCGCGACAGGGTGGGCTTCTAGCCGTGCGTCAGAAGTGGCGCCGGGGTGCTCCATCGGACCATCGACAGACCCTCGGGTTCAGCGCGCGAGCAGGCGCTCCACCAGCAGCTTGAACCAGGGCGTGAACCAGTGCGGATGCAGCCGCAGGGAACGGTTGATCTCCGGCAGCGACATCCAGCGCCAGGCGCCGATTTCGGTCGGATCCGGACGCGGATCACCCGTGTGAACGCCGTGAAAAACGTGCAGATACTCGTGCTCGATCAACCCGCTTTCCTGATCCTCGGCACGGTACACCAATTCCGCCCGCTCGGTGAGCGGCACGCGAATCCCGAACTCCTCCCGCAACCGTCGCCCCGCCGCCATCGGGGTCGACTCTCCCGGTCTGGGGTGGCCACAGCAACTGTTGGACCAGCGGGAGGCGAAGTGATATTTGCTGTCCGCGCGCCGCTGCAATAGCAGATCGCCATCGGCATTGAATACCAGGATCGAGAAGGCACGATGCAGTTGACCGAGCCGGTGAGAATCGAGCTTGCCCGCCTCACCGATGGCGCGATCCTGATCGTCGACGAGGATCACTTGCTCCAGCGCGTCACGCCGCGAGGCGCGTTCCAGATCTTCCGCAGCCAGTGGCGGGACGATTTGGGCACTCAAGATTCACCTCCGCTGCCATTCCCGTTTGATGTCTTGGTTGGCGCCACCGTCGGCGATCCGCCAAAGGCCTCGATCGCCGCGCGCAGTTCCGGATGACGCGAGGCCTGATCCTCCAGACTAACACCGGCGACGATGGCCTCCCATGCCTGCCGGATACTAGCCGCACCCCCGCGCGGTCCCATCGGGTGACCGAAAACCCCCCGTCCGGGAACGAAGCCAAAATCGATGGTCCCGAGCTTCTCGTAAAGCGGACGCAAGGTGCCGGCCCAATCGCTACCGCCCGGCACCGGCAAGCTCCGCTTGATGCGCCCCATCGGAGCGAGACAGGCGTTCACCGCATCCCGTACTTCGTCATCGGAGGTATGCATGCGTTCCCCGAAGCCCGGCATGATGATGACGTCGAAGCCGGCAAGACGCTGAAGCTTGGTGAATACGCGGGTATGGATGCCGAACCCCGCCAGGCGGCTGAAGGGCGCGATGAATGGGAAATGCGCGACCAGCGGCACGCGCGCCTGCCTGCGCAGCATGCGCACCGCGCTGAGCCCGACCGGCATGGCGTTGATCAGCAGGGCGTTGGCTCCCCTCGATACCGCGAGGTCGTGCAATTCGACCAGCCGATCCACCTCATCGGTGATGTTGGCGAGATAGACCTTCGGAGTTCCGGTCTCGGCCTCGGCGCGCCGACGTGCCGCGCCCAAGAGCGACGCCCGCCGCTCCAGAGGGCACCAGTCGGTATCCGCCAGCATTTCATCGTCCTTGGCGATATCCAGCCCGCCCAGCCAGCTTTCATAACCGAGTTCGCTGAAGTCCTCGGGAGGAAGCCCGATGTTCGGTTTGATCACACCGAAAAAGATCGGTCGATCATGGATCTGGAGACGTTCGCGAAATCCCTCGACCCCGAATTGAGGCCCCTCGAAGGACTCCAGATAGGCGTCCGGGAAATGGATATCCAAAAGCTTGACGATTGGCGCACCTGGCGAGAAAAAGGTGCCTTCCCCGCAAACGGCGCTCAGAAGATTCGGCAGTCGCGGCCCAAAGTTCCCATGCGGATGTGCGATTCTGACACGACAGGCCGAAACGCTCGGCACGCGCCCGCGTCCAACCTCATAACTGAAGCCAGGGCGTTCCTGATCCAGGATTTGGAGATCGACGAGCCGCGCGCCGAAGCGTGGGCGCAGATCCTCGGACGAGCCGACCCGCCGCCATTGCGCGGTGGACTGCTCGGCGCAAAAGTGCAGCGCGGCCCGCTCGGGATCGCCTTCGCACTCCAGATAGTAGTCGAGCAGAATATAGGCGTCAGGGTCCAGCGAACGCTCATCCGCGCGGAATCCCGCCCAGTCGGCATCAGTCATCGCTCAGATCACACCAGACACTTGGACTCGGAACTCGCGCTCCTGGCGAGGACCATCCAACTCGACGAAGAAGATCGACTGCCACTCACCCAGCAGGAGCTTGCCGTCGGCGACCAGAATCGTCTCGGAGGCATTCATGAACAGACCGATCAAGTGGGAATGGGTGTTGGGTCTTCCGTCCACCGGGTTCCGGTCGTGACGGTAACCGCTATCGGGCGGGGCGAGTCCCCGGAGAAAATCGAGCATATCCCGCTGGAGTTCCGGCTCTCGCTCATTGAGCGCGAGAAAGGCCGTCGTGTGCGCCGAAGTGATGGTCACCTGTCCGTTTTTGATCGGGTGACTGGCGAAAACCTGCCTGACTTGATCCGAGATATCGATGATCTCGATCGGCGCGGCGGTTCGCAAACGCAGAGGCTCGCAGTGGATTCGCATATCGACGGAACGCCCTAATGGAAACGGGCGGGGTGAGGTGTATCGTCACTCCCCCGCCCGCAGACTCCCTCGGCCGCGAAAATCACTTGCCAGACGGTAACGGGGTCATCTTGGCGGCGGCCTCCGGTGAAATCGGTGGGCCCTGCAGGAAATCGTAATACGAAGAATTGACCAGCAATATGTAATGAATCGACAGCGCGAGCGCGAGCAGAAAGCCCGCCAAGCCAATCAAGGCTAGTTTCGGATCGATCATCAACCAGATCTTATGCATCTAGATGTCTCCTGAATCATAACACGGGACGCCGGTGTTTGAGCCGGCCTCCCGTTTATGTCCGCCGCTAGGCGGAAACTTGGCTATTACAGCCAGGGACGCCAGAGCCACGCAAGAATGTGCGCAATGATCACGATCCCAAAAAACATGGTCATGCTCTGCATGTAGATGGCGTGGAACTCTTTCGCCTCTTCTTCGGTCAGTCCGGTCATGCTCTTATCAGCCATTGAAATACCCTCAATCTATTCTGTTTGACCTTGTCGGTCGTTACCGCGCGGTTCCCCGCGGCTGGGGTCATGATGGCGCGTCTAAGAGCACGGGTTAAGTGTATCTAGACGCCGCCTATTCCCTAGCGTGGTTTTATTAGGAACCACTGAGCCAGTTGAAGGCTGGGCTGCTGAGCAGAATGAAGTGAATCAACAGCGCCAACACGAACAGAAACCCGAACAGAGCAACCAGGGTTCTACGCGGATCAAAGATCTGCCAAATTTTATGCATGTGTATTCTCCGGTCTCATATGAGGTGGGCGATGTCATATCAACATGCGCCCGTTTGGTCACGAACGTCAATACCCTAGGCCATTATTACAGCCAAGGACGCCACAACCACACGAGGATGTGTGCGACGACGACGATCCCCGTGAACGCGACGAAACTGGACACGAAGATGCCATGGAAATCCTTGGCCTCGTCCTCGGTTAGTCCAGACATCGAGCGGTTCTCGCTAGCCATTGGATCATTCCTCAACTCATCGTCAGGATGGCTTTCACGATTCGGTTCTTCGCCATTCTCAACGACCGCGACGCGGCCTGTAAGCTCCCGTCGCGGGTATTTCACATGGCGCCGAAGTCCGTTCCAGCGCCTGACAGGCTTCCCTACCGGTACTTATCCTCTGGCTACAACTTTTGCGCGGCGGGTACCGCGTTTTCGACTGGCGCTGGCTCCACGGCCGGTGCCGCTTCCGCCTCGGGCGCCGCCGCCTTTGTCGGACCTTGCAGAGCCGGGTAGTCCTTCAGCATCTGTGCCGCGTAAAGGGGCTTGTAGGCACCCTGATGACAGGTCATGCAACCGATCTTGAAGGGGTCGCCATAGGGCCCCTTGCGCGATGCCGGGAGCACATCATTAAGCGGCCAGATGTAGTCCTGATTCATCTCGCGAACATGGCGGATGGCGAACCAAGCCGTTGCCCGTTGAGGCGTACTCTGATCCCAAGCGAAGAATGACCGTGTATTGTGGCAGAAGGTGCAGTTGACACCGAGCGAGTCGGAGATCTGCATCATCAAGCCGTAAGTCCACTCAGCCTGTTTGATCGACGCTTTGTTACCGGCAGGCAAAGCCGTGGTCCCAATCACCCGGATCTCATTTGCCTGATCCAAGAAAGGCGTGTAGGGATCAAAAGGCAACGCCGAATAAGCCACCGTCGAAGACGCGTAGTTTTGGCCGGTCGGCTTCACCCCGGAAGGCTGATTCGGGCCTGGATCCGTCACCCAAACGTACTTGGGCACGGGATTTCCACGGTGACAGGTATAACAGGTGACACCCACACCCTTAACCGCGACATGATTCTTCCAGTTCGCATTGGTCTGCTGAACCATCTCGAACATACGCCGAGAAACGACCTTGGTATAGATATCGTCCGACGCCCAATTCCCTGGGACATGGCAGTAGTTACAGCCTTCCTTAGGAGACACCCAAGTCGTCACGGCAACCATTGTGCGAGTAAACTCGGCCACGCTCAGGTCACTCAGCACCTGAACATTTTGGTATACCTCCGAAACCTTTGGGCCACCTGGAGGGGCAGCCGGAATCGCTTCCGGTGGTATATTTTCCTTGAGGCTTGCCTCAAGCAGCCGAGGATTGTAGTTCTGCTCCATCGCCAAGCCGCGATAGCCAGCCTGAACGACTTCCGGAGGCGGACGCTCGCAACCCAAAAGCACCACGGAGGCAACCACGGCGACTAGGGGAATTGATGCTTGCTTTCCGAGATTCATTGTGGCGCCCCCGCTGCATATGGGTCTTGGACCATCACATCGACCGGATAGCTCGGAGCGACACCATGCTTAACAGCCCAGAGGTACCAGTTCTCGACCACGGTCCCGGTCAGCAGGATGCCAATGCCGGCCGTGATGACCGTCAGCACCGCGCACCACCAAGCCCAGCGATGGATCGATTCCATGGAGGCGTTGAAGCCCATGGTCCAGCGCCAGAAGAGCGCCGCGCGCTCGGCTGCCGTGCCGCGATCCGTGATCTGATCGATCTCGCGGTCACCACCAAACCGGCTGACGGCCAGGATCGTCGCGCCGTGCATGGCGAACAACAGGGCCGAACCATAGAGGAAGGCGATCGACAGCATGTGGAACGGGTTATAGTACAGATTACCGTAACGGATCGAGAAGGCCGCCGTCCAGTCCAGGTGAGGGAAGATACCGAAAGGCACCGCCTCCGCCCAACTCCCCATCATGACGGGACGAATGAAGCCCAGACTCAGATAGAAGAAGATCGCTGCGGCAAAGGCCCAGGACAGATGCTGACTCATACCCAGGGCTTCGGCGCGCTTGTAGGTACGCACCCACCAGAGAATGATTGACATGGTCAGGAAGAAACCAGTCATCAACCACCAGCCACCCTCGCTAAGCGGAGGAATGCTTAGTCCGTACTGCGGCGCCGGAGGCTCGAGACCCAGCCAGAAGAAATGCTTGACAAACTGGATCACGCTCCAGTCAACCGACGCCAGCATATTGAAGCCGATGATGAAAAGGGCGACGAAGCCAAAGATCAACGACAGGGTGCCTGTAAAGCCGAGATAAATTGGACCAATCTGCGCGTCGCCAATTTTCCCAAGCCAGTAGGAGAAGATGGGCTTACCGATGCGCGGCAGACTGCCTCTTGGCAGCGGCACCCCTGGATACGCTGGGGAGCGCACCTGGACGCTGTTAAAAATATTTTGATATTCGGGCATTGTAGTCTCCTAGATCCTACCAGAGCGGGAGCTCAAGCCACCAGTTCCACCATTCCGGCCAACCGCGGGTCCAGAAGGGGCCGCTGATCACGATACAGACCGCGCTCCAGAAGACCGCGCTGAGAGCCAGGAACAGACCCAGCCGATGGATGGCAAGCGCACCGATGGAGTAGCCGACGATATCGCGAAAGAAGGTGTTCTCGTGCTCGCTGGTCTTGACTTCTTCTCCCTCTTGAGGATTCGTCACCGAGAGAATCAGCGAGCCGTGCATCGACAGCGCCAAGCAGTTGGTGAAGAAGAAGGTGATCGCAAGCATGTGAGCCGGGTTGTAATGGAAATGCAGGAACTGATACCCGACATTGGAGACCCAATCGAGGTGGCTTAGGATTCCATACGGAAAACCATGACCCCAAGCGCCGAGCAGGATCGGACGGACAACCACAAGAACCAGATAAGCCGCGATCGCGAAAGCGAAGGCGAATGGAATGTGAAAGCCTATACCAAGCTTGCGACAGATCTCGACTTCCCTTAGCGCCCACGAAACAAAGGCACCAATGGCGCAGAACGTGATGATTTGCCAGAGCCCGCCTTCCGTCAGCGGCGCCATTCCAAGGCCGTAGCTGAGATCGGGGGGAGCAATGCTGATCTGCCAGATATTGTAGGTTTGGAGTTCGACGTTTGGACCGATGGTCGCGCCCCAAACGATCAGGAGCACTCCCAGCAAGGCGAAGAAGAAACTCGACACACCGAAGAAGCCGACGTAGAACGGCCCCACCCAGAAGTCGAATAGGTCTCCCCCTATCAGCGTCCCGCCACGGACGCGGTATTTTCTCTCAAAACTGAGCATGGCCATCGTAATATCCTCTGCTGGGGAGGCACCCTGGAAGGCCACCTCCTCTTAGCACCCTCGGCGGACGGTGGGGCTTACCTGGCGGACAAACCCCACTCGCCACCCCCGTCAAGGACGCGATTACCTTTGGGGGACAACCGGCGTCACTTGTTGGACCGTAGCGGCCGGAACACCGTCTTCGAGCCAGTTGAATTCAGCGGTGCTCAGCAGAATCATATGGATAGCGAGACCAAGAACGATCAAGAAGGCAAAAACAGCGATCAGGATGCGACGAGGATCGAGCAGCAGCCAGATTTTCCAAAGGTCGGGTGACATCGTAGTTGTTCTCCTAGAGTGAATTTGAAATGGGCTCAATTCAGCGGCATGGGACGCTGCGCGTGGCCCACACTTGACCCAAAACGATTACAGCCAGGGGCGCCACAGCCAAGCAAGGATGTGCGCGATGACGACGATGCCAAAGAAGGCCGTCATGCTCTGCACGAAGATGCCGTGGAACTCTTGTGCTTCTTGTTCGGTCAGACCGGTCATGCTGGTGTTGTCAGCCATCGTTTAATCCTCCGAATCTGGAGATAAGTCTTAAGTTATGCCGCACTTAGCCCGTGCGGCTTGGGATCGTCCCGGCCGATAGCGACCGCGACCGAGAAATCACCCGGTGCACACGGGCATGTTCCCATCGAATGAGCCCCACTCAGGGACTCACGAAATTCCAATCACCCTTCCCTTGCATCCACCGAGGCCGCGACGCTTGGTCGGGTGGTACCTTGCTAAATCCAGCCCCTTTTTGAGACGCTTTTCCGAGGTCTTCCATGAAGGGGCGATCCTGCCCCGGCCATGACCCTGGGACGCTTCACTATTCGTCTTATGGGTGCCTGGATTCGTTGTGTCAGTCTAGCTTGACTGACACGAATGTCAATCTACATTTACACCTGTTTTCAGCGCTAACTGATCGATGACAGGTCGAGGAGCCGGGAAGACCTGGAAGCCTTCATCCAGGTGGCGAGAGAGCCCCTTCCGATACCTGCCCCACACCGACCAACCCCGACACTCTCGGACTCCCGGATCAAGGAAGCCCCGACCAAACGCCCCTATTGCTGAGCGGCATAGGCTCGTCAAGCCCAGACAAAATCGTGACGAAGTTCACGGTCGACTCATCGTGACACAAGGAGCTTCGCGCCGGACAGAGCCAGACAGGGCTAGAATTGAGCCGCGTCAGGAAATCGGAATTTTCTTATGGGCTGTCGCTGAATCCTGGTTTCGGCCAGGACTGGGATGGAACCGGGACAGGTCCGCCTGATAGCGGGAAGGAAGGACTCACGGCCGGTAGACGGCCGTGTCACTGGACATCCCGATCGCTCGGGAAATCGACCCAGCCGTTGCTGGAGCGCGCCTGAAAGGGAGAGGTTATGCCGCGCCCGCGGCCAGCATCCCCTGCGTCAGCCTGACACGCTCGGTCGTGACCCGCTCCTCTCCGGCGGTCCGCGCCGCCCGCTCGGCCGCGTCCCGCAGCCGCTTGGCGGCGGAGATGCGCACCAACACCGGCTGCGAATCCACGATCCGGTCGAACAGGGTACGTGCCTCCTCATCCCAGGGCAGCTCGCGGTGCATGCGCGCTGGCGTGGGATCGACCTTATCGAGATCGGTCCCGAGCGGAAGGATATTGAAGAGGGCATCGAAGAGGGCGTTACAGACCTCCTGGACGAGATAGGTGGCACCCGCATAGCCCATGAAGGGCGTACCCGTGTGACGCCGGATGACGGTCCCTGGAAAGGAGGCCGGGATATAGGTCGCGCGCGCACCGATCTCGGCGAGATACATGCGCTCGTTGTAGCTGCCGAAGACGATGAGCGGGGTCTTTTCGTGAATGGTCTTGCGGATGATGTCATTGTCGGGCTTGACGCCCTTCTTGCGCTCGAAGGCGAAGTGGCAGGGCAGGCCCAGCTCGTCCTCCAGATAGTGTCGCAACCCGCGGGCATAGGTCTCGGTCGCGGCCACGCCAAAGCTGGCGGTGCCGAAAAAGTCCTGAGTGACGGAGCGCCAGAGATCCCAGATGGGTTTGATGGTCGTGTGCTTCTCGCGCTCGATGAAGGGCTCGGGATCCACCTCCAGCATCTCGCCGAGCGCGCGCAGGAACTTGGTCGTGCTGTGCAACCCGATGGGCGCCTGAAGATAGGGACGCTCCAGCGCCTCGCACAGGGTGCGACCGAATTCGCGATACATACAGATATTGGCGTCCGCCTCGGCGAGCCTGGCGACGTCGTCCAGGTGACTGCCAAGCGGAAAGGTCATATTGACCTCGGCCCCGATGCCCTCGACCAGACGACGGATCTCCGCTAGGTCGGACGGGGTGTTGAAGACGCCGTACATGGGGCCGATGATGTTGACCCTGGGCCTGGAGTCAGGCGCCCGCTTGCGCTTCGGGACGACGCCCTTCTTCGGACCGAACTGAGTCCAGAGCCAGTAGATGGCGCGGTTGGCGCTCTGCCACTGATCCTCGTCGATGGTCCGCGGCAGGAAGCGGTGAATATTGGTGCCCTCGGGCGTCACGCCACCGCCGATCATCTCGGCGATCGAGCCGGTCACCACCACCGAGGGGCGCGTCGGATCGAGGGTCCGGTAGGCCCGACGCATGGCCTGTTCGGTCCCGCTCTGGCCGAGTTCCTCCTCGCCCAAACCCGTCACCACCACCGGCAACTCGTGCGGGGGCAGCCCGTCGGTATAGTGCAGAACCGCCGTGACCGGCAGGTTCTCACAGCCCACCGGGCCGTCAATAATGACCTGCAGGCCCTTGATGGCGGAAAAGGCGTAGACAGAGCCCCAGTAACCGCCCGCGCGGTCGAGGTCGTTGATCAGCATTCGGGAAATTCCTCTCGATTCGAAATCAGTCGGTTCTCATTCGGGATAGAAGTCCGGGCCAAGAACCTGTTCGAGCGTCCAGGGACAGTCGTGCGGAAACACGTCGAGGCCGGTTTCGTCGGTTGCCTTGGCGACCGCGTCCGCCCACACGCCTTCAAACCAGTTGGGATCGGCGAGCGCGGTCTTGAGGCTCGGCGTCTCGCGCAAATGCGCGCCAATGGCCCGGCGCTGTTCGCGGATCGTCCGCTGCCAGCTTGATCCACGCCGTCCTGGTTGATATCGCCACTTGAGCAGATGCGCCAGAAGAACGGCCATCCGGCTTGCCAGTTCGCGCCGCTCGCTCTTGCCCACGTCCTCGATCTCCTCGGCGATATGCGCGACATCAATCTCCGACCAGCGACCCGCGCGCAGGAGCGCGGCTTGCTCATTGGCCCAAGCGATGATGTCATCGTTATATAGGGTACGCATTGATTAGCGGAACCTGATCCAGTGATAGACCCAAGACGACAGCGCCGCGAATGATGGTGAAGCCTGGAGAGACCGTGCGGGACGCGGTGGCAAAAAAAACCAAATCAATCGAGAACAATGCTTTTGAAGACCAGCGGAAAGTTCTCAAGGTGACGAGTCTATTCGACTGAAAGATCGACACCAATGGCTGGTCTCCAATCCGGTCCAGATTTGACTATTAAGGTTGAATGTTTTTTGGAAAATCAGGACAGAGATTCGAGTGTTCGAGTTGACCGGCATGAGAAAAAAACGCATCCCGCCCGTTTGTGAACAAAACCAAACCTCTTTCGATCCTTTCGCCAGATACAGATCCTTTTTCATCATCATTTCTTCTTCAGTGTTACAGGGCGACACAACTTCCACGCAAATCTCCGGGGCGACACGATAGGGTGTCTCGAAACCATGTTCTTCCAGAAACTCGTAGGATGCCCAGATCACGTCGGCAACCTTGACGTTGCGGGATGTCTCGATGCTGATTTCTGCGTAGGATTTTCCGGTTCTCAATAATGATCGTAGCAGAATGAGGATTTCCGTTTGCAACCCGCTCTGGAGATTCGAGGCAGGACTCATTTCGATCTTTCCCCATTCGTTCATTTCGACTTTATAAGGAAGATCGGCAAGCGCGGCGTCGGCAATGGCTTCTTCCCATTTCATGCGCCGCTCCAATGTTTTGCGAATGATTTTGAACCAAGTTCCATGCCGCCTTTTCAGGCTCTACCGCAGTGAATGATGGGTTTCACGGCCGACAAGCGTTACAGCAACCGTCATGGTTATCGCTCGGCCGTTCTACCCATCCTACCTCTCTAATTCGCCATCATGATAAGCGGAGCATTTATCTTCCCCAGGCGAATCGCTAACGCAGAAGTAAACTATTCCTCTACATTTAGCTGTCCATGTCGTGTAACCAGAAAACCACGCGGTTTTCCTGTCAGTGATTTCAATCATCGGAGCTGGGCAGTCGATTTGAGTAGCAGTTTTGTACCTAAAGTTGTCTATAACATCTCCGTAGCTGGATGTAGATAGGATCGCAAGTATACAGGTTAAGAGCATTGTCGAACGTAGATGCATTGGTATTTACCCTATACGGCTAACGCCAAATGGAACTGGCTCCGCGCATGGCAAATTTTCGGAATGAGTGCCAGTATTCCATGCGGAGCTAAAATAATTCGACCCTAAATAAAATAATAAGCGCACCAATAATGTACTGGATAATCCGATCGGCCCCAAGTGCCAGAAATTCGGCCATTTCGCCGGCCCTAATTATCTGGATCATATCCGGTGCGTTGTACTAGCCATAAATATTTACCTCGATTTTGGTGCCTAAACAGTGCATTTAGGCTGCCATGGGATTTGCTATTTCATGTCAGGAATATGTCTTCCAGCATGTTTAATTCACCTTTTCCGACGCTTACGATTCTCCCTTGATTATATTTCTCTGCAATAATTTTTGGGCTTTCGCTCTTGCATCTTTTTCATCTTGAGCGTTAATAAGCTCTGTTGTAGTGGTTCTTCCTCCGTTGTTCGTAACATAACTTATTTGAACCGCAAACATGGCCGAAATGATTTTTTTCACTGGAGTTTCTCCGTTTTTGCCTAACGTCTTAATTTCGTTAGGCTAACTAGCCCAGCTAATACGTAACTATTACCAGCAGACAAATTGATTTGCCTACCTATCATGTTACTCCACGCATCACCGGCCATACCCCGCTCGTCTCGCCCTCCCCCACACCCTCGAAGAAGGCGCGCATGGTGGCGAAGCGTTCCTTGTTGGCGAGCGCGGCGTTGATGACCTGCGCCAGGGAGCCGGCCCCGGCCGGTCCCATCAGCGGACGCGCGGAGATGAGGTTGGTGAAATAAAGCGCCGGGATTTGCCGCTCCTTGGCCGCCTGGACCACCGGCGTGGTGCCGATGGCCAGATCGGGAGCGAGCGACTTGACCGCCGCCAGATCCTGCTCCAGGGAGGCACGGAACTGGACCGGCACGCCACGCGCCTCCAGCCAGGCGAGATCGGACTCATTCCAGGGGGTGCGCGGACAGGCGGTCCCCACGTAGGGCACCTCGGCCCCGGACTCGATCAGCAGGCGCGCCACCAGCAGCTCCGAACCCTCGTAGCCGGAGACGATGACGCGCCCTTTGATCGGCATGGCCGCGAGCGCCCCGCCGATGGCGGGCAGGAACTTGTTCTTGGCGGCGTCGATCTTGTCCTGGGCGACCCCGCAGGCCTGGCCGATGGCGTCCAGCCAGGCCGCCGTGCCGTCGCGTCCCACGGGGGCGGACCCCACGATGGGCCGACCGGCGGCGGCGAATTCACGGCATGAAGCGGCATATTGGGGATGGATGGCCGCCACGGCGCGGCAATCGAGCGCGGCGTAGAGTTCGCGCCACTCGCGCGTCGGCACCACTGGTCCGACCGCCAGACCCAGGGGTTCCAGCATCATGCCGATCCCGACCGGATCGGCCGGGAACATCTCGCCGAGCAGGGTCACGGTCGGCCGCTCGCTGCGCCCGCCGCGAGGGGCCTGAACCGGACCCTGCTCCGCTTCGAGCCGGGCGTAATGGAGCATGGCACCGGCCATGACGTCCTTGGCCTCGGCGTGCGTCGGCACGCCGAAACCCGGCACGTCGATTCCCAGGATGCGCACCCCGTTGAGCTGCTTGGGCAGCAGACGCAGGGGAACGCCCGAGGCGGTCGGGACGCAGAGATTGATGGCGACGATGGTGTCCAGCTTGTCGGGGTCGGCCAGCTTGAGCACCGCGTCGCGCGCGTCCTCGAAGAGCCGGCCCGACACCAGCGACTCGGAGTCGAAGGGCACATAGCCGACCGAGCGCCGCGCGCCGTAGAAATGCGAGGTGAAGGTCAGACCGTAGACGCAGCACCCGGACCCCACCAGCACCATGGCGGTGCGCCGCATGCGCAGCCCGACGCGCAGGGCGCCGAAGGCCGGGCACATGGTTTGCGGCTGATCGTGCGGACCGGCCGGATAATCGGCGGCCAGGCGCTGAAGCAACTCGGCATTGCCCGCCGCGACCGCGGCGGACTTCAAGGTCTCGGCGCTCCCGCAATTCGCCGCCTCGGGAACCCCGCCACTGGATGGATCGACGCCCATCGGCTCGCCCGGCTCAGACATCGTCGTACACGACTTCGAGCGAAGGCTTGGCGATCACCGAGGTGTCACACATGTCTTCAGGGCGTGCTGGCTGCAAGGTGACGTGCCGACCGACGTCGTCGCCCTTGAAGAGATTCAGCAGGCCCTCGTGCGCGAGCGGCTTGGGACGCACGGGCGGCGCCGCGCCGACATTGGTCGCCAGTTCCTCGAACAGCGGCCCCCAGGATCCACCGGGCAAGCCGATGATCTCGTAGTTGGCGCTCTTGCGGCGGATCTCCTCGTGGGCCGGGATGGTGGCCAGGATGGGGATCCCCACCGCCTCGGCGAAGGCATGCGCCTCGCCCGTGCCGTCGTCCTTGTTGATCACCATGCCGGCGACGCCGACATTGCCGCCGAGGCCGGTGAAATACTCCACCGCCGAGCAGACGTTGTTGGCGACATAGAGCGACTGCAGATCGTTGGAGCCGACGATGATGACCTTCTGGCAGAGGTCGCGCGCGATCGGCAGACCGAAGCCGCCGCACACCACGTCGCCCAGGAAGTCGAGCAGGACATAGTCGAAGTCCCACTCGTGAAAACCCAGCCCTTCCAACAGCTCGAAGCCGTGGATGATGCCGCGTCCGCCGCAACCGCGTCCGACCTCCGGACCGCCCAGCTCCATGGCGAAGACGCCATCACGCTTGAAACAGATGTCGCCGATGCTCACCGTCTCGCCCGCGCGTTTCTTCTCGCTGGAGACGCCGAGAATGGTCGGACAGTTGCGGCCGCCGAAGAGCAGGGTGGCGGTATCGCTCTTGGGATCGCAGCCGATGAGCAACACCTTCTTGCCCTGCTGCGCCATCATGTAGGACAGATTGGCGAGCGTGAAGCTCTTGCCGATGCCGCCCTTGCCGTAGATGGCGATGATCTGGGTCTCCTTGATCGCCGGCGCCGAGGCCGGGTCCGAGCTTGCCTGCCGCGAGGCGGTTAACGCGGGACCATTGACGGGTACATTCACGAGAGGGATCTCCAATCAAGAATCATCTTCAGGCAGGTCGGATCGCCGAAGGCGGTGCGATAGGCGCTGTCGGCCTCGGTCGCGGGCAGGCGATGGGTGATGAGTCCGTCGAGCGAGAGACGCCCGGAATCGAGCAAGGTACGCACCGACTCCAGATCCGCGGGCAGGAACTCTGCGGCGATGCGGAAACGCGCCTCGCGCATGAAGGCCGGCGGGAAGGTGAAGGACACCGGCTCGCTGTAGAAACCGCCGAGCACGATCTCGCCGCCGCGCGCCAGGCGGGCGACCAGGCTGTCCAGGATCCTGGGATCGCCGCTCATGTCGCAGATGGCGCGATAGTCGCGACGCGGATCCTCGTCCGGCGTCATCACATCGTAACCGTAGCCCTCCGCGCCGCCGACACGCGCCGGATTGGTCTCCCAGACCACCGGACGGGAACCCTCGCCCAAGGCCGCGATGCGCGCCAGCAGGCGCCCGAGCACGCCGTGCCCGACGATCAGCTCGACATGGGGCGAGACGGGTCCGGCGATCGCGTGATAGGCGGTCGCCGCCAGGGCGAGCAGGACGCCCTGGTCGCCGAGCGCCTCGTCGACCGGCATCAGCCGAGCGGCCGGCGCGACCACACGCGAGGCCGCGCCGCCGAACAGTCCGCGCACCTCGCCATAACAACGAGCGCCCGGCACGAAGACCCGCTGGCCAACCTCCAGGCCCGAGGCCGATCCGGCAAAACTGACACGACCCACGGATTCGTAACCAGGAACCAGCGGATATCCCATGCCGGGGAAATCCGGCATGCGGCCCGACCAGAGCAGGCGCTCGGTGCCGGTGCTGATGCCGCTCCACTCCATGTCGACGACCACATCGGCGTCCCCCGGCGGGGTAAGCGCGAGCCGCTGGAGCGAGAGGCGTTCGGGTTGTTCGAGGACGACGGCGAGGGCTTCGAGATTCGGCGTATCTGGGTTCAAGATGGGACTCGGACAGGTTGAATCTGAAAGATCCGACAGTTTAACGAAAGTTGACTGCCAGTCTAGGGTGATTGGAGCGGATGTTGATCTTGGATAGGTCTGGTCAGTGATTGCAATGGCTGGCGCGCGGATCGCCAGGGCGTTCTTCGTGCCGCCCGGCGAGAAACGAACCTCGACGACGGGGTGGGCCCACCGCGATCGCTCAAGCGGCGCGCTGGGCCAGCAGCAGTTGGGTCAGGATCGGCCGATGCGTCGACACCTGCCGGACGCGGTCGAAACAGGCGGTCCGCAGCATGCTATTCAACTCGGCCGGGGTGCGCGGACGCCCGCTGCCCATGGCGAGCAGATAGAAGCCGAAATAGGCGTCGCCGATCGGCTCGGCCCCCGGAGTCCCCGACATCGGCTCGGCCACCAGCAGACGCCCGCCAGCCGGAAGGGCCCGACAGGCCGCGTTCACGAAGGATTGGGCCTCCTCGTCGTCGTGATCGTGGAGCACCCGCACCAGCGAGACGACATCCGCCCCCTGGGGCAAGGGATCGCGCAGGATGTCTCCGCCAACCGCGCTGGCCCGGTCGGCCAGACCTTCGCGCTGAAAGCGCTCCCGCGCGCGCTCGGCCACGGCCGGCAGATCGAAGAGGATCACCTTCAGATGCGGCCAGCGCTTGGCGGCCGTGACCAGGAAGGTTCCATCCCCGCCGGCCAGGTCGAGCAGACAGCGATGCGGCTTCAGCGAATAGGCATCCAGGACATCGTCGGCGATCAGGCGCTGGGAGTCGGCCATCAGGTCGGTATAGCCCTGAATCGACCGATCGGCGGAGGCGGCCGGCGCGTCGGAGCCAACGTAGGCCCAATAATCCGCAAGCTCGCGTCGCTCGACCTCGCCACGCAGCAAGGCGACCGGATCCTTCAGGTCCGCGTAGGCCATCACATGATGCTCGACCATGGCGGTGATGCCAGGATTGCCCACGATAGCCGCGCCCAGTTCGCCCAGCGCATAGCGATCCTGGCCGCGCGCCTCGGCCAGCCCCAGGCTCACCGCCGCGCGCAACAGTCGCCGCGCGCCATCCGGCGGAAGCTCCAGACGCTTGGCCAGTTGTTCGGTCGACTGCACACCCTCCGCGAGAATGTCGAAGAGCTTGAGACGCACGCAGGCGAACAATATCTGGGAGTAGACGAAGCCCGCGGCGATATCGAACAGCTCGCGCGAACGACGGCGCGCGATCGGACGGGTCAGCGGAAAAACGGCGGCCCAGCGTTGAAAACCTGGGTCGGAGATCACACGATTGCGAAGGGCGAGTAAACGATCGGGGAGCCGCACTGGATGACACTACCGCCGGTTGATTGGGGTCGCCCCGGACGGCGACCGACAAACGTGTTAGGTGGATCAGGCCGCTCGCTGGGCAAGATTCTTGGGCATGATATGGCGCGACTCGGCCATCAGCACCTCGGCCAGCCTGTCGCGACCCGGACAGGGCGGGATGGCGTCGACGGCCCCCTTGACCAGATCCTTGAGCCGACCGATCGCGCCATCGATACCCAACTCACCGGCCGCGCTGGGACGATTCAGCAGGGCGTCGCGCCCCACCGGCTTGCCGACTTCCTGAGCGCTGGCGGCGACGTCGCGCAGATCATCCGCGACCTGATATGCCTCGCCGATGCGGTCGCCGACCACCCGCCAGATATCCGCGTCCTCGCCCGCCACCTGGGCTCCGGCCGCCGTGGCCGCCGCGAACAGGGAACCGGTCTTGGCGCGATGATAATCCTCGACGGACACGCGCGGCTCGCATTCCCAGGCTTGGCCGGCAGTGATCCCATGTGGCATCCCGACCGAACGGCTGACGGTCAGCAGCAGCGGCGCCAGACGCTCGGGGGTCGCGGCCAGACTCCGGGCCAGATGCTCGAAAGCCAGGATGATGAGCGCGTCGCCCGCCAGCACGGCGAGCGGTTCGCCAAAGGCGCGATGCACGGAGGGCAGGCCGCGGCGCAGCGGGGAGTCATCGAAACAGGGCAGATCGTCATGCACCAGGGAGGCGCAGTGCAGCAGCTCGATGGAGGCGGCGACGGCGTCGGCCGCCGCGTAGTCGGTGCTTCCACAGGCCGCCGCGACCGCCAGACAGAGTCTTGGCCGCACGCGCGCGCCGCCCGGAAAGACCGAGTGCCGCACGGCCTCGATCAGACGCGGGGGACAACCGGGGATGGCCACAGTGTCTATGGCGGCGGCCAAAGCCTGCTCGATTCTCGTTGTGGCATCCATCGGTGGTCCCCCGGCAACCTCGGTCATAACGTAAGGATGAGTTGACACTTATCAGTGTCACGTACAATAGACATCAACAACCGACGCGTCAACGCGAATAGAGGAAGTCATTGATCCGATGACCACCAAGAAGGTTATTGTTATCGGCGCTGGCGTCGGAGGCTTGGTGACGGCCGTCCAACTCGCCGCACGCGGATTCCAGGTCCAGGTAGTCGAGCGCGCGAGCACCCCGGGTGGAAAGATGCGCGAGGTCGCGATCGGACCACATCGCATCGACGCGGGTCCGACGGTCTTCACCATGCGCTGGATCCTCGAGGACGTCTTCGCCGACGCTGGCGCCGCGCTCACCGACTATCTAAGCCTGGAGCCGCTGGAAATCATAGCACGGCACGCCTGGAGCGAGCATGAGCGACTGGATCTCTTCGCCGAGCGCGAACGCACCATCGAGGCGATCGGCGACTTCGGCGGCGCGGCGGAAGCCAGGGGCTACCGCGCTTATTGCGACAAGGCGCAATCGGTCTACGAGACGCTCGAGGGCACGTTCATTCGCGCCCAGCGCCCGAGCCCGCTGGGGCTCATGGGGCGCTGCGGCGTGAGCGGATTGGGCCGTCTACGCGGCATCAAGCCTTACGATAGCTTATGGCGAGTCCTGGGTGATTATTTCAAGGATCCACGACTGCGGCAGCTCTTCGGTCGCTACGCGACCTACTGCGGCTCGTCCCCGTTCGAAGCGCCGGGCACCCTGATGTTGATCGCCCACGTCGAACAACAGGGCGTCTGGTCCGTCATCGGCGGCATGCATCAGATCGCGCTCGCCCTGGCCAAGCTCGCGCGCGGGCTCGGGGCGACCATCGAATACGATCGGGAGGCGACGGAAATCCTGACCGCCCGCGGAGGCGCGAGCGGCGTCCGGTTCGCCGATGGCGAGGTATCGGGCGCGGATGCCGTGGTCGTGAACGCGGACCCCGCCGCCCTGGCCAGCGGCCGACTGGGCGAGGGAATCCGCAAGGCCGTGCGCCCCCTGGCGCCAAACAGCCGCTCCATGTCGGCCATGACCTGGTGCCTCCGCGCCGAGACCGAGGGCTTCCCACTCGCGCGACACAATGTCTTTTTTGGCCGCGATTACGCCTCGGAATTCGCGGATATCTTTCGACACGCGCGTCTCCCCCGCGATGGAACCGTCTACGTCTGCGCCCAGGACCGCGCTTGCGGAGAGCCGCGGACGACGCCGGGCGCCGAGCGGCTGTTCCTACTTCTGAACGCGCCGTCCCGGGGCGATCGGCAAGCATTCGACGCCGCCGAGATCAAGCAATGCGAACAGCGGGTATTCTCACACTTGGAGAATCGTGGCCTGAGGATCCACCGCAGCCCCGAGAGCACCCAGGTCACCACGCCGACGGAATTCGACCGCCTGTTTCCGGCGACCGGCGGCGCGCTCTATGGAGCGGCGACCCACGGCTGGCGGACGCCCTTTACGCGTCCAGCATCGCGCACCCGGATCCCGAGGCTCTATCTGGCTGGGGGCGGCGCGCACCCCGGAGCGGGCGTCCCCATGGCGGCGATATCGGGCCGACTGGCAGCCGCCAGCCTGATCGAGGATCTGCGTTCATGCTGAGCCTCGAATGGTGAAGCGCTCGTGATCGACATGGGTGAAATCAGAACCCCTATTCCGTCGCGGCGGCACGACGGAATCGGGCTCTTGGGGCCAGTCGATAAGTCTCTCCGCGCGGAGCCCCGATCTTCCTTCAGCGCCGTGCCCGCGGTATCCGGAACGGCAGCAACGTTTGCACCCAACGCGCGCTGAAGCGGTCGAGGCACACACTCTCATGCATCGCCGTCACCGGCTCGCCGAGCAGGTGCGTCTCCAGCACGGATCGCGTGTAAAACGGCGTATTCTCCAGGGTCTCGGTCACGCGCGCGGTCTGCCGCGGGTCTACCCGGGTGCCACGTTGCATCAGCCAAGCCGTGGTAGGCAATTTAGCATGCGGCGGAACCTCGATCCGTTCCACGTCGCCAGCCGGATCGAAGTGCAAGCCCAGCTCTGTCCGATGCCCGTCGCGTCGCGTCGCGTCATAGAGGACGGCGGTGCCGCCATCCTTCAGCTCGGCTCGCGACCACTCCCAATAGCGGAACGCCTTCTCCAGCGGCTCGCTGCCCCAGTTGGAATCGAGATATCCGTGGCCGGACCAGCGCAGGGCCGGCTGGTCGAGTTGTACCTCGACGCGCGCGCCGGGAGCGATCGGCGCCCAGCGATGGCTCCCCGCGCCATCAAGGAAATACGGCTGGCCGGCCACCGTGCGCGGATACAGCTTGACAGTGCCGCGGATGCGCCGGGGAATCGGCACCGCAATCTCGTCGATCTGGATAGTCAGACAGGTGCCGTCCCAGGACAGCGAACTTGGCCCGATCTCCAGCCGGGAGGCGTCCCGCCGAAGCGCGGAGCGGCCACGCTCGGTCATGCTCCAGCGTTTGCACTCACCGTAGAGCGCGACATTCAGCGAGTTATGGTTCAGCGGATCACTGTCACCGCGCCGGCGCGCCCAGGCGTAGTAGGGGGAAAAACAACTGCCGACTTGCGCGATGAGCGTGATCCCATGCCGCCTGTCGTCGCTGAAGGCGTCGACATACCACCAAAGATAACCCTCTGGCATGACCGGCGCGTCGAAGCGCGGTCCACGGCCAGGCTCACAGCCAGCCGCCAGAGTGATGTCGTCAGTGACTTCGTCGCCATGGCCCCCCTCGGCGCCGGGTGCGCGCCCGGCTCCTGGCGGGGAGGCGTCATCTCGAGCGTCGCGGATCTGGTTACCTTCGTTGCCTCCGGCCGGCGGCGCATCGTCTGCCAGCGGTGCTCCGGGTGACCGAAAGTCTATTCCACGCATAACGCCATCTCCGATACGGTAAAGGGTCGTACGTCGCCAGCGCATTGCGGTCGCACCGACGGATTGGCTCACTTGATTACCTGGCGATGCCTCTGCCGCCGAGGCACCGAGTACGGACAGGGTAAAGCCATGGACAGGCGCGATGAGCGACAATCGTCAAATTCACGGGCGTCTTCGGAGGGAAGAACAGGCGGTGGCGGACCATCGGAAGTCCCGATTCTTTCGTCACCGCCGATCTCGATCAGGGGACCGGCGAGTTCGCGAAATGGGCGACAAACATCCGCCTCGCGGGCAACTGGAACGAAGAGGCGCAGGAACAAGTAGAAGAGCCCCCGATCGTCCGTTGCCGCCGGGGATTCTTAAAAAGCAGCTTCGGATAGCCCCTTCCACGACATCGAGCCAAGCTCCTTAATCTAGCCTAACCAGTAGGTCATTGGCTTGGCCACCATCCAATAGAGGCCAGCGAGCAGCGGCACCGTCGAGAGAAGGCCCCAAACCAGCCATGTGCGGCTGCATTGCCGATACTCGGCCGGCACCTCGCCGATGACCGCGAAATCCTGCGCGAGACGCGCCTGCCTGATCTGAAGCGGCACGAGAATACCCAGCCACACGGCCCCCGCCACGGCCAGCATGAGTTGCCCGAGGACGACCCAGGGGGTATCGATCACCGAAATGTGGCCCACGTAGGCCGCGCCGTATCCGCCGACAACCATCAGAAAACCGCCGGACAAGGTAAATGAAAAATCGGTCACGGTCACCAACCATTGAGCGAAAGCCATGATTTGCGTCTTGTTCGTGCGATCGGCGAAGACCTTCCAGAGCGCGGTGACGGTTACATTTCCGGCCATTAACACAAGCCCTAGAATATGCAGGGATTTGAAGAACGCATACAACATAGTTAAGGCTCACCGCGTAGGCTAGGGACGGAAGGGTACCGATCCTCCAAGCGCGCTGACGCAGGCATTGTAGCCATGAGTAGGCATCGGCGGCCGTGGAGCATGGGCGGATGATTCGGCGGATTATCAGGCCTGACCAAAAAGGCGTTGCCGACCTCGATCGTCGGAACGCACCGCTGGACTGGCCCCAAACCCCGCGCTGTCGTCGAATGATTCTAGTGCCGGAGATAGGGCCTGTATAGGTATTTGTACGGTAACAACAGCGCGACTGTCGGCGTCGTTATGCTAGACTCCGCCACCACGAAGATCCGCTTGCGCCGACGCGGACCATAGGGGTTTTGCATCGGCGATGGTCGGAGCGACATTGGGTTCCACGGATCGGCCAGACATCAGGAGGCCTATTTTGAAAGTCGTTGTTTTCGGCGCGTCCGGAAAAGCCGGTCGCACGGTCGCCCTGACCCTGCTGGCGGCGGGACATCAGGTAACCGCCTTTGGACGTGATCCGGCGAAGCTCCCAGCGCACAAGGGGATTTCCATTCGCGCGGGCGATGCCATGAACGCCGCCGATGTGGCGTCCGCCGTGGCCGGTCAGGACGCGGTGGTGGTCAGCCTGGGCGATTCCCGCAACCCCGTTCTCCTGAAATTGCCGGGAGCCAAACGCCCCCCCCCCTCCAATATCTGCGAGATGGGCACGGCCAACGTCATCGCCGCGATGGCGGCCGCTTCGGTCAAGCGGTTGATCTGCATCACCGCCTACGGCGTCGGCGACACACGCGACAGACTGTCGCCAACGTTCCGGCTGTGGTTCCGCGCGCTGCAACTGCGCGAGCAGTTGGCCGACAAGGAGCGGCAGGAGACGCTGGTCAAGGCAAGCGGCCTGGATTGGACACTGATCCAACCGGTTGGCCTGACCGACGGCGCCGCCACCGGGCGCTGGCTTGCCAGCACTTCGGGCGACAGGCGCAAGCGCACCATCAGCCGGGTCGATCTCGCCGACTTCATTACCCAAGTCCTGGAGGGTGGCGGGTACCTGCGGGAAACGGTCGTCTTGTCACAGCTCGCCATATCAGAACGAGACTTCGCGACACAGGCGGCTTGATCTCTCTTTGGTCTTTTCGCTAGCGTTCGGCAGCCCGCGGGCATTCTTTCGCACGATGGGCCGCGCCGAACGCAATGCGTTTCACGCGAACCTCACCCCGACCAGCCGCTCCGATGTCTCCCAGAGACGGGTGGCGGCCGGGCCGTCCAGCGCCCGGGCCGGCATCTTGGCCGTGCCTGTCGGACCCCTGAGTTCGCGCCACCCCGTCGGGCCGTAAAACCCGCCACCTCGCGCATCCGGCGAGGTCGCGGCGAACAGGATCGGCAAGGCGGCCTGCCCAGCCGGCGGGCTGAACGGAAGCAAGACCGGCTTCGTGATCCGCCATAGCACCGCTCGCAAGCCGCGCGAGGCGGGTCCGTTGCCGATGATGTCGGTGCGGGCATAGCCCGGATGGGCCGCCAGGCCATCGATTCCCCAGCCTGCGGCCTCGCTGCGGCGCTGGAATTCCAACGCCATCATCAGCATCGCCAGCTTGGTCATCCCATAGGTCCGGAACGGGACATAGGCTTGTTCCGATTGCAGGTCGGTGAGATCGATCGAATCCAAGTTCGCGGCCAAACTGCTGACGTTGACCAGGCGAGCGCCGGGGACGCGCCGCAGCAGCGGTAGTAGCCGGGCCGTCAAGGCAAAATGACCGAGATAGTTGGTGGCGAACTGAAGCTCGAAGCCGTCGACCGTCACTTGCCGGTCGGGAGGAGCCATGACCCCGGCATTGTTGACGAGCAGGTCGATGCCCCGATCCTCCGCGAGCCGCCTCTCCGCGAAGGCGGCGACCGAGTCGAGCGAGGCCAGGTCGAGCCGCTCGAAGCGCGCAGTCGCACTAGGATGGGCGGCGCGCAGGCGCGCCAGCGCATCGGCACCCTTGCCGTCGTTTCGGCTCGCCAGTACGACCTCCGCGCCAGCCGCCGCCAGCGCCAGCGCCGTCTCGTAACCCAGCCCGCCGGTGGCTCCAGTGATGACGGCGAGCCGCCCGCTTTGCGACGGGATGTCAACAGTTGTCCAGCCCATCGTCCATTGATCTCCAACGAAGAGAGGTAGAGGCGCGCCAAATTACGGGGAACCTCTGGGCACCGCATTGACATTTTTGGAGTCCGCCCCTCACGCTGAATCGCGTATCACCGGGCGCCGGCACTCCGGGACTATGTGACCGTCTCGGTACTTGGCCGACGCGCCACGGCCAGGACGTAATCGAACCCTTCATGCAGCGGCGTCCTGGACATGCGGCGAAGCAGCCATCCCACCGGGCCAAGCCGCCGACGCAGCCCCGGATCCTCGAACAAGGCACGGGACCAGCCCGGTAGCACCTGATCGCGGATCGATTCCACCCGCACCGCCTCGAACCCGGCCGCAGCGAGTTTCGCGGCGTAGACCTCGCGCGGGTAGACGTTGGCGCGCGGCACGGAAAGCGCGGCGCGGACAGCGTCGTTGAGCAATGCCCGCAACGGATGCCGCCATGGATCGACAGCGGGTCCAGTCGGGATCGAATCGGCGAGCACCAGGCGCCCACCTGGCCGCAGCAGGCGGGCGGCCTCGGCGAAGAAACGCTCGCGGGTATCGAAATGGAAGGCGCACTCGAGCGCGATGACCACGTCGCAACAGGCGTCCGGCAGTCCGGTCGCGGTGGCCGAGCCTTCACGCGGATCGATCCGCTCCTCCAGGCCGAGTTCGCGGACGCGCTCCCGCGCCACCCGCACCTGCCCAGGCGTGATGTTCACACCGATGATCCGCCGCGGGGCAAAGCGCCGGGTCCAGTAGATATCCTGGTCAGCAAACCCGAAGCCGACATCCACGACCTCGTCGGCACTGGTGAGGCCAGCCGTCCGGCCGACCAACTCGACCATGGCTTCACAGGCCTCGTCGATGGTCCGCGCCTCGGCCCAGTAGCCGAGATTAAGGTATAAGCCGCGCTCGGTGAAGGCGTGGGTCGAGGCTATCCGATAAAGCCAGCGCGCCGGCAGGGTCGGGATGGTCAGTCCGCCACCGAATACACCCTTGGATTCGCTCACGGCCGTCTCCTCCGACTGGCGGTCTGAAAAACCAATGGCCTCGTCAACCTTTGGCCGGGTTTTGGCGACTCCGCTCTTGCCACCGTTGCCGCAGATCGACCAAGTGGATGAAGAGCGCAACGAGGAACAGGGATGAAACCCAAACCCAGGAGGCGCCAGAGAGGGCCGCGCGCGCGGCCAGCAACAGACAGGTACCGGGGGCGAGGATGAGCAGGGTTGAGAGCGGCGGCAGGGGACAGCGGCCCATCCGCCACAGCACCATGAGCACGATCGCCTCCAAGCCAATCAGTAGCAGGACCAGGTCGATGGAGGGCCCGCTTGCGAAGAATTCAGTCATGGTCCGTTCCTTCTGTTTTGTCAGTGATCATTTTACCGAGACGATACCATGCAGGCACCCCAGGTACGTCCGGGTCGGCGCCCAGCTTCACGAAGCGATCCCGCCGTTTGTCGCGGTTGTACCAGAGGCATCTTATGTTCCATCGGTACAGCCCACTAGGCGAGCATCGCGATTAGCCTCTCGGCCGCGCATGCGGCGCCGTCGACAGCCTCCAGCTCAACGGCCAGCCGGGTCGCGGCCTGCTCATAGCGAGGTTCGCCCAAAACGCACTCCAAGGCTCTGCCCAGTTTGGTGGCGGTGAGCCTTCGCAGCGGGATCACGCGCGCGACGCCGAGTTTGGCCGTGCGGTGGGCGTTGTCCGGCTGATCGAAGGCCAGGGGCACGATCACCTGCGGACGCCCGGACCGCATGGCCCGCGCCAGGGTTCCGATTCCGCCCTGATGGACGACCGCAGCCGCATGCGGAAAGACCGCTGAGTAGGGCAAATAGGGGAACGCCCTGATCCCAGGGGGCAGCTCGCCGAGTTGAGCCGGCCCGGTCAGCAGCACGGCCCGACGCCCCAGCCGCACCGAGGCCGACACCGCGTGCTCCCAGAACGAGCCGGCAACCAAAACGGTCAGGGATCCCAGCGCGAACACGAGCGGCGCCTCGCCCTCGGCGAGAAAGGCCCTGAACTCGACGAGTTGATCCGGATCGACCTCACCGTCGTAAACAGGGTTTCCCGTGATCTCGGTGCGTGCCGGCCAATCCGGTTGCGGCGCGGCGAGCGCCCGGTCGAACAGCGCCAAATTCAGATAGGGTGAATACTGCCCATCGAACAGCGCCGGACCGGCCAATGCCGACACCCCAAGCTCGCGACGCAGCGCGTGCAGCGGCGCCTCCCAGGCGAAGACCTGCTTCCTGCCCATGGCGAACGCCGCGCGATGGAACCTCGGCCCGAGCCGCCGCAATGCGAACAGCCAGGCCGCCGAGGGGATCAGCGGCGGATCGCAGGTCGACATGAGGGACATCGGTGTCAGCAGGGTCGCCACCCAGGGCAGCCGACGCTGCTCGGCGACGATGGACACCGTCATGCCCAGGGTCTGCGAGACCAGCAGGTCGACACCAGTCGCGGCCTCCAGCACCACTTGGTGGGTCTCGCGCAACTGGGGCATCACCAACTCGCGCACCAGGAACTCCTCGCCCCCGCGCGCCGTGAGCATCCGCTCCATGGCCGCCTGGTAGTCGCCCTGAACGCTTGCCGTTGGTATCGTTTCGACGAACCCGACCCGCGCGCTTTCAACGGATGACCGGTGCTCCCCGTTGGTGGCGATCACGGCGTCGTGCCCGCGCTCAAGCAGGCCCTTGGCCACCGCGATGTAAGGGTGAAGATCTCCGAGAGACCCCATGGTCGAAAAGAGAATACGGGCCACGGCCCCCTCACCCTAAGCTCTATTTGAAACCAGATCCTCGGCAAGGCGATTTCCGGGAAAATCCGTACCCGACCGAAGGCTCCGGAACTGGACAGGATTAAAAACAGAGATTTAAAAATCCTGTCAATCCTGCGAAATCCTGCTGATCCTGTCTATGACCAAGCGGATCGCGGGCACAAGCTATCCCGGAAATCACCTAAAGAGGGCCGAAGCCCCGATCATCATCGATCAGGGGCGGCAGGCATCCCGCGCGCATCCGGCCACCCTGAATCAGTCGATGAGGGTTGCTGCCCGCGCAAAAACAAGCGGGGCGCGACAGTCGACGTCGCACCCCGCCTGTCGCGGAACGGCCGAGCTGAAAGAGGCCGCGTTAACGCAAGCCGACCGCGCGCTCGCGTTCTTCGAGTTGCTCGAACAATTCCAGCACCCACATCACGCGATTGCCGCCGCCCAAGGCGGAATTCTTCTCCGGTTGCGGCGTGGCGGCAACGACCGCGTCGACCAGGAAGCGCGTTTCCTCGAGGGCGGGAGCGGCGACATAACGCGAGGTCAGGATGGCCTTGCCCAGGATAGGCCCCAGAAGCTGCCACTTGCGCGGCGCGGGCACCACGGCGCGACGGGAGATGGAATCCAGTCCCTGACGCTCGACTTGACGGCCGATCTCCGAATAGAGATAGCGCGCGGCGTTGATCCCGGCCCGACAGCCCATCGGCAGACCGGCGATCCCGGCATCCGAACGCTGATAGAGGGTGTCCGCCGTCTGGAGCAGGCGCTGGATCACGGAGGCGATCGCCTCGTTGAAAACGGGATCCTTCAGCCATTCATCCGGATCGATCCCGGCCTCGCGCACCCAGGATAGGGGCAGATAGATGCGCCCGTTGCGCGCGTCCTCGCCCACGTCGCGGCAGATATTGGTGATCTGCATGGCCACGCCCAGATCGCAGGCCCGCGCCACCAGTTCCTCGGAACGCGCGCCCATGAGGGCGGCCATCATGGCGCCGACCGTCCCGGCGACCCGCGCCGAGTAATCGTAGATCCCGGAAAGATCCTCGTAGCGACGTCCCTCGGCATCCCATTCGAAGCCTTCCAGCAAGGCTCCGAGCAGACGCTTGGGCATGGCGAACTCCACCACCACGTCCGCCAGCGCGCGGTCGGCCGGATCGTCGATCGGCTGGCCGGCATAGATGCGGTCGAGCCGATCGTGGAGCATTTCGAGCGCCTCGGCCTGGAGCCGCGGATCGTCGCCCACGCAATCGATCGCATCGTCGGCGATGCGGCAGAAGGCGTAGAGCGCGATGGCCGGATCACGGAAGCGCTGCGGCAGCAGAAAAGAGGCCGCGTAGAACGAGCGCGAGCCGCAACGCAGCAAATCGCGACAGGCGGCGATATCGGCCGCCGTCGCGTGAGTCGTCTTCCGGTCGTTCTGACTAGACAAAAGTTGAGGCATCGGGCACCACCCTGTCGAGGACCCGTGCGGATGAGATGACTCCGGGCACGCCAGCGCCCGGATGCGTCCCCGCACCGACCAGATAAAGATGCTCCACCTCTTCGCTTTTATTGTGCGGGCGAAACCACGCACTTTGCATCAAGAGGGGCTCCAGACTGAAACCGGCGCCCAGGTGGGAATTCAGGCGATGCTTGAAATCCAGGGGCGTCGTGACGAGCGAGGTCGCGATCTGGTCTTCCAATCCAGGAAGCACCGTCTCGCTCAGGTAACGGGCGATCCGGGCGCGGTACGGCTCCGCCTGGGTTTCCCAATCGGTATCGCCGCCGAGATGCGGCACCGGAGACAAGGCATAGAAGGTATCGCAACCTTCCGGCGCCAGGCTCGGATCGGTCGCCGTCGGACGATACAGATAGAGACTGAAGTCCTCGGCGAGTTTCTTCTGTTTGAAGATGTCCTGGATCAGGCCGCGATAGCGCGGGCCGAGCAGGATGGTGTGATGCTTCACGTCCGGGTACTGGCGCTTGGTGCCGAAGTACCAGACGAAAAGCCCATTGGAGAACTGGGTGCGCTCGATTTTTTTATCGGTCCAGCGCTTGCGCGCATGTCCGCCGAGCAGCTTGCCGTAGGTCGTCGCCGCGTCGGCGTTGGAGACGACGACATCGGCCGGGACCTCCTCGCCGGAGGCTAGGCGCACGCCGGAGGCCCGGCCATTCTTGACCAGGATTTGCTCGACCTCCGTCTTGTAGCGGATGAGACTGCCCTGCCCCTCGACCAGGCTCACCAACCCCTTGACCACCGCGCCCGTGCCGCCCATCGCCGAATGCACGCCCCACTTGCGCTCCAGGAAGGAGATGAGGACGTAGATCGAGGTCACTGTGAAGGGATTGCCGCCGATCAGCAGCGGATGGAAGGAGAGCACCTGACGGATGTAGGGATCCTTGATATAGCTGGAGACCATGCCGTAGACGGTGCGGTAGCTCCGCAGCAGGGCCATGTCCGGCACGATTCGCAACATATCCGTCAGATGGGTGAAGGGTACGTGCGCCAGATCCTCGAAGCCAACCTTGAAGACCTTCTCGCTCATGGCCATGAAGCGGTCGTAGCCTTTCACGTCGGCCGGCGAATACTGGGCGATCTGCGCCTTCACCTTGTCGGCGTCGCCGCTGTAGTCGAAGACCCGGCCGTCGTCGAAGCGGATCCGATAGAAGGGATCCATCAGGCGCAGATCGACGTCGTCCTCGAAGCGGCGACCGCAGAGGCCCCAAAGCTCTTCCAGCAGGAAGGGCGCGGTGATGATGGTCGGCCCCGCGTCGAAGGAGAAACCGTCCTGCCGATGGACATAGGCGCGTCCGCCGGGGGCGTCCAACGCCTCGAGAACGGTCACCCGAAAGCCGCGCGCGCCAAGACGCACCGCCGCCGCCAAACCGCCGAAACCGCTGCCGATCACGAGGGCGTGCGGTTTGTTCTGACTCTGATCGGTACCAGAAACCCGTGGAGCCGCGACTGTCAAGTTCATATTACCCGCTTCACTGTCAACATAGGTTGACAGTATAGCAGGATCGACGCCACGTCACCCCCTGATGCCGGTCAACAATTACCGACGGAAATCAGCCACAAGGCGCGGATAGCAGTCCCAAACCCACCGCGATCCGACGAACGACATCCGCCACCTCGTAGGGTCGCTCCTCGTGCGCCAGATGACCCAGGCCCACCAGTTCGATCAGCTCGGCGTCCGGACGCAACCCTTGACGCACGCGACGCGCCTCGCGCGGCGAGACCGTGGAATCCTGCTCCCCGACGATCAGGAACAGCGGCGTCTTGAGCTGTGGAAGCCCCTGCTCGATCAGGCCCAGATCCCAATGGGCCATCATCGAGAGCGAGGCCCGGACATGCGAGGGATAACGGATCAGACGCTGATAGAGATCCACCCCGGCGGGTTCCAGGGTCGAGCCGGTGCTGTCGACGAGGCGCTGAATGACCTTGCGGTTACGCGCCCGGAGGGCAAAGAGGGTCGACACCAGCGAATTGGTGGCGAACAGCTTGGCGGCGGGGGAGAAGATCCGACCCGGCAGACCGCGCCAGGGCAGGAGCGCGCCGTTCAGACTGATGAGCCCGCGCGGCGCGATCCGCCCCTCCAGACAGGCCCGAATCAGGATGGCCGCGCCCGCCGAATGCCCGAGCACCAGCTCCGGCTGGACGCCGAGCGTCTCGACCAGGGCGCCGACAGAGGCGGCCATGCCCGGCAGGGACATGCGATCCTGGGGCGGCGCGCTGGTGAAGCCGTGACCCGGAAGATCCGGGGCGATCAGGGTAAAGCGCTCGGCCAGACGAGGGGCGAAATCGCGCCAGGAATGGGTCGCCGCGCCGGTGCCGTGCAGCAGCAGGAGTACCGGCCCCTGACCCATTCGCTGAACGTGCCAGCGCAGCCCGCCCGCCGAGACGAACTGACTGGACTCGCGATTCGGCCAGTCCGAACCCTCCCGCTCCCAATCCGGCGTGTCATTCACAAGAAGCACTCTCGATTTGAACCAGTGCGCGCCACGCGCTCCTGCCGCTCCAGATCCGTCCGAACGCAAGGACGGGCATCAGATCGCCGTCGCCCGCACCGCCTGACTGAGCGAATTGGCGTCCGCGTGCGGCAGCGGCAGATAGACCGCGCCCATCTCCGTGGCCAGATCCCGGCCTTGCGGCTGGGGTCGCGGCGAGGTGTCGATCACCAGCGCGGCGATCTCCAGCGAGCGCACCACCCGCGCGGCGGCCAGCGCCTCTTCCCCGGCGCGGGTCCGTCCACCGGTGCCGTCGCGCGCGACATTGGCCCGGCCGTCGGTCATGACGATGAGGACCGGCGTGCCGCCCCGTCGCTTGACCGAATCCGACAGGATCATCCCCAGGTCGATGCCCGAGGCCAGCGGCGTGCCGCCGCCGCCCGGCAGCCCGGCCAGGGTCCGCTTGGCGCGCACCAGCGAACGGGTCGGGGGCAACAGGATCTCGGCGGCCTTGCCGCGAAAGGCGACCAGGGCGACCTTGTCGCGCCGCACGTAGCAGTCCGCGAGCAGCAGCTCGACCGCGCCCTTGGCCTCGGCCAGACGATGCAGCGCCGAGGAGCCGGAGGCGTCGACCACGAAGATGGTGGTGGTCTCGGATTTGTGCTTGAAGCGGGTGATGCGGAAGTCGTCCTGACGCACCTCGATGCGTGTGGAGGGCTGACCGACACGCGCCCGCTCCTCCCGGCGCAGACGCTGCCAGGGGGCGGCGGCGCGCAGGGTCTCGACGACGTTCAGCCGCAGTCCGGCGCGCGGCTCGCCGCGCAGCACACCGGCCGGACGTCCGCGCGAGGGGGCGTTCTGCACCGCGCCGGCCTTGCCGGTGGCGCGCGAGCGCGAGCGCCGCAGCTTGCCCATCTGGAGCTGGGCCAGGAGGCCGGCCGGGATGGCGGCCTTGGCGGCCTCCAGCACCTGGTCCTCAAGCTCCTGAGGCTCCTGCTGCTCGTTGGACTGATTCTGCTCCTGATCCGGCTCCTCCGGCTCGGGCGGCGGCGGCTCGGCGTCCGGCGGCGGCTCCATCGGCGGGAGCTGGGTCGCGCGCGGCGCCAGCACCAGCCGGGCGGCGACGGAGAGATCCTCGTCCGTCACCTCGGGGCGATCCTCCAGCGCGGCGGAGGCGCAGGCGACACGGCAGGCGAAAATCGAGGCGCGCAGCGAAGGAATCCCGAGCGCCATGGCCGTTCCGCAGAGGGCCTGGATCCGATCCTCGGTGATGGTGACGGAACGCAGACGGGCGCGCGCCGCAAGGATGTCGTCGGCGTCGTAGTCGCAGGCGATCGCCTCGTGGACGCGGATATAGGTCAGCTCCAGATGGAAGCCGAGCCGGTCGAGCAGGGCGTTGAGCAGCCCCTCGTCCTCGCCGACCCCCTCGTCCAGCGCGACCACCGCGAACCGCGACGGCGTTCGCATGGCCAGCCCATCGCGCTCCAGCACCACCTCGCCGGAATCGAAGGCCATGGTCAAACGCGCGGCGGTGCCGGCGGCGATGCGCTCGGCCATCGCCAGCTCGATCACGCCGCCATCGGCCTCGACCAGCAGACCGCGCTCGGCGACCGGCCGGCCCGCGTTGAGCGTCGCGGCCAGATCCAGACCGCCCAGCAGACGACCGTCCGAGACGTGCAGCGGGACGCGCCGCATGGGCGTGCCCTCGGGCTGGAGATCGCGCATGATCGAGAGCCACTGGTCGCGCACCGGACCCGCCAGGGCGCGCAGCGAGACGCCGCCCGTGCCGGCCGGATCGACCGCCATGAGCGCGGCGGCGAGGACCGCGTCCTCCCAGGGTGACGGACCCGGATTCGCCTGGCGCGGGGCCGCCGATGCGCCGCCGTCCGCGACGGCGGGATTCGGGTCGGGGCTGCTCATGCGCCGAACAGCTCCTGCACCGCGCGCTCCACGCGGCTGGTGGAGCCGGACTCATCGAGCGGATCGCGCCGCAGGCGGTGGCGCAGCGCCGAGGTCGCGATCGCCTTGAGATGCTCGATCGTGACCTCCGTATCCCCTTGCAGGGCCGCCAGCGCGCGGGCGGCGCGGATCAGGGTCAGCTCGCCGCGCAGACCGTCGGTGCCCAGCTTGATGCAGAGCCGGCCGGCCGCCTCCAGCGTCGCGTCGGGAACCGCGACCTCGGGCAGCAGCGCGCGCCCTTTCTCGATCAGGCGACGCACCTTGCCGTCCTTACCCTTCCACTTGACCACGAAGGCATCGGGGTCGCGCTCGAACTCATCGCGCAGCCGCACGACCTTCATGCGGGTCGGCAGGTCCTGGGGCGTCTTGACCTCGACCGAGAGACCGAACCGGTCCTGGAGTTGGGGCCGTAGTTCACCCTCCTCCGGGTTGCCCGAGCCGACCAGGACGAAGCGCGCCGGATGACGGATACTCAGACCCTCGCGCTCGACCAGATTCTCGCCGGAGGCGGCCACGTCGAGCAGCGAGTCGACCAGATGGTCTTCCAGCAGGTTGACCTCGTCGATATAGAGAAAACCGCGGTGGGCGCGCGCCAGCAGACCCGGCTCGAACGCCTTTTCGCCCTTGGTGAGCGCGCGCTCCAGATCGAGCGCGCCGATGACGCGGTCCTCGGTGGCTCCGAGCGGCAGATCGACGACCGGCACCGGCACCTTGCGGCCCTTGAGCGGCCCCTTTTTGGCGCGATTGGTGCGGCAGTCGGCGCAGAGAGCATCGTCGCCGGCCTGGGGATCGCAGTTATAGGTGCAATCGACCGCCACCATTTTCGGCAGGAGCGCGGCAAGTCCGCGAATCGCGGTGGACTTGCCGGTGCCCCGGTCGCCGAAGACAAGCACTCCGCCAATGGACGGATCGATGGCCGCGATCAACAGGGAGCGTTTCATCTCTTCCTGGGCGACGACGGCGGAAAACGGAAACGGGATGGGCATACGCGGCGAACCTAGTTCTAGTGTGTCGAAATTGGCGCAAACGGCCTGTTGATCGCGAGCACCCGAAGCAAGCGCGTGCGCGGCCGCTGTCCGGCGAGGCCGGGTCCAGCCGTCAATCACGCGACGAACCCAGGGCAAAAATCAAACTCGCGACCCTAGCGCCCATGCACACGGGAGGTCAAGCGAATTGAGTCGATCAGTCGAGGCGATCGGGCGGTAATTTCCGATCATGATCCGCCGCGCGCGGCGACGACGAGACGATCGGTCTCAAATACAATACCAAGGAACCCTGGCTTTCCAGGTTAAACCACCGAGGAGATCAGCCGCATGCCATACCCTGACGCCACCACCGGAGTCGACGGCGGACGCCGTGCCGACGAGGCGCTCGCATGAGCGACGCCGCGATCGACTCCCAGGAAACGGGTCCGTCCAAGGGACTCGACACCATCTCGCTCCTCAGCAGCGACGACCGCTTGAAAGGCCGGCCCCGCCTCTGTAGCGACTGCGGCCTCTGCGACAGCTCGCTCGGCTCGCTCATGTCGACATCCTGCGTCTTCGTGCGCAACCAGACCCAGGAGATCGAGCAACGCCTGCATGGGCGTAATCGCCGGCCCGACGACGAACTGCGCTTCGGCATCCATCGCGCCCAATACGCCGCGCGTCTGAGCCGCCCCAATCCCAAGGCGCAGTGGACCGGCATGGTCACCGCGCTCGGCGCGCGCCTGCTCGAACAGGGTCTGGTCGAGGCCGTCATCACCACCGGAGCCGCGCCCGGAACCCGCTTCAAGGCCCAGCCCGTACTCGCGCGCACACCGGCGGAAGTGCTCGCCACGGCCGGCAACAAGCCCTGCCTGTCGCCCAATCTGAGCCTGATCGACGCCGTGCGCGAACAGGGAATCAAGCGGCTCGCCTTCATCGGCACCAGTTGCCAGGTGCACATGCTGCGGGCGATCGAGGCCGAACTGGGGCTGGAGAAGCTCTATGTCATCGGCATCCCCTGCAGCGACAACGTCACCTACCCGGACCTGGAATACTTCCTGTCCCAGATCTCACGCTCGCCCGCGACCGTCGCGCACCATGAATTCATGCAGGACTTCAGTCTCTGGCTGCGCCACGACGACGGGCAGGTGGAGCGGGTCAATTACATCGACTTCCCGATGGACAAGCTGCACGGCATCTTCCCCTCGGCCTGTCTGTCCTGCTTCGACTATCCCAACAGCCTGTCGGACCTGACCGTCGGTTACATGGGCGCGCCGCTCGGCTGGCAATGGACGCTGGTGCGCACCGAGATCGGCGAGGAACTGTTCGAACTGCTGCGTCCGGATCTGGAATTCGGCGAACTGACCGAGGGCGGCGACCGCACGCGCGGCATGCCGCGCTTCATGGAGCGGCTCACCCACCCGCCCGGCGCCAAGAAACCACCCTTCCTGGTCCGCAAGCTGGTCGCTTACCTGCAACGCAAGAAAGGCTCCAAGGGCCTCGAATTCGCGCGCGCCATCATCGAGATGAAGCTGTTGCGAAATCTCAACTATGTGCGCAGCAAGTTCGCCCGTTTCGAGTCCCGCGTGGTACCCCGCCATGTCTACGAGACATTGGCACCCTACGCGGAGACCTATGAACAGACCTTCGGGCGGGCGCTCGCGCCGCCAGCGGACGAGAAATAGCCAGGCACGCCCTCGGGCCAGGCGCCCGCCGGGATAGGGAGCGAATGACGCCACGGCCTGGAACCAGGTTCCGGGCCGTTCAACACAGGCGACGGCCGGCGTCCCGCGCCGGGGATTCGGGGAACCCGCGTCACATCCGCGACGCGGGGATCCGTCGGAACCAGCCGAGAGGACGAGCGAGCGCCTCCTCAGCCCTTCATCGACGAGAAGAATTCGTCATTGGTCTTGGTGGCCTTGAGCTTGTCGTGCAGGAATTCCATGGCGGCCAGTTCGTCCATGGGATGCAGGATCTTGCGCAGGATCCACATCTTTTGCAGTTCCGCCTGACCCATCAGCAACTCCTCGCGACGGGTGCCGGAGCGGTTGATGTGGATGGACGGGAAGATGCGCCGTTCGGCGATGCGGCGATCCATGTGGATCTCCATGTTGCCGGTGCCCTTGAATTCCTCGTAGATGACGTCGTCCATGCGCGAGCCGGTATCGACCAGCGCGGTGGCGAGGATGGTGAGCGAGCCGCCTTCCTCGACGTTGCGCGCGGCGCCGAAGAAGCGCTTGGGGCGTTGCAGGGCGTTGGCGTCGACGCCGCCGGTCAGCACCTTACCGGACGAGGGCACCACGGTGTTGTAGGCGCGGGCGAGACGGGTGATGGAATCGAGCAGGATGACCACGTCACGCTTGTGCTCGACCAGTCGCTTGGCCTTTTCGATGACCATTTCGGCGACCTGCACATGGCGGGTGGCGGGTTCGTCGAAGGTGGAGGAGATGACCTCGCCGCGCACCGAGCGGGCCATTTCGGTGACCTCTTCCGGGCGCTCGTCGATCAACAGGACGATCAGGTAGCAATCCGGGTGATTGTGCCCGATGGACTGGGCGATGTTCTGCAACATCATGGTCTTGCCGGCCTTGGGCGGCGAGACGATGAGTCCGCGCTGACCCTTGCCGATGGGAGCCACCAAATCGATGATGCGGGCCGTGATGTCCTCGGTGCTGCCGTTGCCGATCTCCAGCCCGAGCCGCTTCTGGGGGAACAGCGGGGTGAAGTTCTCGAACAAAATCTTCAGCTTGGCGTTTTCAGGCCGGTCGAAGTTGATGTCGTTGACCTTCAGCAGCGCGAAATAGCGCTCGCCATCCTTGGGCGGGCGGATCTTGCCCGAAATGGTGTCGCCGGTGCGCAGCGCGAAGCGTCGAATCTGGCTCGGCGAGACATAGATGTCGTCGGGGCCGGCGAGATAGGAGGCGTCGGCGGAGCGCAGGAAACCGAACCCATCGGAGAGGATCTCGAGCACGCCGTCGCCGTAGATATCCTCGCCCTTCTTGGCCTGGGCCTTGAGAATGGCGAAGATCAGATCCTGTTTGCGGGATCGTCCGACGCCTTCGATTTCCATGGATTGAGCCAGGGCGACCAGATTGGGCACCGGCATCTTCTTGAGTTCGGTTAGATTCATCACGGTTTTCGTTAGGACAGAGGTCGTGGCTGGTAAAGAGCGCCCCGTGTAGGAACGAAGTCGCGGGGGAGTGCGGCTAGGGGCGGCAATTTACCGGAGAGAGGGCGCCCGGATGGACGCCCCGTGTCGATTCGATTTGGTCGAACTCCCAAGTGGCGCGGGGTCGCGCCGGAATCGTCGAGCGGTCGGCTCAGAGATTGCTGTCGATGAAGGCGGTCAGTTGGGACTTGGAGACGGCGCCAACCTTGGTCGCCTCCACCTCGCCCGCGCGAAACAGCATCAGGGTCGGGATGCCGCGGATACCGTAACGTGGCGGAGTGCTCGGATTCTCGTCGATGTTGAGCTTCGCGACCTTGATGCGGCCCGCGTATTCGCCAGCGATTTCATCGAGGACGGGGGCGATCATCTTACAGGGTCCGCACCAGTCGGCCCAGTAATCGACTAGGACAGGCTCCGGGGACTTGAGAACCTCTTCTTCGAAAGAGTCATCGGTCACATGGACGATGCTATCGCTCACTGAAGTTGTCTCCCATTAGTTTGTTTTAGTTCGTGTATTTGTGTAGAGAGCCTGGAGCTCGCCACGGAGGCGTCGCGCGGGGCGGGTGAGGAGCGGGCGGGCGAATTGGCTTTGGCAGGAGCCCTTGAGTAAGATGCTATTTGATCCAAAGCGAAGATAATTTGCAAGCCTTGCACGTCCGCGAGGCTCGACACCCAACGATAAGGCCAATTCGGACGCCTAGCTTCCATGTCAGACACCCACCTCACTCAGATTCGATTCGAAAGCTTTGCTCTCGATCAGCGGATCCTCGCCGGCCTCGCGGACGCGGGCTTCACTAAATGCACGCCGATCCAGGCCGAGACCCTGCCGATCGCGCTGGAAGGCCGGGATGTCGCGGGTCAGGCGCAGACCGGCACCGGCAAGACCGCCGCCTTCGTGCTGATCGTGATGCAGCGCCTCCTGAACCAGACACCCGAGCCACAGCCGCACTGCCGGCCGCGGGCGCTGATCCTGGCGCCGACACGCGAGCTGGCGGTCCAGATCCACAAGGATACCCTGCTCCTGGCCAAGCACACGGGGCTGCGCTCCACGGTAGTCTTCGGCGGGACGGGCTATCAGCAACAGCGCGACGACCTGGCCGCCGGCGTCGATATCCTGATCGGTACGCCGGGACGTCTGATCGACTACTACAAGCAGCATGTCTTCGACCTCAAGGGCATCGAGGTGGTGGTGCTCGACGAGGCGGATCGCATGTTCGATCTGGGCTTCATCAAGGACATTCGCTATCTGTTCCGGCAGATGCCGCCGGTCGAGCAGCGACAGGGCATGCTCTTCTCCGCCACCCTCTCCTATCGGGTGACCGAGCTGGCCTACGAGCACATGAACCGCCCCCAACTGGTCAAGATCGAGACCGACCAGGTCACCGCGGATCGGGTGGCGCAATGCTGCTACATGACCTCCAACGAGGAGAAGATTCCACTGCTGATCGGACTGGTGCGCGGCTGGACCGACGCGCGCATCATGGTCTTCGTCAACACCAAGCGCGAGGCCGACCGGGTCTGGGGCTATCTCCAGGGTAACGGCATCAATACCGCCGTGCTCTCGGGCGACGTGCCTCAGACCAAGCGTCTGAAGCTGCTGCGCGATTTCACCGAGGGCACCCTGCCGGTACTGGTCGGAACCGACGTGGCCGCGCGCGGCCTGCACATCCCGGACGTGACCCATGTGGTCAACTACGACCTGCCCGAGGATCCGGAGGACTATGTCCATCGCGTCGGTCGCACCGCGCGCGCCGGTGCGGCCGGGGATGCCATCGGCTTCGTGTGCGAGACCTACGCCTTTTGCCTGCCCGATATCGAGACCTTCATCGGCGCCAAGATCCCGGTGCTGCCGGTCGATCAGGCGTTGCTGGCCGATATCAGCCCACGCAGCCGGTTGCGGCCGGACCGCGCGGATCGGGAGGAACGGCGCGATGGGCGCGGAACGCGCGGCGGATCGTCCGAGCGGGGCGCGCCGGAGACCCGGCCCCGTCGCCCACGACCGGAGCGCGAAACCCGGAAATCGCCGGCACCTCCGGCCCAACCCCCGGCGGCGACCGAGGCTCCACCGCCACCACTCACCTACGCCCCACCGCCGGCGGCCAGGGCAGATCCAGAGCCGCCGCAGCGACACCCTGAAGCTCAGGCACTGGAGGAATCCGAGGCCCAGCCCGAAAAGACGGGCGAACGCCGACGCCGCCAGCTGCGTCCCAGATTCGAGCAGGCGGCTCTAACCAGCCCGCCGCCCCAAACCAGCCCGGCGGCGAGGGATGCGGTCGAGACCCCGGTTGCGGCCAGTGACGAGGCCGTGCCGAACGGAGAGACGAAGCCCAAACGGCGTCGGCGGCGGCGCAAGCCGGTCGGCGATGGCGGCGAGACGGCCCGGACCGTCCTGGATCCGACCCCGGAAACCGTCGATTGATCAGGACTCGCCGGCCGACGCCCGCGCGGCCTGGGATCCGGACAGGGGCATCAGCTCCGAGAAATTGACGATCGCGGGAAAGGTCTCGATGGATCGCCTGGGTTTCCTGGAATCGGGCTCCCGCACGGCGAGGAGCCAGCGCAACCCATAGTCACGGGCCGCCTCCAGTACGCCCAGGTTGTCATCGACGAAGAGGGTTCGCGTGGGATCGAAGGGCTCGATGTCCTGGAGCCGGGGCCAAAACCCCGGCGATTCCTTGGCGACGCCCAGGTCATGCGAGGAGATGACACGCTCAAGATGACCCGCGAGCCGGGTCCGCTCCAGTTTCAGACCGAGCGTCTTCTGATGCGCGTTGGTCACCAGAACCCGGCGCTTGCCGAGCGACGCCAGGGCCTCCAGGAACTCCATGACATGCGGATGAACCGCGATCAGGTGCTCGACCTCCTGCTTGAGCAAGACGATATCCAGGCCCAGCTCGCGGCTCCAGTGGTCCACGCAATACCAGTTCAGGGTTCCTTCGATGTCGCGATAGCGCGGCAGCAGCTCGGCCCTGGCCTCGTCGAGCGAGAGTCCGCGCGCCTCGCCGTAACGCCGGGGGACATGCTCCAGCCAGAAGTGATTATCGAAATGCAGATCGAGCAGGGTGCCGTCCATATCCAGGAAGACGCTGTCGATCTGGTCCCAGTCAATCGGGTCGTGCGTCGCGCTCATGTCGAGGTCGCCCATTAGGAGTCCGCCCGTGCGGTCAAAACCCAAGATCACCGATCGGCGTCTGGTGGCCCAAAGCAAGCTGTTTCGGATCGAGGAAATCGATCTGGAATTCGCCAATGGCCGCCGGCGAACCTACGAGCGCATCCCCGGCGGCGCCGACTCGGTAATGATTGTACCCATGCTGGACGCCGATACGCTGTTGCTGATTCGCGAATATGGCGCCGGGAGCGAACGTTACGAACTGGGCTTTCCCAAGGGCGTGGTCGAGCCGGGCGAGGATCCCTTGAGCGCGGCCAATCGGGAGATTCAGGAGGAGATCGGCCATGGCGCCCGGAATCTGCGCATCATCGACCGGCTGTCGCTGGTTCCGGGCTATATCCAGCATCACAGCCTGATCGTGCTGGCGCGCGAGCTGTTTCCCCAGCGTCTCGCGGGCGACGAGCCGGAGCCGCCCGAGGTCATCCCCTGGCGCCTCGGGGACATCGACGCCCTGCTGGCGCGCGAGGATTTCGACGAGGCCCGCTCCATCGCCGCGCTCCTGCTGGTCACCCGGCTCCTGGAGCGCGAAGGGCGTTGAGACGCTTGGCCCGACCACCAACCTTCCACCGCCCACTGGCGACGTCCGCATGATCGCCGCCAGACGAACACCCAAGGAGACCAGGCATGCTTGCCCCTCGCCGTCCGATGCTTTCGATGCTGATGCTGATGCTTGGCCTGGCGTGCCCACTGGCCCAGGCCAACCCGTCGGATGACGCGGTCTACAGCTTCGACGATTTCCCCAGGGAAGAGGTGCTCGATTACCCGGACTGGTTCAAGGAGAGCTTCCTGGATCTGCGGGCGGATCTCGCGGAAGCCACCAGCGGCGGCAAGCAGGGGCTCATGGTCTATTTCGGCCAGAAACGCTGCCCCTATTGCCACCAGCTTATGCGGGTGAATTTCGGCAACGCCGACATCGTCGAATATACCCGCCGGCATTTCGACCTGGTGCCGATCGATATCTGGGGAACCGAGGAGGTCACGACCCCGGATGGCACCCTAACCACCGAACGCGAGTGGTCGCAACGGGAGAAGACCGACTTCACCCCCTCGATCCTCTTCTACGACGCGCGCGGCGAGATCGCGCTCGCGCTGCGCGGCTACTATCCGCCCTACCAGTTCCGCGCGGCCCTGGAGTTCGTGGCCGACGGGCACTACCAGCGCGAATCCTTTCGGGACTATCTGGCTCGGGGCGACAACCGCATGGTGTTCGACGCCGAGGATCTGAACGCGGAGCCCTTCCTCAGCCCACCGCCCCACGACCTGGACCGCCGCGTTCCCGCCCAGCGACCGCTGGCGGTCTTCTTCGAGCAGGGCGACTGTCACCCCTGCGACGTGCTGCACGGACAGGTTCTGCGCGCGCCCGCCATCAACCGGCATTTCGCCGACTTCGACAGCGCGCAACTGGATATGTGGTCCGACACACCCGTGATCACCCCGGCGGGCGTGCGCACCAGCTCGCGCGCCTGGGCCGCCGAACTGGGGCTCTTCTATGCCCCGGCGATCCTCTTCTTCGACGAAGGGGGCCAGGAGTTGCTGCGGCTCGACTCGGTCGTTGGCTTTTATCGCTTGCGCAACGTCCTGAACTACATCGTCAGCAAGGCGTATCTAACGCAGGACTACGGTGACTGGCGCGTTTCGCGGGGATATTGAGTCTCGGGCGGCGTCCTCCCGCCGGCGTCCCAACACCGACCCGCCACCGACCGATCCATGCCGGGGATGGATTCTCCGGCCTCCGCTCTCCAGACGCCCCGTCTGTGCCGATCCCCACACGACAGGGGTCGCGCATCTGTCGCGATCCCAACAAAACCCACCCAGGTCATTTAGCATCGTCTTATAAATCAGCCACCTGCCTGAACCATCAGCTCAGGCACGACGATTGCTTATACAGCTTCCAGATTCTTCGATTCACCTGGGCCGTCCGTGCCCACGAATTCCCTGGAGGCCGCGTGATGGAGTTGAAGGTACAGAGCCCGGGCGGTTGCGCGTCGAGCGGTTGCGGGAGCAGCGGCGACCGGCTGGCCTATCTGCCGGAGGCGATCCGCGCCAAGGTCAACAACCACCCCTGTTTTTCCGAGGACGCGCATCATCATTACGCGCGGATGCATGTGGCGGTGGCCCCGGCTTGCAATATCCAGTGCCATTACTGCAATCGCAAATACGACTGTTCCAACGAGTCCCGCCCCGGCGTGGTCTCCGAGCTGCTGACCCCGGACCAGGCGGTCAAGAAGGTACTGGCGGTCGCGGCCAATATTCCGCAGATGACGGTACTCGGCATCGCCGGTCCGGGCGATCCGCTCGCCAACCCGGAACGCACGCTGGAGACCTTCCGGCAGCTCTCCGAGAAGGCGCCCGACATCAAGCTCTGCGTCTCCACCAACGGACTGGCCCTGCCATCCGTGGTCGAGGAACTCTGCAAGCACAACATCGAGCACGTCACCATCACCATCAACTGCGTCGACCCGGATGTCGGCGCCAAGATCTATCCCTGGATCTTCTGGAACAACCGTCGCATCAAGGGCCGCCGCGCCGCCGAGATCCTGATCGAGCAGCAGCAGAAGGGCCTGGAGATGCTGGTCGCGCGCGGCGTCTTGGTCAAGGTCAACTCGGTGCTGATTCCCGGCGTGAACGAGGAGCACCTGAAGGAGGTCAGCCGGGTCGTCAAGGCCAAGGGCGCCTTCCTGCACAACGTCATGCCGCTGATCGCCGAGGCCGAGCACGGAACCTTCTATGGACTCATGGGCCAGCGCGGTCCGACCAGCGAGGAGCTTCAGACCCTGCAAGACGCCTGCGCCGGCGACATGGCCATGATGCGTCACTGCCGTCAGTGCCGGGCCGACGCGGTCGGGATGCTGGGCGAGGATCGCGGACATGAGTTCACGCTCGACAAGATCGAGCAGATGGACATCGATTACGCCGCCGCCATGACGCGGCGCGCCGAGGTCCACGCGACCATCGAGGCCAACCGCGCCGCGCAGCGCCAGCACAGCGGCGAGACCTTCGTCTCGCTCGCCTCGCTCAAGCGCGGCCTCCCCAGGAAGCCGGAGCCTCGACCGGTGCTGATGGCGGTCGCGACCACCGGGGGCGGCGTCATCAACCAGCACTTCGGCCATGCGCGCGAGTTCCTCGTCTACGAGGCGTCCAGCCAGGACGTGCGTTTCATCGGCGCCCGCAAGGTCGATCTCTACTGCTCCGGCGGGGACAGTTGCGGCGAGGCCGAGACCAAGCTCCAGAAGACCATCCGCGCCCTCGCCGGCTGCGAGGTGGTGCTCTGCGCCAAGATCGGCTACGAGCCCTGGGGCCAGTTGGAAGCGGCCGGGATCGCGCCGAATGGCGAACATGCGATGGAGCCCATCGAGGAGGCGATCGCCGCTGTCTACCGCGAGCTTGAGGAGTCTGGCCGGCTGGAACCGTCCGTCGCCGAGCCGCGACGTCTGTCCGCCTGACCCGAACACCCAAGGGGAACCGAGCCAATGGCATTCAAGATCATCGAGGGCTGCGTCAACTGCTGGGCCTGCGAGCCGCTCTGTCCGAGCCAGGCCATCGCCTTGGCCGCGTCGCACTTCCTCATCGACGCCCGGAAATGCACCGAGTGCGAGGGCGAGTTCGCCGAGCCTCAGTGCGCGAGCATCTGCCCGGTCGAAGGGGTCATTCTCGACGGCCTGGGCGTACCTGTGAATCCGCCAGGCTCCCTGACCGGAATCCCGCCCGAGCGTCTGGCCGCCGCCATGGCCGAGATCCAGGCCCGGTAGGATGGGTAGAGCAAAGCAAAACCCATCGAACCCAGCCACCTCAGGCCAGCGACCAGAACCCAGGGGAATCGCCGCGTGTCGAGCACTGTGATCTTCTACGAAAAGCCAGGCTGCGTCTCCAACGGCAAACAGCAGGCCCTGTTGAGGTCGCTCGGCCATCCCCTGACCGTGCGGAACCTGCTCGCCGAGCCCTGGACCGCCGAACGGCTACGGCCCTTTTTCGGCGTCCGACCGGTGCGCGACTGGTTCAACCCGACCGCGCCCCGAATCAAACAGGGTGCCGTCCGCCCAGAGACCCTGGACGAGACGACGGCGCTGGCCCTGATGGTCGAGGATCCGCTCCTGATCCGCCGTCCGCTGATCGAGTCCGAGCATGGACGCGGCTGCGGCTTCGAACCCGGTCCGCTGCTGGAGGCGCTGGGCGTCAGGCTGGCCACCGGAGAGGATCTCCAGTCCTGCTCTCGGACCGGCGTCGACCCCTATTGCGATAGTCCCACCGAGGGAGCGGTCCCGCGATGAC
>NZ_NRRG01000004.1 GCF_016583575.1 Thiocystis violacea
CGTGATGATGAAACGTCGCAACTTGTCACCTGCCGGGTGAGCCCTAGAATGGGCGTATTTTACCTCCATCCTCTTGTTATGTAACGGGAATTCTTGGAAGACGGTTCATTCAGTTCACGGAACCAGGTGTTTGTTTTTAAAAATCGAGAGACTTATCTTAGTGCCATTCGGGCGTGGGGAGTATTTTAGAAACGGATTAACTGTATCAGCCACGCGCTTATTGATCGAGTCGGCTTTTACAACCACAATCATTAGCATGAATTCTTTAATCCAGCTTTGGAGTGCGTGCTCATCTTTCCAGTACGGACCACCGAGACCAGGGGTGTCAAGCAATTCAATGTTTTTTTCTGCCATTGATTGGAACACTCCGGGATTAAGCTCGGATGTATTGAGCTTAATATGAAAATGATGAACTCCTTGCAGTGTCCCACTCTTTTTTCCGGAAACTTTGCCCTGATATTCGTCAGATGGGATTTGAACTTCAACGCCATCGTGTTTAATCTCGCGGAATTCGTGACCCTGGCGATCATCCTTGAATCCAACTAGAGTGCACATCGCCGTGACAATACTTTCGCCTGTAGGTAGAAGCTCTTTGATTTTCTGGGGGAAGAGCATAGCATTTACAAGGCTAGATTTGCCGTGAGAATAGTGGCCGACGACGCCGACATATATTGGGCTATTAATTGCCAGGTCACAGTCTTCTGCTGCGCGCTTGACGTCTTGCTTGAAATCATCGAACCTTTCTTCAAATTTGTCGAAGCGACCAGTTTCAGTGAAGGATTTCAGATAATCTTTAATGCTTGCGCGCGCTACTTCATCGGCAATGTTACTAATCGCATCGTTGAGTTTCTGATATTCTTTCATTCGGACTCCATGAATAATAATGTTTAATTGCGTCAGTTACATTTCGGGGGAATGACGGCTACACATCAGCCGCTTCCAGCACCTCCAGCACCCGTGCGTCGGCGTCATACGCCTTGTCCGCAAGTAACGCGTCCGCCTCAAGCCCCGGCAACAACTGGTCGGCGCCCACCAGGTCCGACGCCTGTCCGCCGCTCAGAAAAAAGCCCGTTGGGTTGCCTAACGCGTCTGTCAAGGCATGGATTTTCGTGCTCAAGCCGCCTTTGCTGCGTCCAATGGATTGATCGTCATCGTTTTTTTTAGCGCACCGGCACTGTATTGATGGGCTCGCACGATGGTGCTGTCGAGCCTGGCGTACTCATTATCGGCATCCTCCGTCAAGGCTTCGAATACCCGCTCCCAAACCCCGGTGCGCGCCCAACGCGTGAAGCGGGTGTGCACCACGCGGAAATCGCCAAAGTGTTCCGGCAGGTCACGCCACGGGATCCCAGCCCGGTAGCGGTAGATAATCGCCTCGACAAACAAGCGGTTATCCTTTGCCGTCACCCCAACGGAACCGGGGCGACCGGGCAGGAGATCTTTAATGCGATCCCATTGATCGTCACGCAGGGCGTAGCGGCGCTGTGTCATCACGGTCGTTCGACAGTGACGGATGGCTATAATCCCACACAAGTAAAATTGATGACACGCCCTAGTTAACGGCATGGCCCCTGATGATATTGCCATCAGATTGATTCCAAAGAGTTGTGGGGATTCCCAAGACTCTGGTGGGAGAGTTTTCGAGGGATTTGCCCATTCGGGTACAATCCCCACCGAAACCCCATGATCCCAAGCCACTGCTGCGCTCAACGTTTTCAAAACCGCAAAACTTCAGCCCTTAGAAACAGACCACGTTTTCTCCTGAAGCAACTCTAGGCTTGAACCTGTTTGGCATAAATGGTCGGGGTGAGAAGCTAACCCCCAACGCAACGCATACCATCTGCCGGGCGCGAGCTTACCCCGTAGCCCACAGAAGCTATATTTACCACTGGCCGTGCTCGAAATCCGTGATGCATCTTCCAGTTACAGGCCGTGGACACCGATCGAATAATGGCTCGGTGTCCACGGCATAGGTCCGTCGCGAAGTCCCACCGAGCCACGCGACGGACACCGAGCAAAGCGTCCTTTCGAAAGCTCAGGCGCCTCAAGCTTCTTCCCCCTTCAGCCCCCATTCCGCCATCAGCCGCTTGAGGAACGGCTCCGGCGTCAGCGTCTCCCCCAGCCGCACCCGCAGCCGACAGACCGTGGCGAAAGGGTTGAACGGCTGTCCTCGCTCACTCCGTTCGGCAGTATCCAATCAGTACAGCACGATCATGCGACACCCCTTGTCGTACCCTGTCGAGCATGAGGCCAAGCATCAGGATCGGATCGAGCGTCTGCGACAACTGGAGCCGTGGCGGCCCTTGGGCGTGCCCGAGGAGTGCGGCCCGAGCGCGCCCGACCTGCTCGCGCGATTGGAAGAAGTCTACGAATCGGTGAATGACGCGGCGTGTCGGCGCGCCTTGCCGCGCGATCCGCAGGAACTGGTGCCACAGGGGCGGATCGCGGTGGTCAATCCCGGCGCCAAGCCGTTGCGTTATCGCCGGTCACGGATGGACGAGGCGGATGACGAGGATCCGGCGATCTGACCGTGAACGCTGGAGCCGATCCGCCGCCTGGCGGCCGAGGAGCTGCCGCCCCCTCGGCTCGATCGGCTGTGGCGCTTGCGGCTCACCGACCCCGAAGCCCCGCGGCTCGACGAGTCGCGGCGGCGGGTCGTCTCGGATACCTTCCGCCTACAGCCGGCGGATCTCTTCCAGGGGTGCTGAGCGGGGAGATCCAGTCGTTCACCCGGCGCTGTGCGCCGCGGATCCTCCAGGCCAAGCCCTCGGGCGAGCGCGCTGAGGTCACGCGGCATCCGTGGTCGCTGGGGCAACCTGGCCCCATGGCCTATCTGATCGCACTCAAGCAGGACGACGCCGCGCCGCTGCGTTTCCAGGCCCGGCACCGGAGGGTGCGCTCCGAGTCCCGGCCCGAGACGCCGACGCTCGCGGCGGACGGGTTCGACCTGGATGTGGCGGCCCCGCCGAACCTGCATTGGATCGTCGCGGCACGGACGCGCAAGGCGGCGGCGCTCTATCGCCAGGACCACAGGGCCGTTGTGGTTCGCTCGGCGGTCACTCGATTTCGAACCGCAAGGGTGTGGTTGTGGATAGGACCAGGCGGTCGTCTTGTCCCTGCGCCATGACGGCGGCTGGGGCGAATCCTCCACCGACCCGCAGCGACGGCCTCCAGCCTCTCGACGAGCCTCCGTCCTGCCGCTCGGTGATCGCGATGAGCGAGAGCCACCCGATCCGCTGACGCTGGCCCTAGCCGCCGATCCGCGCGGGCGGCGTCGGCGCGGCGAGAGCCCGTTGCCGTCAGACCTCGACGACCACCTTGCCGGTGGTCCGGCCGCCCTGGAGCGCGCGCATCGCTTGCGGAACCGCTTCGAACGGAAAGCGGGCGCCGATGTGCGAGGGCGCGGGACTGAGGGCGAGCGCGGCCGCCGCCGCCGCGGGCAGGCGATCGGCGCGCTCGAAGAGCCAGATGAGGTTGAATCCCAGCACGCTGCGGTTCTGGTCGATGAGCTTCATTGGGTCGAGCCGGGGGCGGCGCAGGTATTGCCAGGCGAGTCGCATCCAGTTCGTGCGGGCGCCGCTCGGCATGAAGTCGGCCGCGCCATAGAGCACATGGCGCCCCTCCGGGGCGAGCCGCGTGAGCGAGGGGAGGAAGAACGGACCCGCGAGCGCGTCGAACACGAGATCGAAGCGCGCCGCGCCGACGGCGGCGAGTGCCGCATCGAGCTGCGCCCCAAACCGCGAGGGCTCGCGCACCACGACCTGGGCACGGGCCAGACCGCGCGCTTCGAGCAGCGGGAGCTTGTCGCCGTGTCCGACGGTGCCGATCACCCTGGCGCCGGTCGCCTGCGCCATCGCCAGCGCGCGCAGTCCCACCCCGCCTGCGGCCGAGTGGATCAGCACCACCTGGCCGTGCGCGAGCGCACCGAGGTGGATCAAGCCGTACCAGGCGGTCAGCGCCGGCACCAGGTACGCCGCCCCGTCCGCCATCGTCCAGCGCGGCGGCAGCGGCACGAGGTAGCGCGTATCGACGTTCAGCGCCGTCGCGTATCCACCGAAACGCGTGAGCACCATCACGCGATCGCCGGGCGCGACGGCGGTTCCGGCCGCCTCACTGCCCGCGCGCGACGGCCCCAGCGCCTCGACCACGCCGGCGCACTCGAGCCCGGGGATGAAGGCGCCCGACGGCGTGGCGGAGTAGAGCCCCAGGCCGGCGAAGATGTCCGCGAAGTTCAGACCGATCGCCTCCACCCGCACCCGGGCCTCGCCGGCGCCAGGCGGCGGCAGGTCCTCGGTGACCAGCGCCAGCCGGTCGAGCGATCCCGCCGATGGAAGCTTCCAGGCGCGGCGCGTTGTCATCGGTCGCGCTCGGCTCGCCGTCGACGATGCGCGCGGCGGCCGTGTTGGCTGACCGACGGCGTGCGTCGTCCGCGCCCCTCGGAAGCCGGGGCCGAGCGGGTTTCCGCACCGTCGGCAGACGCCTTTGTTTCAAGACACTTGGTCATCGCTCGCCTCTCGTGAGCCGGCCGCCCATGGCGCGACCGGGGATTCGTCGCCCCCGTCCGTTTGAGAAGGGGCTAGCCTAAACGGCTGAAAGCTCACCACCTATCAGTTCGCGCGACCTGAGGAAAATCGGGCTGATTCGGGGAAGTCTGGCATCGACAGATCAGTCGCTTAGAAGCTCTAAACCAGTCCCGCCAACTGTGTATTTCGTAACTGATAGGTGATGAGCGGCTGAAAGTAACAATCCCCGCAAGCCGGGATATTCTGATCGCTGCCAATCAAAAGGGCTGGATTGTGATCGCCGGCCAAACTCTTGAGCGTTCTCGCGCCATTCAAGCGCCGCGATCGCTTCGAGTCAGGCCGCCGCCTCATTATGAACATCCCGACAAGGGGAGGCTCGAATCAAAGCCAACCGTTCCAGAACAGACTCACGCACCTGTCAAACGGGTACTGTCTCCCCCGTCAGAGCCGGGGGTTGTCGCTGGGTAACAATCGTTGAGCGTCATCGTATCCGCGTTTCGTGCGACGCCACTCACAACAAACGCCAGCGATCACCGCCGGTTGACGTGGTTTCGAACGCGCTCGCCTCCTCAATTGATGTCGAGATCGTCATCCGCGTTTGGGGCTAAACACGGGTCGGATTGGTTGCGATTCGTGTGCGACGCCTCGTCCGAACGCTCGTGAGCGATCCCGCCCTTGGCCCGAAGAGACCCTCCATCCCCGAAGAGGCCCATATCAGGCGGGTGGGCCATATGGCCACTATCCAGGGCCTCTTGGGCCTCTTCGCGAGGCCACTCCCAGCGCCATCCCCCGGAGCATCCACTGTTCGTTGGCTTGATGCCCAGTCGTTCCCGCGCTGTCCGGAGCGCCTTCTCGCTGATCCCGGCTTCGCGCGCCTCCCGTTGAACATCCTTGGCCTTGGCCGCTCCAGTGCGGAGATCGTCGGCGAGCCAATCCATGGCTTCGCGCGTGGCGGTCCGCTCCTCGGGCCGCTCGGTCAGCTCCAAGCGGCCGAGCCGATCGCGGGCGCGGCCTTCCAGCGTCTGTCCCCACAGGATCCGTGTCGTCTCGATCCCGGCCTCGATCTCGCAGACCTCGAGGTCATAGGAGAATTCACCCGTATCGGGGCCGATGTTGGACTTGCCCCGGGCGATCAGCCGTCCGCCGCCTTCGCTCTCCGGCAAGCGGGCCGTCACCAGAACGATACGCGCCAGGGCGCCGAAGGCGAGCGAGCCGGTGACACGTTCCACCCGTTCGCGACCAGCCGATTCCTTGCTGAAAGGCGAGATCCCCAGCACCGCGCCGCCGCGCACCATCGCCAAATCGACCAAGGGCTGGAGTCCGCGTCGGACCTCGGCATTCTTGTGCGAGTCCCCGCCCACGGCCGAGACGATCGGATCCAGGATCAGCAGGGCCGGGGGTGTGTTCAGGGTGGCGATGCGCTCATCAAGGGCGAGGGTAGCGCGGGCCGGATCGAAGGTCCCGGAGCCTGGCGCGTTGACATCGCTCGCCGTCTTGAGGCCGATGCGAGGGAACTCGGCGCTGGCGCCATCAGGCGCGGCACCAGAGTGTCGGCGGGGTCCACTTCACCCGCCCAGAGAACGACGTGCCCGGTCGGTGTGTGCTCGCGGACGGCCAGAGCGGCGATCCGCGCGATGGTGACCAGGGTATGACGGTTTGCCGTCGAGATCAGTAGGGCAGTCGTTGGTGCCGCTCAAGCGAATGTCCTCGACCACTCTCACCCGCGCATGATGCGTCGTTGCGTCGCCAGTTCCCACTTGTGTTCCCATATAGGAGCAACAGGAGGTGCCTTCTGCGCGAATATAAGAATATCTAAATCAGTAATTTAGATATATGTTCCCACTGTTCCCAGATCCTGGAAGGGTACCCCTGTAGGTTGTCAAGCGACACGAACAATTGCCCCCCTGGCGACATGAAGAATTGCCCCCCGGGGTTGCTCACTGAGTGGATGAAATTGGCGTTGGAGCCGCATCTTTTTGCAGCCGTCCGCTGCGGCGCTTCTCGCGCAGTCGGTAGCTGTCGCCGCGGATGGTGATGACCTGACTGTGGTGGAGTAGGCGATCGAGGATCGCCGTCGCGGCGACGGCATCGCCGAAGACCTGGCCCCATTCGCCCACGGGGCGGTTACTGGTGATCAGCACGCTGGCGCGCTCATAGCGCCGCGAGACGAGTTGGAAGAACAGGTGAGCGGCGGCCGGCTCCAAGGGCAGATAGCCCAGTTCGTCGATGATCAGCCGTTTCGGCTTGGCCAGTTGCATAAGCTTGTCCTCCAGGTGAGCGTCGCTGTGGGCCTTGGTCAGGCCGGCCATCAGGGCGGCGGCGGAGGTGAAGAGCACGGTGTAGCCGCGTTCAACGACCTCACGCCCGAGGGCCATGGCTAGATGCGTCTTGCCGACACCTGGTGGACCGAGGAGCAACAGCGCCTGGGCGTGCCCGACCCAGCGGGCGGTGGCCAGGTCGCGCACCTGGGCGGGGTCGATGGAGGGCTGGGCCTCGAAATCGAAGTTGGCCAGGGGGCGCACGCAGGGAAAGCGGGCGAGCTTCAGGCCCATCTGGATGCGGCGGGAATCGCGCCGGGCGACTTCCCGCTCGGCCAGCAACAGCAGGGCCTCACGCAAATTGAGTTGGGCGCGGCTGGCCTCGTCGAGCAGGCTGTCGAGTTGATCGCGCACGGCGGTCAGGCGCCGTTGGGTCAGCAGGGCGGTCAGGCGGTCGCTGGCGTCCATCACCAGCCTCCCCCGACCAGGGCGTCATACTCCGCCAGCGGGCGCAGGAGGGCGTTGGCGGACGGCGGTTCGCTCGGCGGCGTGCACCCCGCCCCCAGCCGGTGGGTCCGGTCGATCTGGCGCCCGCGCCGGCCGGCGAGTTCGTCATGCGCGGCGACCTCCTGACCGCCATGGCGAATCTGTACCTGCCCGGCACTGACCAGTACGCGGACTGACTCCCCGATCAACCGCCAGGGGACACTGTAGGCATTGGTGTCGAGTTCGATGCAGGCCTCGGCATTGACCCGGCGTACCAGCTCGCGCACGCTCTGGAAGGGAACAAGCCCCGCCAACGGGCGCAGGTGCGGCTGTTCCAGGGCAAACCGCTCGCGGGGCGGCTCGCCGGTGGTGCCATGACGGCGCACATCAGCCACCTCGCGCTGCCAGCGCGCCAAGTGCCCCTCCAGGTCCGCCCAACTGGCGAAGGCGTGCCCGGCAATGGCGTTCTTCTTGACGTAGCCGACGCCGTTCTCGGTCTTGCCCTTGGTACGGGCGCGAAACGGCGCGCAGGCCCGCGCCTCGACCTCCCAGTGGCGGCAGAACGCCGCAAAACGGGCATTGAAGTGCACCTGCCGGGTCGCCAGGTCATCGCTCTCCACCAGTGCCTTGGCGTTGTCGATCAGCAGGGTACGCACCCGCCCGCCGAAGTGGGCGAAGGCCGCCTCGATCCCGCTGAACCACGCGCTTTGCCGTTCGTGGCGCAACGCGCAGACGAAACCGCGGCGCGAATACCCCAGCGTCGCCACGAACAGAAACACGCGCGTGGACTCGCCCGCGATCATCACCCGCACCGACCCGAAGTCGATCGGCATTTGTTCGCCGGGGGCGGTCTCAAAGCGCACCGTCGCCCGCTGGCTCGCCTCCAGCTCCTGCCGATACCCCCGGCAGGCCCGTTCGACCGTGCGCACATGGACCGCGACTCCCCGTTCACGCGCCAACAGTTGGCGCACCACGTCGCAATGGCCCCGATGCCGTAGGAACGGCTCGCGTAGCCAGGTCTCCTGGCCAGCCAGCGCACCGCGCCGACGCGGCGCACGATACGCCACCGCGCCGCCCGCCTTCAGATACCGCCGCACCGTGTTGCGGGCCATCCCCAGGGCCTTGGCGATGCGTTTCGCCCCCCACCCTGATTGCCCCAGCCGCACAATCGCCGTCACCGCTTCTGGCTCCAACATCTCCCGTGCTCCGACCGATAAAGGACGCACAGGATTGAGCGCGAAAAACTGACTGTCCAAGTTGACCTCCTGAAGAAGACAGGGGGGGCAATTCTTCGTGTCGTCAGGGGGGCAATTTAAGGTGTCGCCTGACATAGGTTCCGAGACGTTGTTCACGGTTGAGGCTCTGAATGACGTGCGCGTGAAGCGCTGTGAACGCACGCGACATGGGGCGCACGGACGCGGTTGTTTGCGTGACCAGAGGGCCGCCCCCGGCAGCGCCTCATGAGGCGCGACCAAGAGACGCTCAGGGCGACGTCTGTGCGGCCACGATGGATGGGGGTGCCGAGCGGCTCGGCACGAGCAAGGAGGCGAGCCCTGGAATGACGGGCGCCTGAACTTGGCATGCAAACGACGATCGGTTTGAGAGTCACCCGCGGCCTGGCTTTCCGTCCTCTCGCCAAAACCGCGAGCCGAGGGACGATGGTCGGTTGAGTCGACCGCGATCCGCGTGGTGACTCTATGGTGACTCAAAGAAAAACGGCTTAGGCTAATCTAGCCTAAGCCGTTGATTTTATGGTGCGCCCTGCGCGACTCGAACGCGCGACCACCTGATTAAAAGTCTCGATTGGCAACGTCCAGCAACATTCAGCAATAGCAATAACAATAGCATACCCGCCCCAATGTGTCCCAAGAGCGTTGCATTTATCCGCGCTTGATTGTCACCAGTGGCCCAAGAATGGCCCATCGCGACCAGGGCTCATGGCGCGCGGGTCTGAAATCCGCTTGATTCGGCTCTCATCAAGGGTGAATTCTGTCCGCCGTGGCCCTGGAAAGGCCCGCGAATCGATCGCGTCTTGATGAAAACCTTTTGATACAAATGCTTGGGCTATCAGACCTCCTGATTGACTATCTTAAGCTGTCGTTTCTTGCCTTGTGTTGTACACTCTAGCCTGACCTTGACGCTACCCAACAGGCAGGGGCACACCCATGGCGAACATCGAGAAGCGCACCGACTCCAACGGCGCGACCAGTTATCGGGTCCGGATCCGGCGCAAGGGGCACAAGACCCAAACCGCGACCTTCCCCCGCCTGACCGACGCCAAGCGCTGGGCACAGCAAACCGAGGCCGCCATCATTGAGGGGCGCCACTTCGTGGCGACCGAGGCCAAGCGGCACACCATGGGCGAATTGATCGAGCGGTATGTTCGCGATGTGATGCCAACCAAGAAGGCCGGGAGCCAGGCGACCCAGCTTCAACAGTTGGCGTGGTGGAAGGCGCGCATCGGCGAAAAGACGCTGGCCGACTGTACCCCCGCTTTCCTGGCGGAGTGTCGCGACACCTTGAGCCGCGAACCGATACCGAGTCTCGCCACCGTCCCCGCTCCAGACGCCCCCGAACGCTTGCGCTCTCCCGCCACCGTCAATCGCTACCTGGCGGTCCTGAGTCACGCCTTCACCGTGGCGGTCAAGGAATGGGGCTGGATCGAGAGCAACCCCTTACTGAAGGTCACCAAGCCCAAGGAGCCGCGCGGGCGCGTGCGCTACCTTTCCGACGCCGAGCGCGAACGGCTGCTTGAAGCCTGCCAGGCCGGCGGCAACCCGGATTTGTACCTGGCTGTCGTCTTGGCCCTGTCCACCGGCGCCCGGCAACAGGAAATCATGGGGCTACGCTGGGGACAGGTCGATTTCGCCCGGCGCGTGGCCATCCTGGAAGAGACCAAGAACGACGAACGCCGCGCCCTGCCCTTGACCGGGCTCGCCTTGGAGCGGTTGCGCGAGCGCGCCAAGGTCCGGCGCCTGGATACCGATCTGGTCTTCCCCGGCCGCGTCCATCCCAGTCATCCGGTTGACCTGCGAACGCCTTGGGAAACCGCCTTGAAGCGTGCCGAAATCACGGATTTCCGCTGGCACGATCTCCGGCATTCGGCCGCGTCCTATCTGGCCATGGGTGGCGCCAGTCTGGCCGAAATCGCCGCGATCCTTGGTCATAAGACCCTGAGCATGGTCAAGCGCTATGCCCACCTGAGCGACGACCACACATCGGCCGTGGTGGAGCGGATGAACGCGCGGATCTTCGGGGATGGCGGGAAATGACCACCCAAAAACTTGATGATCTGTTACTCCATGCAGCCGAACTGCTGAGCGAATGCCTCAACAAAGACGCTACGTCGCGCCAAATGGAGCGCGCGGCGATGATGCTTGAACGCTGTTGGCGATCTTGGCAGCGCGAGATGGAGTGGCGCTTGTTCTTCCCCTTCTACCCGGCAAAGGGCAAGAGGCCGCCTGAACCATTGCCAGAAATCGATTTTGACGCGGCACACTCGAAAGACCCTGAGCGACGCAAGCCAGTCATGGAGCAACTGCGAGCCAAGCTCGGCGATGATGGATCGCTGGACGATTGGCCGCTCTACCTCGACCGCGAGGCGATCGACGCCGCATTGGACGGCGGCCCTGTGTCGCTATTCGAGGCCGCCGTTCTGATTGGGGATCGGGTCTCTTGTCTTGCCGCACCCCTGGTTCTGGAGGCCCCTGAGCTGTTCACTTGCGCATGGGCACGCGGCGAGATTGACCCGCGCCACCCTTCGACCCTGGTCAAGTACAGCGACCACCCCGGCGAAGTCCCGGACCTGTCTTGGAAACTGTACCCGGAGGAGGTTGACGCCTTTGCGATGGAGCGATGGGGCGAGGCGATATTTGCCCGCTCCGACCCTGAGCCAGTGACCACGGAGGACAGCGCCAAGGCTGAGAGATCAGAGCCCGATCTAGGCCCTCGGACCCCTCATACCCTTTACCGCATCATCCGCGCCCTAACGCTGGCGCTTGCCAAGACCGACCCGGAGACGTTCGAGAAGGACGGCCGGCCCAAAGTCGGATGCCACAAGAAGCGGGGAACCGTTTCCGGCATCGTCGGCCACCTGATTGAAGGCAAGTTTTCCGACCTGGAGACAACCGCCCTTGAGACGCACATCAACAAGGCCCTGAAAGACTGATTGCGTCCCGCGTTTCCCGTCTTTCCCGGACGGGACCACGCCACCACAACGACGCCGCACCATTCCCCGCAACGCGACGCTAACCACGTCGCGGACCTTCAACCCCTTGCGAGGTATGGCGCATGCCCACCACCCCCATGGCCGCGACCCCGATCCCGGCCCCATCCCGTTCACTGCTGACTGTTCGCCAGTTGGCCACCCAGCAACCCGCCCTGACCGAGGGCGGCATCCGCTGGGACTTGTTCAACCGCGACCACAACGGGCTGTCCAAGTCCGGCGCCATTTTCAGGCGCGGCCGTCGCATCTTGATCGACCCGGAAAGCTATCTCGCCTGGATGACCACCCAGCGAGAGCGCGCGGCTTAAGCGGAGGTCGCCATGCCCAGGAAGAGCAGAATTCGAATGCGCGGCAACAAGCTGCGGGAGCAATGGAAAACCCCGGCGCGCGAGCTGGTGTGGCACCGTCGCCATGACCGCATCGACCCCAAGAAGCGAGGTCGCCATGGATAAGGCCCGTCAGTCCCAGTACGACCGCATCAAGGCCGCGCTCCTGGCGCGGGCTCCGGTCGATCCCGTCTCGGCCTTCCAGCATGGGCTGGGGGTGAGGGTCGCCGCGTCCATCCATCGCTTGCGCCGGCGCGACGGCTGGCCGATCGAAACGTTCATGGATGAGCGCGGGCTCGCGCATTACGCCTTGCCCGATGGCTGGCAACCGCCCGTCGATCCGTGCGCCGGACATGAAAAAGGCCCGATGCGCGAACATCGAGCCGTTGATTTGGGCGCCCAACCCGGAGTAGCCTGTCAGCCGTCCGTGGATCCCCTGCAAGGGATCCACGACTAAGCTCCGACCGCGACACGATCAGAGCACCGGCGTGAACAAGTATATCCCATGGGTCCGTGCGTCCGCACGTGCCCGCCGTTCATGCCTCTGCCCGTTCCTGATGCGGTCGGTTACTCCATCCAAGTGAGAACCGACCCAATGTCCAAGCTCAACCCCGCTACCCGTGCCCAGCTCGCCGCCGATCTAATCCACGTCGTTTGGCATCCGAACATTTCCGCTCGCGCTCACCTGAACGACGCCCATGCCACGGCCGCCGGACTCGCGAGCTTGCTCCACACCCATTGCGACCAGCATGCCTTCAGCTCCGACCAGTTGAACGCGGCCGAACTCAAGGCGCTGGCCAGCGCGCTCAAGCAGCAAATCGCCCTCGCCGATCTGATCTCTGAGTATCTGGACTTGGAGTCCCAGGCCACCCAGGGCGAATCCGCCAAGCTCAAGGGGGTGGCGGCATGAGCCCATCAAGCGTCTTGCACTCATGCCCCGATCCGCTCGAAGCGCTGGCGGACATCTATCTCGATCTGTCCGCCAGCGAGCGCCTGGCGCTGGGCACCTTCATCGACAGCCGCCACGGCCACGACTCCCAGGCCGCGCTTTCGGATCTGGTCCGGCGCGGATTGCGCGAAGTCGTCACCGAGGTTGTGCCCCTGGGTCCGACGGTCGACGCCACCCAACACACCAGAAGCGAATTCACCCGCTGGCTGGCCAAGACCGAGGCCGAGCGGTTACTGATTCTCGCCGAGCAGGATGTGGTGCGGCTCCGGCGCCAGCTCCGCGACGCCCAAGACCGAGCGAGGGACGCCCGGAGCTTCGCGGAGGCCGCGCGCCTGGCGTGGGACATCGCTTTCAAGAGGGCCGACTCATGACCAACGCCCCCCATCGGGGGGCTTCGGCCCCCATCCCCGTCGTCAACCTCTGGCGGGTGAGCGACCACTTCGCCGCCGCTCTCGCCGCCGCTGGTCTGGGAGCCCCAGAGATCGTGGCGGACGGCGTGCTGCATCGCTTTCGCACCCCCGACGATCGGCACGGACAGCGCTCCGGCTGGTTTGTGCTGTACGTTGACGAGCGGCCCGCCGGCGCCTTCGGGTCCTGGAAGACCGGCGCGACCGGATCTTGGTCCTGGGAGTCTGGCGATCGACTGACGCCCGCCGAGCGCGCCGAGCTCCGGGATCGGGTCGCGCGCGCCAAACGTCGTAGCCAAGACGAGCGGGAACGCCAGTATCGGGAAGCCGCCATCCGTGCATCCGCCATCTGGCAGGCGTCCGTGCCGACCGACGCCAATCATCCGTATCTGCGCCGCAAGGCGATTGAGCCCCACGGCGCGCGCCTGGATCGGCGCGGCTGTCTGGTCCTCCCGGTCGGAGACGGCGAGCACCTGAGCACCCTGCAATTCATCGCCCCGGACGGCAACAAACGGTTTCTCACGGGGGGGCGGATCACGGGAGGCTGGATGGAAATCCAGGGAGATGGAGACGGCGGCCCCCTCCTGATCGGCGAAGGCTTCGCCACCCTGGCGACCCTGCGCCAAGAGACCGGTTGCCGCGCCATCGTGGCGTTCAATGCCGGAAACTTGTTCTCCGTCGCGCGCGCCATCCGTCGACGGCATCCCCATGACGACATCATCCTTTGCGGCGATGACGACCGCTGGACCGAGGGCAACCCCGGACGCACCAAGGCCCGCGCGGCGGCGCTGGCGATCGGGGCCAAGCTCCTGATGCCAGACTTCACCGGGCTCGATCTGAGCACCTGGCCCACCGACTTCAACGACCTGTACCGCTTGCGCCGCGCGTGCGAGAGGAGCGCGTCATGAGCACCAGTAAAAAACCCCGTCGCGGGATCCGCGTCAAGCCGGAAACGCCTGCCGCATCGTCGAATCTTGACCAGCCAGACGCCCCAACATCATCACTTTCCCATGGGACCGATGGGACCGATGGGACCGCCTTGATTGGCAAGGGGAAATCCGGTCCCATGACGCCGCAATCCTCATGGGACCGATGGGACCGGGAGGTTCTGGAGTCGGCGATAAACCCCGCCATCACGGCGCCGCAAGAGGATGACATCCTGGTGGAGGCGCCCCCGGACGTGAGTCAGTGCCCATGCTGGCGCTGCTATCTCGACTGGTGGCGGGATGGTGAAAACAAGCGCGCCCCAGGCGTGTATCACCATGATCGAGAGAAGCGCGAAGGGGATGAGACGCGCGCGGACAAGTGGGTTTGCGGCCCGCTGGTCGTGCTGGCCACCACCTTCGACCAGCGCGGCGAATCCTTTGGGCGCCTGCTGAGATTTCAGGATGTGCGTGGGCGCTGGCACGAATGGAACATGCCCATGCGCCTGCTGCGGGGCACCGCCGATGAGTTGCGCGGCGAGTTGCTCGACCTTGGCTTGGCGATCAGTCCAAACGCCCGTGACCGTCTATCGCATTACCTGATGCATCGAGCGCCCCAGCGCGAGGTGATATCCGCGCTATCGCTCGGATGGCATGACGATACCTTCGTTTTCCCAGACGTGGCCATCGGCCCCGCCGAGATCCGCTATCAGTCCGAGAGCGCGGCGCCGGCGGATTACGATCAGCGGGGAACCCTGGATGACTGGCGCGCGAACGTCGCCGCCCTGGCATCGGGGAACACCTGCTTGACGCTGGCGATTTCGGCCGCGCTGGCGGGTCCGCTGTTGGCGCGTGTCCACCTTGAATCCTGTGGTCTGCACTTCCACGGCGACTCATCGGGAGGCAAAACAACCGCCTTGCAAGCCGCCGTATCGGTGTGGGGCTCTCGGGACATGCTGCGCACCTGGCGCGCCACGGGCAACGGACTGGAGGCCGCCGCCGCCGAGTCCACGGATGCCTTGCTCGCCTTGGACGAGATCAGCGAAGCCGATGGGCGCGAGATCGGAAGCATCGTCTACGCCTTGGCCAACGGTCGCGGAAAGTCGCGGGCCAACCGCTCGGGAGGCGCGCGAAGGATTGCTCGCTGGCGGACGGTTGTCTTGTCCAGCGGCGAGAAAACCCTTGAGGCGCGCATGCTGGAAGCCGGCGCCCGCCATCATGCCGGACAAGATGTCCGCCTCCTGAATCTCCCGGTCGACGGCCATCGTCACGGCACGTTCGACACCATCCACGGCCGCGATTCCGCGCGCGCCTTCGCCGATGAGATCAAGTCGTCCAGCGCGCGCTACTACGGCCGCGCCGGCCGGGCCTTCGTGCGATTCCTCGTGGAGCACTTGGGCGACGATTTCGGCGCGATGGTCAAGGAGTTGACCGACCGCCTGCCGACGCGCGAAGGGCAGGAGGCGCGCGCGGCTCGTCAGTTCGCCCTGATCGCGACCGCTGGCGAACTGGCGACCCAGGCCGGGATTACCGGATGGGAGAAGGGCGCGGCCACGAAGGCGACGGTAAGCGCTTACACCCGATGGAGAGAGGCGCGCGGCCGTGGCAACGCCGAGGCGACCAAGATCCTGGAAGCCGTCCGCGACTTCATCGAGCGCCACGGCGACACCCGGTTTACTCGGCTCTACGGCGCCGATCGGCCGTTGAGAGGCGACCGCGCGGGCTACACCGAAACGCTCGGCGAACGCCTGACTTACCTGTTCACGGCATCCGGACTCGGAGAAGCGACACAGGGACACGACCGCACGCGCGTTCTTGACGCCCTGGAGGCCGCTGGCTGGCTGGTGCTGAAACCGGGGAAACCGCCCCAGAACAAAGGTGAGACGCGGCGGTTGCAACGCAAGATCGAGGGGCGCGTGGTCACGCTCTACGGGGTCGACGTTCCAGACGAGGGCGAGGGCAACGAGCGAGTGAATCGGCATCTGGAGGTTGTGCAATGAGCCTGCTTGAACAGTTCCGGGAGACGATCGGGGAAGCGCTCGGACAGACAACCCCGGTCCCATCGGTCCCATCACAAACACCGGCCCATGGGACCGGATTTCCCCTTGCCAATCAAAGCAGTCCCATCGGTCCCATCGGTCCCATCACAAAACAAGGATGTCAGGGCGCCAACGGCTGGGAGAGGCCCGCGCTTTCCGGCCTCGACCAGGCCGCCATCCATGAAGCCATTGAAGAGCGCGCGGCGATTCTGGAGCACGAGGCTCACCTTCCCCGGCCCCAGGCCGAGACCCAAGCCGCCCGCGCCATGCGGGTCTACCGCTACCGCCTGACCGATCATCCCGACTGGCTGACCCTGATCGCCCCCGGCTGCGACCTGGAGGAGGCCCGCCGCGCGCTGGTCTCCCGCTTCGGCGCCGAGCGGGTTCTCGACATCCAAGCCCACCAACCATTCGCCAGCGAGGAAGGTTAGCGATGAGCATGAAATACATTAGGGACAGATACGGGGTGCCGGCAAAACGCGGAGCCAGGATCAGATTTACCGATTCCAATGGCGTCCAGTGGATCGGCAGAGTCAAGAGCGCGCCCGGACACCGAATTCATGTGGCCTTTCCGGAATTTCCGAGAGGGACGGCCATCCTTCATCCGACGTGGAACGTAGAGTATTTGTCTTGACCATCGGCCATAGAAGTAATGCCGTTTCACGTTCACCAACGTTCACAGAGACATCCAATCGGCCGCGAGGCCCTGACCACCCACCACCCGGACGCCCCATGAAATCAACCGACCGACAACCCGAAACCATCCCCCCCAACCACGAACCCGAGGCCTCCCACATGAAATCGACCACCGCCACCGCTTCCGAACTCTTGACCGAGCAGGACCGCCTGACGGCCGAACTCGCCGCCTTGGAGGAGGCCATTGATGACGCCGATACCGACCTGATCGACGCCGAGCGACTGACGCGCGAAGCCGATCACACGCGGAACCAGACGCTCGGTCGTCTCAACAACCGCCGCGCCACCGATCCCGACGCCGCGGCTGAGATTCGACGCACCGAGGAAGGTTGGCGCGAGGCCGGCGCCGAAGAGCGGCGCCGGCTCGAAGCCCTGGCGGCGCTACGCCAGCGCCGCGAAGCGATCCGCGAAGCCTTGAGCGCGCTTGCCGGCGGATCCCTCCCGGAGATCCAGGCCGCCGATCGACTGGCGCGCGAGGCCCGCGAGACCGTGGCGCGGCTGCAAGCCCTCATTGACGAGCGGCGCGCGTCCCTGGCGGAGCACGGTAGCGACCCGCTGGCCGAGCTGGACGCCGAGCGCGCGCGTCTGCTGGCCGCCGTGGCGCTCGGCGAGAGCGACCCGGCCGCCCTGGAGGAGATCGAGCACCGGCGGCTGGACGCCCTGGAGCACGCCCGACAGCTTGACGACCAGCGCGCGCGCGAGACCGCCCTTGTTCAGGGGCTCCAGGAGCGACTGAGGGCGGCGCAGATTCATGCGGACATGCTGGAGGCGGTCCACCACCAGGCCGTCGTGCTCTACCTCAAGGACGAGCGGTCGCGGGCCGCCATCGCCTATGCCCAAGCCGCCGAGACCCTGTTCGAGCGCTTCGGGGAAGTGATCGGGTTCCAGCGCGTCCTGTCCGGTCTGGACCCGAGCGCCGATCTTCGCGGTGAAGGTGAGACCGGCCATGAGCTGAGGATTCCACCCGTCAACCTGGGCGCGGCGAAAGCCCTGGATCTCTGGGACGCGGGCGACTTCCGCGCCAACGCGACCGCCGCCGTCCGGGCGCGGTTGCTCGATCAAGGGGTCCGGCTCGGCGCCGCATCGGGGGTATAAAGGGGTCCGACCCCATGGATAAGCGCGGGGATCCATGGCCTGGGTGCGGGCCACCAAGAACCGCGCACATTTTCCAGAGGAGCGCCGCGTCTATGTCAAATCCACCCTCCGGACGACTGGCCGAATTCATCGGTCTGGCGCGTGAGGCTTGCGTGGACGCGCTCACGGAGTCGGCCGATGACGAGCCAGTGGAAGAGCTGGCGGACGCGATTGTTTACGGTGTCCTGGCGGTGCTCGGCGGGACCTGGGTCTACGTACCGAAAACCGACGCCATCGACCGCCAAGCCCGAGACCGCGCGATCTGTCGGGATTACGACGGGACGCCGGAGGGTCGGATCCGCCTGTCTCGCCGATGGAATCTGAGCGAGACCCACGTCTACCGTATTCTGGCGAAGGGGCGGAAGGCGAGCCCCCCGTGATAAGCCGTGGCGCCTCCGCTGGCCACTGGTGCGCACGGTGCGCACCAACCAGAATCAGGCCGGGTTTAAGTGGGATATGGCGGGATATACCGGTTTCCGCTCCTCCTCCCTGGCGCCCCTCGACAAACCGTTGCGCGAGACGCGACACCCTTCACCCAACACCAGAGACCTTACCCATGACCCCAGAGCAAACCCGGATCGCCGCCGCTTTCGGCAACACCCCGGAAACCCTGCGGCGCTACGGCCGCGCGCCACACAAGATCGCCTACAACTCGGACGCGGCACGGATCGCCGCCGCCTTTGGCCATGTGCTTCCAGGTAACGACATCCGCCACCTGGCGACCGCGATCCAGCCACGCACCCAGGCCAATGCGCAGACGCAGACGCGGGCCGGGGGGATTGCCTTCGCGGCCGATCAGCCGTTGCGCTTGAAAACCCGGGCCTAGCCGCCGCCTTGCGTGTAGCGCAAGACGGTTGCGCCAGACCGATCGAGACAGCCACGAGGTAACCCCATGGCCCGTTTTCACATCTACCACGCTCCGCTCTCCATTGAGCATGAAGGCGAGGTATTCACCATCACTGCCGCTGATCTGGCCGCCACTGCGGCAGCCTATGATCCGGAAGTCCATGAGGCACCAGTGACCTTGGACCACAAGGACCACGGCCCGGCCTTGGGCTGGGTGACGAGACTTGAGGCTATTGAGGGTGATCTGTTCGCCCATGTGCATGCGCTTCCGGAGCTGATCGATCTGGTTGAGAGTGGTCGATACCGCAAGGTCTCGGCCGCATTTTCCAAGCCGGGATGGGCGCGCAACCCGCACCCAGGGATCTGGAGTCTCTATCACGTGGCCCTGCTCGGCGCCGGCATCCCGAGGGTTCGCGGACTCGCGCCGATCGATCTTCAATCGTCACCCTCTCCGGACGGAATCTCGCCGCCGTTCCGCCGCTGGCTTCGGGAGCTTGAGCGCGTCGGTATGGCCGCGCGCGCCGGTCGCAGTGAACCGCCGCCGCCAATCCCCGAGGATTACATCCCGACCCCTGCCGAGCGCGAGGCGCTGGCCAGCATGGCAGAGTGGGTCATGGCTGGGGCGCCCTGACATGGGACAGGCGACCATCCTGCAGAACATCGGCGACGGGCTGTACCGCATTCGGCTCGACTTTGACCTATCGCGTATCGAGGCGGAACTGGAGCGCCTGGAAGAGCAAGAGCAGCAATCCGCCGAGTTGCTCCTGGATGCGCTGGAGACGGTCGCGGAGCTTCGGAGCGCGAAGGACGCGGCCCAGATCGGAGTGAATGCCGTCATTGAGCAGTGGAAGCAGAACCTCATCACCGCTGAAAACGAAGTGCCGGCGGACATCGAGCACGAGGTCTCTTTCGAGCAAGCCGACGACCTTTTCGACGCCTTGAACGATGAGCGGTCGGACTCGGACTCGGGCGCGACGGCGCTCACGCGATCAACGGCGCTGGATATGGCGGCGCGCGATTACCTGGCATCCGTCGCGGCGACCGGTCGTCTGGACGACCCGAAATCACCAGGCGCGCGGGCCAAGCAAAATGGGTATTCGGCCGATGATGAAGTGGCCGTCGTTTGCCTTTGCGCTCCCGGCGCCGATTCGGCGATATCCGCCGCGGCCAAGCTCGCCGACAAGCCGGCCGCGCTCTCGCCGGACTATGAGCAGGCCGGCGCGGCCTACCTCTACGCGCCGACAACCTCATGGACCTATCTTTGGTGCGTGACGCTCGGCAAGCCGGAGAAGGAGCACAGCGAAAACCTGTTGGACGCGATCAACGCGGAGCGCGAGGCCGAAGACCTTGACGAGCTGGAACGAAACGACGCGCTCGACGTGGCCGCTCGGCGCTTGATCGAGGTGCTCGCGGCGACCGGCCGGACCGAAGACCTGACGTCCGACCCGGAGTCGCGCGCGGAGCTGGCCGGGTTCAACGTGGATACGTCCGTGGGCGTCGAGTACGCGCTCGGGTTCGGCCAGACAGACGCGGAGTCGGTTATCTCGACCTGGATGGCGCGAGCGAAGGAATCCGGGGCGCTGCTTGGGGCTGACTACAAGAAATGTGGAATCAGCTACATCCATCGGCCGACAAGCGGGTACAGGCACTACTGGTGCGCGTTCTTCTCGGCGCCAGGGAGCGGGCTGGACATTGACTGGCCGGATGACGAGGACGAGGACAACCCGGCGAGAGAGGCCGCTGAGGAGTCGACGGACGAACTGGACCGGATCGAGCTTCCGAAGACAGAAACCTACCAGCCGAAAAAACTGCCCGAGGCCGTTGCCGATTTCGCTCAAGCGGTCGCCGCTTATCTGGCCGCCGACGCGGAAGTGGCGCGGCTTCAGGTCGAGCAGGCGGAGCGAAGGCGGAGGATCACCAAGCTCAACGAGGCGAGCCAGCCGCTCGACATCTACGCGTGGTGCTGTCAGTACGTGGTGGACCTTCAGCCAGGCGAGAAGGTACAAACCGCCGAAGTGCCTGGCTATCTGAACCGCCGTACCACCTCCCGGACGACCACCCTAAGTGACGGGCGGGTGATCCACTACGAGGAGTGGGACGTGAACATCATTCCGAACATTGGGAGCCAGGCGGGACAGTTGGTCCACGCGATATGAGGCGGGTTCTTGGCAGGCGCCAGCCGCCTTGGTGCCCTCCCAGGTCAGGGTGAGGCCCTCGATCATCTGCCGGCGCCGGACGCCCCGGTGCCCTCCCAGGTCAGGGTGAGGCCCTCGATCATCTGCCGGCGCCGGACGGCCTGGTGCCCTTCCAGGTCAGGATGAGGCCCTCGATCATCCGCCGGCACCGGATGCCCTGGTGCCCTTCCAGGCACGGGGAACCCCTCGATCATCCGCCAGCGCGGGGCGCCCTGATGTTGCAAGGCGCGGCCATGTGTGGGGCAGTAGTGGCCCAAGATTGGCCCATGAAAAGAAAAAGGGGTTAGCCGATGAAGCTAACCCCTTGTTTTATTTGGTGCGCCCTGTGCGACTCGAACGCACGACCACCTGATTAAAAGTCAGATGCTCTACCGACTGAGCTAAGGGCGCGAAGAATCAACTACTATAGCAAAGAAAACCTGTTTTTCAAGCTTCAAATCCAGAATTTTGAAATTCAAGACCATGAGGGACTCTTTGAGTGAGCCGGCGGCAAAATCCGATTGTTCCGAAGCTAGCTACCCTTTTGGGTCCACGCCTAGGACTTTGCCTCGGCGAGGTGGCTTGAGCCGTGAACGGCTAGGTAACGCGGTTCAGGATCTCGTCGAGAATCTCCATGGCTCGGTCCAGGGTTGCGAGCGGGGTATGGAAGTGAGGTGAAAAGCGGATGCCACCACCACGCTGGGCGCACAGGACGCGACGTTCCATGAGTTCGCGGTAGAGTGGCTCGGACGGCACCCCTGGCACGCGGAAGCTGATGATGCCCGCGCGCCGCGCGGGGTCGCGCGGGGTGAGCAGTTCGAACCCGCGCCGATCGATTAGCCCGATGAGGTGCTCGGTGCGTTCCTGGAGCCGGCTCCAGACCCCTTCCATGCCAATTTCGGCTAATAACGAAAGACTGGCCTCTAGCGCGTGGGCGCCGAGCAGATTGGGACTGCCGCACTCGAAACGCCGGGCATCGGCGGCCGGCGCCCAGTCGGCGCGGTCGAAATCGCCGGAATGCGCGACCATGTGCCAGCCGAACTGACGCAGGGTTAGGCGCTCCCGTAGCTCGGGGCGGACATAGAGCAGGGCCAGGCCCTCGGGTCCGAGCATCCATTTATGACCATCGGCGACTACGAAGTCCGCCCGGACATGTTTGAGGTCGAAGGGCAGGGCGCCGAGCCCCTGAATACCGTCGACGCAGAAAAGCCGGCCGTGCGTGCGGCAATGGGCGCCGAGTCGCTCCAGGTCGAGGCGTAGACCGCGCGCGTACTGAACCCAGCTCACGGCGATCAGGCGCGTGGACTCATCGCACAGGGCGATCAGATCCGCCTCGGGATCCGTGGAGCGCTCCAGGTCCAGGGCGCGCCAGATCACGCCCCGATCGGCCAGCGATTCCCAGACGATGCGATTGGATGGGAACTCCTGGGCGATTCCGACGATGCTGTCTCCAGGCTCCCAGGCCAGACCATGGGCAATGACGGACAGCGCCTCGGAGGTGTTCTTGGCGAGGGCGATATCGGTCGGCGAATCCGCGTTGATCAGCCTCGCCAGTCGTTCGCGAAGACGCTGCTCCACGGCAAGCCAGCGCGGATAGCCGAGCGAACCCTGTCGAGCATTCTCCTCGGCGAACCGCGCCACGGCCTCGACGGTGCGCCTGGGCCAAGGCCCAACGGCGGCGTGATTCAGATGGCAGACATCGGGAGCGAGCGGGAATTCGCCGGTCATCCCTCGGCCTTGTCCGCTGGATTGGCGGGGGGCGCGGGCGGCGGTTCTGGGGCTGGCTTAGGGGCCTCCGGTGCGGCTTGAGGGGTCGGTTTGGCGGGCTCGGGTGCCTTGACCGGAGCGGCGGATTCGGCGACAGGGGGCTTGGGCGCGGTCGGTGGAGTCGGCTCTGATGCCGGTTTCGGTGGCGGCACACTGCTTGCCGCCGTTTCGGCGGGCGGTAGCGCTGGAGTGAACGACTCAGGCGTCGCCGGTTTGGGCGCGGCCGGAGCTGGAGACGGAGTCTCCGCGGTCCGAGCTGTCGCGGGAGTCGCCGGGGCTGCCGTGGGCGTGGCCGGCGCGCTCGTGGGCATGGCCATTTCGGTCTTGCCGGGATCCGTGGATGTGGTGGATGGAGCGGCCGCCGTCTGCTCAGCCGGAACGACCGGCGCGGCATCGCTTGGGGGAGCCGACGCGGTAGGCGCGGGGGGCGCGGCGACGGTTTCCGTCGGCTCACGTATCCGGGTCTCTTGCGCCGTGGTCGCGTCCGGGGCGCGAGTCGGCGCCGAGATGTCCCTGGCCTCGGCACGCGATTCGATGGTCTCGTTGGACACGACGGCCGCGGGCGCCGGGGTGGTTTTCGCCGCGACCTTCCGTGCCTTGGCGGGCTCGTTGGCGCGTCGCTCGGCGACTCGTTGCTGTTCGGCCGCGCGCTTCCTGGCATTGGCGCGCTGCTGGGCGAGATAATCGCCGTAGCTCGGCCCCTTGCCCTCGATGGTCACCGAGGTGCCCTTCGATACGTGTCTGAACAGCACCGGAGCAAGCTTTTTCGGCATGCGGATACAGCCGTGCGAGGCCGGCTGTCCTGGGTTGGGGATCGGGCCGGCATGGAGTCCGACACCGTCGTCGGTCAGTCGCATGAAGAACGGCATGTGGGCACCCTCGAAACGCGCGCCGTCCGGAATCCGATCCCGACCGACCTTGACGCTGGAGCGGATCACGCCACCGCCCTTGCCATAGACCTTGCCGTAGAGGTTGGAGCGCTTGTTCTCGACCTTTTCCGTCACCTGGAACTGGCCGGTCGGAGTGGGATATCTGGGCACGCCCGTCGCGACCGTGCTCCATCCGATCTCGTCCTCGCCCGCGTAAAAGCGGGCCTTCTGTTCGGTCGTGTTCACGACGATACGAGTGACCGGCCGACCATCGCTGTTCCATTGGTAAAGTGGGCTGGAGATCTTCTGGGGCTTTTCCGCCGGCTTCGGCTCCTCTGGAATTGGCGGCGTGGTGGCTGGCGGCGCCTCGGCGACCACGGGTTCCTCGGCCTTGGGGTCGGGCTTGGAAACCAAGCGAGCCAGCCCGTCGCAGCCCATCAGGCTGAACACGAGCGCCGAGCCAAGGCTGATCCTGAGCGAGACGGAGGTGAGTGCAAGGGTCTTGGAAGTCATGGTCATAGCGCTTTGGTTCCCCGGGCTTGCGGGTGCCTGGTTGATAATTCTCTATTCTGGATGGCGTTAGCATAACGCGACCTAGATTCAAGGGCACGTTTATAGACAAGTTTTTTCGACGCTGGATCCAGGGCGGTATCCGCTAATCGTTCGGCGATTCGCCGGGGATATAGCCGAGGTCCAGCCGCGACTCTCCGAGGCTCCGGGGCGAGGATCCAGTGTTGATGAGGTGTCTGGCCATGTTGCACTTGGGCGTGGGTGCCTTCAGATGGAAAGCTTGCCGGCCTACTGGGATAGGCTCTCGGCGGTCACCAATCACCCTAGAAAAAGCCGTCAGCCGCCAGCGATCGGCCTCCAGCCATTGTATGGCCGAGGTTTTCGCTTCTTGCGGGCTTCACCCAATGGGTGAGCCTCGGCCGGTCTCGGTCAATGGCCAAGTGGCTGATTCTCAACATCTGGCGGCTGGAGGCTGGAAGCTGACAGCGCTTTTTAGGATAACCATGCGAACCGAACAGAAAAAAACCGTCTCATTGGTACTTGGCAGCGGCGGTGCCCGAGGGCTCGCCCATATCGGGATCATCGAATGGCTGACCGGGCATGGTTACGAGATCGCCTCGATCAGCGGCGCCTCGATGGGCTCGCTGGTCGGCGGCATCCACGCGGCGGGCGAGTTGGATGCCTACAAGCACTGGGTCTGCGCGCTGCGTCGCGGGGATGTGCTGCGTTTCCTGGATTTCGCCTTCAGCGGTGACGGACTGCTGAAGGGGGATCGGATCATGGATACCCTGCGCGAGATGGTCGGGGACCGGGCGATCGAGACGCTGCCGATCAGCTACACGGCGGTCGCGACCGACATCGATCGCCAGCGCGAGGTCTGGATCACGCAAGGGCCGCTGTTCGATGCCGTGCGTGCCTCGATCGCGGTGCCGGGCGTGTTCACACCCTATGAGTATCTGGGGATGACCCTGGTCGATGGCGGACTGCTCAATCCGGTGCCCATCGCGCCGACCTTCCGCGATTTCACGGATCTCACCATCGCGGTGAATCTCAATGCCCAGGATCCGCGCCCACTCAGGCCCGAGCCGCCGGCGCCGGAAATCGATCAGGATTCCGCCGGCGACCGTGGCTATCAGGCCAGGATTCGTCAATTTCTGGACGCGATAGGTGACAACTTTACAAGTGCCGGGTCGCAGCGACTGGGGGTGTTCGAACTGACGTTGCGTTCGTTCGAGACCATGCAGAACGCGATCGCGGCGACCAAATTGGCGGCCTATCGCCCGGATGTGCTGATCGACGTCCCGCGCGATGCCTGCGCCGCCCATGAATTCAACCGGGCGCGCGAGATCATCGAGCTGGGGTATCGGCTGGCGGAGTCGGCCATGGGTTCGGATCCTTCGCGGACTTGATCCCTTCGCCCCTCAATGGGCCGATGCCCGAATGGCTTCCTCGCGGGTGTAGAAAAGACCGTCCCGAACGAAGCCGGAGACGACCTCGGCGCTGACCTCCGTGACGTGCCCATCGGCGTCGCGCCCATTGATCCAGGACTCCGGGAGACCGTCGAGCACATGAACAGGCGCGAGACTTCCGTCACCGAAGCGTGACAATGTCCACTCGCCGCTGTGGCGATTCAAATAGCCGGGACGGAACCCGAGCGATCCATTGTTCTGACTGACACCGTGCGTTTTGGCATAGAGCGCGTTTTCTTCACGCAACGTCATTTCCGTCAGGACGCCGCGCCGACGGCGCGCACGCTCGATTTCCTGGCTCTCCTGATTGAGGATCTGGGTCTGGACTTGTTCGCTGAACATGATCTTCGCTCCCTAGCTCGGTTGGCGAATGCTGTCTTTGACCAACTCGCAGCATCACTCGTGCCATCCTTGTGGTGTCTGGCCCTGGCTCGCTCATGCTCCAATCGGCCTTGCCTAGGTTATCGGCAGGCTGTTGCGTTCCAGTACCCGGCGCAGGACGAAACTGGAGTGGACCCCGGCGACGCCTTCCAAGCGTGTGATCCTGTTCAATAAAAAATCCTGGTAGTCCTCCATGTCTCGCGCCACGACCTTGAGCTGATAATCGGCGTCCCGGCCCGTGATCAGCAGGCATTCCAGGACTTCCGGCATGTCCTTGACGGCGGCGTCGAAACGCTCGAAGCGTTCGGGCGTGTGACGGTCCATGGAGATGCTCAGGATCACCATGAGATTCAGGCCCAACTGCCTGGCGTCGAGCGTGGCGCGATAACCCCGGATGAAGCCGGCTTCCTCCAGGGCGCGCACGCGGCGCAGACAGGGCGAGGGCGAGAGTCCGATACGTTCGGCCAACTCCTGATTGCTGACGCGGCCGTCTTGCTGCAATTCCGCCAGGATACGTTTGTCGTAGCGATCGATCTTCATCCTCGTCTCCGGTTTTAGAAGGTTTTTCGGTCACGCAAGGATAGGCCGACACCAACCGAAATGCCTGGTGTAAGGCTCAATGAAAGGCGGCGTAATTGGTGGAATGTTGCGCGAATGCCGTCACCAGAGTAGATCTTCGCAATCCTCTGCCGGGGCGTTTTGGATACTCTGATCACCGTTGGCTTACCGGCCGACCCGCGCAGGCAACCGCCCACAAGGCGCGCGCCGTCCGACTCAGGTTCCCATCCGGACCAGAGTGGCCCGATCGGCGATCCCGAACCAGGCCAAAAAGACCATTTCAGTTTCTAGCCCTCGGCGATGACGATAATTTGACGATCCAAGGAGTACCCATCATGAGCCGCTTCGATCACCGTCGATACCACCCTGGCCCGGTGGTGGATCTGCCCAACCGCCAATGGCCCGGCCGGACCGTCCAGAAGGCCCCCGTCTGGGCCAGCGTGGATTTGCGCGATGGCAATCAGGCCCTGCATGAGCCCATGAGCCCGGAGCGCAAACAGCGTCTCTGGGGGCTGTTGGTCGAACTGGGATTCAAGGAGATCGAAATCGGTTTTCCGGCCGCCAGTCAGCCGGATTTCGACTTCGCGCGCTGGCTCATCGAGGAGGATCGGATCCCGTCGGACGTCACCGTCCAGGTTCTGGTGCAGGCGCGCGAGGATCTCATCCGGCGGACCTTCGAGGCCCTGCACGGCGTGCCTCGGGCGATCATCCATGTCTACAACTCCACCTCGCCGGTGCAGCGCGAGTGGGTGTTCGGACAGGATCGCGAGGGCGTTAAGGCGATCGCCCGCCAGGGGGCGGCCTGGGTTCAGGCGGTTTCGCGCGACTATCCCGAGACTCACTGGACCTTCCAATACTCGCCGGAGAGCTACACCGCGACCGAGCCCGACTACGCGATCGAGGTCTGCGAGGCGGTGCTGGAGGTCTGGCAACCGACGCCGGAGCATCCCTGCATCATCAATCTGCCGGCCACGGTCGAGGTGTCGAGCCCGAACGTCTTCGCCGACCAGGTGGAGTATTTCGCGACCCACATCGGTCGGCGCGAGGCCATCGTTCTGTCGGTGCACACCCATAACGATCGGGGCGGGGCCGTGGCGGCGGCCGAACTGGCGCTCCTGGCGGGGGCGGATCGGGTCGAGGGAACCCTGCTCGGCAACGGCGAGCGAACCGGCAACGCGGATATCCTGACCCTGGCGATGAATCTCTACAGCCAGGGGATCGATCCGGGTCTGGACCTGAGCCGGCCGGACGAGATCCTTCAGGTCTGCACCGAGTGCACCGGCCTGCCGGTTCATCCCCGGCATCCCTGGGTTGGCGAACTGGTCTATACCGCTTTCTCGGGCAGCCATCAGGACGCGATCCGCAAATGTCTGTCCCGTCAGGATTCGTGCGAGCCCTGGCGGGTGGCCTATCTGCCGATCGATCCGGGCGATCTGGGCCGGAGCTACGAGGCCGTGATCCGGGTCAACAGCCAGTCCGGCAAGGGTGGCGTCGCCTTCGTGCTGGAGCGCGAGTTCGGCCTGGTGCTGCCGCGCTGGCTTCAGGTGGAACTGGCCGGACTGGTCCAGCGCGAGAGCGAGGCGCGTGGCGGGGTTTTGGACGCCGGGAGCCTGCGGGCCATTTTCGAGCGTCATTTCGTCTTCGATCAGGCGCCGCATCGGCTGCTCGGCTACCGTTTGGACCGCAATGGTCACGATGTCATCGAGGCGCGGATCGGTACGCCGGACGGGGAACGGGTGCTGCGCGGTGAAGGGCAGGGCGCCATCGCGGCCTTCATCGACGCCTGGACGCGCTGGAGCGGGCGCCGCGTGAGCGTGCTGGATTATCGGGAGCATGCGATCGGCGAGGGCACGGACGCCGAGGCGGCGGCCTATGTGCGACTGGATATCGATGGGGCGCGGGTGGCCGGTGCGGCGATCGATCGGGATACGGTCGCGGCGTCACTGCGGGCGCTACTGTCCGCCGTGAACCGCGGCCAGTCGAGCCAGGCGGAGGCCGCTTGACCGATTCCACGGTCTTTGATCCTGATTTATCGGATACTGAAGGAATTCATTTCCTTTTCCAGGATACTGTTAATTCAGATGATCAAGAAGATCAATAGTGAAGATATCCGGTTGGGCATGTACGTCCACGATTTGAACTGCGGCTGGATGGATCATGGATTCCTGCGCCGCCAGTTTCTCGTGAAATCCCAGTCGGGTATCGATCAGATTCGCCGCGCGGGCATTCGCGAACTCTATATCGACACGGAGAAGGGGACGGATTTTTCATCGGCTCCGAGCGAGGCGGAGGTCATTTCCGACCTGGAGGCGGGGATGATTCGGGCGACCGAACAGGACTCGGGCCACACCGGTCCGACCACCCTGGCCGATGAACGGATCCAGGCGAAACGTATCCACAACGAGGCCCTGCGAGTCGTCAGCGGTCTCATGGAAGACGCTCGGCTGGGCCAGCAGATCGACCTGGAGCGCGCGCAACCCGTCATCGGCGAGATGGTCGGTTCCATTTTCCGCAATCCGAACGCGCTCATGGGCCTGGCCCGCATCCGCCACATGGACCGCTATACCTTCGAGCATTCGGTCAATGTGTCCGTGCTCATGGTGTCCTTCGCACGGAGCCTGGAACTGGAACAACCCCTGATCGAGGAGATCGGGATCGGCGCCCTGCTGCATGACATCGGTAAGATCAAGGTGCCCCAGGAGATTCTGAATAAGCCGGGGAGACTCTCCGAGGACGAGTTTGCCATCATGCGCGGGCATGTCGTCCATAGCCGCGACACCCTGGCGGCCGTGCCGGGTATCCCCGCAGCGGCGCTCGCGGTCGCCGCCGAGCATCACGAGCGGTTCGACGGCAGCGGTTATCCGGACGGCAAGGGCGGCGACGGGATCTCGCTGTACGGAAAGATGGCGGCCATCGTCGATGTCTATGACGCCATCACATCGGATCGTGTCTACCACAAAGGCATGGAACCCCATCAGGCGCTGCGCAAGCTGCTCGAATGGAGCCGCCATCACTTCGATCCGCGACTGGTGCAGCAATTCATCCGTTGCGTCGGCATCTACCCGGTGGGAGCCCTGGTCATGCTTCAGAGCGGGCGGTTGGGAGTGGTGATGGAAAACGGCCGCGAGGGGCTGAAACAGCCCCTGGTGCGGGTGGTCATGGATTCCAGGCAACGCCGCTATCTGGCCGTGGAGGACGTGGATCTCTCGCGGCTGCCGAAAGGATCCAATGAAGAGATCAAGGGCGCCGAGTCGCCGGATCGCTGGGGGATCGACTGCGAGGAAATTCTCCAGCTTCCCTGCCGGAGCCGCGTCCCTGCCTAGGCTCGGAGTCGTTCGGTCAGGCTGTCAGGCCAGGCTTCGGTAGCCGCTGGCGCGGGCGGCGTAAGCCGAGTCCTGCGGCACCACGCTCAGCACATTGCTCATGATGCGCGGGATGCGCTGGAGGATCTCGGGGTGATCGCTCAGCACCACGACCCTGGCGCCAATGTGCTTGAGCCGCTCGTTGAGCAGCCATAGAAGCGCAAGCCCGGAGTCGAAGACCCGATCCAGTCGCGTCAGATCCATGATGCAGGTCTGTAGATTGGCGGGGATCGCGGCGAACACCAGACACACATCCTCGGTGATCGTCAGATCCAGATTGCCGTTGAACGAGAGGTCAAGCCTGTCCTCGCTCGGTATGAACGATGAAATCATCGGCATGGAACTATCCTCCTGTCATGTGCCGCAAGCCGATCCGTCAAGTCCACGGCAACGGGGTAGGGTCTCTTATGAAGACTCGGTACGACCGGATGGTCGGCCGAGCTTTGTCACGGACCTTGCGATTGGTTATTGACCAGCAGTCCGTCGGGTCATCCCGCGTATGGCGGGCTTTTGTTTCGGGAGGGTCTCTGCCTACAAGTTTACAATTCTAGTGGTATTCATACGGGAGAATAGTCCGTACGACTACTCACTCACGGTGTGGTTTTACACAGTCGCCGTGATTTCGAGAAGAACGCGGGCATCGCTGAATGGCCCCATTGATCCGGATAATCGCGATTCGTCGTCCGTCACACCGGGAGCTGCAAGACCTCATGTGGCTTGATCCCCCAGCGCTGGGGCGATTCGACGCCGGTGATCCGTTCCTCGGAGCCCTTGCCCAGGCGTGACAGATCGACGTCCTCCACGGCCAGATAGCGACGCTGCCGGGCATCCATGATCACCCGCACCACGGGGTGGAACAGCCCCTCGCGACCCGATTCGATGACCACGCCGAGCCGGCCGCTGCGCAATCGCACCAGGGTTCCGACGGGATAGATGCCGACGCAGCGGATGAATTGCTGCACCAACTGTTGGTCGAAGTGATGGCGGCTCCATTCGAGCAGCTTGCGCAGCGCCTCGTGCGGCTCCAGTCCCTTATGGTAGACGCGATCCGTGGTAATGGCGTCATAGACGTCGATGATCGCCGCCATCCGCCCGTAACGGGTGGTCTCGTCGGCCTTCTTACTCTTTGGATAGCCGCTGCCATCGGCGCGCTCATGGTGCTCCGCGATCACCGCCAGCGCGATTTTGGGGACGTTCGGGATTCGCGACACCAGGCGGTAGGTGTGCGCCACATGCTCGCGCATCAGGGCGAATTCCTCTTCGCTGAGCGAGCCCGGCTTGTTGAGGATGGCGGCGGGCAGGAGGCTCTTACCGAGATCGTGCAACAGTCCGCCGACGCCGATCGCCTGGATCGCGGGGCGGTCCAGACCCAGTGATTTGGCGAAGGCAATCAACAGGATGGACACATTGACCGAGTGCTCCAGGGTATAACGCCCGACACGGCGGATGCGCGACAACCCCAGCAGGGCATCCTGATTGCGCAGGATCGATCCCACCATCTCGTCGACGAGCGGACCCAGAGGCTCAAGGTCCGGCACTCGGCCGAGCCGTCCGTCCTCCATCAGATTGTTCATCAGGCCGATGGCCTCGTTCTGGATCCGTTTCGCCTGGATGCGCTCCTCGGCCAGCGAGACCTGATGGGCCGCGAGCGGCCCTTCCTTCCCGGCGACCAGGGCGAGATCCTGCTCCAGCGCCTCCTCGACCTCGGACTCGGTCGGGGCCTGGATGACGTCCAGGCCCTTGTCCGTATCGATATACAGCTCTTGAATTCCGAGGCCGCGGATTTTATCGAGATTCGCCTCCGCCTTGATCAGGAAGCGGTTGCGCAGAAAGCCGTGCTCCATCCATCCGCAATTCAGATCGTGGACGTACATGCCCAATTGAAGCTGGTCGACGGCGATCTTCTTGATCATGCGGCGAATCCCAAAGGCGAGTGAAGGGCAGGCCCGTGAGCACGAGCCCTTTCGGTCAGCGTCCCCACTCCAGCATCTCGCTGGCATGATCGCGGGTTCTGGGCGTGATCTCGGTTCCGCCAAGCATACGGGCGATCTCGTCGACACGGGCGCTTTCGCTCAGGGAATCGATCCGGGCGTGGGTCTGGCCATCGATCGCCTCCTTGCGTACCCGCAGTTGATGATGCGCCTGGGCCGCGACTTGGGGGAGATGGGTGACGCACAGTACCTGACGGGATTCCCCCAGGCGACGCAGCAGGCGTCCGACGATCTCGGCCACGCCGCCGCCGATGCCCACGTCCACCTCGTCGAAGACCAGTGTCGGCACGCTGCCGCACTCGGCCGTGGCGACCTGGATGGCCAGGCTGATTCGCGAGAGTTCGCCGCCGGACGCGACCTTGGCCAGCGGTTGCATGGGCTGGCCTGGATTGGCGCTGACCAGGAACTCGATCCGCTCGAGTCCGCCGGCGCTGGCCCGTTCGGCGGGGAGCGTCTCGACCTGAACGCTGAACCGGCCACCCGACAGGCCGAGTTGCGGCATCGCCGTGGTGACGGTCGTGGAGAGACGCTCGGCCACGGCCGTTCGAGCGGCGGAAAGCACCCCGGCTTGCTCCATGAAATTCCGCCAGGCGTGCTCGCTTCGCAGGCGCAGATCGCCCAGGGTCACGTCGGCCTGTTCCAGGGACTCCAACTCACCCTGGCGCTCGTCCAGGAGACCGGGAAGTTGGAGCGGCTGGACACGGTGCTTGCGCGCCAGGTCGTGCACCTGGGCGAGACGGGTTTCGACCTCCAGGAGCGCCGCCGGATCCAGGTCGAGTCCATCCAGATAGTGACGCAACCCGGCGGCGGCCTCGCCGGCATGGATGGTGGCCGTCTCCAGCAGATCCCGGCTGTCGAGGAGCGCCGCGTCGAGGGCGGCCATCTCCTCGATCCCGCGGGTCGCGGCGCGCAGTTGATCCTCGATGGACGGGTCTCCCTCCGTCAGCCATTGCAGGGTGCGCCCGGCCGTCTCCCGCAGGTGGCCGAGATGGCTCAGCCGGCGTTGCTCCCGGTCCAGTCCCTCGATCTCGTCGGTCGTCAGTCCCAGCGCCGCGAGTTCATCGACCTGGAAGCGCAGCAGATCCAGGCGCTCGGCGCGCTCCCGGCTGGCCGATTCCAGCGCCTTGAGCCGCTGATCGAGGGCGCGAAACTCGCGAAAGGCCTCCGCGACCCCCTCGGCCAGCGGGAGATGACCGCCGTAGGCGTCGAGCAGGTCGCGCTGGGCCACGGCCCGCAGCAACGACTGGTGGGCGTGCTGACCATGGATGTCCACCAGGAGGTCGCCCAGGTCGCGCAACTGGGCGCTAGTGGCGGGTCGACCGTTGACGAAGGCGCGCGAGCGTCCCGCGCGGGCGATCAGCCGGCGGATGATGCAGGCGTCCTCGTCGTCCAATCCCTGTTCGATCAGCCAGCGACGGGCGGCGGGCGCCGTGTCGAGATCGATCTCGGCGAGGATTTCGGCGCGCTCGCAGCCCACGCGGATCATGCCGGCGTCGGCCTTGTCGCCCAGGACCAGGCCCAGGGCGTCGACGAGAATGGACTTGCCGGCGCCCGTCTCGCCGGTCAGCGCGGTCAGGCCGCGCTGACAATCCAGTTCGAGATGGCTGACGATGGCCAGATCCCTGACCTGAAGGTGTGTCAGCATGGTTGCGCTCGCGTCGCGTTGTGGCCGCCCCAATGGAGCTTGGCGCGCAGGATCTGGTAATGATCGTGGCCCTTGGGATGGATCAGGCGCACCGAGTCGGGGTGGCGGGTGATGCGAACCCTGGCGTCGGTCGGAAGCTGGAGATCGGTCTGTCCGTCGCAGGTGATCTGGACGTGTCCCTGATCGTGTCCGCGAACCCGCACCTCGATCAACCCCCGGCCCGGCACCACCAGTGGGCGGTTGCTGAGATCGTGAGGACAGATGGGCACCAGGAGAATGGCGTCCAGCGCCGGATCGACCAGCGGACCGCCGCCGGAGAGGGCATAGGCGGTCGATCCGGTAGGAGTCGAGACGATCAGTCCATCCGAGCGTTGGGCGTTGACGAAGACGCCATTGATATAGGTCTCGAACTCGATCAGACGCGCGGTGTTCCATTTGTGGATGACCACGTCGTTGAGCGCCGCGTGGACCTCGCCCGCCCCCTGGGCGCCGACCACCTGGGCGCCCAGCATCGAGCGCCTGTCGGAGTCGAATTCGCCCGCCAGAACCTGATCGATGGCGGACTCGATATGACTTGGCGAGATATCCACCAGAAAACCCAGGCGTCCGAGATTGATACCCATCAAGGGAACGTCATGGGGCGCCATGGCGCGCGCGGCGTGCAGGAGCGTGCCATCGCCGCCGACCACGACGATCAGGTCGCAGCGGGCGCCGAGGGTTTCCATGGAAACCGCCTCGCCCACGGCGGCGTCGCGCAGGTGCGCGCTCTCCGCGTCGAGCAGGACTTCCAAGGCGCGGGCGCTCAGATGGGCACAGAGTCGTTGCAGGGTGCCTCGCACCTGCTCGGGATCACCTTGCTTGGCGATGATGCCGACGGTCGTGAATGGCGGCATGGGTTTATCGATCCAAATTAGGCCGACGGCGTAAACGGTTAAACGTTAGCATGGGCCGCCAGACGCGCCAATAGCGGAGCCTTCGACGAGGCGCCGATTGGCGCGAACCTTGACACGCCAGGCCTGAATCCCTAAATTCCAGTGTTAGCACTCTACTGGAGTGAGTGCTAACATTGACCTCGCTGACGCTCAACACGCTCGGGTAGACGTAAATCACTGTGGGCACCGGGAAATTCACCACCGCCACCGACTCTCCATACGCCGAGGGCAAGGTCAGCGAGCGCGCGCTGCATTTTCTCAAGGTGCTGGTCGAGCGCTATATCCGCGAGGGTCAGCCGATCGGCTCGCGCACCCTGGCCAAGGACACGGGTCTGGACCTGAGTCCGGCGACGGTGCGCAACGTCATGGCCGACCTCGAGGATCTGGGATTGATCGTCTCGCCGCATACCTCGGCCGGTCGGGTGCCGACCGTGGCCGGGTATCGGCTGTTCGTGGATTCGCTGCTGACGGTGCGACCGCCGTCCGATGACGACATCGCGTCCCTGCGTACCCGTTTCGATGTCCGCATGGACCCCAAATCGCTGATCGAAACGGCCTCGACGCTCCTGTCGGGCATCACGCACCTGGCCGGGGTGGTCATGCTGCCGCGCCACGAGCGCCATGCCTTTCGGCAGATCGAGCTGCTGCCCCTGTCTGATTCCAGGGTGCTGGCCATCCTGGTCACCAGCGAGGGCGAGGTCCACAACCGGATCGTCACCACCGAGCGCGTCTTCACCCCGTCGCAGCTCGAACAGGCCTCGAACTATCTGAACCGGATGTTCACCGGCCAGGACATCAAGGATGTGCGCAAGCGTCTCCTGGATGATCTCGAACACACCCATGCCCACATGGATCAGATGATGAGGCAGGCGCTGACGCTCGCGCAGGACGTCATGGCGTCGGCCGAGAGTCGCGATGACTGTTACATCGCCGGTCAGACCAATCTGATGGAATTCGGCGAGCTGGCCAGCATGGATCGGCTCAAGCAGTTGTTCGAGGCCTTCAATCAGAAGCGCGAGATCCTCCACATCCTGGATCGCTGCATCGCCGCGGATGGGGTGCGGATCTTCATCGGCGAGGAGTCCGGCTACGGCCTCCTCGACGATTGCAGCCTGGTCACCACGACCTATCGGGTCGAGGACCAGGTCGTGGGCGTACTGGGCGTGATCGGTCCGACGCGCATGGACTACCAGCGCGTGATTCCTATTGTAGATGTCACCGCGCGGCTCCTGTCGGCCGCGCTGCGACAGTAATTCGCAACCAGATCGAGATCCGCCCGGCGACCGGACGCCAGTCTCCGGTGTCGTGGCGGAGTCGTGTGAGAATTGGAGGTAACGATGAGCATGGATCCAGATCGCGCGCAACCGGTGGAGCCGGAGTCGCCTCCCCTGGAGGACGCGGCCATGCGCGCCGCCGTGGAGGCCTACATCGAGGCCACCGCGGCGGATCAGGCGTCCGTTCGAACCGAGCCGGGCGAAGACCCAGGCCAGGAGCGCGCCGAGCCGCCCCAGGCGTCGCCGGAGATCCTGGCCGCCGCGCTGGAAGCGGCGCGGGCCGAGGCGGGCGAGCAGCGCGAACAACTCCTGCGCGCGCGCGCCGACCTGGAGAACATCCGGCGTCGTCATTCCGCCGAGCTGGAAAAGGCGCACAAGTTCGCCCTCGACGGCTTCGTGCGCGAGCTGCTTCAGGTGCGCGACAGTCTGGAGCTGGGGCACGGGGCCGCGATGGAGCCGGGGGCCGATCTCGCCCGGCTGCGCGAGGGCAGCGAGCTGACCCTCAAGCTGCTCGGGGACGTGATGGACAAGTTCGGCGTGGCCGTGGTCGATCCGATGCATCAGCCGTTCGACCCCGAGTTCCATCAGGCCATGTCCATGCAGCCGCGCGGCGACGTGCCGCCCAACACGGTCGTCACGGTCATCCAGAAAGGCTACACGCTCAACGGGCGTCTGGTGCGTCCGGCCCTGGTCATGGTGTCCCAGCAGGCCGCCTGAGAACAGGCTTGAACGGCGCGGGGTTTTCCCCCAACTGATTGGATTATTTGGCGCCGCCGCGCCACGCAACGTTATTTCGGAGAACACACCCATGGGAAAAATCATCGGCATCGATCTCGGCACCACGAACTCGTGCGTGGCCGTGATGGAAGGCGACAATGTCAAGGTCATCGAGAACGCCGAGGGTGATCGCACCACGCCCTCGATCATCGCCTACAGCGGTGATGGCGAGGTGCTGGTCGGTCAGTCCGCCAAGCGCCAGTCGGTGACCAATCCGGCCAACACCCTGTTCGCCATCAAGCGTCTGATCGGACGCCGTTACGCCGATCAGGTGGTCGACAAGGACAAGGACATGGTCCCCTACAAGATCGTCAAGGCGGACAACGGCGACGCCTGGGTCGAGGTGAACGGCAAGAAGATGGCGCCGCCCGAGATCTCGGCCAAGGTCTTGCAGAAGATGAAGAAGACCGCCGAGGACTATCTCGGCCACGCGGTCACCGAGGCGGTCATCACGGTGCCGGCCTATTTCAACGACTCGCAGCGCCAGGCGACCAAGGACGCCGGGCGCATCGCGGGCCTCGAGGTCAAGCGCATCATCAACGAGCCGACGGCCGCCGCGCTGGCCTACGGCATGGACAAGCGGCGCGGCGATCAGAAGATCGCCGTCTACGACCTGGGCGGCGGCACCTTCGACGTCTCCATCATCGAGATCGCCGAGATCGAGGGCGAGCACCAGTTCGAGGTGCTCTCCACCAACGGCGACACCTTCCTGGGCGGCGAGGACTTCGACCTGCGGATCATCGATCACCTGGTCGAGACCTTCAAGAAGGAACAGGGATTCGATCTGCGCAACGACCCGCTGGCCCTGCAGCGTCTCAAGGAAGGCGCCGAGAAGGCCAAGATCGAGCTCTCCACCAGCCAGCAGACCGATATCAATCTGCCCTACATCACCGCCGACCAGACCGGCCCCAAGCACCTCAGTGTCAAGCTGACCCGCGCCAAGCTGGAGTCGCTGGTCGAGGAGCTGGTCGACCGCACCATCGAGCCCTGCCGCATCGCGCTCAAGGACGCCAATCTCACCGCCGGACAGATCGATGAGGTCATCCTGGTCGGCGGTCAGACCCGCATGCCCAAGGTCCAGGCCAAGGTCGAGCAATTCTTCGGCAAGACCCCGCGCAAGGACGTCAACCCGGACGAGGCGGTCGCCATCGGCGCCGCGATCCAGGGCGGCGTGCTTGGCGGCGAGGTCAAGGACGTGCTGCTGCTGGACGTCACCCCGCTGTCGCTCGGCATCGAGACCCTTGGCGGCGTCATGACCAAGCTGATCGAGAAGAACACGACGATTCCGACCTCGGCGCAGCAGGTCTTCTCGACTGCGGACGACAATCAGACCGCCGTCACCGTGCATGTGCTCCAGGGCGAGCGCGAGCGCGCGGCGAGCAACAAGTCGCTCGGCCGTTTCGATCTGTCCGACATCCCGCCGGCCCCGCGCGGCGTGCCCCAGGTCGAGGTCAAATTCGACATCGACGCCAACGGCATCCTCAACGTCTCGGCAAAGGACAAGGCGACCGGCAAGCAGCAGTCCATCATCATCAAGGCGTCCTCGGGGCTCTCCGAGGCCGAGATCGCGCAGATGGTCAAGGACGCCGAGGCCCACGCCGAGGACGATCGTCAGTTCCACCAACTGGTCGGCGCGCGCAATCAGGCCGACAGCATGATCCACGCGACCCGCAAGTCCATGGAGCAGCTCGCCGAACAGATGGAGAGCGGCGAGAAAGAGTCCATCGAGTCCGCCCTCAAGGATCTGGAAGAGGCCATGAAGAGCGAGGACAAGGATCGCATCGAGTCACTGACCAAGAAGCTTGGCGATGCTTCCGGCAAGATGGCCGAGCGTCTCTACGCCAAGTCCGGCGCGACCGACGCGGGCGAACCCCAGTCGGGCGGGAGTCAGGGCGGCGCGCATGATGACGTGGTCGACGCCGAATTCGAAGAGGTCCGGGACGACAAAAAATAGTTGATCGGCAAGGCCGCCGGTTTCCTGCGCCGGATGAAGAAAGCGTACAGGCGTGAAGAGCGTCGGTGCGCTTTCCCTTTTGAGCGGGCCGGGGTGAACGTCGGTGGTTGATGGCTGGAAGCGGATACATGGCAAAACGCGATTATTACGAAGTTCTAGGGGTCCAGCGCAACGCAAGCGAGGCCGACATCAAGAAGGCCTTTCGGCGTCTGGCGATGAAGCATCACCCCGACCGCAACACGGGCGACAGTGACGCCGAGGCGAAATTCAAGGAGGCTAAGCTGGCCTATGACGTTCTGAGCGATCCGAAAAAGCGTTCGGCCTACGATCAGTTCGGTCACGCCGGCGTCGAGGCGGGGGCGGGTGGCTTCGGCGGCCCCGGAGACTTCGCGGGTGCCGGTTCCTTCTCGGACATCTTTGGCGATGTCTTTGGCGACATCTTCGGTGGTCGGGGCGGTGCCGGCGGGAGACGTGGCCAGCGTGGCGTCGACCTGCGCTACGACCTCTCGCTCACCCTGGAGGAGGCGGTCGCCGGGAAGGAGGTCAAGATTCGTCTGCCGACCCTGGTGGACTGTCAGTTCTGCGGCGGCACCGGCGCCAAGCCCGGCACCAAGCCGAAACAGTGCCCGACCTGCGGCGGCATGGGCCAGGTGCGGATGCAGCAGGGTTTCTTCTCCATCCAGCAAACCTGTCCCGAGTGCCGGGGTACGGGTTCGGTCATCGAGGAGGCCTGTTCCCATTGTCGGGGGCGCGGCCGGATCCAGGAAGAGAAGACCCTCTCGGTCAAGGTTCCGCCCGGTGTCGACACCGGCGACCGTATCCGTCTGGCGGGCGAGGGCGAGCGTGGCGAGCAGGGCGGTCCGCCCGGCGATCTCTATGTCCAGGTGCAGGTCATGGAGCACCCCATCTTCACCCGCGAGGACGCCAATCTCTATTGTCAGGTTCCGATCGGTTTCGTCACGGCGGCGCTCGGCGGCGAGTTCGAGGTGCCGACCCTCGACGGCAAGGTGATGCTCAAGATTCCCGCCGGAACCCAGACCGGCAAGATGTTCCGGGTCCGCGCCAAGGGCGTGAAGCCGGTACGCGGCGGCGCGGTCGGCGACCTCATCTGTCGGGTGACGGTCGAGACACCGGTCAACCTCACCGACCGTCAGAAGGAATTGTTGCGCGAATTCGAGACCAGCGTTCAGGAAGGCGGGTCGCGGCACAATCCGCAGTCCCATACCTGGCTGGACGGGGTGAAGAGCTTTTTTGAAAAGATGGGCCTCTGATTCGTTGCGCGACAGCGAATCCTTCGGTCTTCTGGAGTGAACGGAATGAGTGATATCAGAGTCGCCATCGCTGGCGCCGGCGGACGGATGGGGCGCAACCTGGTGCAGGCGGTCACCCAGACCGAGGGCCTGCGGCTTGGCGCGGCGACCGAGCGCGCCGGCAGTTCACTGATCGGCGTTGACGCGGGCGAACTGGCCGGTGTCGGCCACTTGAACGTTCCTGTGGTGGAGGATCTGTCCTCCGTGATGGGCGCGTTCGACGTCTTCATCGACTTCACGCTCCCAGCGGTAACCATGGCCCATCTCGCCCACTGCCGCGCGGCCGGCAAGCGCATGGTGATCGGCACGACTGGACTGGACGAGAGACAGCGCGCCGCCATCGCCGAGGCCGGCGAGGAGATCGGGATCGTCTTCGCCCCCAACATGAGCGTCGGCGTGAATCTCTGCTTCAAGCTGCTGGATATCGCCGCGCGCGTTCTGGGCGACGGGGTGGATATCGAGATCATCGAGGCCCATCACCGCCACAAGGTCGATGCCCCCTCCGGCACCGCGCTGCGCATGGGCGAGGTCATCGCCGAGGCGCTCGGACGGGATCTCAAGGAGGTGGCCGTCTATGGCCGGGAAGGTCACACGGGCGAGCGCGAGCGTCGGACGATCGGCTTCGAGACCATCCGCGCGGGCGATGTCGTGGGCGAGCACAGCGTCTGGTTCGCCGCCGATGGCGAGCGGATCGAGATCGCCCACAAGGCGTCCAGTCGCATGACCTTCGCGCTCGGGGCCGCGCGCGCCGCGGCCTGGATCGCCGCGCGGGAGCGCGGCCAGTTCGACATGCAGGACGTCCTGGGACTGCGCGCCTACTGAGCGCCGCGCTTTCGGCGATCCGCCTGGGTCGGGGGTGCGACCATAACCGATACCTGGCTGGGGTAAGCGGGAGCGAGCCCCGAATTTGTATCCCGAACATCGGAGCGTACCAGGGTTCAACACGGGACATCCGCGGGACGGGGAGGTTGGAGGCGGTATCGACGCCATGTCCTGACCGTCGACATGAGCCCCGGCGGCTATCTGGATTCGGCCGAGGGATCCAGCCGGATGGGCTCCAGCAGACGCGACTCGAAGTCGGTCAGCACGCTGAACTCGACGCGCCGGGAGGCCGCCGGGTTCTCCCGGCCCTGGTCGTCGTGGACCGGTCGCGAGGAGGAGAGTCCGACCGCCGCGACTCGCCGGCTGAACCAGTCCTTGTCTTGTAGCCCCGCGAGTCCGTAGGCGAAGCGCAGAACGGCCTGGGTACGTTGCTGGCTCAGTTCCATGTTGAGGAAGTAGGCATCCAGTGGGGGTGTGCCGCTGTTCCATTCGCTGGAGGTATGACCCTCGATGCGGACCTCGCGAATCACGTCCTGGAAGGGCGTGAGCTGGGCCACGTAGCGCGGCAGGAAGTCGCTCAGGATCGCCTCGAATTCCGGCTTGATGCGCGCGGAGTTGCGGTCGAAGAGGACATCGGGTTCACGAAAGCGCAGCGTCAGCGTGGGCCGGTCGAGTTCAGCGTTCCAGCGCTCGAGATCCTCCCGAAATTCCTCGTCGAGCGCCCGGTAAATGGACTGCCGGTACTCGACCGCGCTCGTCCGCACCTCGGTCTCCACTTCATAGGTGCGCTCGACCTGAACCATATACAGCAGGGCCAGAAACAGGAAGATCATCATCAGGGAGGACATGAGATCGGACAAGGCCACCCAATGGAAATCGTCTTCCTGATGGGCCGGCTTGGGACTGGGGCGGGTCGTCATGGCGTTCATGAGCGCGCCACCACCGAGAGCTCGGGATGAGTCGCTTCGTGATGCCGATTGGTCGCCCCGTATTGGCCGAGGTGTTGTTGTGTGGCGAATGCCGAGAGAACCGCGTTCTCGATGCTCTCCAGCATGACTTTCAGGCGGTTATCGATGGCTGGAAAGGCTTCGTTGGCCCGGTCGCGGAGTTCCGCGATGCCGCCGAGCAGCGCCTCTAGCTCGATGCTTTCCCGCCGCAGGCTGACCATGGTTGATTCCTGATCCTCGATGTAGCGTGAGATCTGCCGTGCCTGCTGGGTCAGGGCTTGGAGACTTGCCTCGGACTGAGTCACGCCCGCGATGGCGTGGTCGATCTGTTGGCTGAGTGTCTCCATGTGCTCGCGGTATTGATCCTGCCAACGCACCAATTTTTCTACCGAGGCGTCGAGACGACGGAAGTTCTCGCCGAACTGCTCGCCCAAGTTGCTGTTGAAGTCGCGGATCACCGACTCGAGCGCGGCGATTAGTTGGCGCGATCCCATCTCGCTGAGCTGATCGGCGAAATCCCTGAAGGCCGCGAGCTGTTGCTCATGCTGTCGCTCAAGGGTCTGAACCAGGCGAGCGTCCATCCGCGCGATCTGCTCGACCAGTTGCCGGGTCGCCGCCAATTGTGCGTCCGCCACCTCCGCCTGGCGATCGCCGAGCGTTGTCGGAGTGTTGGCGTCGGTCAGCGATGAAGCGCCAGACGGTTGGAAGCCCGACGTCCTCTCGACGCCCAGCACCAGCACGAGACGTAAACAAACCGCGAGCAAGATTCCGGCGATGCTGCTGGCGAAGGCAAGCTTGAGCCCGCCTAGCAGCATCGGAATGCTGGCTTCGATGTCACCGACATCGAAGTGCAGCAGACCGGTGGATATTCCCAGAAAGGTTCCGAGGATTCCAAAGGTCGTGAGCAGTGTCGGAACGCTTCGGGTATAGGCCGCCGCGCGACCGCGCGCGATGAGGATCAGGGCGCTCGCGAACAGCGACAGAAGGATGGCGGTAAAGACGCCGATGACCATCATCGCGTTGTCTAGGCGACTCAGGGTTCCAAGCAGACCGCCCGCGATCAATTCGAACATGACAACCTTCCGCTCGTCTGTGTCGGGATGCCCACGGGTAACCGGGGGCGCTCACGTCAGACGGAAGCATAATTCAGGCCAACGCTATTCTCGGCGAGGCGGAACAATGGGTTGCGGCCTTGTGCTTGGGGCGCCAGGCCCCTGTTGCCACTCATCGTTCGCTGGTTCGTCAATATCCCGACGGATGGGGGCGGACGGCGATCAAGGGGACCGAACCTACGGTGATTTCGGCTTGGCCAGCTCCTTCTCGATGGTGGTCTCCTCATGGATCGTTGCATCCGTCTTCTTGTTCATGACGATGATGCTGATGCGCCGATTGATCGGGTTGTTGGGGTCGCTCTGATCGAATGGAACCGTATCCGCGAATCCAACCACTCGGCCGATCTTCCCTTCCTGCATTCCGCCCGCCAACAGCGCGCGTCGGGCGGAATTCGCGCGTTCGGTCGACAACTCCCAATTGCTGAAACCACCACGCGCCAGTGGACGCGCGTCCGTGTGACCGGTCAGGCTGATGCGGTTGGGAACCTGGTTGATCATGGTGCCCAGCTCCTTGAGGATGGCGGCCGTATAGCTCTTGAGTTGCGTGCTGCCGGAATCGAACATGGAGCGGTTCTCCTTGTCGACGATCTGAATGCGCAGACCCTCCGACACGATATCGATCAGGAGTTGTTCCTTATAAGGAATCAGTGTTTCGCTTTGCTCCAGCGCTTTTTCCAGAAGCTCCTTCAGTGACTCCAGACGCTCCTGATCCTGAGCGGCCGCCATCTCCTCGAGTTGTTCCTGGTCCAGGGTCGTCGGCTGTGGTGCCTCGGGGGCCATGTCGACGGCGCCGTCGAACTGGATGATGGCGGGCTTCGAGCCGGTTCCCTCGCCCTCGTTCTGGGATGGCGAGGCGCTGACGCCATCGAAGGCCGAGGGATTATTGAAATACTCCGAGATGGCCGCCTTCTGCTCCTTGGTCGTGGATCCCAGGATCCAGAGCAACATGAAAAACGCCATCATCGCGGTGGCGAAATCGGCGAAGGCGATCTTCCAGGCACCACCATGGTGGCCACCCGACTTGAACACCTTTTTGATGATGATGGGTTGTTTGTTGGTGTCGATCGCCATGGCGATGGTCTCCTACTTACTGCCCTTGAGATGCTGTTCCAATTCGCTGAAGCTGGGGCGGAAGTCGGAGGACATGGTCTTGCGGCCGAACTCGACCGACACCTGTGGGCTGTAACCTTGGATGTTGGCGAGGATGCAAGCCTTGATACAGGAGAGATAGCGGGTCTCGTCGGCTGCGTAGCGCTCCAGCATGGTGGAGATCGGGCTGACGAAACCGTAGGCGATCAGGATACCGCTGAGGGTTCCGACCAAGGCGGCGGCGACCAGGGTGCCGAGTTCCTCCATCGGACCACCCAAGGCCCCCATGGTGTGGACGATGCCAAGGACGGCGGCGACGATGCCGAAGGCGGGCAGGCCATCGCCGACACGTTGCACGGCATGCGCGGTCGCCTCGGCCTCGTGATGATGGGTGTTCAGTTCGATGTCCATGAGGTTGTCCAGCTCGAACGGATTCATGTTGCCGCTGACCACGAGCCGCATGTAGTCGGAGATGAAGTCGCAGGCATGATGGTCCTTCACGAGTCGCGGATATTTTTGGAACAAGGCGCTGCTTGAGGGATCCTCGATATCGCCCTCGATGCCCATGAGACCTTCCTTGCGCGCCTTGTTGAAAAGGTCGTACATGAAGCCCAGGGCATCCAGGTAATCGGCTTTTTTGTATTTGGAGCCGGTGAAGAGGCTGGGGATGGACTTCAGCGACTTCATGACGACGCTCATGGGATTGGCGATGATGAAACCACCCAAGGCCGCGCCGAGGATGATGACCAGCTCGAAGGGCTGCCAGAGAGCCGCGATATGGCCACCCCCGGCGGCGAATCCGCCGAGGACCGACGCGAAGACGATGATCGAGCCCAGGATCATATTCACGTGATTGGTTCCGGGTGTGTCTGTCGGGAGCGCACGGGATCCCTGTCCCGGAACCCAAACGCCCTGCCTTGAAAGGAGATTGCCGCCGTTGCCGTCCTAGGTCGGGCGCCTCTGCGATCGCCGCACTCGCGTACTCGGCCGGCAACTCAGTGGGAGTCTCCCGCGATTGGCTGTGACGGTCGCTTTCGTTGCCCTATAGTAGCATCGGCCGATCCGCTTCTAGCAATTGGCGGATCGAGGGGTTTTGTGATCGAGGCTAACGAGGAAGGAGGCCCGGCGAGGGTGCAAACGACCTGGTGGACGACCGCGATGGCCGAGGCGAGGCCGGAGGAGATGCCGATACTCGCTCACACGCGCCAAGAGCTGGCGGGTTTGCTGGCGGACGAGCGCGCGCCGCGGCGCTGGATTGGTCTGGCCGTGATGAGCGACCCTGCATTGGCGCTGCGCGTGCTTCAGCGCGCCAACGCGGTCAAGCATCGACATTTCAGGGTCGAGCTGTCCTCGCTGGAGGACGCGGCTCAGATGCTGGGTACCCAGACGCTCGCGCGAATGGCGGGCGAGGCCGACCTGGCCGAGGATGTGCTCCCGCCCGAGCGCCTGGCCGCGTACCGGCGGGGCTCCGGGCGGGCCTTGCTCGGCGCGCTCCTGGCGTTGGACTGGGCGGAGCTCGACCGCGATCGCTTCCCGACCGAGGTCAGTCTCGCGGCCCTGCTGAACAACCTGGGCGAGCTGTTCCTGCTCGCGCATGGCGACGCCCGGATCAAACGCTATCTGGAGTTGGTGGATAGCGCCCGGGTCTATCCGAACGAGGCCGAATATGTCGCGCTCGGGGAGAGCCTGGAGGATCTGGGTCTGGGCTTGGCGACCCAGTGGGGGCTGCCGGAAATGGTGCGCGAGTCGATGCGTACCCGCAATGCCCGCCACACCAGGACGCTGTGCGTGATGCTGGCGACCCAGGTGGCCAGTCATGCCTGCTCCGGCTGGCGCCATCCCAGCCAGCCCGCCGACCTCCGTCTGGCCGCCCGCCTGCTCGACCTGGATATCTCGACCCTGGTGGATCGCATCAATGGCGTGCTCGGGGAATTCAACCGCCGGGCACTCGACTATGGTTTGAGCCCCCTGGCGGCCCTGTCCGGCGAGACCGAGGGCGAGGATCTGGACGGATCCCGCCTGCCACGGTTCTGTCTGGCGCCACGACAGGATGACTACCAGGTCGCGAGCCTGGCCCTCCAGTCGGAGCGGACGCTGGATCGCGAGGTCGTCATCAAGATCCTGCTGCGAGGACTGCACCGGGGGCTGGGGCTGAATCGCGTGGTGTTCGCGGCCTACGATCCAGAGGCCGGGGTCTTGACGGCCGAGCATCTGGTCGGGACGGATTTCGAGCCCGGCTTCAACCGTTTCCGCCTGGCACTGGATCAGAGCGGGCTCTTTGGCCGTCTGCGCGAGGCGCCCTTCGAACTCTGGCTCAATGACGAGAACCGCGCCGAACTCCTTGCGCGCGTCCCGAGTCCCGTCAAGGATCTGACGGGTGTCGATGGTTTTTTCGCCAGGTCGCTCTGGGTCGGCGGGCATCCGATCGGCCTGGTCTATGCCGACCGGCGAGCCGCGAACTGCGCGCTGGACGCGCGCGGCTATCAGGGCTTTCTGCGACTGATCGCCGAGGCCGAAAGCGCTTTGGAAACACTCCGTCAGCCAGGGCGCGGGTCGACCGGAGATCGCCCCTAGCGCTCGCCGCGGGCCTCGCGGCGGCGAATCGTCGTGAGCGCGTTGTCGACGGCGCGCATGACCTCCTGGTTCATCGCCTCCCGATCCGCGTCACCGAGATGGGACGAGAGGTCGACCGTGTGGCGCACGTATCTGGGCGGAAGCGCATTGAGCGTCAGGCAGGCGAGATCCTCGACGAAGTCGCCGTCGGCGGCTTCCTCGCTCTCGCCCAGGGTGTCCTGAATGCATTCCATGACGAGGCGTTCGTAGTAATTCTTGATATTCGAGGGCATGGTTTAATCCGAGCGGCCGTTGTTTTCGCGTGATCTTAGCAGTAGAGCGCGATCCGGTGGCGAACGGCTTTTCCGGTGCCTCCGAAGCGGTTAGGATCGAGCCCGCTCATTTCTCGGCCAACGGCCAGGTGGATCATGATCGTGGATGACTGGCGGGACGTGCTCGGCGAGGGGCTCGTCGTTCATCTGGAATTGCCGATCGCGCCGAGCGACCGGATTCCCACCACCCATGAGGCCGCCGCGCGCCTGCTCGACGCGGTCGCCGTTCTCGAGGACGGATCCCAGGGATACGCCAAGGAAGAGCCGCCGTCCCCGGAGTTGCAGCGGCTTGAATCGAAGATTGATCTCCTGACGGATCTGGTCTCTTTTTTGCTTTCGGATAGAATCCCGCGACGCGCCTGGGTCTGGATCAGCGGCGAGGGTCTGGTGCTGCCGGCCTCGCTGACGCGACCTGGGGCCAACCGTATCGAACTCTATCCCAGTCAGTGGTTGGCGCGACCCTTGGTGCTCGAACTGGGTGAGTGGGTCCACCGCGATGATCTGGCCGGGGCCATCTGGCGTTCGCCGGACCCCCTGTTCCGGGAGGCCCTGGGGCGTTGGGTGTTTCGCCTGCATCGGCGCGAAGTCGCGCGACGCCGGATGAGCGGGGAGGGGCCGCGCGGCGAGACCAAGGTTTCCGCCAGGCGAGCGGCGGATCCGTTCAGGGATTTCGATGGAAGAGAGGGGAAACCGCTCAGGTGACGAGAATCGGTCTCTACGGCGAGGCATCCGCGCGGCTCGCGACGCGACATATCCTGGAGTTCCTGGGGTGCGATGTGCGCGATCTGAGCGCCATCGACCAGGCGTCGACCGCGGAGGTGTCGCTGCTCTGGGTGTGCGATACGGCGGCCGGACTCGACCGGACGCTCGCTCGACTAGCGTCGGACTGGCGGTTGCCGGTGGTGTGTCAAGCCCTTGACGGCGGTCCGATTCGCTCCGAGGGGCGCGCCTTCGTCGCCGCCTCGCCACTCTCGCCCGGTACGGTGATCCAGATCCTCCAGCGGCTCCAGTTCCTGGCGACCTCCGAGCCTCCGTTGGGCGTCGATCTGGTGGGGCGCCACCCTGGAATGCTGGCGGTCAAGCGACTGATCGCCCAGGTCGCCAAGACCGACGCGACCGTCCTCATCCTGGGCGAGACGGGCTCCGGCAAGGAGGTGGTGGCGCGCGCGATCCATGACGCCTCCCATCGCTCCGACAAGCCGTTCGTCGCCGTGAACTGCGGCGCGATTCCGGCCGAGCTTCTGGAGAGCGAGCTGTTCGGCCATGAAAAAGGCGCCTTCACGGGCGCCTTCACCGCGCGGGCGGGGCGCTTCGAGCTGGCCGGCGACGGTGTGCTCTTTCTCGACGAGATCGGCGACATGCCGCTGCCGATGCAGGTCAAGCTGCTGCGCGTACTCCAGGAGCGGACCTTCGAGCGCGTCGGCTCCAACAAGCCGATCCAGGCCAATGCCCGCATCATCTCGGCCACTCACCGCAATCTGGAAGAGGCGGTCGTGGCCGGCAACTTCCGGCAGGATCTTTTCTTCCGTCTGAACGTCTTTCCGATCGAACTGCCGTCGCTGCGCGAGCGCCAGAGCGATATTCCCCTGCTGGTCGCGACCCTGGAGGAGCGCCTGCGCGAGCAGGGCGGTCAGCCGGCCTGGCTGACGCCGGCGGTGCTGGAACACCTGGAGCGACAACCCTGGCCGGGCAACATCCGCGAGCTGGCGAATCTGCTCGAACAGCTTTCCATCATGTATCCGGAGCAGTTGGTCGATCTGGCGCAGTTGCCGACACGCTTTCGGCCGACCGACCTAGAGCCGTTTCCGATGCTCGGTGAGCGCGCGCCGGCGGGGCGGGTGGCCTGCAGGCCCGGCCAAATCCCTGGCGCCGATCTTCTGCCGCCCGAGGGTGTCGAGATGCGTGAATATCTCAATGATCTGGAGCGTCGGATGATCCTGGCCGCGCTCGAACAGAATGATCATGTCGTGGCCAGGGCCGCGCGGCGGCTTGGGATGCGGCGCACGACGCTGGTCGAGCGCATGCGCAAGTTCGGTCTGGAGCGCGACGCCAGGGACGAGGCGTCGAGCCTTTGACGTCGCTCGCCTCGCGGGGCGAGGCGGATGAATGAACCCTTGTCGTGGTCGGTCGGCGTCAATAAACCGTCGTTTCCGGAGTCGCCCCGGCCGACCCCGGACCATCGTCCTGGTCGATCCGGAGCCTTTGGCGCTCCCTGGTCCGGTGGATGGCCGCGCCCGCCCACCTTCGAGACGTCAAGTCGAGGCGCCGTGACAGGGGCCTCGCCGGTCGTGCCCTGGCGCTTGGCGCCTCCTCCCTCCGTGATGCCTTTCACAACTCGCCAATTCCGATTCCGTCGACGGCACCGAATTTGCTGGATTGAGGCATCATTATGAACGCCGCCCTTCCAATGGGCGACCCGGGCCGGGGTCGCGGGAGGACGGGCCTCGAACCCCGCGAGGCACGAGCCAGGAGATCCGGTAGACATGAGCGACATGCAGATCCAGAGCGTGCTGCATCAGATGCGAGCCCTCGCCCAGTCGGGTCGCGTCGAGGGCACGGGTCCGGTCGCCGCTGTCCAGGAGGCTCGCGGCGCGAGCGGTCAGGATTTCGCTTCCAAGCTGCGCGAGGCGGTGCGTGACGTCAACGAAGTTCAACAGGATTCGACGACCAAGCAGACGCGGTTCGAATTGGGTGACGCCAACACCAGTCTGCCGCAGGTCATGGTGGCCATGAACAAGGCGAGCATCGCCTTCGAGGCGACCAACCAGGTGCGCAATCGGCTGCTGTCGGCGTACCAGGAAGTCATGAGCATGCAGGTCTAGGTCGCCGGATAAACGGGTCATCGGAGCGAAATACCCATGGCGTCTTCTCTTACCGCCACGCTGTCCACCGGCATGCGGACCTTCACGGAAATGCCGGTCGGGCGTCAACTCGCCCTGATCGGCATGATCGCGGGCGGATTGGTGGCGGCGGCGGCCATTATCTTTTGGGCGCTCAAGCCAACCTACGCGCCGCTCTTCGCTCAGGTCGACAGTGCCGAGGCCGCCGAGATGATGCAGGCTCTCGACCAGTTGGCCGTGCCCTACAAGATCGACAACATCAGTGGCCGGATCGAGATCCCGCAGCAGATGATCGCGGAGACCCGTCTGCTGCTCGCCGGTCAGGGCCTGCCCAAGTCGGCCGATATCGGCTTCGAGCTGCTCCAGCAGGATGCCGGTTTCGGGACCAGCCGTCTGATGGAGGGCGCTCGGTTTCAGCGCGCGCTCGAGGGCGAGCTTGGGCGTTCGATCGCGGCCCTGGATCCGGTCGAGCGGGCGCGGGTGCATATCGCCAAGGCCGAACGCTCGGTGTTCGTGCGCGAGCGGACCCCGCCGACCGCTTCGGTCGTGGTCCATCTCAAGGGCAATCGGAGTCTGACGGACAAGCAGGTCGGCGCGATCGTGCATCTGGTGTCCTCCAGCGTGCCCGAGTTGACGCCCGATCATGTTACCGTCGTCGATCAGTCGGGCCGTCTCCTGACCAGCGACGGCGAGGACAAGACCGACCGGCTCAGCCTGGATCATCTCGACTACGCCCACCGAGTCGAGTCCAGGTACGTGGATCGCGTGCAAGCTCTGCTGACGCCCATCGTGGGTCGCGATCGGATGCGTGTCCAGGTCGCCGCGGATCTCGATTTCTCGCGCGTCGAGCGGACCCAGGAGACCTTCGACCCGGATCGCACCGCGATTCGCTCCGAGCAGACCAACGAGGAAGAGCGCATCGGCGCCGATCCAGCGGCGGGCGGCATCCCCGGCGCCCTGACCAATCAGCCGCCGGCGGGTGGGGCGGTCGGCGCACCGCCGCCGGCGGCGGCGGGAACCGCCACCGTTCCGAGTAGCCGAAGTCAACAGGCGACCCGCAACTACGAGGTCGATCGAACCATCGCCCACACCCAGGAGACGCCCGGTGGCGTGCGTCGCCTGACCGCGGCGGTCGTCGTCGACTATCAGGATCAGGTCAACGACGCGGGCGAGCCGGTGCGTGTCCCGCGCTCCGAGGCGGAAATGGAGACCATTCGGGAACTGGTGCGCGAGGCGATCGGTTTCAGCGAGACGCGCGGAGATTCACTGAGGGTCAGCTCGGCCTCCTTCGTCCCGGATGTCTTGACCGATGAAGACATTCCCATCTGGACCCAGCCCTGGTTCCTGGATCTGGTGAAGGTGGTGGGTGGCTTCCTGATGGCGCTCATCGTCCTGCTGGTCGTCGTCAAGCCCGCCCTGGCGCAGCTCGCGCCCAAGCCGGAAATACCCGAGGAGCCGGCGGCGCTGGAGGATGGCGAGGAACGTCCGGCCTTGACAGATGAGTCCGGGTCCGACGGGGAAGGAGAGGATCTGGTGGCCCTGAGTCACCAGCCCTCGGCGATGGCCTCGCTGATGGGACCCAAGGGACCAGATCAGCAGCAGCTTGACCTGGACGCGGTGCGCGAGATGGTCAGGGAGGATCCGAAACGGGTCGCGCAAGTCATGAAGTCATGGTTGGCGGAAGATGGCAACTGAAACCAAGAAATTCACCGGTTCCGAACGCGCGGCCATCTTCATGATGTGCCTCGGCGAGGAGGCCGCCGCCGAGATTCTCCGGCATATGGGACCCAAGGAGGTCCAGAAGATCGGTGGCGCCATGGCCTCGCTCGAGCGGGTGTCGCGCAGCGATATCGATCAGGTGCTGCTGGAGTTCTCCGAGGTGGTCCAGGACCAGACCTCGCTCGGTATCGGCGCCGACGACTATGTCCGCAATGTCCTGCGCTCGGCGCTCGGAGACGAGAAGGCCGCGGGGCTCATCGACCGCATCCTGCTCGGGCGCAACTCCAAGGGGCTGGAGGCGCTCAAGTGGCTCGATCCTCGGGCGATCGCCGAGATGATCCGCCACGAGCATCCGCAGATCGTGGCCATCGTGCTTTCCCATCTGGATCCCGATCAGTCGGCCGAGACCCTGTCGCATCTGCCGGATCGGATGCAATCGGACCTCATCCTGCGCATCGCGACCCTGGATGGCGTGCAGCCGGCCGCCCTGCAGGAACTCGACGAGATCCTGGAGCGTCAGTTGTCCGGCAAGAATACCGCCAAGTCCTCGATGATCGGCGGCGTTCAGACCGCCGCCAGCATCCTCAATTACATGGAGTCCGCCCGCGAGTCGTCGATCATGGATGGCGTCAGCCAGGTCGACGAGGATCTCGGCGTGCGGATCCAGGAATTGATGTTCGTCTTCGGCAATCTGGTGGATGTCGACGATCGCGGGATTCAGACGCTCATGCGCGAGATCACGACCGAATCGCTGGTCCTGGCCCTGAAGGGCGCCGAGGATGAGCTGAAGGATAAGATCTTCAGGAACATGTCCAAGCGCGCCGCCGAGATGCTGAGGGACGATCTGGAGACCAAGGGGCCGGTGCGCATCAGCGACGTCGAGGCTGCTCAGAAGGAAATCCTCGCCGTGGCGCGGCGCCTGGCCGACAGTGGTGAGATCGTCCTCGGCGGCAAGGGCGGAGAGGCGATGCTGTGACTTCCTTCGACGCCATGCCGTTCGCGCTCGGTGGATCGGAAATCCAGCGTTGGATGCCGCCCGATGTGGCCCTGGATTCCGCGACTCCGCCCCAACCCGAGGGCGGCACGCTATCGCCCGAGGAGTTGGCGGCCATCACGGAAACCGCCCGGCAGACGGGCGCCGAGGCCGGATTTCGGGCGGGCTATCAAACGGGCTACCAGGAGGGGCTGGAACTGGCGGCCAGGGAGGCGGCGGCCGAACGGCAGGAACGCGAGCGACGTGAGCAGGAATGGCGCGCGCACGAGGAAAGCACACTGCGCGCGACGGTCGGATCGCTCGTGGGGATCGCCCGTGAATTCGCCGATCCTCTGGCGAATTCCGCGGATGCCCTGGAGCCCGAACTGCTGGCGCTGGTGTCGGCCCTGGCCCGGCGCGTGGTGCTGGCCGAGCTGGCCACCCGTCCGGAGTTGATCGAGCAGGTGCTCCAGTCGGCGCTTGGGCAGCTTCCCTCCCGCAATCATGGAGTGCGTGTCGAGGTTCATCCGGACGACCAGCGGATTCTGGAAATCTATGCCAGCGCGCATGGCGAGACGGTCACCTGGATCGCGAATCCGGATCTGGAGCCGGGCGGCTGCATCCTCGTCAGTGGCCCAAGCCGTATCGATGCGAGCCTGGAGGTCAGACTGCGCCAGGGCATCGAGGCCATCTGGGGCGAACTGACGCGACCCGAGCCCGAGCCCGAACCCGAACTTAGTCCAGTGCTTGTCGAGACTTCGCCCGTCTTCGAGCCGCGAGCCGAGGTGGATCAGGAAGATCAGGATCAGGATGGGGATGAGCCATCCGGGTTGATCGAGTCGCCGACGGAGGTGTCCGTGCCGAGCGAGGAGGAGGCGGCCGAGTCCCTGGCGAGCCACCGGGAGATCCCAACGACGAGTCCAGTGGAGCCCGGTTCATGAGCGACCTCATCGAGGATCTGAAGCATCAGGGTTCCCAGCAGCTCGTCACGGGTCTGCGCGATCGGCTGGCACGCTCGCGCCAGCGGATCGATGAGACGCTCCCGCCCCAGCCCGAGGGCCGGCTCTCGCGCATGGTCGGCATGACGCTGGAGGCCGAGGGGATCCGGCTGCCGGTCGGTGGCCGCGCGCTCATCCATACCGCCAACGGCAAGCGTTTGGGCGCCGAGGTGGTCGGCTTCCAGGGCGAGCGAACCTTTCTCATGCCCGAGGGTCGGCTGGAGGGCCTGATTCCAGGTGCGCGGATCGAGCCGCTGGAGCAGAGTCGACGCATTCCGGTCGGTCCCGAGCTGCTGGGGCGTGTCATCGACGCGCTCGGCAAGCCGCTCGATGACGGCGGTCCGATCCGCACCCAGGAGATGGTCCCGATCGAGGGACGCCCGATCAATCCACTGACGCGCACCCCGGTGGTCGAGCCGCTCGACGTGGGCATTCGCGCGCTCAACGGGTTGCTGTCGGTCGGACGGGGTCAACGTATCGGTCTGTTCGCCGGCAGCGGCGTGGGCAAGAGCGTACTGCTCGGCATGATGACCCGCCATACCGAGGCGGACGTGATCATCGTGGGTCTGATCGGCGAACGCGGACGCGAGGTGAATGAATTCATCCACGACATCCTCGACGTCGAGTCGCGCCGACGCACCGTGGTGGTGGCGGTTCCGGCCGATCAATCACCCCTGCTGCGTCAGCACGGCGCCTGGGTCGCGACCACCGTGGCCGAGTATTTCCGTGATCGCGGACTCAATGTCCTGCTGCTGATGGATTCGCTGACCCGTTTCGCCCAGGGCGCGCGCGAGATCGCCATGGCGATCGGCGAGCCGCCGGCGACCAAGGGTTACTCGGCCTCGGTGTTCGCGCGACTTCCGCAACTGGTGGAACGTGCCGGTAATGGCGATAAGGGTGGCGGTTCCATCACGGCCTTCTACACCGTGCTCGCCGAGGGCGACGATCAGAACGATCCCATCGTCGATTCGGCCCGTGCCATCCTCGACGGCCATGTGGTGCTCTCGCGCGAGATCGCCGAGACCGGCCGCTATCCCGCGATCGATGTCGGGGCCTCGGTCTCGCGCGTCATGAGCGCGGTAGTGACGCCGGAGCATCAGAAGGCCGCTTATCGCTTTCGCAATCTGATGTCGACCTACGCGCGCAACCGCGACCTGATCGCGGTCGGCGCCTATCGCAAGGGTTCGGATCCCCAGTTGGACGAGGCTGTGGCCATCAACCCGCGTCTGGAAGCCTATCTGGGCCAGGACCGGCGCGAGGCCGCCAGTTTCGAATCCTCGCGCGATCAATTGTTCAACCTGCTGAATCTTCAGCCAGGCCACGGGAGAGGCTAGGGGTCATGAGCGTGAAACGTTTCCAGCGGTTGCTGTTGCTGCGTGAGGCCCAGGAGAACGAGGCCGCCGTGGTGCTGGGTGGGCGGCTGGCCGAGCTCAACCGGGCCGAGCAGCAGCGCGAACAGCTCACGGAGTATCAGGGGGTCTATCTCAATGCCCTGGTCCCGAACGACGCCCGTTTGATGAAGCAGCTCTCACTGATGCATCAGCAATTGCGCGAGGCCCTGCAACAGCAGGAACTGCGGGTCGCGGCAGCCCAGAGTCAGGTCGATCAGGCACGCGAGATCTGGATGGAGCGCCACCAGGCCAGTCTCTCGCTGGGTAAGCTGATCGAGCGGCGACGGCGGCTCGATGCCGTCGTGGACAATCGCCGGCAACAGCGCGAACAGGATATGTGGGCCACCCGCAAGGCCTTTCAGCGCGACCAGGACGCCGGTTTTTCGTCGGCCGACGAGGGAGGATCGAGATGATGCAAGCGAACCCCGTGCAAGCCACCCTGTCGGGTCTTCTGTCCCAGTTGTTGAGCGGCGGGACGGTCGAGGCCGGTGTGCTGGAATCGGTCGAGGGCGGTGATTTCGTCGAGTCGATGGCCGGCCAGCTCAAGGCCCTGATGATCCAGTGGGGCGAGGATCCGGACACGGTCGCGGCGATCGACAACGGGGCGCTGCTGAGTCAGTTTCTCGCGCTCGTGCAAGGGCAGGCGGTTCCGCTCGATGGCCATGTCCCGCTCGGGTTGGGCGTCATGGATGACAGCCTGACGACGCTCGCGGGAAGCCGGGACGGCTCCGAGACGGATGCCGCCATTGACGAGACGGGCGATCGAACGAGCGGTTCACTCTGTTCCTTGCCATCCTTCGTCCTGGAGCAGTTGGCCGTATCGAACCAACTCGGCCGCGCGGATGCCCCGGCGTCGGGGTCGTCTTCGCTCGCCGATGGGTCGCGAGGGCTCGTAACCAACAGGTTCGACGCCGCCCTGGCCGCCGAGTGGTCGCCGATCAGTCCCGAGGGTCTCTCGGAACCGGCCGCCGGATCGGCGGGAGCGGTTGGCGGCTTGACGGCCCTTCGACCGTGGCCGCAAGGACTCGTCACGAACAGGTTCGATGCCGCCCTGGCCGCCGAGGGGTCGCCGATCGGTCCCGAGGGTCTCTCGGAACCGGCCGCTGGATCGGCTGGCTCTGACGGCTCCCTGGGCTTGGAGATCATGGCCGCGGGGACGAGCGACGGCGACGAGGCGCTGGCGTCCTGGATCCTGAAATCGGTTCCCTCGGTTCTTGCGCCCGAGTTGGGCATGGGCTCATCCTCCGAGCCGACGGGCACGCTGGATAGGCTCTCGGCCCAGGATGGGGGGACGTCGATCCGCGATTCGCTGCTGGCCTTCCTGATGAAAGGCGAGGTCCGGACGGGCCAGTCGGATGAGTCGGATCCGCTGTCGGATTCGCTGAACCCATCCCCCGAGCTTGGTCTCGCCGGCTCGGCACGGATCGCTCCCGCCGCGGTCGACTCCCCATCGGGTGGGGTCTCTGCCCGCTCCCTGGATCTGAGCGAATTGCTTCGACCCGGCGGCGAGACGCGCCTGGCGGAGCAACTGAAGTGGTTCCTGCGTGGCGGTGTCGAAGCGGCGGAAATGAAGCTGCATCCACCCAGTCTGGGGGCGTTGGACGTGCGGGTCTCCATGGACGGGGACCGGACCCAGGTTCAGTTCGTCTCTTCCCATCCAATCGTTCGGGAGGTGCTCGAGGCGGCCTTGCCCCGACTTCGCGAGGCGCTTGAGCGCGACGGGCTCTCGCTGGGCAACGTGTCGGTGTCGGATCGAAGCGCGGAAGGACGCGACGGGACGGATCGTGAGGCGCCGACGGGGAGGGGACACTGGCCGGCCGACACCGAGGAAGGCGGGCTCGAGGAGCCCGTCGGCTCGGTCGTCGACAGCACGCTGTCGGCGCTTGCGCGGCGACTCGATTTGTACATTTGATCCTGTATACATTCGATCCTGAATTCGGCAATCCTGGATTCACGGATCCCGACATTGGCGGCTGGTGCCGCGAGGATGAAACATGGCGGATAAGAAAAAAGCCGTAAAGACCGAAGCCGCGCCCGGAGAAAAGGCCCCGAGCAACAAACTGAAGTGGATCTTGTTAGGCTTGATCCTCTTGCTGGTGCTTGGGGGCGGGGGAGGCGCGGCCTATTATTTTCTGATCCACAAGGCCGCCGATCCGGCCGAGGAGACGAGTGGCGAGGCGACCGAGGCCGAGGCGGAAGCCCCAGCCCATGCCCCGGCCCATGCCCCGGCCATCCCCGCGCAGGCGCCACTCATCTACCACAAGCTCGAGAACTTCACCGTCAACCTTGCCTCGCCTGGCCCCGTGCGTTTCCTGCGAACCAGCCTCAGCATCGTGACCCAGAACGAGGCCGTGATCGCGGCCCTGGACAAGCACATGCCGATGATCCGCAATGACGTTCTCGCGCTGCTGGCGTCCCAGGAATTCGCCGTCATCAATACGGCGGATGGCAAGCAGGCCTTGCGCGAGCAGTTGAAGCAGACGATCACCGGACTCCTGGTCAAATCCGGCGAGCCTTCGGCGATCCAGGATGTCCTCTTCACCGATCTGGTCATGCAATAGGTCGCCCCGTGGCCCAGCAATCCGATATTCTGAGTCAGGACGAGATCGACGCGCTGCTGCACGGGGTCGATAGCGGGGACGTGGATACGGACGCCAATCCCTTTCCCCCGGACGGACGGGCGCGCGCCTACGATTTCGCCACCCAGGACCGCATCGTCCGCGGCCGGATGCCGACGCTCGACATGATCAACGAGCGCTTCGCCCGCTATCTGCGGATCCATCTGTTCAACCTGCTGCGCCGCTCCTGCGAGATCTCGGTCATCGGCGCGCGCGTCACCAAGTTCTCCGAGTATCTGCACTCGCTCTATGTGCCGACCAGTCTGAACCTGGTGCGGGTTCCGCCGCTCCATGGAACGGCGCTGTTCGTGTTCGATCCCAAGCTGGTGTTCGGTCTGGTCGACAATTTTTTCGGTGGCGATGGGCGCTACTATTCACGCATCGAGGGACGTGACTTCACGCCCATGGAGATGCGGGTCATCAAGAATCTGCTCGACGCGGCCTTCGATGACATGCAGAAGGCCTGGGAGCCGGTGATGCATCTGGACTTCGAGTTCATCAACGCGGAGGTGAACCCGCAGTTCGCCAATATCGTGAGTCCGACCGAGATCGTCGTCATCAACGACTTCCATATCGAACTGGAGGGCGGGGGCGGCAATCTGCATGTCACCCTGCCCTATTCGATGATCGAGCCGATTCGCGAGATTCTGGACACGGGGCTTCAGTCCGACCGCAGCGGCGTGGACAAGCGCTGGCAAAGCGCGATGGAGGAAGAGATTCCGTTCGCCGAGGTTGAAATCAGTTCGATGCTGACCGAAACCACCCTGACGATCGAGCGGCTCCTCGATTTGCGCCCTGGGGATATCATCCCGGTCGTTCTGCCCGAGACGGTGCTGCTCCAGGTCGAGGACATTGCCCTCTTCCGGGGCCAGTTCGGCGTGTCCAATGGGGTCAACGCCATCAAAATCCTGGAATACATCAAGCATTAGCACGCGGCGAGAAGACTGGTCGCGATAACGATACCTATCACTGGAGCGAGGAATCCAATGGCCGAGGATCCGAACGACGGCATCGCCGATGCCTGGGCCGCCGCCCTTGAGGAACAGAAGGAGACCGAGTCCGCGGCGCACGCCCCTTCGGGCGCGCCCCGTGAGTCGGCGAGAGACGGCGCGAGCCAGGCCCGGCCCTTGCATCCCGAGGATTTCTCCGGGCTCCAGCCGGGCACCCCGTCCGACGTCAATCTCAACATGGTCCTGGACGTTCCGGTCACCATCGCGATGGAGATCGGCCGTACCCGTATTCCGATCCGCAATCTCTTGCAGTTGAATCAGGGCTCGGTGGTCGAGTTGGATCGGCTCGCCGGCGAACCCCTGGACGTCCTGGTAAACGGCACACTGATCGCCCACGGCGAGGTGGTGGTGGTCAACGAGAAATTCGGCATCCGCCTGACCGATGTCATCAGCCCGAGCGAGCGGGTGCGGAAGCTGCGGTAATGATGACTCCGCGCCCGGCATTGGCCCCCTGGGTGACTACTCTCACGTTCCTGCTGCTCGCTGGCCCACGCGCCCTGGCGGCTGAAGCGGAGTCGGCGGCGCCAGGCGCTCCCCTGGCGGCCGGTTATCTGTCTCAGTTGTTGGGTGGCCTGGTCCTGGTGATTCTGGCGATCGTCATCCTGGCCTGGTTTCTGCGACGTGTTCCAGGCATCGCCGGCCAGGGCCAGACGGCCATCCAGATCCTCGCCGTGCGCGCGATCGGGACGCGCGAGCGTCTGATGCTGGTCCAGGTCGGCGAGGAGCAAATCCTGATCGGAGTCACGGCGACCGGCGTGCGCCATCTGCACACCCTCGGGAGGCGCGTGGAACTGGCGGCGGAGGAACCCTGGCCGGGCGACTTCGCCAGTCTTCTCAAGCACTTCAAGTCGGGTGGTTCCAGGCGATGACTGGGCTGGCGCGTCAGGGGTTGCTGCTCATCGGCCTGCTTCTGCCCGGCCTGGTCGCGGCCCAGATCGGCGGGCTGAATGCCGTGACCGTCACGGCCGCGCCGGATGGTGGACAGGTGTATTCGGTCACCCTCCAGATCCTCATCCTCATGACCCTGCTGACGCTGCTGCCGTCGGCCCTCATCATGATGACCTCCTTCACCCGCATCATCATCGTCCTGGGCATTTTGCGTCAGGGCTTGGGGACGTCCCAGACGCCCTCCAATCAGATTTTGCTCGGACTGGCCTTTTTTCTGACCCTGTTCGTGATGGCGCCGATTTTGCAGGAAATCCATGACAGCGCCATCAAACCCTACATGGAGGAGAAACTCGGTACCGAGGAGGCCCTGGCCAAGGCGGTCAAGCCGCTGCGGACCTTCATGCTGGCGCAGACCCGCGAATCGGACCTGGCGCTCTTCGCCGAGATTCGGGGTCTCGATGGGTTCGACTCCCCCGATGACATTCCGCTCACTCTCCTGGTGCCGTCATTCGTGATCAGCGAGTTGAAAACCGCCTTCCAGATCGGTTTCCTGATCCTGATCCCGTTTCTGATCATCGACATGGTGGTGGCCAGCGTGCTGATGTCCATGGGTATGATGATGCTGTCGCCGATGATCATTTCGCTGCCCTTCAAGCTCATGCTGTTCGTCCTGGTCGACGGATGGTCCCTGCTGCTGGGTACCCTGGCCCGGAGCTTCTACACCTGAGGAGAATGACGATGACGCCTGAAATGGTGCTGGATATCGGCCGGGAGGCGGGCGAGGTCATCCTGCTCTTGGCCGCGCCGCCCCTGCTGACGGGGCTGATCGTGGGTCTGGCGATCAGTCTGCTGCAGGCGGCGACCCAGATCCAGGAGATGACGCTGACCTTCATCCCCAAGCTGATCGCCGTCGGCGGATCCCTGATTCTCGCCGGGCACTGGATGCTCGCGCTCATCACGGAATACATTATTCGATTGTACGAGAGCATCCCGGCTCTGATCGGTTGAGGGAATGGATGGCTTTGGCGATGGCCAGACGCTTGGGTCGGAACGGCGAAGTGACCAAGGTCGTCACGCGGGATCGGCCCGATGAATTTCGAGGCGGATGACATCCTGCGTTGGGCCAGTGCCCTGGTCTGGCCCTTCGTGCGCATCAGCGCCCTGCTGCTGGTCGCGCCGATCTTCGGTGCCCGCAACGTCAACGTGCGGGCACGGCTGGCGATGGGATTCCTGCTCGCGCTGCTGGTCGCGCCGCTTTTGCCCGAGCCGCCCGCGGTCGATCCGCTCAGTCTGGGCGGCTTCGTGGTCGTCATCCATCAGGCCTTGATCGGGATCGCCATGGGCTTCGTGCTGGTGATGGTTTTCTCGGCCATCACCCAGGCGGGCGAGGCCGTCGCCCTCTCGATGGGTCTCGGATTCGCCTCGGCCATCGATCCGGTCGGCGGCGTGCAGGTGCCCATGGTGTCTCAGTATTTCACCATCCTGGCGATCCTCATCTTTCTCGCCCTGAACGGACATCTGGTATTGATCCATCTCCTGCTGCGCAGTTTCGAGACCCTGCCGGTGGCGGCCGGGGGACTGACGCCCGACGACCTCTGGGCCATCCTGGGCTTTGGCAGCACCATGTTCGCCGGCGGCCTGCTGATCGCCCTGCCGGCGGTCGCGTCCCTGCTCCTGGTCAACCTGGCGATGGGCGTGATCACCCGCGCGGCACCCCAGCTCAATATCTTCGCCATTGGATTTCCGCTTACCCTCCTCGCCGGCTTCATGATCGTCCTGCTGACGCTGCCCAGTCTGACGACCCGTATCGGGGAGTTGCTCATGTCCGCCTTCCCGCTGATCGAGCGGCTCACGAGGGCCTGAAATGGCCGAGAACGAGAATGGCCAGGAACGCTCCGAGCAACCGACCGGCAAGCGGCTGCGCGAGTCCAGGGAAAAGGGTCAGATCGCTCGCTCGCGCGAGTTCAATACCTTCGTGATGCTGATCACGGGGGGCGCCTTCCTGCTCTTCCAGGGTGGCGGCATGGCCGAGCAATTAGCGGCCCTGGTGGTGGATGGCTGGACCCTGGAGCGGGGCCTGATCTTCGATCCAGGTCTCTTGATGCCCCATCTTCGGGATCTGATCGGGCGCGCGCTCCTCATCCTGGTGCCCTTGTTCATCGTGCTGACGGTGGTCGCGCTCCTGGGGCCGATCCTGATTGGCGGCGCCAATTTCAGCACCAAGGCGTTCGCGCCCAAGTTCTCCAAGCTGAATCCAATCACGGGGATCAAACGGGTTGTTTCCGTGCAGGGCCTGATGGAACTGGTAAAGGGATTGGGTAAGTTCTTCCTGGTCGGTATCGTCGCCGTGCTGGCGATCAAGTCGATCTGGGGTAGTCTGCTTGGTCTGGGCGAGATGCCGGTGGAACAGGCCATCGTCCAGACCGCCCACATGGCCGCCTGGCTGTTCCTTGTCGCCTCCTCGGCATTGCTGCTGGTGGCCTTGATCGATGCGCCCTTTCAGATCTGGAATCACCAGAAACAACTGCGCATGACGCTCCAGGAGATCAAGGACGAGTTTAAGGAAACCGAGGGCAAGCCCGAGGTCAAGGGTCGCATTCGCCAGATGCAGCATGAGATGTCCCGTCGCCGGATGATGGCGGAGGTGCCCAAGGCGGATGTGGTGATCACCAATCCGACCCATTACGCGGTCGCGATCAGCTATCAGCCCGCGACCATGCGCGCCCCCAGGCTCCTGGCCAAGGGCACCGACGCGGTTGCGGCGGCCATCCGCGAGCTGGCCGAGGAACATCGGATCACCCGGGTCGAGGCCCCGCGCGTGGCGCGTGCCATCTACTTCACGACCGAGCTGAATCAGGAGATCCCTGGGGGGCTGTTCGTCGCCGTCGCCCGGATCCTGGCCTACGTCTATCAGCTCAAGCGCGAGGACCAGGACGCCGAACTGCCCACCGAGCTGCCGGTTCCCGAGGAGTACCTCGATCCCCGCGCCGCGCCCCGGGGCCGGAGGTAGCGCCGATGGCCAGTCTCTCGGAGCGTTTGGCCGGAATCGGCCGAATGGGGCTCGTCACGCCCGTGGTGTTGGTGGCCTTGCTGGCGATGCTGGTGCTGCCGCTGCCGCCCTTCGTGCTCGACCTCCTCTTCACCTTCAATATCGCCCTGTCGCTGATCGTGGTCATGGTGGCCGTCTATACGCCACGGCCGGTCGATTTCGCCGCTTTTCCAACCGTGATCCTGCTGGCGACCCTGCTGCGTCTGGCGCTGAACGTGGCCTCGACCCGGGTGATCCTGCTCCACGGCGGCGACGGAACAGAGGCGGCCGGTCAGGTGATCGAGGCCTTCGGCGAATTCGTCCTCGGGGGTAATTTCGCCATCGGTCTGGTGGTCTTCACCATCCTGGTCATCATCAACTTCGTGGTGGTCACCAAGGGCGCGGGCCGGGTGTCGGAGGTGAGCGCGCGCTTCACCCTGGACGCCATGCCCGGCAAGCAGATGGCGATCGACGCCGATCTGAACGCGGGCCTGATCTCCCAGGAAGAGGCCCGCAAGCGGCGCGAGGACGTGGCCCAGGAGGCGGACTTCTACGGCTCCATGGATGGCGCCAGCAAGTTCGTGCGTGGTGACGCGGTCGCCGGCATTCTCATCCTCTTCATCAATATCCTGGGCGGCATCATCATCGGAACCACCCAGCACGGCATGACCTTCGCCGATGCCGCCGATGTCTATGTCCTGCTGAGCATCGGCGACGGACTGGTCGCTCAGCTGCCGGCGCTGCTCCTCTCGTCCGCGACCGCCATCATCGTCACCCGCACCACGACCTCCCAGGACATGGGGACGCAGGTCTTCGCGCAGATGTTTTCCAATCCGCGCGTGCTCTACATCGCGGGTGGCGTCATCGGTATCCTGGGCCTGATACCGGGGATGCCCAATCTGGTGTTCCTCGGTCTCTCCTCCATGCTCCTTGGCGCCGGCTATTCGATCGGGCGTAAACCACCCGCGCCCAGCCCGGATGTCCTGGAACGACTGCCCGATGGGTTGGAGCTGCCGGCGCCGGAGGATCGGGATCTCTCCTGGGAGGATGTGCCTCCGGTGGATCTGGTCTCGCTTGAGGTTGGTTACCGGCTGATCCCGCTGGTCGACCGCACCCAGGACGGCCAGCTCATGCCACGCATCAAGGGCATCCGACGCAAGCTCTCGCAGGAGTTCGGCTTTCTGATCCAGCCGGTGCATATCCGCGACAATCTGGAACTGGGGCCGAATCATTACCGCATCGCCCTGCTGGGCGTGACCGCCGCCGAGGCCGAGGTCTTTCCGGATCGGGATCTGGCGATCAATCCCGGACAGGTGTTCGGGACCGTGGAGGGCACCCCGACCAAGGATCCCACCTTCAATCTGGACGCGCTCTGGATCGACCCGGCCAATCGCGACTCGGCTCAGGCGGCCGGCTATACGGTGGTGGATGCCGCGACCGTGATCGCCACCCATCTCTCGCAGATCTTTCGCGAGAACGCCCATCGGCTGATCGGACACGAGGAGGTTCAGCACCTGCTCGACCAGCTTTCGCGACGTTCGCCCAAGCTGGTCGAGAATCTGCTCTCGTCCAAGTCGATCTCGCTCGGCATCGTGCTCAAGGTGCTCCAGAACCTGCTGGCGGAGCAGGTCTCGATCCGGGATCTGCGCACGATCGCCGAAATCTTGGCGGAACGCGCCCCAAAGAGTCAGGATCCCGCCACCCTGACCGCCTCGGTACGGATCGCCCTGGCTCGCTCGATCGTGCAGGATCTGGTGGGTCCGGATGACGAGCTGCCGCTCATCGCCCTGGATCCGTCACTGGAGCAACTTTTGCATAAGTCACTGCAAGGCAGTCAGGGCGAAACCATCGGTATCGAGCCCGGCCTGGCGGAGCGGGTCCAGCGCACGGTGACCGACGCCGCCCGGCGGCAGGAATCCGAGGGCGCCCCGGCGGTCCTGGTGGTGGCTCCGGAGATCCGGTCCTGGATCGCGAGCTGGTTGAGGGGAGCGGTCCGTAACCTGACGGTGCTCGCCTTTACCGAGATCCCGGACAATCGGCGCATCCGGGTCGTGGCCACCGTGGGCAAGGGTGATACCGCACAGGCGCGGGCTTGATCGAGCAACGAGGAGTAGGGCGATGAATGTACGGCGCTATCAGGTACGCGACATGCGCGAGGCCATGCGGCAGGTACGCGAGCATCAGGGACCGGACGCGGTGATCCTGTCCAGTCGCCGGGTCGATGGGATGCTCGAGGTCGTCGCCGCGACCGGATCCGCGTCCGAGACCCATGCCGCCACGGGTGGTGGCACCGCCGCCAATCAGCCGGCGCTCTCCATTCCGGTGGATCCCGAATTGGCCGCCATGCGCCGCGAATTGTGCGACCTGCGCTCGCTGCTCGTGCGCCAGCAGGTGTTGAGCGAGCGCGACCAGTGGACCTCGCGCCATCCACTGGCGGCGCAACTCACCGAGCGTCTCGTCCAATGCGGTTTCGGCGAGAAGCTGGCCCGCTCGCTCGCCGGTGGCGTCCAGGAAAGCACTCCGGCCGAGGAGGCTTGGAACCGGCTGCGCGCGCGTCTCTCGGCCTCGATCGCGACCTACCAGCCGAACGTGCTGGAGCAGGGCGGGATGCTGGCTCTGGTCGGTCCCACCGGGGTGGGCAAGACCACCACCCTGAGCCGTATCGCCCTGCGTCAGATCCGCCGCATGGGTCCGGAGTCGGTGAGCCTGGTGACCCTCGACCGGCAGCGCATCGGCGCCTACAAGCAGCTTCAGGCGTTCGGTCAGATGGCGGGGATCCCGGTCATGCAGCTCGACAGCGAGCGCGATCTGATCGGCCTGGCCAAACGCGCGGGCCGCGGCCACCTGATCCTGATCGACACCGAGGGCCAGGCGTCACGCGACGCGGCCGAGCGCAAACTCTTCGCCCAGGTACGCCATCAGATCGATCTGGAGACCTGGCTGGTGCTCCCGGCGACCCATCAGGCGATGGTGTTGCGCCAGGCTCTGCAAGCCTTCCAGGGGTGCGAGCCCGCGGCCCTGGTGCTGACCAAGGTGGACGAGGCCGAGCAATTGGGCGAGACCCTGTCGGTTCTCCTGGAGCAGCGTCTCGGTCTGGTCTTTCATAGCGACGGTCAGCGCATCGACGAGGACTTCCATAAGGCCGACACCCTCTATCTGACACGCCTCGCGTTACGCGAATCCCCCAGCCGCGAGCGGCCCACGACCGAAATCCGGACCAGTCGCGTCCAGGACGAGCCAGTAGCCAGAGTGCCGGTTACCTCACAGACTCGGCCGGCGCGTGAGAGTATGGTTCTCGAGTCCGTGATCCCTTTCAGGAAACCCGTCCATGCAGCCTACTAGGAGTCGGCCGCTTCTGAGCATCGCCATCGCCAGTGGCAAGGGCGGGGTCGGTAAGACCAATGTCGCCATCAATCTCTCCGTGGCCCTGGCCCGGCTGGGACGTAGCGTGATGCTCTTCGATGCCGACCTGGGGCTCGCGAACGCGGATCTGATGCTTGGGCTTCGGCCGACGCTGACCCTGCACGATCTGGTGGCGGGGCGCGTGGATCGCCTGGAGGATATCCTGCTGGAAGGCCCGGACGGGCTCCTGCTGGTGCCCTCGGCGTCCGGTATCGGTTCCATGGCCAATCTGACCCCGGCCGAGCACCTGGGGCTGGTGCGGGCCTTCAGCAGTTATGACAAACCGCTGGACGTGCTGATCGTGGATACCGCGGCCGGCGTTCAGGATTCGGTCACCAGCTTCTGCAAGGCGGTGCAGAATGTCTTCGTGGTGGTGTGCGACGAGCCGGCCTCCCTGACCGACGCCTATGCGCTGATCAAGGTGCTGCATCAGGAGCACGGACTGCGGCGTTTTCGGGTGATCTGCAATATGCTGCGCGATCCCGACTCGGGCCGGCGCCTGATGCAGAAGCTGACGTCGGTGTGCACCCACTATCTGCCGGACGTGGTGCTGGAGACGGCCGCCCTGATCCCGATGGACGATAAATTGCGCACGGCGGTCCAGAAGCGTCAGCCCGTGGTCAGTCTCTTTCCGGGCAGCCCCTCGGGGCGTGCCTTCATCGAGCTGGCGCGGCAAACGGATCGCTGGAGGGGCGTCGATCCCGACATGGGCGGTATCGGCTTTTTCGTCGAACGCATGCTGCAGCGTGCGTGATGACGGCCAACCGCTCCCGGATGGCTTACGCGGGCGCCGCCGACCAATCGGCGCGACTGGTGTCGGATCATATCGACCTGGTTCGCCGGATTGCCCATCATATGGCGGCACGCCTGCCGGCCTCGGTGCAGGTGGAGGATCTGGTGCAATCGGGCATGGTCGGTTTGATCGAGTCCTCGCGCCAGTATCAGCCGGGGCAGGGGGCCACCTTCGCGACCTATGCCGGCATCCGCATCCGCGGCGCCATGATCGACGAATTGCGGCGCGCCGACTGGACGCCCCGCTCGGTCCATCGCAATACGCGCCGGATCTCGGCGGCGATCCACCGGATCGAGTCGCGCGAGGGCCGGGCGGCGAGCGATCGCGAAATCGCCGATGAGCTGCAGGTCTCGCTGGATGAGTATCATGGCATGCTGCTGGATACGTCGAGCTCCCAGGTTCTTGGCCTGGACGACCTGTTCGGCGAGGATGCGGATACCGACCGTCGGCTGCCGGGAAGCGGCGCGACGCCGGGCGAGCAGATCGAAACGGACCAATTCAGAAAGGCACTGGCCGAGGCGCTGGGCAGTCTTCCCGAGCGTGAGCGGCTGGTGCTTTCGCTTTATTATGATGAAGAGCTCAACCTTCGAGAGATCGGTGCCGTCATGGACATCACCGAATCGCGTGTGAGCCAGATTCGCAGCCAGGCCCTGCATCGCTTGCGAGGCCGTTTGAGCGAGTGGATCCGAGAGGAATCCGGCTCATGATCTTCAACCCGACAGATGCCATTGGGAGTTTTGCGTGGACAAAGGCATGAAAATACTCATCGTGGACGATTTCTCCACCATGAGGCGCATCATCAAGAACCTGCTCCGCGAGTTGGGTTTCAACAACACCATGGAGGCGGACGACGGCAGCACGGCCCTGCCCATGCTGAAGAATGGGGGCTTCGACTTCCTGGTGACGGACTGGAACATGCCGAACATGGAAGGCATCGCGCTGCTCAAGGCGGTGCGCGCCGACCCCATGCTCAAGTCGCTTCCGGTGCTCATGGTCACCGCCGAGGCCAAGCGCGACCAGATCGTCGAGGCGGCGCAGGCCGGGGTCAACGGCTACATCGTCAAGCCCTTCACCGCCGAGACCCTCAAGGAGAAGATCGACAAGATCTTCGAGCGCATCGACGCACAGGGATGAGCCTCGTCAGGCGCTTACCGGAGACCCCGGCGGATCGGTTGTCGGCGGCGTCGGAGGGGCTGGCGTCGGTTTCCATGATCGGCGCGAGAGGGCATTCACAGACAGCCTGGTCCTCGCGGACCCAGGATCATCAAACGGTTCGCCCGGGAATGATCGATGGATAATGATGAAGCACGCATGGCGGCCCAGTTGGACTTGGCGCGTCAATTGGTCCAGCAGCTGGAGGACGGGAATTCGGCTGGCGTCGACGAGGTCATCCGCCAGTTGCGTTTACCTTACGAGCGCGAGCTTTTCGATGAGCTTGGAAAGCTGACGCGCGACCTGCACGAGGCCCTGAACAGCTTCCGCGGCGACTCCCGCCTGGTCGAATTGACCCGCGACGAGATCCCCGACGCCAAGGAGCGTCTCAACTACGTCGTCTCCATGACCGAGCAGGCGACCCATCGCACGCTCAATGCGCTCGATGAGTCGATGCCCATCGCGGAATCGCTCCACACCCGATCGCTTCAGTTGGCCGAACAATGGGGTCGATTCCGCAGTCGCGAACTCTCCGTGGATGAATTTCGCGAGCTGGCGCGCGAGATGGACGACTTCCTGGCGGTGAGCGCCCAGGAGACCGAGCATCTGCGCTCAACGATGTCCGAGATCCTCATGGCCCAGGACTATCAGGATCTCACTGGCCAGATCATTCGCCGGGTGATCCGTCTGGTGCAGGAGGTCGAGGAGAATCTGGTCGGTCTCATTCGTCTGTCGAGCGCCAGGATGGAACCGGTCAAGGCCGGCAAGCCGGCCGTGGCCGAGGAGTTGGAGGCGCCGGATACCAAGGGGCACGGTCCCATCGTGCCCAATACGCAGGACGTGGTCGCGGATGTCGTCAGTGGACAGGACGACGTGGATGCGCTGCTCTCCAGCCTGGGCTTCTAGCCCCTCGACATCAGGGTGATCAAGCATGGCAATCGATCCGAATGACGAGATCCTCCAGGACTTCCTGGTCGAGGCTGGTGAACTGCTCGAGGCTCTCAACGAGCAATTGATCGATCTGGAGCAGAATCCCGAGGATCGCAATCTACTGAACGCGGTCTTCCGCAGTTTCCATACCATCAAGGGTGGCGCGGGCTTTCTCAATCTCAACGCCCTGGTTCTGGTCTGTCACCATGCCGAGGACGTCTTCAATCTGCTGCGCAATGGCCAGCGTCGTATCGACCCCATCCTGATGGATGTCGTGCTGCGTGTCCTGGACGTGCTCAACGTCATGTTCGGTGATCTCAAGTCCGGCCGCGAGCCCGAGCCGGCGCCCGACAGCCTGATCGCGGATCTGGCGGGTCTGGCCGTGCCCGAAACCGCCGAGGCGCTCGCCTCGGTGGTGGCGCCGATTCCAAAGCCCGTTCCAGCACCGGTGGCCGCGGTCAGCGTGGCGCCGTCGCCCGAGCCGCGCGCGGCGAGCGAGCCGGGATCCAAAGCCTCCGCGGATGAGATTACCGAGGCGGAGTTCGAGGCGTTGCTCAACGCCATGTCCGGCCAGGCCAGAGTGGAGCCGGTTTTAGCCAACTCCGCTTCGGAGCCGGCTCCGGCGCCCCAGTCCGAACCCCAGTCCGAACCCGTCGCCGCGGGCGGTCTGATCTCCGACGATGAGTTCGAGTCGCTGCTCGATCAACTGCACGGGCAGGGCGGTATCCCGGCGCCGGTCGAGCCCGTGCCGGCCGCGCCCCCCAGGTCGAGTCAGGCCGCGCCCAGAACCAGTGATCCGGCCGTCGGCGGGTCCGCCGATCCGTTCGCGATGGCGGCCGTTCCAGCCGAGTCGTCCAAGAACCAGCGTCCACCCGCCGGAGAGACCTCGGTGCGGGTCGACACCCAGCGGCTCGACGAGATCATGAATCTGGTCGGCGAGCTGGTGCTGGTGCGCAATCGTCTGAGCATGCTGCGCACGCGCACCGAGGACGAGGAGGTCGGCAAGGCGATCAGCTCGCTGGCGCTGGTGACCTCGGATCTGCAGACGGCGGTCATGAAGACCCGCATGCAGCCGGTCAAGAAGGTGTTCAGCCGTTTTCCGCGCGTGGTGCGGGATCTGGCGCGCAATCTCGGCAAGGAAATCGATCTCGAGACCTTCGGCGAGGAGACCGACCTGGACAAGAACCTGGTCGAGGCCCTGGCCGATCCACTGGTCCATCTGATCCGCAACGCGGTCGATCACGGGATCGAGATGCCGGACGTCCGGGAGGCCGCCGGCAAGCCCCGCAAGGGAACCGTGGTGCTGGGGGCTGCCCAGGAGGGCGATCACATCTCGTTGCTGATCCAGGATGACGGGCGCGGCATGGATCCCGAGAAGCTGCGGGCCAAGGCCGTCGAGAAGGGGCTCATGGAACCCGCGATGGCCGAGCGCCTGACTCAGCGCGAGTGTTTCGACCTCATTTTCATGGCGGGGTTGTCCACCAAGGAAGAGATCTCGGACGTTTCCGGCCGTGGTGTCGGCATGGACGTGGTCAAGACCCGCATCGCCCAGCTCAACGGCACCATCGAGATCGATTCCAAGCTCGGTCAGGGCACCAGGCTGCACGTCAAGCTGCCCTTGACGCTCGCCATTCTGCCGGCGCTCATGGTCATCCTGGATGGTCGGCGCTTCGCCATACCATTGGCCTCGGTCTCGGAGATCCTGGACCTGGATCTGACGCGAACCCACTTCGTCGACGACCAGGAGGCGATCATGGTTCGCAGCCATGCCCTGCCGCTCTATTACGCCTCTCGCTGGCTGCATCCCTATCGGCTGGTCGAGCCCAAGGCGGATACGCACGTGGTCGTGGTGAACGTCGCCCAACGCAAGATCGGTCTGGTCGTGGACGGCCTGGTCGGTCAGGAGGAGGTCGTCATCAAGCCGCTTGGCAAGGGGCTGCACGGCGTCCCCGGTCTGGCGGGCGCGACCATCACGGGGGATGGCGGCATCGCCCTGATCATCGATATCCCGGTCCTGGTCAAGCTCATGGGTCAGCCGGGATATGGCGGTCGGGCCTCGCGGGTCCAGCCGATGCTGGCGGAAGCGGGAGACTGAGCGATGGCCTTGCGCGTCGTCGTCGTCGATGACTCCGGATTCTTCCGTCGCCGGATCGTCGAGATTCTCAACGCGGACATCGGTATCGAGGTGGTCGGAACCGCGGCGAATGGGCAGGAGGCCATCGAGGTCGTCAAGCGTCTGAATCCGGACGTGGTGACCATGGATATCGAGATGCCGGTGATGGACGGTATCACGGCGGCGCGGCGCATCATGGCGGAGTCGCCGCGGCCGATTCTCATGTTCTCGACCCTCACGACCGAGGGGGCCAAGGCGACCCTGGATGCCCTGGACGCGGGCGCGATGGATTTCCTCCCCAAGCGTTTCAGCGAGATGGCCAAGGACGAGGATGCCGCGAAGATCCTGCTGCGTCGCCGGGTGCGGGCGCTCGGGCGCTCGCGCGCGATGCGTCCGGGTCAGGCCGATCATCGCGACCGGCCGACCCCGCTGGCCGAGCCGAGCCCGGCGCCGGCGCGTTCGCACTTCGTCCCGAGGACCGCGCCGGGCGTGACATCCCTGCATGGCCTGCGGGCCGTCCTGATCGGCACGTCCACCGGCGGCCCGGTAGCCTTGCAGGAGGTGCTCAAGGTTCTGCCCAAGAGTTTTCCGCTCCCGATCATCCTGGTGCAGCACATGCCGGCCAGCTTCACGCCGGCCTTCGCGGAGCGTCTGAACAATCTCTGCCAGATCGACGTCAAGGAGGCCGCCACGGGCGATGTCCTCAGGCCCGGTCTCGCGCTGCTGGCGCCGGGCGGTTTACAACTGATCCTGGAGGGCGGTGCCCAGACCCGGATCCGTATCGAGGACAGTCCCCCCGGAACCATCTACAAGCCGAGTGTCGACATCACCTTCACATCCGCGGTCACCGCCTTGAGGTCGCAGGTGCTCGCGGTGGTCCTCACGGGCATGGGCGCGGATGGGCGCGAGGGCGCGCGGGCGCTGAAGGGACAGGGAGCGTCTATCTGGGCGCAGGACGCGGCCAGCTCGGTCGTGTTCGGGATGCCGGCGGCGGTGATCGAGGCTGGCATCGTGGATCATGTCCTGCCGCTGAAAGAGTTTGGGCCGGCCTTGGTCAAGGGATTCTGTTGACATGGACATCCTGAGCATGGTCGGGATCCTGCTGGGTCTCGTAGCCATCTTGGGTGGAGCCGTCGCCAAGGGAAGTTCGCTGGATGCGCTGTGGAATCTCGCCGCGTTTCTCATCGTCGTGGTCGGTACACTCGGCGCGACGCTGGTGCAGGCGCGTACCCAGGTCTTTCTGCACGCCTTCAAGATGTTTCCCTGGGTGTTCATGCCGCCTCGCCTGGACACGCAAGAGATGATCAAGCACATCGTGGAATGGTCGCACCTGTCGCGCAAGGAAGGGCTGCTGGGCCTGGAGACCCTGTCCGAGGAGGAACCGGATCCCTTCGTGCGCAAGGGTCTCCAACTCCTGGTCGACGGCGCCGAGCCGCAGGCCCTGCGTCAGATCCTGGAGGCCGATCTCGACAATCGCGAGGCCTTCGATGTCCAGGGGGCCAAGGTCTTCGAGAGCATGGGAATCTATTCGCCCACGCTCGGCATCATCGGCGCCGTCATGGGCCTGATGGCGGTGATGCAGAATCTGGCCGATCCCGCCAAGCTCGGCCATGGGATCGCCGCGGCCTTCGTCGCGACCATCTATGGCGTGGCCCTGGCCAATCTGTTCTTTCTGCCGGTCGCGAACAAGTTGAAGGGGGTCGTTCAGGCGCGGGTGAGTTATCAGACGATGCTGCTGGAGGGGCTGATCTCGATTGCCGAGGGCGAGAATCCCCGCAATATCGAAAACAAGCTCAGTGGCTTCATCCAAGGGTGAGCAAGGGACCATGGCGCGGCGCAAGCGGCACGAGGAGCACGGCAATCACGAAGCCTGGGCCATTCCCTACGGGGATCTGGTCACCTTGCTCATGGCCTTTTTCGTGGTCATGTACGCCGTCTCGGTGGTGGACGTGGGCAAATACCGCGTCCTGTCCAATTCCCTGACCGAGGCGTTCGGCTCGCAGGTGCCGGTCGAACCGATCCAGATCGGCGAGCCGAGCCTGGAGTTGAATCTGATGAGCGATGATGTCCGTCGCTCGCTCGCGCCCGTGGAGATCCAGAGTGGCGGCGCCACGGCGGGCGAGGTCCAGGAAAACCTGGTCGAGACCTTCTCGCCCACCGATGTGGCGGTCGAGTCCATGCTCGGTTCGGCGACCGAGGGCGAGCGCGAGCATGTTCGCAACGAGATCCGGGAGATGTCGGCGGAGCTGGAGACCGCGATGGCGTCGCTGATCGAGGAGGGCGACATCCAGGTCAAGCCTCAATCCTACTGGCTCGAACTCGCCATTAATACGAGTCTGCTGTTCTCGAGCGGCTCCGCGACGATCGAGCCGGCGGCGCGTCCGATGCTGGCGGAGGTGGCCCTACTCCTCGGCAAGCGTGACGTGCGTATCCATGTCGAGGGGCATACGGACAATCTGCCGATCAGCAACACCATCTATCCGTCCAACTGGGAACTGTCCTCGGGACGGGCCGCGACCGTGGTCAACCTCTTCGCGCGTACCGGCGTGGATCCGGAGCGCATGGTCGCGATCGGCTACGGGGAGTTCCAGCCGACGGCGGATAATCTGACCGAGGCCGGTCGGGCGCGCAACCGGCGCGTGGCCGTGATCGTGCTGCCGAATCTGGCCTCGCGGTCGGGAGAAAAGATCGAACCGGAGCGGTTGAGGTCCGATCTGGAAGCCGGGATTGGACGGGTCCAATAGTCGCCTTACCGAGGCGAGCCGCGTCTGAACCGGACGAGTCCTCGGATCGGCCGGATGGTCGGATCAAGACCGTTGCCGCATAAATGCCAGGGTTTCATCAACGAAACGTGAGTAAGCCATGACCGCATCAGATTCTCAAACGAGCCACCAGGGGACTTCCTCGGCCTATGTGACCTTCAGCCTGGCGGACGAGACCTATGCCATCGATGTCCTCCAGGTCCAGGAAGTCCTGAAGCTGACCGAGATCGCCCCGGTGCCCGGAGTGCCCGACTACATCCTCGGCATCATCAATCTGCGCGGCGACGTGGTGACCGTGATCGACGCACGGCGGCGCATGCTGCTGCCGGTGCGCGAGCCGGACGACGCCTCCAGGATCGTGATCATCGACGTGGGCAATCAGAACATCGGCATCATGGTCGACTCGGTGGCCGAGGTGGTCCAGATTCCACCAGCCTCGGTCGAGCCCGCGCCGGCGGTCGGCAATGATCAGACCAGCCGATTCATCCTTGGAGTCACCAGCACGGACGAGGGGCTGACCATTCTGATCGACCTCAACCGGCTGCTCTCCGATGACGAGTGGGCGACCATTCGGGATCTTTGAGGCGGGCGCGGAGCCCAGGGTCATAATCAGGCGACATCCTTCAAGCGGTGATTGGGATCGGGGATGTCCGGGAGTCTTGCATGAGCGAGCCCATCAAACCCTTGAGTCCGGTGCGGGCTCAGACACCATCGCGTGGCTTGGGCGATGATCAGGACCGTCACCTTGAGCGGCAGCGTACCTGGGTTCTGCGCAGGAAGACCGACCAGCGCGAGCGCCGATCGGTCGAGCGCCGCGGATTCTGGCGCCGGGAATCCGAGCGCCGCTTGAGCGAACGTCGCTCCGATGATCGACGCCAGGACAACCGTCCGAGAGAGGATCGTCGCTCGTTCGAGCGCAGACAGCGGGATCGCCGCGAGAGCGATCGGCGCACGGAGGATCGGCGCGCGCTGGTGACGCTGGCCACCGACCAGCGGACTCCGGAGTCGACAGCGGCGCCCGAACCCATCGCTCGACGCAAGGGCCTCATCGACGACTATGCCTAATGGATGTTCGGAAACCGGTACAGGGCGTGCCACGAATCGAGTACGCCGTTCGTGATCGACTTCATGGACTGGTCCGCGAGTATCGACCCTGTCTGGCTGGCGGGTGGAGCGGCCCTGATCGCCCTGCTCGCCCTGCTCCTGGCTGTTCAGGCGCGGCTGCGGATCCGTGTTCTCAAGGTCCAGGTCAGCGAGGCGCGGCGCGACCATCAACGCCTGAGCAACTCGATGCTGGCGCTGCATGGCGCCATGAAGGTCATCGCGGAGGACGTCATCAGTCACGATCAGCACCAGTCGAGGGTCAGGCGCACGCTTGACCGACTCAGCGATCAGCAAAGCGAGCTGCGCTTGCGTGATGTCGACGAGGGGCTCTACGGTCAGGCCATCGAACTCATCCGTCACGGCCGCGGTCGGGATGAAGTGCGCAAATTGTGCGCCCTGACACCGTCGGAGGTGGACTTGCTCTTCAGTCTCCACGGTGCGCGCGCGGCGCGGGACGCACGGCCTCCCCCGTGAACGGCCCGCCTCAATCGCTACCAGGCCGCTCGGCCGGTATCAAGGTCTGGGGCCGGGGATCGATCCCTTCCAGCATGAAGACGAAGGCCAGTACCTCGGCGACCGCGACATAGAGTGCGCGCGGGATCTCGTCGCCGATCGGGATTTGCGCCAGGGCCTCCACCAGCAGTGGATCCTGGCGCATTGGAATCCCGTTTTCCTCGGCGAGGGCGAGGATTTGTTCGGCCGTAGAGCCGGTGCCGGAGGCCGTGATCCGAGGGGCGTGCTCCCGATCCCAGGAGATCGCGACGGCCTTATGGGCCTTGGGACGATTCGGCGGTCCGTTCATGCCTGTTCCCTCAGCAACGGCGATTGGAAGGGTGGCTCGGGCCGCTCCGCCGGGCGGTAGCCGGCATGCAGGCTGGCGACCTCGATCTCCCTGGCCTCCAATTGTGTCCGTAGTTCATCCAGATGCCGCCGGATCCGCTCGGCGCTGGCTGGCTCCCCGGCCTGGAGGCTGGCGTGCAGCCGCTCGGCGCGCAGGCTCAACAGGATATTCAATGGACCCAGTCGTGGCAGATCCAGTCGGATCCGCATGCTCCAGGCGTCTTCCTCGGAGGATTCGCCGGTCTGCTCGCGTCGGATATCGGCCTCGAGTGCCAGGAGTCCGGCGGTTGTCCTGAACGGCAACTCAAGAACCCAGTGGGTCTGCCCCGGAGTGGAGTCCAGCGTCTGCAACTGCTGGGTCACCACCTGTTTGATCATGCCGTCCACTTCCCGCGCCAGGCCAGCGCCTCGCGCGACCTCCTGAGTGGGCGGCCGAGCGGATTTCGGATCAACCGTTTCCGGTGGTGGCTCCTGGCGGCTGGTGGTCCGGCCTGGCTCGTCCAGGGGCGGCTGGCGAGTATTCGCGGAGGCGGTCTCGGCAGGTGGAGGGTTGGTGGTGTTGGACGACGCTCTGGTGGGCAGGTTCTCGGCTGGCTCGCCGGTACGAATCCGATGCGGCTCCTGGCGGCTGGCGGTCTGGTCCGGCGCGTCCAGGGGCAGCAGGCGAGTATTCGCGGAGACGGTCTCGGTGGGTGTCGGGTTGGTGGTGTTGGGCGAAGCTCTGGCGGGCAGGCCCTCGCCCGGCTGGCTGGTACGAATCCGATGCGCCAGGGTGAGTAACTGGGCCTTCAGATCCAGGGTCAAATCCGCCGCCGGCATGGGGCTGGTCGCCGATTGCGCGATCCGTGCCTCGAGCCAGATTCCGGAGCGGCCGATCGCGGCCGCGAGCCGTTCTGGGTTGGTCAGATCCCTGGGTGTCGCGAGTTGACCAACCAGGGCCGTGAGCGTCCGCTCGACCTGAATCTTCACCGTCGGATCCAGTCTGGACAAGCCCTCGGCGGGTTCGGCGCCGTCGTTTGGACGGCTCGTCAGGGCGGTCAGGGTGCTGGTCAGGGAGCGGGACTCCGGCCAGTGGAGTCGGAACTGCTGCCCCAGCCATTCACGAGATCCGGCCGCTGGCGTCTGGGCCAGGGAAGGCGCCGACGGGTCCGTGAGCGAGACGATGCGCAGCACCAGCGATGGACTGATCGAGACCACTTCGGCTTGCAGGCGCGGTGCCTGGGCGGATGTAAGGCCCGCGCCGGGACCGGACAGGAGCGGCTGGAGGACGTTCGCGGGCAGGGGCGTGGTCAATTGAGCCCGAACGCTGGTCGACCAGGCGAGGTTGCCCTCGAGTGGACGCAGCCGTGCCTCCAGCGACTCCGGGGAGATCAGGCGTCCGGGCAGGACTTCGAGCCGCATCCCGACCTGGAGCCTGCCCGGCAAGGCGAGACTGGTCGGGGCGATCTCGCGCGTTCCGCCTGGCGACAGGGCGGTCGCGCCGGATCCGGGCAATGCGACTGTCAATGGCTCGCTCATGGGCGAAAGACTGGGCCACGCGGCTTATGGGAGCAAGGGTGAAGTTCCAACAGGCCGTTGGAGCCCGCGTCTTTTGACCTCGCGCCGATTCTCGGGCCAAGGCCCCGGTCGGCGAGCGCCAGGCCGTCCAGGAATCGGTGGTGGTGGATCTCGATCAGGATCGCGCGAGTCGTTCAGGTCGCCCGCGTGCCATCGTCTGGCTCGCCATCGGGGTCAGGCCTGGCTGATGGTCCGTCCGCGTTGGCCGCCCGCGGCGGTCCGGCCCTGGGGGTCGTAGGTCGTCGCGCTGCTGTCTTCTCCCCGCAGAAGACGCAGTGTCGCGGCGATGCGGCGTCGGTCGCGTTCGATCAAGCGGGCGTTGTCGCTATTGAGCTGGTCGCAGCGACGAATGTGCTCGCGCAGCATCGACCAGCGACTCCCCAGTCGATCCTCCTGGTCGAATGCCTGAATGAATGCTTCGATCCCCTCGGGAGTGAAGCTCAGCCGCGCGCCCTCGATCCAGTCCTTCTGTCGAGCGGTTTCCGCCTCCAGCCGGGTCACGAGCCGCTGTTTCTCGGCGACCGCCCTCTGGAGTCCGTCGACATCCCTGGACTCGATCGTCCGCGTCTCCTCCAGCATCACGCTCTCCAGCCGCGACATGTCCTCGATGGCGCTATCCAGGGAGGCGACGAAGGGGGCGATCTGATCCATGGCCGAGGGCTCTCGATGGGTTGGAATTCAAGGCGTCGGGCCGGCCATCCGGTCGTTCAAGACAGCATCCCTTCGGAACGGAGCAGGCTGTCGGCCAGGCGCTGGTTGTCGATCGAATAACTCCCATCGGCAATGGCGGCTCTGATCCCGGCCACGCGGGCGCTGTCGAAGGGGGCCTCCTGGGCGGCCTCGCGCGCGGCGCTCAGGGTCTTGGCCGTTTCAGTGAGGGTCAGGGATTCACCGACAGCGTCCGTGACCTTGAGCGAGGTTTGATCCGCGGTCGCGGGCGCACCTCGCGGTTTGGTTGCCGTGGCCGTCCCCTCGGGTCGGGGAGTGTTTCCAATCAGGGTCTTGATATCCATGGGCTTGATCCAGGGTCGACGGGGGTTTGCCTATGAATATCGGCTGCCTTGCGGAAAACTGTAGGTCATTTTCAGGGTTTGGCGCCCCGTTTGACCGGGCTTTCATCATAAGGCCACGCGGACCGCGCCGGAAGGCTCGACATGGCCTTCGACGATGCGTTTCGATGACCGGTTGCGGACCCGGATGCGCTGACCCTCGGCGCCATCCTCCAGGGCCTCGCCCTTCATCCGGACGGTCAACCCAGGTTTCACCACGAAGAGCGTCACCTCCTGACCCCGCTCGACCAGTTGGCGCGCGGCGACATGGGCGTTCGTGAGCACCTGGCCGGGGAGTAGCCGACGCTTGGACGCGAGCCCGACGACCGAGCCTGTTTCGGTGAAAAAGCCACTGGTCAGGTTCGATGTTTCCTGGCGCTCCAGTCGGACATCCTCGGCTTGGATGACCTGACGACCGGAGAGCGCCCGCTCCAGGACCACGACCTGGGTGTAACGCTCGATGCGCACCGGGACGAAGATGGACCAGGTCACGGGCTGGGAGCAACGGACGTTGATCGTGGTGTTGCCGTCCGTGCGCGCCCCTGGGGCGAGTTGGGCGGTCGGCGGATGCGCGCAGCGCGTCAGGCGGAGTCGGGCGTCCAACTGTCCGATCTCGATGCGTGTTTCCGCTTCCGCCCCGGAGTTCAGTGTCGCGGTCAGGAAGGTGCGCGCCGCGTCCAGGATGCGTTCCAGCGGCTCCTGCTCGGATCCCAGCGCCGGTCGCGTCATGAGCGCCAGTAACAGCCACGGGAGCAGGAAGCGCGCACGCCCAAGGCCGGTGCCTGTCGTCGTTGTCTTCGGGGTCATGATCCGGATCCTCTCCTGACTGTCTTGGCGTCTATCATGCATGAAGCGCGCCGAGCCCTATTTCGGGATCCAGGTCGCCGCTCGCGATGATCGGGGTGGGCTATCATGCTGCTAGACTTGCTGGACTGGACGAGCGGCTGGTCGGAGCGGTTCGTTCATGCCGCCATGTGGAGCTTGGAAATGCCAATCCAGTCAAGATATCGATGCCCGATTTGTGTTGACCTTGCGGCGATGCCCCAGCGATCGCCGTTTCGGCCAGCGAGGTTTCCGCCGTGGGGCTTCGTCTTGGTGCCTCGGAACCGCGCCGGTGTCGTGGCGATGACCTAAATACGAGCAGGAGACGCTGAGATGAGTCAGTTTATTGACGATGTCGATCAACGAACCCGATTGGTTGGGCAGAACCGTATGGAGCTGCTCTTGTTCCATCTCGGCTCCCAGCAGATGTTCGGCATCAATGTCTTCAAGGTCCGCGAGGTGATCGCCAAGCCCACGCTGAGACATCTGCCGGGTTCCAACCCGGTGGTTTGTGGCGTCGCCAATATCCGCGGGCGCACGGTCTCGGTGATCGATCTCGCGCTGGCGATCGGCTTTCCCTCGCTGACGGTCGATCAGGGAGACGACGCCAAGGTGATCGTGACCGAATTCAACCGGTCCGTTCAAGGTTTCTGGGTTTCCGCCGTTGACCGCATCGTCAATGTGAACTGGGAGACGGTGAAGCCGCCCCCGCGGGGCACGGAGCAGGAGAGCTACCTGGTGGCGGTCACCGAGGTGGATGGCCGGCTGGTGGAGATCATCGACGTCGAGCGCGTTTTCGCCCAGGTCAATCAGCTCAAGGCGGACGTCTCGGAGGAGGTGCAGAAACAGGCCGGTGAGATCCCGCATGACCGTCGCATCCTGATCGTCGACGACTCACTGGTCGCGCGCAAACAGATCGAACGGGCGATCGTCGAGCTGGGTTTTCGGACCGAAACCCGTTCCGACGGCAAGGCGGCGCTGGAGTATCTGGAGGAGCTGGCCGAGGCGGACATGGTCGATTCCTCGATCGAGATGGTGATCGCCGACATCGAGATGCCGCGCATGGATGGCTATACCCTGACGCGCCGGATCCGCGAACATGGCAAACTCAAGAACCTTCGGGTGATTCTGCATTCCTCCCTGAGCGGGCAATTCAACGTCGACATGGTGAAACGGGCGGGCGCCGATGATTTCCTGGCCAAATTCGATCCGGACGAGCTGGCGGCGGCCGTGCTCAAACATGCGCACCGTGAGTAGGATGGGTAGAGCGCAGCGAAACCCATCCTCTAGCTCCGTGGCTCAAGCTACAAGGATGTCGTGCATGCGCGATCTTGGGAACGGACGTGATGGCCCGTCGGGCGGACCCTTGGAAACCGGCCCCAGCCCTTTGTCGCGCGCGTCCCGATACCATCCGAAAGGCCGCCATGACTGGCGCGATGATCCCAGGATTCAGCCGTGATTGACGCGCGGGACTATGCCGAGTTCGCCCGATTTCTATCGGAATGTTGTGGCCTGGTGCTGGGCGAGAACCGTCAGTATCTCGTCTCCAGCCGCTTGTCGCGATTGCTTGAGGACTTCGGTTACAAAAAGGTCGAGGAATTGCTCAGGGCCTTGCGTCAATCATCGAATCAGACGCTGAAATCGCGCGTCATCGATGCCATGACGACCAACGAGACCTCCTGGTTCCGTGATGTCTATCCCTTCGAGATGCTTCGCCAGGTGGTACTGCCCGAACTGGAGGCCAAAAAAAAGCCGATCCGGATCTGGTCCGCCGCCTGCTCGAGCGGCCAGGAGCCCTACAGCATCGCCATGGTGGCCGCCGAGTGGGAGGCTTCCTTTCCGCCCAAGTCCTCGCCGGTCACGATCATGGCGACCGACCTGTCGGAAACCGTGCTGTCCGAGGCCAAGGCCGGGCTCTACGATGGCTTGAGCATCGTGCGCGGCCTGAGCGTCGAACGCCGTCAGAAATTCTTCGAGTCGGTCGAGAATGGCCACCGGATCAAGCCCGAGATCCAAAAGCGGGTTCGTTTCCAGAAGTTGAACCTCATGGATTCCTATGCCTTGCTCGGCAAGTTCGACATCGTCTTCTGTCGCAACGTGCTGATCTACTTCTCGGCCGAGACCAAACGACGGATTTTTGACGGGATCGCCCGACAGATGGATCCAGGCGGCTATCTCTTCGTCGGCGCCTCGGAGGCCGTGGGCTCCTACACCGACGCATTCGAGGTGATCCGCGTGCCTCAAGGCAGCATGCTGCGCCGCCGCTGAGGTTCTGGCGGCCGTTCGGATCCTTCCCCGCCGGTTTCTTGCCGCCGGATCCTCGAATCCATTTCCCGCCTGGCTCGTGGCACAAGGGTTGCTGTATCCCTGGTAACCCAACTCGCGGAAGCGTGCGCCATGAGTCTCTCTCTCGACAAAGCCTTCGGCATTCTGCCGGCCGCCGTGAATCTCAAGGCCCGTCGCGCGGAGTTGCTGGCCTCGAATCTGGCCAATGTCGACACGCCGAACTACAAGTCGCGCGATTTCGATTTCAGCAAGACCCTGGCGGAGTTGGAAGGGCAGGGGAGCGGACTGGAACTGGCCAGGACGCGCGCCAATCATTTGACGCCGAAGGGATCCGCGTCCGCGGAGGAGCCCGAGTTGCTCTATCGCATTCCCGCGCAACCATCATTGGATGGCAACACGGTCGACCCGCAACTCGAACGCGCGGCCTTCGCCGAGAACACCATTCACTATCAGAGCACGCTCGAATTCCTGAACCGTCGCGTTTCGGGCATCCGCGCCGCTCTGAGAAAGGAGTAACGTCATGAGCGATCTGTTTCGTGTCTTCAATACCTCCGCCTCGGCCCTGACGGCGCAATCGGTGCGGCTCAATACCGTCGCCTCCAATCTGGCCAATGCCTCGACCGCCGCCACGACCCCGGAAGCAACCTACAAATCGAAACAGGTGCTCTTTCAGGCCGTGATGGATCAGGAGGATCCGAACGGCGTGGCCATTCCGGTGCGGGTCTCGGGCATCGTCGACTCCACGGCGGAACCGATTCCGACCTACGAGCCCAATCATCCGCTGGCCAATGACGATGGTTATGTCTTTCGCCCGGCGATCAGCGTGGTCGAGGAAATGGCCAATATGATGTCCGCCTCGCGCAGCTATGAGGCGAATATCGAGGTCATGAATACCTCGCGTGAATTATTGACGCGCACACTTCAGGTCGGTCAGAACTAGGAGCGAATGGCATGGCTGAATTAAGCACGGATTATCTGGGTGGACTCGGGCTCAGCGGGTATGGAACCACGTCGGCGACGACGGGAACCGGCTCCAAGTCATCCTCCGCGAATAGCGAGGATCTCGGACAGGAGGATTTCCTCAATCTGATGATCACCCAATTGACCAATCAGGATCCGACCAATCCGGTCGACAACGAGGCCTTCGTCGCGCAGATGGCCCAGTTCTCGACCTTGACCGGTATCCAGGAACTCACCACCTCGTTCGAGGGCCTGTCAAAGACCCTGCTTCAGGGGCAGACCCTGGAGGCCGCCGCGCTGGTGGGCAAGGACGTCCTGATTCCGTCGAGTACGGCGGAGCTTTCCGAGGGGCAGGGTGTCAGCGGCGCGGTGGATCTGTCCGCCACCGCCGGACAGGTCAAGGTCGATATTTACGGTGCTGGTGGCGAATTGGTCCGCACCCTGGATCTGGGCACGCTGAGCGCCGGTCTCCAGGAGTTCGAATGGGATGGCTTCCTGGACGATGGTACGGCCGCGCCCGCGGGAACCTACGAATTCAGCGTGACCGCCCAGACCGAAGGCGCCACCGAGGCCCTCACGACCCTGCTCGACGGGCAGGTCAAGAGCGTTTCCGTGGACAGTAGCAGCGGTGGTCTCATGCTCAATGTGCAGGGGATGGGGACCATCGGTTTTTCCAGCGTGCAACGGGTCGGTTAGCGGACCGGACCCACGCCTCGGCTTAGACATCGGGAGATGACATCATGCCTTTTCGCATCGGATTGAGTGGGTTGCAGGCCGCCGCGGCGGATCTTCAGGTCACGGGTAACAACATCGCCAATACCGCGACCGTTGGTTTCAAACAGTCGCGCGCCGAGTTCGCCGATGTCTACGCCCAGGCCTACGGCGGCATCAGCAAGACGGCCATCGGCTCCGGCGTGCGTCTGGGGGCGACCACCCAGCAGTTTTCCCAGGGCAATATCGAGTACACCGAGAATTCCCTGGATCTGGCCATCAATGGACAGGGGTTCTTCGTCCTCAACGATGACGGCGGTCGAAGCTACACCCGTGCCGGTCAGTTCCAGGTGGATCGCGATGGCTTCGTGGTCAATAGCAATGGCCAGCACCTGCAGGTCTATCCGCCGAACGAGACTGGCGTGACGGATACGACTTTCAATACTGGTACGCTGGACGATCTGAAACTCGAATTTGGCGACAATGCTCCCGCAGCAACTGAGTCTGTGGATGCCGCTATGAATCTGGTATCGGATGCTATGCCTCCGGTTGATTCGAAGGGTGCGCCAATCACAGTCATTGATGTCGATGATCCCAATACTTTTAACTACTCCACCTCGGTGACGGTATACGATTCTCTCGGTACGCCGCGCACCATGACTCTTTATTATCTTAAGCTAGGGACTGGCACGGGAACGGTAGCAGATCCCGTTAAATCAACGCCAGGCGAATGGAAGGTCTATGCGGAACTCGATGGATTGATTCCTGGCAAGACGCCAGATGCATCACAAACAAAAAACATCTTTTTTGACTCGAACGGCAATCTTGATACTACGAAGACCACCGGTTTGCCCTGGAAGCCAAAATTCGATCTGGCGACAAACTATCTGCCAAACAATGGCGCCACTATTGGCTACGTCGATACGACAAAAACTCCGCCCGTACCCACCAATGAAGTTTCAATCGATATTGCAGACCTGACTCAATACGGCACCAAGTATTCGGTTAGCGATCTCTCGCAGGATGGCTTTACCACCGGACGCCTGACCGGATTCGATGTCGATCAGACCGGTGTGGTCTTCGCCCGCTATTCCAATGGACAATCCGGAATCCTCGGCAAGGTCGCGCTGGCCAATTTCAAGAACCCACAGGGTTTGCAGCAACTTGGCGACAACAACTGGGCCGAGACCTTCGCGGCGGGCGATCCCACCTTCGGTGATCCCGGCACCAGCAACCTGGGTCTCATCCAGTCCGGCGGACTGGAGGCGGCGAACGTCGATCTAGCGGAGGAACTGGTCAGCCTGATCACGGCGCAGCGCAACTATCAGGCGAACGCCCAGACCATCTCCACCGCCGATCAGATTACCCAGACCATCATCAACATCCGTTGATGCCGTCTTGGGCGGAGTGTGAGTCATGGACCGTTTCCTCTATCTCGCGATGTCCGGCGCCAAGGAAACGGCACATGCGCTGTCCATCAACAACCAAAATCTGGCGAACGCCAACACTCACGGCTTTCGTCAGGCCCTGGCGGTGGCGGAAACCACGCCCGTGCGTGGGCCGGTGTACGACTCGCGGGACTATGTGCAGGTCGGCAACGAGGCCATCGACTTCAGCCACGGCGCCCTACAGAGCACCGGCCGCGCCCTGGATATCGCGATCCAGGGCGAGGGCTTCATCGCCGTGCAGGCGCCCGATGGCGGCGAGGCCTATACCAGGGCCGGCAATCTGCATGTCGACGCGACCGGCGTACTGCGCAACGAGCGCGGCCTGGCGGTGCTCGGCGGAGGCGGACCCATCACCATCCCCGAGAACGAGAGCCTGCTCATCGGGACCGACGGGACCATCACCATCCGCCCGACCGGCTCGGCCCCCAGTGCCCTGGCGGCCGTCGACCGGATTCGTCTGGTTGATCCGGACACCGAGACGCTGAGCCGGGGCGAGGATGGCCTGATTCGTGCTTCGGAAGGAGGCGAGGTTCCCCCGGCGGACGCCAATGTTCGGGTCGTCACCGGGATGCTGGAGACCAGCAACGTCAATACCGTGGCGGCCTTGACGCGCATGATCGAGCTTTCGCGCGGCTTCGAGACCCAGGTCAAGATGATGGAATCCGCCAACAAACTCGAAGAGAGCCATAACCGCTTGCTGGGGACCGGTTAGCCGGACCAGACGGGCATCGGGAGTAGACCATGAATCAAGCGCTTTGGATCGCCAAGACCGGGCTCGACGCGCAGCAGACCCGTATGTCCGTGGTCTCGAACAACCTGGCCAACGTCAACACCAACGGTTTCAAGAAGGGCCGGGCGGTGTTCGAGGATCTGCTCTATCAGACGATCCGCCAGCCCGGCGCCCAGGCCACGCAGGAGGCCCAGCTTCCCTCCGGGCTCTTGCTCGGCACGGGCGTGCGCACCGTGGCGACGGAAAAGCTGTTCGAACAGGGCGGCATCGTTCAGACCAAGAATTCACTGGACCTGGCCATCGAGGGGCAGGGATTCTTCCAGATCCTCATGCCGAACGGCGAACTCGGCTACACCCGCGACGGCGGCTTCCAGATCAACGCCGATGGCCAGGTCGTGATGTCCAACGGCTATGCCCTGCAACCGGGAATCGTCATCCCGGAGAACGCCCAGAGCATCAGTATCGGCAAGGATGGAACCATCAGCGCCCAATTGCCCGACGAGGCCGCGCCGGTCGAGTTGGGGGCGATTCAGCTCGCCAATTTCATCAATCCGGCCGGTCTGCAGGCGGTCGGCGAGAACATCTATCTGGAGAGCGGCGCCTCGGGTGCCGCGCAGCAGTCCAATCCGGGAGAGAACGGCGTCGGAAAAGTGACGCAGGGCGCCCTGGAGACCAGCAACGTCAACATGGCGGAAGAGCTGGTCAACATGATCGAGACCCAGCGCGCCTACGAGGTCAACTCCAAGGCCATCGCCGCGGCCGACTCCATGCTCCAGTTCGTCAACAACAATCTGGCCCGCTAGGGGCCGAGGGTCGGTGGAGGGTATGAACATCATGAACGCCTGCCTGAAGATACTCGCCGGCCTGCTGGCCGCCGCCGTTCTCACTGGATGCGGCACCCTCAATCCACCCAAGCCCGGCGACGCGGCCGAATACCGTCCCGCGGCCCCGATCGCCCCCCGGCCGGCCTCGGCGAACAATGGCGCCATCTTCCAGCCGGCGCAGGGACCAGGGCTGTTCGAGGACGACAAGGCGCGGCGCGTCGGCGATCTGGTGACCGTGATGCTGGCCGAGAATACCAACGCCAAGAAATCATCGGCGACCTCGACCTCGAAGGATTCGAATGTCGAGATGGATGTCGGCAATTTGACGGTGGCCGGCAAGACGCTGCTCGACTCGGATCTGAAGCTCTTCGGCGCCTCGGCCACTGGTGGACGCACCTTCGACGGCTCGGGCGATTCCAGCCAGAGCAACCAGCTCACCGGCGAGATCACGGTCACGGTCGCCGAGGTGCTGCCGAACGGCAACCTGGTGGTCCAGGGCGAGAAATGGCTCGGCATCAATCAGGGTAACGAGTACGTGCGTCTGCGCGGGATCATTCGGCCCAAGGATGTCACCACGGCGAACACCGTGCAGTCGACCCAGGTCGCCAACGCCCAACTCTACTATGGTGGAACCGGCGCGCTGCACGACAGCAACAAGCAAGGCTGGCTGTCGCGCTTCTTCAACAGCCCGGTCTGGCCCATCTGACCAGATCGCCGCCACGCACCAACGAGGTCGCTCATGAACAGGATCCAGACAACCCTAGGCACCGCGCTCCTCCTGACGGGGCTCATGCTCGGCTCGACCGGCCCGATGGCCGGTAACGAGGCGATGATCGACGATCTCGGCGGGGAGGGCGACTGGGTCGTGCCCGGCCTGGAACGGATCAAGGATCTGGCCACGGTCGCCGGCGTTCGCGACAACCAGTTGGTCGGCTACGGTCTGGTAGTGGGCCTGGATGGCACCGGCGACCAGACGACCCAGGCGCCCTTCACCGTCCAGAGCCTGAAGAACATGCTCGGGCAAATGGGCGTGACGGTGCCCGAGGGGGTCAATCCCCAGACCAAGAATCTCGCCGCCGTCATGGTTACCGCCGACCTACTGCCCTTTTCCAAGCCGGGTCAGCGGATGGACATCACCGTCTCGTCCCTTGGCAACGCCAAGAGCCTGCGCGGCGGCACCCTGCTGATGACGCCCCTGAAGGGCGCGGACGGGCAGATCTACGCCATGGCGCAAGGCAATCTCACGGTCGGTGGATTTGGTGCCGGCGCCGCCGATGGCAGTAGCATCACGGTCAATGTGCCCAGCGTCGGTCGCATTCCCAATGGCGCGACGGTCGAACGCGAGGTTCCGAGCGGTTTCGCCCAGGGCAATTATCTGGTTCTGAATCTGCGGCGTCCGGATTTCACCACCGCCCAACGGATGTCGGATGTCATCAACGAGAACCTCGGCGGCGATGTCGCCCAGCCGCTCGATGGCTCGTCCATTCAGGTGCGCGCGCCGGAAGATGCGGGGCAGCGCGTTTCCTACATCTCCGTGCTTGAGAACCTCGAGGTCGAAACGGCCGAACCGCCGGCGCGGGTCGTCATCAACGCCCGCTCCGGCACCATCGTCATCGGCGCGGGCGTCACGGTGCGCCCGGCGGCCATCTCGCACGGCAACCTCACGGTGACCATCAGCGAGAATCCACAGGTCTCGCAGCCGGGGGCCTTCGCGGGCGGTCAGACCGCCGTGGTTCCGCAGAGCGACGTCGAGGTCAAGCAGGATAAAAACCGCATGTTCCTCTTCGCTCCGGGCACCGCGCTTGGCGATATCGTCGAGGCCGTCAACGAAGTGGGCGCGGCGCCCGGCGATCTGGTCGCCATCCTTGAGGCCCTGCGCGAGGCCGGTGCCCTGCGCGCCGAGCTGATCATCATCTGAGGCCGCCATGATTTCCTCCAGCGCCACGCTTGGGCTCGGCTCCACGACCTCGCTGACCGGACTGACCGTTGATCCGACCTCCTACGCCGGGTTGGCCCAGTCCGCGCGCGGCGGCGACGCCGCCGGCATCGAGGCCGCCGCCCGAGCCTTCGAGTCGCTTCTGATCGGGCAGATGATGAATCGGATGCGCTCGGCCACGCTCGGGAGCGGGCTCTTCGACTCCGATCAGACTCGACTCTATCAAGACCTCTACGATCAACAGATCGCGACGGCCATGAGCGAGGGCGATGGTCTGGGAATCCGCAAGGCCCTGCTGCGCCAACTGGCCCCCGAACTGAGCGAGGAAGGCGCGGAGCGCGATCCGGAGAATCTGCTTGTCCCCGAGCGTAATCCCTGGCTCAGGAGCGTCAAGCGTCGGAAAGTCGACGCCGCCGTGGATGCCGTATCCAAGCCGGCGAGTCAGGCGGAGGCCAAGCCGGAAGCCAAGCCGGAAACGGCCGCCACCAGCATCAAGGCTACCGGAAATGGGATCGCGATCACGGGCCAGGGTCGATGGCCGCCGCGCGACGCCGAGGATTTCGTCGCCTATCTCAAGCCCTACGCCGATCAGGCCGCCGAAACCCTGGGCATGGATACAACGGTCCTGTTGGCGCAAAGCGCCCTGGAGACCGGCTGGGGCAAGCACGTCCCACGGCGCGCCGACGGACGCAGCAGTTTCAATCTCTTTGGCATCAAGGCGGACCGGAGCTGGCAGGGCGACAAGGTCTCGGTCGGTACACTGGAGTATCGCAACGGCGTCGCCAGTCGGGAGCAGGCCAAGTTCCGCGTCTATGACACCCCGGCGGAGTCCTTCGTCGACTATGTCGCCTTTCTGCGCCGAAATCCGCGTTATGGACAAGCGTTGGAGAGCCGCACGGGCGAGGAATTCATTCGCGGGCTCCAAAAGGCCGGCTATGCCACCGATCCCCGCTATGCTTCAAAGATCCTCGGCATCCGCGAGCGCGTACTGGGACTCGCCGCCGCCGTCGAGACCAAGGCCGAGACTCAAGTTTCGAGCAACGGGGCCGATATCCCCAAGGGGTGAAGCGACAACTCGCCCTTGAACCGCGAGGGCGCGACCCGCGCACCGCATTCATGACGAACGGGTGGAGTCAATGAGCACACTGCAAACTGGAATCTCTGGCCTGCTGGCCTTTCAGCGTGCCCTGTCGACCACCGGACACAACATCGCCAATGCCTCGACCGAGGGTTACAGCCGGCAGCGGGTGGAGTTTTCGACCAATAATCCACAGCGGCTGGGTGGGCACTATCTCGGGCAGGGGGTCGAGATCTCCACCGTGCGGCGGCTCCAGAACGATCTCGTGGACTCGCAACTGCGCACCAGCCTCACCAACGCCGCCAACGGCGATGTGCGCGCCGCCTTCGCCGAACGGGTCGACCGTCTGCTCGCCAACGAGAGCACCGGGCTGGCGCCCGTACTGGAGAACTATTTCAAGTCGGTGCAGGACGTCGCCAACGACCCGACCTCGCTCTCGGCGCGCACCGTCATGCTCAACGAGGCCGACACCCTGACCGATCGGTTCGCCCAGATCAACAGCCAGTTGGAGGAGCAGCGCACCCTGGTCAACGGACGGATCGAGACCACGGTGGAGGAGATCAATCAATACGCCGAGTCGCTGGCCGATCTCAACCGTCAGATTGTTTCCGGCTTCGTCGGCGGCAGCCCGCCCAACGATCTGCTCGACCGTCGCGACAACATCCTCAATAAACTGGCCGAGAAGATCGAGGTCAACACCACCACCCAGGACGACGGTGCCGTCAACGTCTTCATCGGCAACGGCCAGTCGCTGGTCATGGCCGGGGGCGCCAATCAACTGGTCGCGGATCATCTCTCGGGCGATCCGGTGAATCTGGACATCGGGCTCAAGAGCACCGCGAGCGGTCAACCGACCAACGTCACCCGTTTCATGACCGGTGGCGAGATCGGCGGGCTGCTGGAGACACGCAGCGGCATGATCGACACCGCCCAGAACAAGCTCGGGCTGGTCGCGCTCAATCTGGCCACCGCCTTCAACGAGCAGAACCGTCTGGGACTGGATCTGAACGGCGATCCGGGCCAGGACATCTTTACGCTGCCGAAGGTGAGCGTCAGCCCCAAGGCCGGGAACAGCCTGACCGCAAGTCCCGGCGTTACCATCGATGATGTCACCAAACTCAACCCGAACGACTATCGGTTGACGAGCAACGGAACGGATTTTCGGTTGACGCGGCTGCCGGATAACACCGCCGTTCAGCTTGTGCCTGAATTGCAAGTGACCCCAACTGGCACTATCGAGGAGCCTGGAATCACCGTTTCGGATGCGTCCAAATTCGATATGGGTGGTTACACATTGGCCTCCCCCGATGGAAGCAGTTTTACTTTGGAGGATTCGGATGGGACGTCAGTGACTCTGGCGGAAGATCCACCCGGCTCTAAGATCCACGTTGGCGGCGGTTTAAGCATTGACACTTCTGGTATCACGACCGCTGGTTCATGGGACATCGAGCCGACCGCCATTCGCACGGCCGACGGACTGAGCATTAATACCGCCAGTATCGCCACGGCCACGACGGGCGATAGCTGGCTGATCCAGCCGACCCGCTTCGCCGCCGACGGTCTCAAGGTCGCGATCACCGAGCCCCAGGAGATCGCCGCCGCCGCCGCGGTCAAGGCCGAAAGCAGCGACCTCAATACCGGCGAGGCGACCATCGAGAGCGTGCGCGCGGTCGATGCGAGCGACCCCGACATACTGAAGGCTCGGGCGATCGTCAGCTACGACGGGACCGACTATCTGGTCGACGATGTCGCCCTTCCGGCGGAGGCGGTGACACTGAAGGACGGGTTCACCACCATCACCACCAAAGGCTGGGAACTCAAGCTCAAGGGCACGCCCGAGGACGGCGACGAATTCATCGTCAGCGGCAATGCCGGCCAGGAAGGGGACAACCGCAACATCCTCGCCATGAGCGATCTGCAAAACGTCCGCCTTGTGCAGGGACAGGCGACGATCGAGGGCAGCCACACCAGCATCCTGGCCAGTGTCGGAACCCAGACCCGCCAGGCCCAGATCACCCGCGACTCCAGCAACACCATGCTGGAAGAGGCGCGGGCGCAGCGCGAGGCGATCTCGGGCGTCAACCTGGATGAAGAGGCCGCCAACATGCTTCGCTACCAGCAGGCCTACCAGGCCGCGGCGCAGGTGATCTCCACCACCAGCACCATGTTCGACACGCTGCTCAACGCCGTCCGCTGATAAGGAGGAGTCCATGCGCATTTCCACCAGCCAGCTCTTCCAATCCGGCGTCTCGTCCATGCAGCGCGCCCAGGTGGATCTCAATCACACCAGCCTCCAGATGGCCACGGGGCGGCGCATCCTCACGCCCTCCGACGACCCCAGCGGCGCGACCCAGTCGGTCATGCTGCAAGCGGCCATCGGCGCGACCGAGCAGCATCAGCGCAACGTCACCCTGGCCCAGCCCAAGCTGGAGCAAGAGGAATCCCAGATCGACGCGGCCGACACCAAGCTGCAACGGGTGCGCGAACTGGTCCTTACCGGCAACAACGCCACCTACAACGCTTCCGACCGCAAGACCATGGCGAGCGAAATCCGCCAACTGCGCGACGACATCCTGGCCCTCGCCAACACCCAGGACGCCAACGGCGAGTATCTATTCGCCGGTACGCGATCACTCGAAAAACCCTTCGTCGAGAACGCCGCGGGACGGGTGTCCTATGTCGGGGCCGACGGAGTGGGCGCCGTGCGTCAGGTCGCCGTCAGCGCGACCCGCGATATTCCGATCGGCGACACCGGCCAGTCTGTCTTCATGGATATCCCCGAGAAGAGCGGTCTGGTGGTGGAGGGGGGCATACCGCCGAGCAATACGGGCGATCTCGTCGTCCAGCGGGCCGAGATCAAGGATTACGACGAATACGCGCTCGATCCCACGGCCAGCTTCAGCATCCAGTTCACGGACAACGCGGGCACCATGGAATACGCCGTGTACGACGACGCGGACCCGCCAAACGCCGTCCTTGACGACGACACTGGTCTCCCCATCACCGGCACATACCAGTCCGACATGCCAATCGAATTCGCCGGCCGCGCCATCACCCTGACCGGCACCGGCACGCCCGACACCGGCGACGAGGTGATCGTCCGCCCGGCGCCCACAGTCAGTCTCTTTGACACGCTCGACGCCATCGCCACCGCCCTGGAGGCTCCAGTCAGCGACGAGGCCGGTCGCGAACGCCTGGCCGAGGCCAGCAGTACCGCCCTGCTCAACATCGACTCCAGCAACGGGCGTCTCAACGAAATCCGCACCTCCGTCGGTCTACGGCTCGGCGCGCTCGACACCCAGACCGACATCAACTCACAGCGCCAGCTCGATCTGGAGACCACGCTCTCCGAGGTCCGCGATCTCGATTACGCCGAGGCCATCAGCCGCTTCAAGCTCCAGGAGGTCGTCCTGCAAGCCGCCCAGCAGACCTACGTCCAGGTCAGCCGACTCTCGCTCTTCGACTTCCTTTAATCCGCGCCACCACGAAATCAGCAAATAGATACCGCCTTGTCGAGGTGCGACCAAAAGCGAAGCTCCCGGCCATCATCCGAGGTCGGGGTGAAATAGATGGGGTGCGGTTGGGGTTCGCTCACCCCAACACTCGCTCTAGACCATTAGCCGATCAGATCCGCCTTACGCTTCGGGCATTTCTTGCAGCGCTTCTGCTCGCGGTATTTCTTGCAGCACTTTTCGGCTTTCTTGCTCATCACCCACCTCCGCGAACGCGAGTAAACACTCAGGCGGCGGTCGCGGCACCTTGGCCGATTTGTTTCGCGAGGGCCGCCAGCTCGTTGTCGATCATGAGCAGCGACTGACCCTGGTCGCCGAAAAGCCGCACGCGCCCGATGATGTCCTTCACCGTCGCCTCTTCCTCGATCTGCTCGGTCACGAACCATTGCAGGAAGATGTTGGTGGCGTGGTCCTTCGCGGACAAGGCGAAATCGACCATCTCGTTGATCGTGGCGGTGACCCCGCGCTCATGCTCCAGCGTGCGCTCGAACATGGGAAGCACGCCGCCGTCCACGCTCGCCGGCGCGGCCACCTCAGACAACTGAACCCGCGCGTCCTGATCGATCAGATAACGGTACATCTTCAGCGCATGCGCCAATTCCTCGCCGTGCTTGGCGAGGAACCAGGCGGCCACGCCCTTCAGATTCATGGTCTCGGCTTGAGCCGAGAGCCCCAGATAGAAATAAGCGGAATACATCTCGCGGTTGATCTGGGTGTTGATGCGCTGCGCCATCTCGTTGGAAATCATCTTTAATCTACTCCTGATAGGGAAATGGGCGAGCCGCCGGTCCGGGCCAGGGATTCCTTATGTGCGGACGGTCGTCGTCGAATCCACCGCCCCGGAAACGGAGAACGCGATCCGCTCGGCCAGGTCGCCTCGCCTCTGGCACGAGGTTCTATCATTGGTAGCGCCCCAATCGATAGAATTTCGTGGGAGCGGATTTTAGCCGCGATGAGCGCCGACGCGAGGTTTTTCGCGGCTGTAAGCCGCTCCCACGCGCCGATCCTCTTGATTGGGGCACCACTTCTTGGGCCTCGGAGCGTACAGGATGGGCATCGCTCTCGCTCTGCCCATCCTGCGAGTTGGAGCGCTACCCACGGCCACTCTGGAAACGGCCAGCATCAGATCCGGAAGTGCCCGATCCGGTCCTGGATCTCCGCCGCCAGACGCGCCAGTTCCTCGCTCGCCCGCGCCAGATGCAAGGAACCGGTGGCCGTTTGATCGACCGTTCGACCGATGGTGTGGATGTTGCGGTTGATCTCCTCGGCGACCGCGCTCTGCTCCTCCGCCGCGCTCGCGATCTGGGTGTTCATGTCGTTGACCGATGTGATCGAGCGACCGATGCTCTGGAACGACTCGCTGGCGCGCTTGGCCTGCTCCACGCTCTCCCGCGCGCGCTGCTCGCTCTTCTCGATCACCCGCACGGCGCCCGCGGAGCCTGACTGAACGCGCTCGATCTTGTCTCGGATGTCCTCGATCGATGCCTGGGTGCGACTGGCCAGGGTCCGCACCTCGTCGGCGACGACCGCGAAGCCGCGCCCCATCTCGCCCGCGCGCGCCGCCTCGATGGCCGCGTTGAGCGCCAGAAGATTGGTCTGCTCGGCCACGCCACGAATGACATCGAGCACCGCGCCGATCTCACGGCTATCGTCGGAAAGCCGGGCGATGACCTGACCGGCCTGCTCGATCTCTCCCGCCAGGGCCTCGATGGCGATCACCGTTTGCCGAGCGAGTTGATCACCGCGATCGGCCTCGCGATCGGTTTCATGGACCACGCGGGCCGCCTCGGCGGCGTGCCGTGCGACCTCCTCGACCGTTGCCGTCATCTCGTTGATCGCGGTCGCCACCCCATCCGTCTCGGCCTGCTGGAGCCGAACCTGCTGGTTGGTCTGACCGCTGGTGACCGAGAGTTCCTCGGCCGCGGCGGCGAGTTGCGCCGAAATTCCAGAAATCTGGCGAATCAGATCCTGAACCTTGTCGACGAAGCTATTGAAGGCTCGCGCGAGATCGGCCAATTCATTGCGTCCATCCGCCTGGAGGCGGCGTGTCAGATCACCGTCGCCCTCGGCGATCGAGCGCAGACTCTCGACCGTGCCCCGGATCGGCCTGGAGATGCCGCGCGCCGTGAACCAGGCCAGCGCCAGACCGCCCAGCAACAGCAGGGCGCCGAGTCCCAGGATCGAGAACAGGGCCTGGCGTTGGAAGGCCAGGGCCTGGCTCCGATCGATCATGATCTCGAGTACGCCGACCGGGGCGCCCGAGAAGTCGCCCACCAGCCGGCCATAGGCGACGACCGGGATTCCCCCGTGCTCCATACGGCGCGTCAGGGTCTCGCCATCCATGATGTCGCGCAGTTCCTCCGGATCAAAGGCGCCTTCGCCCTCGATGGTGCCCGCGAAGGTCTTGAACCCGCCTTTATCGGGTATCCGCAGCGCCGCGTCGGCGCCCGCGCGCGCCTTGAAACGATCGAAGAACGGCTGGCCAAAGGACATCCCGAACTCCACGACCCCTACATGACGCCCCTGATGGAAGACCGGCTCGACACCGCGCAGCCCCAATCCGGCCACGCCAATCTCGAGTCCCCTGACGGGCTTCTGGGTGCGGTTGGCCTCGACGATTGTCCGGCGGATCGCGGTCAGGTCATCTCCATAGCGATCGAGCATGTGCAGACGCAGAAAAGACGTCGCCGGCGCCGTGAGGAACTGGAACTGACTGACGGCGTAATGCTCGCGCATGTAGTCGAAAACCGGGCTGGTCAGGGCGCTCAGGCGTTCCCGATCACCCGCGGCGAAGGCCTCTTGCACCGGCGGCATCCGCGCCACGACCGCGCTGAGCGCCTCGGCCAGTTCACCCTGGGTCGCGATCTCGCCGCTCAGGGCGAGAAACCGGCTCTCCAACTCGCGGGACTCGGCACGGTCGGACAGGGCACCCAACGCTCCCATCGCCAGCGGCAGGATGAGCCCAAGGCTCAACAGGCTGATGAGTGCGAATCCAATCAGTACACGATAACCAATGCTCAGGTGTTTCAGCACGACGTCCTCCTTAATCCCCGATTAGCGTCCTCTATGACGGCAAGAAGAATGCATGCTTGAATCCTCGATTGCCATCAAGGCCAGAGCAGGCGCGCGCCTCTGGCCGCCATGTCCCAACCCAGTCAGGAACACGATCATGATGCCCCCGCCAGTTCTCGGTGACCAGGATCTTCAGGCACTGCTTAACGAAGATGTCCCCTTCGGTGATCTCACCACCGACTCGCTGGGCATCGCCGCCCGATCGGGACGCATCCGCTTCCTCGCCCGCGACCCCATGGTGGCCTGCGGCGTCGAGGAGGCCGTGCGTCTGTTTCAATTGTGCGGCGCGCACGCCGAACTCCGGACGCCGTCGGGGGGCGAGGTGCCGACCGAGACCCTATTGTTGGAGGCGAGCGGCCGCGCCGGGGCCTTGCATCGGGCCTGGAAGACCGCCCAAACCCTGATCGAATGGTGCTCCGGGATCGCCACCAGCGCCGCCGAGATTCAGACCGCCGCCCGTCTTGGTCACCCTGACGCCTTGGTCGCCGGCACTCGCAAGAACGTCCCCGGAAATCGCCGGCTCGCGGTCAAGGCGTTCCGAGCCGGCGGAGCGGTCATGCATCGCGGCGGTCTCTCGGAAACCCTGTTGGTGTTCGCCGAGCATCGACTATTCCTGGGCGGCGAGCGCCCCCCCGAGACGATCGCCCGACTGCGCCGTCAATGTCCGGAAAAGCGGGTGGTGGTCGAGGTCGACACGCCCGAGGAGGCGCTGGACTGGGCCGAGGCGGATGTGCTGCAACTGGAGAAATTTCCGCCCCAGGCGGTGGCCGAGGTGGTCGCCGCGCTCGCCGCGCGTGGCTCGAACACCCTGGTCGCCGCCGCTGGCGGCATCAACGCCCGCAACGCCGAGGATTATGCCCGCGCCGGCGCGCGTCTGTTGGTCACCACGGCCCCGCACCTGGCGCCGCCACGGGATGTACAGGTGCGGTTTTTTGTTGAGTGAGCGCTCAGTCCTCGGGGAAAAGGCACGGAAACTGCTGAAAGTTCACGGAGCCTGACAACTGACAACTGACAACTGACAACTGACAACTGACATGCCCAACCCCCGTCTGATCATGTATCACAAGCAATCCACCAGCGCCCGTACCCGTTTCCTGAAGCTCGAATATGGCGGGGTCTGTGGCTTCTCCGCTCTGCCGGAACCGGCGGAACTGAGTCGGGATTCTGGCGACGGGAGCAACCTGGTCTCGCATCCAGCCTTTCTGCTGCGCGACGCCGAGACCCGGCTCGGTCTGCCGGGCGGCAGCCTGGAGGTCGAGTCCGGATTTCGCGGCCAGGTCGCCTCGACCGAGGGGATGACCGAGGTCTTCCTCGCCCGTTTCACCAGTATCGATCCGCCCTTCGAGCCGGTCGAGGCCAGCGGCGGAATCTTCATCGATCTGACCCAGGCGCGCGGTCTGCCGCCGGTCGAACTGGCGCTGCTGCGGCTCGCCTACGAGAAGATCCTCGGATAGGCGAAACCAGGAACCGCTCGATTCCCTGTCGGATTTCGTCCAGGCCATCCCGATCCCGTGGCCAACCCGACAAGAACGCCGGCCCAAAATCGCCCGAACAGGGCGATCCTTAGGCGGCCCACTCGATTGAGTTTATGTCTATCGATCTGTTATAAAAAACATAACGTAACCCGCCAGCCTCCGGAGCCCGACGCGCATGACCCAAACCACGGAAGAGGGGCTGGAAACCAGCGGAACGCTGCGGCTGGATCTGAACCAGCACCGTTTCGTCGGGCATGGCCGCATCGATCTGCTGCGCCGCATCGGCGAGACGGGCTCGATCTCGCAAGCGGCGCGGTCCATGGCCATGTCCTACAAACAGGCCTGGGATTCGGTCGATGCCATGAACAACCTCTCGGCGCGGCCCCTGGTTCGGCGCCAGGCTGGCGGGCGTCATGGGGGCGGAACCGAGCTGACGGACGAGGGACGACGCCTGATCCTCGTCTACGAGGCCGCCGAGCAGGAGCACCGCCGCTTTCTCGAACGCCTGAGCCGGAGCGTCCAGGATTTCGATCACTTTCAATCCTTGCTTGGCGTCCTGGGCATGAAGGTCAGTACCCGAAACCATCTGCGCGGTATTGTCGCGGCCATTAAGCCCGGCGCGGTCAACGCCGAGGTGACGCTCGACATCAACGGTACCCCATTGGTCGCCATCATCACCAATGAAAGCGTCCAGTCGCTGGGGCTGGCGGTCGGCGTGGAAGCCTTCGCGCTCATCAAGGCGTCCTTCGTCATCCTGTCCACGGAGGACGGCGGGCTGCGCACCTCGGCGCGCAACCGGCTGTGCGGCACGATCGAGCACATCACCGAGGGCGCGGTCAACACCGAGGTGGTGCTGGCGCTCGACGGCGGTACGCGCCTGACCGCCATGATCACCCGCGAAAGCGCGACCGAGCTTGGACTCGCCGAGGGTGATCGCGCCTGCGCGCTGATCAAGGCGCCGCATGTCATCCTGGCCGTGAGGGACTGAACGAAGCGCTGTCATCACTCAGGTTGGTTCCGGCCAACGCGAATCGCGTCTGGGATCGCGCCGTTCAGCTTCCGGCCATCAAGGCTGGCGCGCGTTCACCAGCCAGACCGCCGCCTCGACTCGGCTCTTCAGACCAAGCTTTTTGAGAATGTGTTTGACGTGGACCTTGATGGTCCCGACCGCGACATCGAGTTCGCGGGCGATGAGCTTGTTGCTCCAGCCCTGGGCGAGCCGGTCCAGGATCTCGCGTTCCCTTGGGGTCAGGTCGGCTTGATCGGGATCCCTGGGGGCCGGGGCGTCGCGCAGCGCTCGGACGAGCAGTTCGGTGAGCCTGGGGCTGATGACGAGTCGACCGCGCATGGCCTCGCGCAGCCTCTCCAGAATGTCCTCCGGCTCCATGTCCTTGAGCAGGTAGCCGTCGGCGCCGGCGCGCAGCGCGGCGACGACATCGCTCTCGGTGTCGGAGACGGTGAGCATGAGGATACGCGCGTCGAGCGACTCGTCGGCGCGCAGCCGTTTGAGGGTCTCGATCCCGTCCAGACCCTTCATGTCGAGGTCGAGCAGGATGAGGTCGGGCTGGAGTTCATGGGCCAGATCCAATCCGGCGGCACCGTCGGCGGCCTCGCCAACCAGGCGCAACTCGGGTTCCATGGCGATCAGGTCCGCTACCCCCTTGCGGAACAGCGGGTGGTCGTCGATGACCAGGACGCGGGTCTCGATGGCTTCGTGCATGCTGTCTCTGCCTCCGGCGCGGCTCGCGGCGCGCTCGTTCAGGATGATCGCGAAGGCCGTCAGCCAGCCCAGTTGAGCCCGCGCGGGCGAAACGCCAGGCTGACGCGGGAACCTCCGGATGGTGTGCTCTCGATCTGGATCGAGCCGCCCAGGGTCAGGGCGCGCTCCTTCATGATGGTCATGCCGTAGTGTCCTGGGCCGGGGAGCCTCCCGGCGAGGCCCTGGCCATCGTCCCTGATCTCGACTCGGATCTCGCCCTCGGCGCTGTCGAGCTGGATCCAGCAGTGTCTCGCCTGGGCATGGCGCGTCACGTTGGAAAGCGCCTCGCGGATGATCTGCATCACATGGACTTCCTCGTTCGGCGAGAGCAGCCCGGACGGCAGTCGGTCGTCGAGCCGGATCGCGATGTCGGTGCGCCGGCGGAATTCCTCGACCGTTTCGGCCAGCGCGTTGGCCAGTCCCCGGCCGTCGATCCGCAGCCTGAAGGTCGTCAGCAGCTCGCGCAGTTGACGGTAGGCGCTGCTGATGCCCTCGCGCATCTCGCTCAGGATCTCCGCGGGGGAGGGCAGCTTTCGATCTGGGGCCGTGGGGGATTCGCGCAGCGCGGCATCCAGGCGCACGGCCTGGATCTTGAGGTAGGACAGCGACTGGGCCAGCGAGTCGTGCAGCTCGCGCGCCAGGATGCCGCGCTCCTCGTGCAGGGCCAGGCGTCGCCCTTCGTGCATCCGGCCCATCAGGCGCAGGGCGGTGGCCAGTTGTCCGGCCAGTGACTCCAGGAGCGGTTGCTGCCAGGGCTCGAGCGTTCTGCCGGGGGCGAGGGCGACGCGCAGGGTACCGTAAACGCGATCCGGGTCGCGAATCGACAGGCTGGCGATCCGGTTGCTGTCCGACCGAACGCCGTCCGCCGAGTCCAGCCCGAAGGTCGCGGCCAATTCCGGACCCGCGCACAGACCGCAATCGTGCACGGGGCAGGCCGCAGCCGGCTGGCGGGGTGGAGCCGTGCCGAGGTCGCCTTGTCCGCGCGGGCGGACGTCATCGCGCAGACAGATGGCCACCTCCGCGAATCCGATCTGGTCGCGGATGTCCTCAATGACCCGATCGAGGACCGCGTCCGTGAGCGGTGCCTCGTCGAGCGCGCGGCTGGTTCGGTAGAGCAGGGACAGGGATCGATTGGAGCGCTCCAGGTCGCGGGTCTTGTCCGCGACCCGCTCCTCCAGTTCGCCATAGATTTGGGAGAGCCCCTGGGTCATGAGGTTCATCGCCGCCCCGACCCGCCCCAACTCATCGCCGCCGACGAAGCGCGTGTGGCCTGAGAAATCGCCGCGCCGGGCGCGGTCGGCGCAGTCGAGCAACTCCGCGAGTGGTTCGACCACCCGGCGCTGGACGACCACCAGGCTGACCAGCACCAGGGCGACCGTCAGGACGAGCGCGCTGGCCTGGATCCAGCGCAGGAGATCGATGCGATGTTCGGCGCGTTCCTCCAGCATGCGCACCAGGGCGTGGATGTCGTCGACGAAGTCGTCCATCCGGTCCAGGTAGGCGGTACGTCCGGCGTTCGTCTCGGGGGATTCGGGGGTGGCGTCGATGAACCGCGTCAGGGCGCGGCGCATTTCATTGGTCCAGCGCCAGCGTACCCGCTCGTAGGCGAGCCGAACCGGGTCGCTAGCGTTGGCTGGAAGCGCCTCCGTGAGCCGAGGGCTGACCAGTCGCTGCTCGTATTCCACGACCAGTCGCTTGACCTCGATGCGAGACTCCGGCCGCGATACGCGGTCGTCCGCCAGCGCTACCCCGATTCGGTAGGACTGCATCCGCAGGGTGCCGGATTGATTCACCGCGGCCGCCATGCCCTGGTTGATTTCCGCGATGAAGATCGAAGTCAGCATGCCGGTTACGCCCAGGGCGATGACCCCGGCCATCAGGAGCCCCAGGACGATCAGTATGGGATGGCGCGCGGGTCTGGTCGCGCCGGACATCCTCATGCCGGTTCCCCGAGCCGTGGCGGGGCTGGATCAAAGGAGGTATCACCAAAACGTCCGGCGGGGAGTTCAGTAGGCCCGGATGACCAGCCTTGGTGATTGATCGTTAGCGGTTTCAATGGCTTGATCTCTCTGGTCGACTACCACCAAGGGGGTATTTCAGACTGTCTTTCTCGGCCATCCGGCGTCTTGCGTCACTCAGTGGAAAGCCTAGTCTTGCCTTGGATCAAGAATGATCAGGCCCACGACCGCCATGCCACCCGATGAGGAACGCGCCGACGTGAATCGCACGGATCTCGAGAAGACCTGTCTCCCGCTGCTCGAGAAGGTTCCCGGTTTTCGATCCCTTCCGCGCGAGGCGTTGCGATCGATCGCGGGCGGCTGCCGTTCGCGCTCCGCGACGCGCGATCAGGTGCTGTGCGAGAAGGGCCAGCGGCTCGACGGCTTCTACGTGCTGATCAGCGGTCGCGTCAAGCTCGCGGTGCTCTCGTCCGAGGGGGCGGAGCGGGTGCTCGACATCGTGCTGCCGGGTCAGACCTTCGCCGAGGCGGCGGCCTTTCTCGGTCAGCCTTATCCGCTGCATGCGCAGGCGCTGGCCGATTCGCACCTGCTGTACGTCAAGTTGCCGCGGGTGCGTCGTGCCATCGAGCGTTGGCCGGAGGTCGCCTTCAGGATGCTGACTCTCATGGCCGAGCGCACCCAGCGTCTCACCGCCGATCTGGAAGCCTGCTGTCTGCATTCGGCGGGGCAGCGTATCGCTGGTTTTCTGCTGCGCGAGGCCGAATCGGACTGGCGGGAGGCGGACCAGGGCCGGCTGACCCTGCCGGCCGCCAAGTCGGTGGTCGCCTCCAGTCTCAATGTGTCCCCCGAGACCTTTTCGCGCGAGTTGCACGGCCTGGCGCGCAAGGGGCTGATCGAGGTGGAGCGCCGCCAGATCCGGATTCCATCCCTGACGCGGCTGCGGGCCTTGGCCGGCATCGATGGACCTCCTGGGATGGGCGTCGCGAGGGCACCAGTCGACATAGGGGTCCGGCCATCATGAAACGAGAGGATCAGCGTCCGGGCTCGACTCGGGAATCCGATGCCGAGGGGTCTTTGGAGACATCGGATCAGGCCGCGGGCGCGCCGCTCGACGGGGATATCCTGAGCTGCGTCGTGCGGACTCGGCCCGGTTGGGGGCTGGAGGTCGCCGCTCGGCTGGAGGGTTTGGCCGGCGTCGAGGTCCATGGCGGCACCGAGGTTGACAGGCTCGTGGTCACGATCGAAGACGGCACCGGGCACAAGGCGGTCGATCGGCTCGGGTCGTTGACGCTCGTCGAGGGAGTGACCGCCGCCGTTCTCATCTATCACTGCGACGGACGCGCCCTGAGCGCGGATCCAGTCACCGCCGAGGGTTGAGGCCGGGCGCACCCCACTCGCGGCCTCGATCCAAGCGAACGCACATCGACATCCCAGGAGGAGCCACCCGTGACCATGACCCGGCGTGAATTCATCAAGTCCCAGGCGGCATTCGCCGCGGCGGCCGCGGCCGGCGTGGTCCTGCCGGCGGAGTCGCTCGCCCAGCCCCAGGATCCGCTGGTCGATCCGGGCATCCGCTGGGACAAGGCCCCCTGCCGCTTCTGCGGCACCGGCTGCTCGGTGCTGGTCGGCGTCAAGGACGGGCATGTGGTCGCCAGCCAGGGCGATCCGGACGCGCCGGTCAATCGGGGCCTGAACTGTATCAAGGGCTATTTCCTGCCCAAGATCCTCTATGGTCAGGACCGTCTGACCCAGCCGCTGCTGCGCAAACGCGACGGCAAATTCGCCAAGGACGGCGAGTTCGAGGCGGTGACCTGGGACGAGGCCTTCAACGTCATGGCCGAGCAATGGAAGAAGTCCATCCGGCGTTCCATGGAAGAGAACGCGGGCAAGACGGTCGATGAGATGACCTCGCGGGTCGGGATGTTCGGTTCCGGTCAGTGGACGGTGTGGGAGGGCTACGCCGCCTCCAAGCTGCTCAAGGCCGGGCTGCGCTCCAACAACCTGGACCCCAACGCCCGGCACTGTATGGCGACCGCCGTGGTCGGCTTCATGCGCGCCTTCGGGATCGACGAGCCCATGGGCTGTTACGACGATCTGGAGCATGCGGATGTCTTCGTGCTCTGGGGCGCCAACATGGCCGAGATGCATCCCATCCTCTGGTCACGTCTGACCGATACGCGCCTGTCGCGGCCGGGCTGCGAGGTGCATGTGCTCTCGACCTACGAGCATCGCTGCTTCGAGCTGGCCGACAACCCCATCGTCTTCGTCCCCCAGACCGATCTGGCGATCCTCAACTACATCGCCAATTACATCATCGAGACCAAGTCCTATAACCAGGACTTCATCGACAAGCACGTGCAGTTCGAGACCGCGACCACGGACATCGGCTACGGGCTGCGGCCCGAACATCCGCTGGAGAAGAAGGCCGCCAACGCGGGCGTCGACAAGAAACTCCCGTCGAGCTTCGAGGAGTTCGCCAAACAGGTCGCGCCCTACACGCTGGAGTACACCGCCAAGCTATCCGGCGTGCCCCCGGAGAACCTGCTGCGCCTGGCGAAAGCCTACGCGGACCCGAATAAGAAGGTCAGCTCCTTCTGGACCATGGGCTTCAACCAGCACACCCGGGGCGTCTGGGCCAACAACGGCTGCTACAACATCCATCTGCTGATGGGCAAGATCTCCGAGCCCGGCAACAGCCCCTTCTCGCTCACCGGCCAGCCCTCGGCCTGCGGGACCGCGCGTGAGGTCGGCACCTTCGCGCACCGTCTGCCGGCGGACCTCGTCGTCACCAAGCCCGAGCATCGCGCCTTCGCCGAGAAGATCTGGAAGCTGCCGGACGGGACGGTCCCCGGCAAGATCGGTTATCACGCCGTGCTCATGCACCGCATGATGAAAGACGGCAAGCTCAACTGCTACTGGCAGATGTGCAACAACAACATGCAGGCCGCCGCCAACCTCAACGAGGAGTCCTATCCCGGCTGGCGCAACCCGGAGGTCTTCGTCACCGTCTCCGATCCCTATCCGACCGTCTCGGCCCAGGCGGCCGACCTGGTGCTGCCGACCGCCATGTGGGTCGAGAAGGAAGGCGCCTACGGCAACGCCGAGCGGCGCACCCAGTTCTGGCGCGAGCAGGTCGCCGCGCCCGGCCAGTCCAAGTCCGATGTCTGGCAGATCATGGAATTCGCCAAGCGCTTCAAGGTGGAGGAGGTCTGGCCGCCCGAGCTGGTCGAAAAGATGCCGGAATACGCGGGCAAGACACTCTACGAGGTGCTCTATACCAACGGTCAGGTCGATGCCTTTCCCTACGAGGGCCAGATCCTCGACGACCGGGGCAACGCCTACCAAAACCATGAGAGCCAGGACTTCGGCTACTACGTGCAAAAGGGTCTGTTCGAGGAATACCGGCGTTTCAACTCCGCCCCGGACATCATCAAGAAGGGCCATGAGATGGCCGAGTTCCAGCGCTACCACGAGACGCGCGGACTGCGCTGGCCGGTCATCGACGGCAAGGAGACGCTCTGGCGCTTCCGCGAGGGCTATGACCCTCATGTGCGCGCCTTCAATCCCGAGGTCGCCAAGGGCGATGTCTATTTCTACGGCAACCCCAACGGACGGGCGAACATCATCTTCGCACCCTATGAGCCGGCCGCCGAGAGTCCGGACGCCGAGTTCGATCTCTGGCTCTGCACCGGTCGGGTGCTGGAGCACTGGCACTCCGGTTCCATGACCCGGCGCGTGCCCGAACTCTATCGCGCCGTGCCCGACGCGGTGATCTACATGAGCAAGGAGGACGCCAAACGGCGGCGTCTGCGCGACGGCCAGGTCGCGGTCATCTCCACCCGGCGCGGCGAGATGAAGGCGCGCATCGAGACCCGAGGGCGCAATCGTCCGCCAGATGGGCTGGTCTTCGTCCCCTGGTTCGACGCCAACCGGTTGGTCAACAAGCTGACCCTGGACGCGACCGATCCGCTGTCGAAAGAGACGGATTACAAAAAATGCGCGTGCAAGGTGGTGCGGGCTTGATTGACGTCGCCCTGGGATCGCTGAGTTGCACTCGGCTCCCTGGCCTTCGCTCCTAAACCTCGTCCAGATTGAGCTTCGGAGCTTGGAGGATGGGCACGCCCGGCCAACGTTGGCGCCAGACCAAACCTTGGAGCACGGGCTTTGCCCATCCTACGAACTGAAACCGTCCCCATGACCAGCGAACGCCAAAAGACCGGCACGACCCTGAACCGTCGCCAGTTCATCACGGGCGTGATGAAGACGGCCTGTGGCGTCGGTCTGTTCGGGCTGGGGCTGGGACTCTACAGCCAGCGGGCTTCGAGCCTGCCGGCCTGGGCCATCCGTCCACCGGGGGCGGTGCCGGAGGATGATTTCAATGGGGCCTGTATTCGCTGCGGTCTCTGCGTGCGCGACTGTCCCTTCGACATGCTGCATCTGGCCGAGCTGGGTCAGGACATTCCGACCGGAACGCCGTATTTCATCGCCCGCGAGGCCGGTTGCGAGATGTGCGAGGACATCCCCTGTGTCGCCGCTTGCCCGACCAATGCGCTCGATCACGCCCTGACCGATATCCGCAAGGCCGACATGGGGCTCGCGGTGCTGATCGATCAGGAGAACTGCATCGCCTTCCAGGGGCTGCGCTGCGAGGTCTGCTTCAACGTCTGCCCGGTCCGGGGCGAGGCGATCACGCTCGACATGCAGCACAACGAGCGCTCGGGCAAGCATGCACGCTTCATCCCGGTGGTTCACTCGGCGCATTGCACCGGCTGCGGCAAGTGCGAGGAGGTCTGCATCCTTGACGAGGCGGCGATCAAGGTGCTGCCGCGCCATCTGGCCAAGGGGCAGCTCGGGGCGCATTACCGCTTGGGCTGGGAGCAGAAGCGGCAGGCGGGCGAGGCGCTGGTCACGCCGGATGCCGAGCACCGCTATAACCTGCCCGAGGGCATGGGGTACGAACATGGCGGGCGGGGGCTGATTGAGGAGGCCGCGCCCGGTCAACCGGCGAGCCCGGTCCCGGATAACCCGCTGGACTCGCTCAACCGCAAAGGGGCGCTCTAGATGAACGCCTTTCCCGGCCAGACCGCGCGCGCGGAGCAGGGCTGGCTCAAGGCGCACAAATGGCTGCTGCTGCGGCGCGCCAGTCAGCTCGGCCTCCTGGCGGTCTTTCTGTTGGGGCCGCTGGCCGGGATCTGGATCGTGACCGGCAACCTGTCCGCGAGCCTGACCATGGGCGTTCTGCCGCTCACCGATCCGCTGCTGCTCGCGCAGTCGATGCTTTCGGGGGCCTGGCCGATCGCGAGCGGTCTGATCGGCGCGCTCATCGTGCTGGTCTTCTACGCCCTGGTCGGCGGGCGGGTCTTTTGCTCCTGGGTCTGTCCGGTCAATCTGGTGACGGATCTGGCCGCCTGGCTGGGTCGCCGCCTCGACATCCGCGCCGGCGGGCGGATCTCGCGCGATCTACGCTACTGGTTGCTGGGCCTGGTGCTGCTGTTCCCGCTCGCGACCGGCGTCATCGTCTGGGAATACGTCAACCCGGTCTCCATGGCCCATCGCGGCCTCATTTTCGGCATGGGCTGGGGCTGGACGTTGCTGCTCGCGGTCTTTCTTTACGACCTCTTCGTGGTGCGTCGGGGCTGGTGCGGCCATCTCTGCCCGGTGGGGGCCTTTTATGGCCTGATCGGGGTCAAGCCTGCCGTGCGGGTCGCGGCGGCGGGGCGGGCGCGCTGCGACGATTGCATGGATTGCTTCAACATCTGCCCGGAGCCACAGGTCATCAAGCCGGCCCTGAAGGGCGCGGCCCAGGGGATCGGGCCGCTCATCGGCGATATCCACTGCACCAATTGCGGGCGCTGTATCGATGTGTGTAGCAAGGACGTGTTTCGTTTCACGCTCGGCTACCGGCGGCGGCCCGACATCGCCCCGCGCGCGTCCGGCGGCGATGGGGCGAAAACGGTGGCATCCGGCACGGATGTCCCGATCCCAGGCCGCGCATCCAGTTAACCGATAAGGCGGAGAGAGCCATGAACAGATCAGTCGCAGCCATGCTGCTGGGACTCGCGGCGACCGGCCTGGCGAGCGCCATCGCGGCCGAGGACGTGACCTCGCTGCGCGGTCGCGCGGTGACGGACGAGTCCGATCCGGCGGTGAACAAACCAACCGTGGCCGTGCCCGGCGGGTTCGCCCTGGGCTGGGAAAAGCAGCCGCCGATGATCCCGCACCCGATCGACAAATACAGCATTGATCTGCGTCAGAACGGCTGTCTCAAATGCCATAGTCCGGCGACCTTCGAGATCGCCAAGGCGCCGAAAGTGGGCGATAGCCACTTCTTCGACCGCGATGGCGTCAAGCTCGATCACCTGGCGCCCCGGCGATATTTCTGCACCCAGTGTCATGCCCCTCAAACCGGGGCGATTCCATTGGTCGAAAACGTCTTCGAGGGACGCTGACCGTAACGGTCAGCATGGCGCGCATATCCAGAGATTCGGGAAACTCATTATGTCCGATCAATCAAAAACCTCGGCGCCCAAACCCCGCGCCCGTCGCGTGACCTGGCTCATTCTGTCGGCGGGCATCCTCATCGGCATCCTGTTCTGGGGCGGCTTCAACACCGCGATGGAGGCGACCAACACCGAGCAATTCTGCATCTCCTGTCACGAGATGAAGGTCAACGTCTATCAGGAATACACCGACACCATTCATTACACCAACCGTACCGGCGTGCGCGCGACCTGTCCGGACTGCCATGTCCCCAAGGATTGGGTGCATAAGATCGTGCGCAAGATCCAGGCGAGCAATGAGCTCTACCATCACTTCAAGGGCGACGTGGATACCCCCGAGAAGTTCGAGGCCCAGCGGATCCGGCTGGCGCAAAACGTCTGGCGCACCATGAAGGCGACCGATTCGCGCGAGTGCCGCAACTGCCACGACTTCGAGTCCATGAACTACAACAAGCAGGAATCGCGCAGCTCGCAGAGCCATCAGGACGCGGAGGACGCCGGCTTGACCTGCATCGACTGCCACAAGGGCATCGCCCATCAGCTCCCGATGGAATACGACCCCGAACAGGACGCGCCGGGCCAGAGCATCTTTTACTCGGTGCGCGATTGATCGGAACCCTTGGTTTCGGCGCGCCCCGGACGCGGTCGGGCGCGAGGCTGGAAAGGGTCGGACAGCGGGCATCCCAAGTCCGCCGATTCCGTCTGCGCAAAGCCAAACCGGGGTGTTAGCATAGGCGGCATTCGCAAGCCAGAGAGAGTGCCGTCCATGCCTTACGACAAGATCCAGGTTCCAGCCACGGGCGAGAAAATCGGCGTCAACGCCGATTTTTCGCTGAATGTCCCAGACAAGCCGATCATCCCTTTCATTGAGGGCGATGGAATCGGTGTCGATATCACCCCCGTCATGCGTTCGGTCGTGGACGCCTCGGTCGCCAAGGCTTACGGCGGCGCGCGCCAGATCCAGTGGATGGAGATCTTCGCCGGCGAGAAATCGACCCGCGCCTATGGCGAGGATGTCTGGCTGCCGGAAGAGACGCTCGCGGCCGTCAAGGATTTCGTGGTCTCGATCAAGGGGCCGCTGACCACCCCGGTCGGCGGCGGCATCCGCTCGCTGAACGTGACGCTACGTCAGGAACTGGATCTCTACGTCTGTCTGCGCCCGGTGCGCTATTTCAGCGGCACGCCGAGTCCCTTGAAGGAGCCCGAACACACCGACATGGTGATCTTCCGTGAGAACTCGGAGGACATCTACGCCGGCATCGAGTGGCAGGAAGGCTCGGCCGCCGCCAAAAAGATCATTGCCTTCCTGCGCGACGAGATGGGCGTCACCAAGATCCGCTTCCCCGAGAGTTCCGGGATCGGGATCAAGCCGGTATCGCGCGACGGCACCCAGCGCCTGGTGCGCAAGGCGATCCAGTACGCGATCGACAACGATCGCGCCTCGGTGACCCTGGTGCACAAGGGCAACATCATGAAGTTCACCGAGGGGGCCTTCAAACAGTGGGGCTATGAGCTGGCCCAGTCGGAATTCGGCGCCAGGGAGATCGACGGCGGTCCCTGGTGCTCCTTCAAGAACCCCAGGACCGGCCGCGAGATCGTGGTCAAGGACGTGATCGCCGACGCCTTCCTCCAGCAGATCCTGCTGCGGCCGAAGGAGTACGACGTGATCGCCACCCTGAATCTCAACGGCGACTACATCTCGGACGCGCTCGCGGCCCAGGTCGGCGGGATCGGCATGGCGCCGGGCGCGAACCTCTCCGACAGCATCGCCATGTTCGAGGCGACCCACGGCACGGCGCCCAAATACGCCGGTAAGGATCAGGTCAATCCAAGCTCATTGATCCTCTCGGCCGAGATGATGCTGCGCCACATGGGCTGGGTCGAGGCGGCCGATCTCATCATCAAGGGCGTGGAGGGCGCGATCGCCTCCAAGACGGTGACCTATGACCTGCATCGGTTGATGGACGGCGCGACCAAGCTGAGTTGCTCGGAGTTCGGCGACGCGGTGATCGGCGGGATGTAATTTGGTGGAAGACCCTCGCGCCAGAACCTTATGGTCCTGGCGCGAGGGGCGCGGTCAGGATGGGATGTCGGTAGGCGTCACGACCTCAGCTCACGTGGTGCACATTGGCCGCATGAAGCCCCTTGGGGCCTTCGCTCAGCTCGAATTCGACCTTCTGTCCTTCTCTCAATGTCTTATAGCCTTCCATGTCGATCGACGAGAAGTGGACGAAGACGTCCTCTTCCCGACCGTCTGGTTGTACGAACCCGTACCCCTTTGCGTTATTGAACCATTTGACGACACCGGTGATCATTGACGCACTCCTCCTACTTTACGGGGCTTCTTGTTTATGGTCGTTATCGTCGACTGGCACCGTACCTTGAATCCGGCGATCGGTACCACAACTCGGTAGTATAGTGAGTTGATTTCGCTGGTCAAACAGGCTCTGCTGATGGACGCGCGCGAGCGGCTCGGTCTCTTGGTCGAGTCCCGGCGCCAAATTGGACCAGAGGAAGCGCCTGAACCATTCGCGAGCGGCCTGTCATTGCGACCAGAGGCGTCGCGCCTAAGTGAATCTTGACTAGAATCCGAGATCATGAGTAACGATATTCCTGGCGAGGAGCGCGAATCCGGCCTGACGGTTCAGGAAGCTCGCCCAAAACTGCGCCGTCCGCCCCTATATAAGGTTCTACTGCTGAACGACGATTACACCCCGATGGAGTTCGTGGTGTTGGTTCTTGAGATTTTTTTTGGTATGAACCGAGAAAAGGCGACCCAAGTCATGCTGCATGTGCATACCAGGGGCGTCGGCGTGTGTGGGGTTTTCACCAAGGACATCGCCGAGACCAAGGTCGGGCAAGTGAATGACTACGCGCGCGGTAACCAGCATCCGCTGATTTGCACGATGGAAGAGGCGTAGACGTAGGGGCTCGTTGAAATTTCGAGCGGCAGAATTTCAATCCGTTTTCTTGAATCCACCCTTGGGATAGGCCGATGCTGAGCAAAGAACTCGAATTCACGCTTAACCGGGCCTTCAAAGAGGCGCGCGCCAAGCACCACGAATACATGACGGTGGAGCACATGCTGCTGTCATTGCTGGATAATCCGACGGCCGCCAAGGTGCTGCGCGCCTGTGGTGCCGACGCGGAGAGGCTGCGCCGCGAGATTGCCGTGTTCATCGACGAGACGACGCCGCTGATTCCCGACAACGAGGATCGCGACACCCAGCCGACGCTTGGCTTTCAGCGCGTGCTGCAACGCGCCGTCTTTCACGTTCAGTCCGCGGGCAAGAAGGATGTGACCGGCGCCAACGTGCTGGTCGCCCTGTTCAGCGAGCAGGACTCCCAGGCCGTCTATCTGCTCAACCAGCAGGACGTGACGCGGCTGGATGTGGTCAATTTCATCTCGCACGGCATCTCCAAGGTTCCCGGCGAGAGTCAGGAGGAAGAGGCGCCTGGCGAGTCCGACGAGGTGCGCGGCGAGGAGAAGGAGGGCGCCAGTCCGCTTGAGAGCTTCGCGACCAATCTCAACGAGATGGCTCGCCAGGGTCGGATCGATCCATTGATCGGCCGCGCCCCCGAGGTTGAGCGCACCATCCAGATTCTGTGCCGGCGCCGCAAGAACAATCCGCTGTTCGTCGGCGAGGCGGGGGTCGGCAAGACCGCGATCGCCGAGGGGCTGGCGAAGAAGATCGTCGACGGCGAGGTGCCGCAAGTCCTCAACGACGCGGTGATCTACTCGCTCGATCTCGGCGGCCTGGTCGCCGGAACCAAGTATCGCGGCGACTTCGAGAAACGTCTGAAGGCGGTTCTGGCCCAGCTCAAGCGTCAGCCCCACGCTATTCTCTTCATCGACGAGATCCACACCATCATCGGCGCCGGATCGGCGTCCGGCGGGGTCATGGACGCCTCCAATCTCATCAAGCCGGTGCTCGCCTCCGGCGATCTGCGCTGCATCGGCTCCACGACCTATCAGGAGTATCGGGGGATCTTCGAGAAGGATCGCGCGCTCGCGCGGCGCTTCCAGAAAATCGACGTCGAGGAGCCCTCGGTCGAGGAGACCATCGAGATCCTCAAGGGTCTCAAATCCCGTTTCGAGGAACATCATCAGGTCAGCTACACCCAGCCGGCCCTGCGCGCCGCCGCCGAACTGGCCAATCGTCACATCAACGACCGTCATCTGCCGGACAAGGCGATCGATGTCATCGACGAGGCCGGCGCCAGCGTGCAACTGATGGCGCCATCCAAGCGCAAGAAGCGCATCGATGTCGCGGATGTCGAGGCGATCGTCGCCAAGATGGCGCGCATTCCGCCCAAGCGGGTCTCGGCCTCCGACACCGAGTCGCTCCGCAATCTCGATCGCGATCTCAAAATGGTGGTCTATGGCCAGGAGGCGGCGATCGATGCCCTGACCTCGGCGATTCGCATGAATCGCTCGGGTCTGGGTCACGAGGAGAAGCCCATCGGCTCCTTCCTATTCACTGGACCGACCGGCGTCGGCAAGACCGAGGTCACCCGTCAGTTGGCGCGCATCCTGGGGATGGAGCTGCTGCGCTTCGATATGTCGGAGTACATGGAGCGTCACACGGTCTCGCGGCTCATCGGCGCGCCGCCTGGGTACGTGGGATTCGATCAGGGCGGACTCCTGACGGAAGAGATCAACAAGCACCCGCACGCCGTCCTGCTGCTCGACGAGGTCGAGAAGGCCCATCCCGATGTCTTCAACCTGCTCCTGCAGGTGATGGACCATGGCACGCTGACCGACAACAACGGGCGCAAGGCGGATTTCCGCAACGTGGTGCTGGTCATGACGACCAACGCGGGCGCGGCGGAGACCTCGCGTCGCTCGATGGGTTTCACCGAGCAGGATCACTCGACCGACGGCATGGAGGCGCTCAAGCGCTACTTCACCCCCGAGTTCCGCAACCGGCTGGACGCCATCGTGCAGTTCGGTCCGCTCAGTGAGGAGACGATTCTCAACGTCGTCAACAAGTTCGTGTTCGAGCTTGAGCAGCAGTTGGAGGACAAGAAGGTCAACCTGACGGTCGACGAGGAGGCGCGGCGCTGGCTGGCCGAGACCGGCTACGATCCCAAGATGGGTGCGCGGCCAATGGCGCGCGTCATTCAGCAGGGTATCAAGAAGCCGCTGGCGAACGAGCTGCTGTTCGGCGAACTCGTGGGTGGCGGGGTGGTCCGCGTCTTTCTGAAGGACGGCAAGCTCGCCTTCGAGATCAACGGTGTCGAGCGAGACCTCTGAGACCGACCAGGAGCATCCTGGCGAGGTCTGGCTCGGCGATACAGGGCGAGCGGCGAGGATGATTCGTCGCTTCGCTGAAACCCGACTCCCCGAGTGGGCGCGGAGCCGTTGATCGCGACATGAGCGATCCTCGGTTGGCCGGGGAGGGCGAGAGGGGGTTAGCGCGCGCGGTAGACGATTCGACCCTTGGTGAGGTCGTAGGGGGTTAGCTCGACCGTTACCTTGTCACCGGTCAGGATGCGGATGTAGTGCTTACGCATCTTGCCGGAGATATGAGCGGTTACGGTATGGCCATTTTCCAATTGGACTCGGAAAACGGTGTTCGGCAGGGTTTCGGTAACCGTGCCTTCCATCTGGATGACGTCGTCTTTTGACATATTTATTAGGTGTGTTCGGATTACAACGCGAGTCTCTTAGCTGCGGGATTCTAGCACACCAATCGACAAGGCATGAGGGTTCGATCGGATCCGCTCTCAGCCCAGCCGATGCCCGCGTTCGAAGCGATTCCATTGGTGGCCATTCCATGCCTCGATCGGACGGAAACCGTCCTTGTACGCCATTTTACGGCAATCGCCGATCCAGTACCCCAGGTAGAGATACGCAAGTCCGAGCCTCCGGGTCGTTTCGATCTGGGCCAGAACGGCGAAGGTACCCGGCGCGCGCTCCGCGATCTCGGGATCGAAAAAGGTGTAGACGGCGGACAGGCCCTGTTCGAGTACATCCGTGACCGCCACGCCGACCAGCCGGTTTCCGAGCCATAGCTCGATGAAACGGGTGGCGCCACCCCAGGGGTCCACCAGAAAACGTCGGTAGCTCTCCTCGCTGGCGTCGTCGGCCATGCTGCCGTCCGCGTGCCGATGGGCCAGATAGCGGCGATAGAGCGCGAACTGCTCCTCGTTGAAGGCCGCGGGGGCATCGCTCAGGTGGATGTCCGGCGCGTTGAGTTTCCAGTTGCGGCGTTGCGAACGGTTGGGCTGGAAGGACTCGACCGGAAGGCGTACCGGGGTACAGCGCTCGCAGCCCCGGCAGGCCGGGCGGTAGATATGCGCTCCACTGCGCCTGAATCCCTGATCGACCAGGATCTGATAGGTGGAATTGTCGATCCGCGCGCTGGGGTCGACGAAGAGGGTGCGCGCCCGCAGTCCCTCCAGATAGGAGCAGGAATGCTCGGCGGTCAGATAGAGCGCGAGATAGCGCCCTTGCCGGGGATCGATACCTTGGATCATGGGGTGGCTGGGGCCGGTTGGACAGGGATGACGGCCGCCGTATCCGGGTTGGCGCGATCCAGGCCATCGTCCCAGCTCGCGATCTCTCCAGGTGGGTCGCGGTAACGCTCCAGCAGGCGGATGAAATCGGCTCGCGGCACTTCGATCGCCCCCAGGCGGATCAGATGCTCGGTCCTCATCTGGCAGTCGATCAGGCCAAAACCCCGCTCCGCCAGGGTTTGGCACAGGCGCGTCAGGGCGACCTTGGAGGCGTCGGTCACGCGGCTGAACATGGATTCCCCAAAGAAGACGCGGCCGATGGCCACACCGTAGAGACCGCCGACGAGTGCGCCCTCGCGCCAGACCTCGACGGAATGCGCCAGGCCACCGGCATGGAGCCGCTGGTAGGCTTCGATCATCCTGGGCACCAGCCAGGTGCCGCCGTCCTCGTCGCGCGGCTGGGCGCAACCCAGCATGACACCGGGGAAGTCACGGTCCAGGGTGGTGGTCAGATCGCCTTTTCGCAGTCGCTTGCGCAGACTGCGGGAGATCCTGAGTTGGTCCGGAAAGAGAATGGTGCGCGGATCGGGCGACCACCAGAGGATGGGGTCTCCGGTGCTGAACCAGGGGAAGATGCCGCGTCGATAGGCATTTTCCAGTCGGGTCGGATCCAGGTCGCCGCCCACGGCGAGCAGTCCATTGGGCTCGCGCAAGGCGTGGCGCGGATCGGGAAAGGTGGCGCGATCCTGGGGATCGAGTAAGGGAATCATGGGTGTGACCTGACGATCGGCGTCCCGGACCCGGGGGGCCGGTCGGCACGATAGGGACTGTGGCCGCGCATCTCCGCGAGATAGCTATCCATGCTCTTGGTTTCACTCTCCAGAAAGCCGGAAATGGCCGAGCCGAAGCGGGGGTCGGCGATCCAGTGGGCCGACCAGGTCGCGGTGGGCAGGAAGCCGCGGCTGACCTTGTGCTCGCCCTGGGCGCCGGGCTCGAACCGCGCGAGTCCGCGTTCGATGCAGTAATCCAGGCCCTGATAGTAGCAAGCCTCGAAATGGAGGCTGTGATAATCCTGGAAGCAGCCCCAGTGGCGCCCATACAGGGATTGCCGTCCGACCAGATCGAAGGCGGCGGCGACGATGTTCTGGCCATGATACGCCAGGACCAGCAGCAACTGGTCGCCCATGCTCTCGGCGAGGCTCAGAAAGAACGGCAGGGTCAGTGTCGGGAGTCCGCCGCGCTTGTCGAAGGTGTCGCGATAGAGCTGGTGAAAGGTCGCCCATTCGCTCTCGCTGACCGCCTGGCCGGGTATCCGCCGGATCCGAAGACCGCTCTCCTCGACCCGTCGACGCTCGCGCTTGATCATCTTGCGCTTAGCGGCGGTCAGCGTGCCCAGGAAGTCATCGAAGGTGGCGTATCCCTGATTGCGCCAATGGAACTGGCAGCCGACCCGGCGCATCAGTCCGCGCGACTCCAGCAGCTCGGTTTCCGGCTCGGTGGTGAACAGCCAATGCAGGGAGGATACCCCCAGGCGTTCCGCGATCTGGTTGGCCCCTTGAATCAAGGCCAGCGCGAACTCGCCGCTTCGCGGCCCAGATCCGGTCAGGATCCGCGGACCCGTGGCCGGGGTATAGGGCGAGGCGACGACGAGCTTGGGGTAATAGGCGCGTCCACTGCGCCGGTAGGCATCGGCCCAGGACCAATCGAAGACGAACTCGCCATAGGAATTGAACTTCAGATAACAGGGCGCGAGGGCCAGAATCCGCTCCTCCGCGTCACGCAGCGCCAGATGCTGGGGAATCCATCCGAGTCGCTCGCCGACACAGCCATGCGTTTCCATGGCGGCCAGGAATTCATGACGCAGAAAGGGCGTATCGGGGTCGGCGAGCCGATTCCAATCGGCGGCGGGTATCTCGGCGATGGCTGAGTGAGTCGTCAGCTTGTACATCTTGCTCGCAACGGGTGTCTGTCCATGGCCACCACATATGGGCGTCCCGTCGCCCGCCCAATCCGACCCGGCCGAGGAGCGGGATGGGCGGCAAGCAATCGCTGGGATCCTAGCGGCCGAGCGCCTCCAGGGCGTCCAGATATTTCTCGGCGTCCAGCGCGGCCATGCAGCCGGCACCGGCCGAGGTGATGGCCTGGCGGTACACCTGATCCATGACATCTCCGGCCGCGAATACGCCGGGGACGGAGGTCGCGGTGGCATTGCCCTGGCTTCCGCTCTGGACCTTGATATAGCCCTTGTTCATTTCGAGCTGCCCCTCGAAGATTCCGGTGTTCGGCTTGTGCCCAATGGCGATGAAGACACCCTGCAGGTCGATGTCCTGCGTGGAGTCGTCCAGGACGCTCTTGATGCGCATCCCGGTGACCCCGGTGGCGTCGCCCAGGATCTCGTCCAGGACGTGATTCCAGGCGATGCGCACGTTGCCCTTGTCGGCCTTCTCAAGCAGTTGCTTCTGGAGAATCTTTTCCGCCCGTAGCGCGTCGCGCCGATGCACCAGGATGACCTCGGAGGCGATGTTGGAGAGATAGAGCGCCTCCTCGACGGCGGTGTTGCCGCCGCCGATCACGGCGACCTTCTGATTACGGTAGAAGAAGCCGTCGCAGGTCGCGCAGGCGGAGACCCCTCGGCCTCGGAATAACTGCTCGGAGGGCAGTCCGAGATACATGGCGCTGGCCCCGGTCGCGATAATGAGCGCGTCGCAGGTATAGATGGCCGAGTCGCCGGTCAACCGGAAGGGGCGCGTGGCGAGGTCGGTCGTGTGGATGTGGTCGAAGAGGATCTGGGTCTCGAAGCGTTCGGCGTGACGGCGCATCCGCTCCATGAGTTCCGGACCCTGGGCGCCGTCCGGGTCGCCCGGCCAGTTGTCGACCTCGGTCGTCGTCATCAATTGACCGCCTTGCTCGATACCCGTGACCAGCACCGGCTGGAGATTGGCGCGGGCCGCGTAAACGGCGGCGGTGTAACCGGCGGGACCGGAGCCCAGGATCAAGAGCCGGCAGTGTTTGGTTTCGCTCATCTGTTGCACTCCATAGCGTCCGAGTGGCCCCGGATCCACCGATTCACGGCCCGGCTCGGGACGGAGGGCGGGGAGGCAGGGATTTCAAAGCCGCCAATTTAAGGGTTGGCTCGCGGATCGTAAAGTCCGGGCTCGACGCGGGCGTTCGCTCGCGGGGATTCAGGGAAAAACAACGGTCTGAGTCGCGCGCTCCCTGTCCACGAGAGTGATTCAATGCCGTCGAGCGGTGGCAGGGTCCAGGGCCTTGGGGGATTGACACTCCGGTGATGGCGGTATAAAAGCCATTTTTACATGGTATTAGAGTGTTAATTGAGAGCGATTTATGAAGATGCGCGACTGTCGAGCGCCAGGCTATCCATGGTCCACCTGGCTCCTGGCCATTGTCATTCTCCCCCTGTTCGCGGGCTGCTCTGGATTGGGCGGTCGCGATGACTCGGGGCTGGCTAAGCGCCGGAACGATGTGGTCCTGACCGGCCTGGCGCAGATCGGGACGCCCTATGTCTACGGCGGTTCCGCCCCGGCTAAGGGGTTCGACTGTAGTGGCCTCACCTACTATGCCCATCACGAGGCGGGGCTCTCCATCCCGCGCACCGCCGCCGCCCAGCACAAGGCCGCCAAGCCGGTCGGAAAGAACCAGCTCAAGCCGGGTGACATGGTGTTCTTCAAGACCGGACCGACGGCCTACCATGTGGGCCTGATGATCGACGGGCGACGTTTCGTGCATGCCTCCACCTCGCGCAGCCAGGTGCGTGTGTCGAATCTGGACAGTCCCTATTGGCAGGCGCGTTATCTTGGCGCCGGCACCTATTTCCGTTGAGTGGATCGTTCCCCGCGTAAGACTCGCGGGCGAACGCCTTCGATCGGGGTTTCCTCTCCCGACGGGATTGGTCCGGCCGGATCGGTGAGCCAGCTCAGGATATCCGTGCGCACGCGCGCGCCCTGGCGATCGCGTGGCAGCATGTGCCAACCATCCCGGTAAAGAACCAGACGGATCCCCGACCTGTCGGACGGCAATTCGCGCAGCAGGCGGACAAAGGCCCGCCTCGGGATGATCTCGTCGCGCTCGCCATAGAGCAGGAGGACCGGCGGGCGCAGGCGCGGCGCGGCGGTTCGCGCCGCGTCCATGAGATCGGTCACGCCCCAGAGGGCGTCCACCCGAGTCGCCTTGATCACCAGTGGATCGGCGGACAGGCTCCTGAGCAAGTCATCATTATCCGTGGGACGCACCGAGAGTCCCTCCCCGGTCAGTTTCAGCCAGGGCAGCGTGCCGGCCGCGGCGTCCAAGGCGAGACGCTGATACCAGGGCATGGTGTCGCGCGACCAGACGGCGGGCGCGATCAGCACCAGGCCGTCGATCGGCAGGGACGCCTGGGCCGAGGCCAGCATCGCCACGGCTCCACCCATGCTTTCGCCCGCCACGTAGAGACGCGCCTTGGGGTGCCGTGTCCGAACCAATTCGACCAGGGTGACCAGATCGCGCGCCAGGGTCAGGCTTCCATGCCAGCGCCCTGGCTGTGCGGAGGCGCCAAATCCGCGCTGATCCACGGCATAGGTCCGAATGCCCCGTTCGGCCAGCTCCCCGGCGAGCGGCTCGAAGGCACGGCTGTAATCGTTGAATCCATGCAGGCCAATCAGCACGATTCTGGGTTCGCCCGGCCCGGACCAACTCCGCAGAGGCAAGCGATAGCCATCCGCCATGACCGCCTGTTCCAGCGTCAGTCGGGGCGTGAGGCGCCCCTCCGCCCGCTCGATCACCTGGGGTCCGACGCAGCCACTGAGCAACGCCATGACGAGGAGTCCGCTCCTCATCCAGCCGATTCGAGCCATCGCCACAAATCAGGGTCTTCCCATCGAGGCCGGGATCGGCCCCTGGAACGACTCGGTCGTGTAGCGCAGGATCTGGATGCTGTCGGACCAATGTCCAGGCGGCAGTCCGGCCTTGAGTTTGAGGTGGTCGAGAAACTCCCTGGGGTCGGGAAGCTGTTCCCAGACCGAGGGCAGGAATGTGCCCCGATGTCCCCGGTCACGCAGGATGAGACCGTCGACGCCTGGGCGAATCTGGCCCAGCAGATCGGCCTCGGAGTTGAAAGGCATGGGCTCGGAGGGGCTGAGAACCGAGATCTTGAGGGTCAGATCCGGATACTCGGCTGGACGCAGTGGAGCGAAGCGCGGATCCTCGAAGGCGGCGGCGAAGGCGTGCATGGCGACGTCCTCGACCAGCGGTCGAACGGCCTCGAGTACGCCGATGCAGCCACGTAGCCTCCGGCCGAGTTCCAGGGTGACGAAGGTGGCGCGCGGTTCGCGCAGTGGTTCCGGGTAGTCCGCCGGATCCACCTCCAGGGGTCGATTGCGCTCGAGTCCATGCGCGATCGAACGGGCCGCGATCTTCAGCAGCGTGGCGCGTTGCCCGGCGTCGTGGACCGGTATGGGCTCAGGCGAGGGCATAGGCGCCATATCCCACCACCTGATCGCGCGGCCCGGCGGTATCGCCCGAGTTGCGCAGATCCAGCGTCCGCGCCTTGAGACCCCGGCGACGCGCGAGGGTCAGCAGGCCATTGACCGGGATCCGCCCGCACGCCTGATCCTGGCCGATCGACTCCGGGTTCAGCGCCTCGATGGCCGCCGAGGTGGCGGTGTCGATGCGGCGCGCGCTCTCGTAGTCCAGATAGTGCGTCAGGTCCGAGCTGATGAGGATCAGGGTCTCGGGGCCGTCCCAGAGCCGTTCCAGTACCTGAGCCACGGCCTCGGGTCCGGCCTCGCCGACCACGAAGGGAACCAGGCTGAAATCGCTCAGGACGCGCTGCAGAAAGGGCAACTGGACCTCCAGGCTGTGCTCCAGGGCGTGCGCCTGATCCAGGATGCTGACTTGGGGGAGCGTCAGGGCGAGGTCGATGGCCTGGCGATCGATCCCGACCGTCCCCAGCGGGGTCGCGAAGCCATCGGCGCTGGTGGTGGCGAGTCCCTGGAAGGCCAGGCGATGCGATGGACCCAGGAGCACGACCCGGCGGATCCTGTCGCGGACCGGCGCGAGGGTGGCGTAGGCGCTCGCGGCGATGGGGCCGGAGTAAATGTAGCCGGCGTGCGGCACGATCAGGGCCTTCGGCGGCGCGGCCGTCGTCGGGCCAGCCGAGTCGAGCAGGCCGTCGACCAGACGCATCAGTTCCTCGGGGTCGCCAGGATAGAAGCGGTCGGCTACGGCGGGCGCTCGAACCTTTGACATGGGCTTCACCTCCACGCGGGTTTCCGGTCGAATCAAGCCTCCATCATCACTATAGACGTTCCTGGCCCTTATTCCGTTCGCGCGGCGGGCGCGCCTTGCGAGAATTTCGCCAGTAGATCGGCGCAGTCCGCGGCGTTCTCGACCCAGTCGATTTCGGCCTCCATCGGCACCGCCGCGCTCTTGGCGCGAACCTTCGAAATGGTGCCTGCGATCAGTGTGTTCAGCGCGGTTTCGTCCAGCCGTCCCTGCTCGCGCGCGGTATCGGCCGCGAGACAGACACCGGCCTGGGCGCCCATCACCAGGCCCCCGGCCGCGCCCATGCCCGCGCCGAATCCGATGGCCAGGACACCGCCGACGGCGGCTCCGATCAAAAGGAAGATGAGTGCAATAATGGTCGCTCTCATGGGTGCTCCGCTTGGGTCGATTGACGTGTTTCGAGGTTTGCTCTCAATGCTACCCCTTGTACTGGTCAGCGTCTTTCTGTTTGTCGCCATGCCCGTTCTGGCGGATCAGGATGCGGATTTCCTGGCGGCCGAGGCGGCGCTCAAACGTGGCGACCGCGAAGGATTCGAGCGCCTGTCCTCGCGATCGCGCGACCATCCGCTCTATCCCTACCTGGTGTTCGCCGAGATCACGACAGACCTGAAGAGCGCTCCGGACGCGAGCCTCGAGGATTTCCTCGCCACCTATGCGGACACCCCGCTGGCGGAACGGCTGCGGCTGGCCTATCTGCGGCGTCTGTCCGATGCCGGGCGCTGGGCCGACTATGCCCGTATCCATCGGCCGGACGCCTCGGTCGAGCGTCGCTGTCTCTATCTTCGCGCGCTGATGGAGACCGGACGCGAGGCCGAGGCCATGCCCCAGGTCGAGACGCTCTGGCTGTCCGGCCGGTCTCGCCCAAATGCCTGCGATCCGGTCTTCGAGCGCTGGAGCCAGGCCGGGCATCTGACGACGGAGCGGATCTGGAAGCGGATTCGCCTGACGATGGAGGCGGGCCAGTCCGGGCTGGCCCGTCATCTGGGGCGGTCGCTGCCGGAGAGCGATCGGGACTGGCTGCGCCAATGGCTGGAATTGGACCAGGAGCCGTCGCGGATCTCCGAGCCCGGCCGCTTCGAGACCCCGCACCCCCAACGGGCGGCGATCCTGGCTCATGGCCTCCAGCGCCTGGCGCGCCAGGATCCGATCCAGGCCGCCGAGGCGCTGGAGCGTCTGAAGCACTGGATGGCCGATGATCCGGCGGCGCGCGAGCGCGCCTACAGCGCCGTGGGTCGGGGCCTCGCGGCGGGCGGTGACCGGCTGGGTCTGCTCTACTGGGACGCGCTCGTGGCCGGTGCGGACAATCTTCCGGAGCAGGAGCGACGGTTGCGCGCGGCGATCGGACTGAGGGCCTGGGACTGGCTGGCCAAGTGGATCGCCGCGATGCCGGATGGCGAGGAAAAGCGCGATCGCTGGCTCTACTGGCAGGGACGCGCCGAGGAATTCCTCGGCCAGGCCACGGAGGCGCGGGCCACCCTGGAGCTGGCGGCGCGACAACGCAGCTTTTGGGGCTTCATGGCGGCCGACCGTATCGGTCAGCCCTACAACCTGAGCCATCGCGCGACGCCGGTGGCGCCGGAGCGGGTTCGCGCCCTGACCGACAGCCCAGCCTATCGGCGCATCAATGCGCTGCATCGACTGGATCGGGAGACCGATGTGCGTCGCGAGTGGCGAACCCTGGCGCGCGACCTGGACGCCGATGGCCTCATGGCCGCCGCCCATCTGGCCGACCAGGGCGGTTGGCACGATCAGGCCATCCTCATGCTCGCCCGGTCCGGTTACTGGGATGATCTCGAGATTCGTTTTCCGCTGGCCTATCGGGATCTGATCGGCGAGCAAGCCTGGCGGATCGGCATCGACGCGGACTGGATCCATGCGGTCCTGCGTCAGGAAAGCGTCTTCGCGCGCGCCATCGCCTCGCCCGCCGGGGCCATCGGGTTGATGCAGCTCATGCCCGCGACGGCGGCCGAGGTCGCCGCTACCCTGGGTCTCGACAAGCCATCGCGCTGGGCGTTGCATGATCCCGAGCTGAACATCGCCCTGGGCAGCACCTATCTGACCTGGATGCGCGATCGCTTCGGTCATCCCGCGCTGGCGACGGCGGCCTACAACGCGGGTCCCCGGCGCGTTCGAGATTGGCTGCCGTCCGAATGCACCCCCGTAGATCTCTGGATCGCGCGGATTCCGTTCGACGAGACGCGCGCCTACGTGGAGCGGGTCATGGCCTATCGGATCATCTACGCGGATCGACTGGGTCTCGGGCCGACGCGCCTGAGCGATCTGCTGCCGCCGATCCCTGCGGCGGATTTCTGGCTGGATGGCCGCGTGGCGGATGCCGTGGCACCTTGAGCCATTTGGGATCGGGCGGCGTTCGGTCTGATAGACTGACGCCCGGAGCCGTTCGTTCGAGGTCGCTCCTCATGATTGGGTCGTCCACCCATATCCAGGCTGTTTTCAGGGTTCGATTCGACTCATGTCACCGATGTTCGCACGCTCTCCATCCATCCGCTCGATTGCGGTCAAGCTCTTGTTCTCGGCGATGCTGTTCGCCCCTCCGCTCGCGACGGTCGAGGCCCAGGAAACGGCGGCCCAGGAGATGGCTCGGGCGATCGCCCGCATGATGGAGGCCATGGGCTTTACCGGCGCCGGAGGGTTCGGATCCGCGGTCCCGCCGCTCGCGCCCGGCGCGGGCCACCCCATGGGGATGACGGGTTGGCCCTCCGCGCTCGGACAGATCCCGGGAGCCGCGTCGATGATGCCCTATCCGGGCGGTTCCCAGGCCGGCTCGATGGCGAACATGATGCAACAGGCGATGCCCGGCGGCGCGTCGAGTTGGGGTGGCGCCGGACTGGAAGGACTCTGGGAGGACAACCAGGGCGGGCTACTGATCGTGCAGGGCGGGCTCTATCGGATCTATTCGTCCTGCAAGGGTTACATCGAGGGCGATATCCATGTCGGAACCAATCGTCTGGATATGACCAATCGGAGCGGGGATTTCACCCAGACGTTCGAGTTCGCCCTGGACCAGGGCCGGCTGGCGCTTAGGGACCAGAGTGGCCAGGTCTATCTCTACCGACGGTTGATTCTGGACCGGCCAGCCGATCGCTAACGGATCAGCCACCGAAGGCGAGTCGCGCGGCGATCAGCAGGAGCAAAGCGCCGAAGAGTCGCTTCAGCCAGCGCACGGGTAGCGCGTGGGCCAGGCGGGCGCCGACCGGGGCCGTCGGCATGCTGGCCATCAGCATCGCCAGCACCGCTGGCCAATAGACGAACCCCGTGCTCAACGTCGGAAGCCCCAGGCGCCCCCAGCCCGCCAGCACGAATCCCAGCGTCCCGGCGAGCGCGATCGGCAGGCCGCAGGCGGCCGAGGTGCCGACCGCCCGACGCAGATCCAGACCCCGGTGACTCAGGAAGGGCACGGTAAGCGTCCCGCCGCCGATGCCCACCAGGGCCGAGAGCATCCCGATGCCGCCCCCGACGAGCGCCAGCCCGCCCCGACCCGGCAGCCGCCCGATGGAACCGGCCAGGTCTTGCGTCGACAGCAGACGCACGCCGACGAAGGCGAGAAAGGCGGCGAATAGACGCTTCAGCCAGACCTCCGGGATCCAGCCGACCAGGGCCGCCCCCATCCAGGCCCCGATGACGATTCCAGGCGCCAGCAGGATCACGATGTCCCAACGGACGCCATCGCGGCGATGGTGGGCGAGGGTGGACGCGGCGCCGGTGCCGATGATGGTGGCGAGCGAGGTTCCGACCGCGAGATGCGGCGTCCAGACGCCCCCAAGATCGAGATGGCCGAAGACCAGGATCAGGGCCGGAACCATGATGACGCCGCCGCCAACCCCGAAGAGCCCCGCGAGAAGACCCGAGAGGGCACCGATTCCGAGATAGGACAGGAACTCGATCATGAACAGCGGGGACAGGCGACCTGTGGCATGCGGGCTATAATACGCGACGCCGTTCGCGTCTGGGCGGATCCGGCGCGACACCCCCTCAACCTAGCGATCGAGTCATCACTGAGATGAAAACACAGCGCGTCTTTGTCCTCGGAGGAACCGGCTTCGTCGGTCGGCATTTCTTGAATCATCTCGCGCGTCTCGGTGTTCCGTCTCGTGTGCCGGCGCGGCATCCGCATCGCTGCCGGGATCTCGGGTTGATCCAGGGCTGCGAGTCCTATCCGATCGCCGGCTGGTCGGAGGAGGATCTGGTGGAGGCGATGGCGGGCTGCACGGTCGTCGTCAATCTCGTCGGCGTCCTCGACGAAGGCGCCGGACGCACCTTCGAGCAGTCCCATGTGACGCTGCCCGAGCGGGCCACGCGGGCGGCGCTCCGGGCCGGCGTGCCGCGTTTCCTGCATCTGAGCGCCTTGGGCGCCGACGCCGAATCCGGCCCCAGCGAGTATCTGCGCAGCAAGGGGCGTGGCGAGCGGGTCGTTCACGCGGCCTCGGTGCAAGGCTTGGCGGTCACCAGCTTTCGTCCATCGGTGATCTTCGGTCCGGGGGATCGCTTCTTCAATCGCTTCGCCGGGCTGATTCGCCGGATGCCGGGGTTCCTGCCGCTGGCCTGTCCCGAGGCGCGGTTCGCCCCCGTCCATGTCGGCGATGTCGTCAAGGCGCTCGTGCGCGCCATGGACGCGCCGGAGACCCAGGGCCAGGTCCATGACCTCTGCGGTCCGAGGATCTTCTCCCTGCGGGATCTGGTGATGTACACCAGCCAGACGATCGGCCGCCCGATCCGCGTCATCGGGCTGACGGATCGGCTCTCGCGGCTTCAGGCCAGGGTCTTCGAGAAACTGCCCGGCAAGCTGTTCACGATGGACAACTACCAGTCGCTCCAGGTCGACAGCCTGTGCCGAACCAGTGGTCTGGCCGAACTCGGGATCGAGGCCACGGATATCGAGGTCGTCGTGCCTGGGTATCTGACCTGATTCGGGAGCTTGCTCGCGGCGTTCCCGGCGCGGGGGCGCCTTCGAATCTTCGACAGGCTCGGGACTCACCACGAACGGCCGTATCAGGCCCTCGGAAACCCTGCCGAGATAACGTAACTCGTTGAAATAGTAATTCCTAAACAGCTTCTTAGGCCATGCCGCTAACCTTGGGAATCGATGATGTCTGCTTGCGTCTGTGGTTCGGGCCGCGATTTCGACGATTGCTGCGGCCCAGTCCTTGCTAGCGCGCCGGCGCGCACGGCCGAGGCGCTCATGCGCTCGCGCTACGCGGCCTATATCGTCGGCAATCTGGATCACATCGAACGCACGGATGCCCCTGAAGCGCGTGCGGAGTTCGACCGGCTGGATTCCGAGCGTTTCGTCGCGGAGGCGACCTGGCTCGACCTGAAAATCCTGCGGGTCGTCGATGGCGGCCCCGAGGACTCCACCGGACAAGTCGAGTTTACCTTCCGTTACGAGCATCGCGGGCAGGTGCATATGCAGCATGAGCTGGCCTATTTCTGCCGCCAGGACGGGCGCTGGCTCTATCAGCGCAGCGCGATGAACCCCAAGGGCGAGCCTGCGCGCGTCGCCAAGCCGGGCCGGAACGATCCCTGCCCGTGCGGCTCCGGCAGGAAGTACAAGAAGTGCTGCGGGGCATCCTGAGGTGGGCGCGGGACGCCCGCCCATAGGCTTGCCGGCGGAACAGCGTTTTGCCTGCACCCTTTGTGGGCAATGCTGCCATGGATGGCTGCCACTGACGCTAAAGGAGACGTTCACCCATGCCGGACGATTTCCGCTCGCGATGGTTTGGACCCCCGTCCCTCAAGGAGTGCGCGCGTTCGAACTGACCGCGGAGCTGGGGACGAGCCTCGAACTCCCCAACCGCAAGCGGGTCGCCGTTTCGATCGTGCCGACCGCCTACCTCCCGCGCGCCATGGCCTGTCCCGCGCTGGTCGATCAGCGCTGCGGCATTCAGGACGACAAACCGTTGCGCTGCCGCGCCATGCCCTTCTATGCCTATCGCCGCGAGGAAGATCAGGGCGACATGCTGATCCCTCGCAAAGGCTGGGCGTGCGACATCTCCGACCAGGCACCGCTGGTCTATCGCGACCGACGCATCCTTGATCGTGACGGCTTCGACGCCGAGCGCGCGGCCCTCATGGCACAGGCGCCCCGGATACGGAGCTACGCCGAGAACGCGCTCAAGCTCTATCCGGTCTTACTGGGTCGGCTGCAAACGGCCATGCGGAATCCGGCCGGAGGCAATCTGGTGGTGAGCTTCGCAAGCTTCGTCAGATGGAGTCCGCCGGACGAACGGATCGACTTCGCCCGCCGTCAGTATCCGGTACTGGTGGCCTTCACCGAACGCACGGCCAAGGAGCCCGGACTGGCTACCTATCACGATTACTACCGCGAGGCGGCGGCCGAGCTGGAATGGCTCGCTCGGCAAGCGTGATGGCGTGCTGGAGACCTGAATCGAACCGCTGCAAGTCAGTCAAGCAACACGGATAGCCCCAGCGTCCTCTTGTTGACGCTCCTCTGGAACGACCTCGACCATCAGGAAAGGCTCCTGGGCGGTTGGTCAGGAAACCGTCGGCTTTTCCTCACTTCAGATAGGATCTCAAGACGCTGAGCACCTGCTCTAGATCCTCGTGGCGCTGCTGCGGTGTCCGATCTTCTCCACCCAGATGCTCGCGCAGATGTCCCTCCAGCACCTGCGCCATGAGTCCGTTGACCGCGCCGCGAATCGCGGCGATCTGCTGGAGTACGGCCGAGCAGTCGCTTTCCTGCTCGAGTGCGCGCTCCAACGCGATGGCTTGACCTTGAATCCGGCGTACGCGCGCGAGCAGCGCTTTCTTGTCCTTGATCGTATGGGGCATGGGCGTTCGCCTTGCTGTAATGTAGGGTACAGGGGTAGAGTATATGAGAGACGATCCACTTCGAGGAATCCCATGATGCAAGACGCCGCCGCGCTTGAGAACTGGCAACACTCACATGTCTTCGACGAGGGCAATCCGCTGGCCGAACGCAACACGCGCTGGGTGGTGTGGCTGACGGCCACCATGATGGTGGCGGAGATCGCCGGCGGCTGGATCTTCAACTCCATGGCCCTGCTCGCCGATGGCTGGCACATGAGCTCGCATGCCCTGGCCCTCGGGCTCTCGGTGCTCGCCTATGCCGCCGCGCGCCGCTATGCCCATGACCCCCGTTTCGCCTTTGGAACCTGGAAGATCGAGATTCTAGGGGGCTACACCAGCGCCGTCTTTCTGGTCGCCGTGGCCGGTCTGATGCTGTACCAGTCCGTCGAGCGACTGCTCGCGCCCATGCCGATCCACTACAACCAGGCGATCGGAATCGCCGTGCTGGGCCTCATCGTGAATCTGGTCTGTGCCTGGCTGCTCAAGGATGGGCACGACCAGGCGCATCACCACCACCATCATCATGACGACGGGCACGGTCATCATGACCACCATCAGGATCTGAATCTGCGTGCCGCCTATCTGCATGTCCTGGCGGATGCGGCGACCTCCGTCTTCGCCATCGTGGCGCTGTTCGGCGGCAAGCTCTGGGGCGCGGCCTGGCTCGATCCCGTCATGGGGATCGTCGGTGCCGCCCTAGTGGCGACCTGGGCCTATGGCCTGCTGCGCGACACCAGCCGGGTGCTCATCGACGCCGAGATGGATCGCCCCGTCGTGGCGGAAATCCGCGAGGTAGTGGCCGAGCTGCCAGTCGCCGCCGAGATCGCGGATCTGCATGTCTGGCGGGTCGGCAAGGACAAATACGCCTGCGTCCTGTCACTGGTGGTGACCGAAACCCTTGAGCCGGACGCGGTGCGGCAGGCACTGAGTATTCACGACGAGCTGGTCCACGTCACCGTGGAAGTCAATCGCCGCGCCGCGCGGGCGATGGTCGCCTGAACCCGCGCAACATCAGCCACTTCATGGCCACCCCAACGGGTGGCGCCACGGATGTCCGGTCTGGCCATCGGATGATCCCAGCCATTCATCGAGAGGTAGAAGATGAAACCGCTAATGACCCTGGCCCTTGCCTGTTCCCTCGCCGTCCCACTCGCACAGGCCGAGGAGGGCGACGCCGATCAGCTCGTCGCTTCCAAGCGCCAAGCCGACATGACCTACCGTCAGTTGATGGAGGTGATGGGTGCGTCCCTGGCGATGATCCAGGAAGGCATCGTGCGCGAAAACGCCGAGCTGACGAAGACCGCCGCGGACATGATCCTCAAACACCCCGCGCCCAACCACAAGCCCTGGACCATCATGACGGACGCCGATCAGGCCGCGTTCAAGCAGAGCCTGCTGTCGTATGACAAGGTTCTCGACAGCGAGGCGACACGCATCACGGAAGCCGCTGCCGCTGGAGATTGGCTCGGTGCTAGCCAGTCAGCCTACGCGCTGACCAATGCCTGCATCACCTGCCATGTCATGTGGAAGAACAAAGCAAAGCCTTGAAACGCGCCATCGCTTTTAGAAGTTGTTTGGAAATTCCTGTTTCAACGACCGACGTCGACTCCGCAAGGATCGCGCAGGCCAGATGAAGACCAAGGACACTCGATATGTCAGGCCATAAGCTGCATTGATGGCCATTGGTCGGGCACTTTGCAGTACCATTTTGTGCAGTGCAATAACCCGAGCCTTCGCAGCCCCTCATGATGTCCGAATCCGCCTCACGTCTCCGCGAGATCCCCTACAACTACACCTCCTTCTCCGATCGCGAGATCGTCATCCGCTTTCTCGGCGAGCCCATGTGGCGTCGGATCGAGGAGCTGCGCGGCAGCCGCCGCACCGGGCGTTCCGCGCGGATGCTGTTCGAGGTGCTGGGGGACATGTGGGTGGTCACCCGCAACCCCTATCTCCAGGATGACCTGCTGGAGAACCTGGGACGCCGGCGGTTGCTCCTTCAGGCGCTCGCGCATCGGCTCGATCAGTTCGAGCGACGGCTGAACGAGAACCCGAGCGCGGCGGAGCTTCTGGCCGCGGCCAGGGTGGCCGTGAAGCGATTCGGCGATTGGTTCGAGCTGGAGAAGGCGCAGCGCGCGCGGCTGCGCAAGGCGCTCGCCGGCCTCACGCGCAAGGACAATCTGGACTTCGGCGGTCTGGCGCGCGTCTCCCACGCCACCGACGCGACCGACTGGCGCGTCGAATTGCCCTTCGTGGTCATCTCGCCCGATACCGAAGCCGAGGTCGCGCCCGTCGTGCGCGCCTGCATCGATTGCGGTCTGACCCTGATCCCGCGCGGCGGCGGCACGGGCTATACCGGCTCGGCGGTGCCCCTGCATCCGCTGACGGCGGTCATCAATACCGAGAAGCTCGAAAGTCTCTCGGGCGTCGAGCGGGTCGCCCTGCCGGGCGTGGAGGGACTGGTCCCGACGGCGCACTGTGGCGCGGGCGTGGTCACCCGCCGCGTCTCCGATCTGGCCGATGCCAACGGGCTCGCCTTCGCGGTCGATCCCACCTCGCAGGACGCCTCCTGCATCGGCGGTAACATCGCCATGAACGCGGGCGGCAAGAAGGCGGTGCTCTGGGGTACGGCGCTGGACAATCTGGCCTCCTGGCGGATGGTGACGCCGGACGCCGACTGGCTGGAGGTCGAGCGGCTGGATCACAACCTGGGCAAGATCCACGATCAGGCGCTGGTGCGCTTTCGCGTCTCGCGCTTCGCCCCGGATGGCCGGACCCCGCGCGGCGCGCCCGAGATCCTGGAGATGCCGGGCGCGTCCTTCCGCAAGGTCGGACTCGGCAAGGACGTGACCGACAAGTTCCTCTCCGGTCTGCCGGGTGTCCAGAAGGAAGGCTGCGACGGTCTCATCACCTCGGCCCGTTTCGTCCTGCATCGCATGCCCGAGCATGCGCGCACGGTCTGCATGGAGTTCTTCGGCACCGATCTGGATCTGGCCGTGCCGGCGATCGTCGAGATCAAGGATTACATCGAATCCCAGGCCGGCGTCCAGATGGCGGGTCTGGAGCACCTGGACGAGCGCTATGTGCGCGCCGTGGACTATTCCACCAAGGCGGCGCGCCACGAGCTGCCCAAGATGGTCCTGATCGCGGATCTGGTCAGTGACGACGAGGCGGCCGTCGCCCAGGCCGCGGCGCGGGTGGTCGAACTCACCCAGGCGCGCGACGGCGAGGGCTTCATCGCCGTCAGCCCCGAGGCGCGCAAGCGCTTCTGGCTCGATCGCGCGCGCACCGCCGCCATCTCGCGCCACACCAACGCCTTCAAGGTCAACGAGGACGTGGTCATCCCGCTCGATCGGCTGGCCGATTACAGCCGGGGCATCGAGCGGATCAACATCGAGCAGTCGATCCGCAACAAGGACGCCATCCTGGCGGCCCTGCTGGATTATCTGGCCTCGGACATGCCGGAGGCGCGGGCCGGGGATGACTACGAGGCCTCGGACGAGGCCGTCGCCATCCTGAACGCCAAGCGGGAGGCCGCGCGCGAGTCCATCCTGCGCGCCCGCGCGCGCTGGCGGAGCGTCCTGGAGCGGCTCGACCAGGCCGCCGCCGATCACCTGGAGCTGCTGGACGAGGGCGCGCTGGCCCGGCGGCGCGAGGGCGACAGCCTGATCGCCATGATGCTCCGGCGCGATCTGCGCCAGTCCCTGCGCGCGGAGGTCGCGGATCGACTCAACGAGATCTTCTCGGGCCAGGAGCTGGCGCGGGTGCGCGAGCGTCTGCGCGAGATCCACGCCCAGGCGCGCGATTCACGTCTGTTCGTCGCCCTGCACATGCATGCCGGCGACGGCAACGTTCACACCAACATTCCGGTCCATTCCTCCGACTACGCCATGCTGCACGAGGCCGATCGGCTGGTCGCCCGCATCATGGAGTTGGCGACCGGGCTCGGCGGCGTCATCTCGGGCGAGCACGGCATCGGCATTACCAAGCTCCAGTTCCTGGACCAGGACAAGGTGGACGCCTTCGTCGCCTACAAAGGGCGGGTCGATCCCAGGGCGCTGTTCAACCGGGGCAAGCTCATGCCCGGATCCGGGCTCGACGGGGCCTACACCCCCTCGCTGCGCCTGCTCGAACAGGAGGCCATCATCCTGGAAGAGACCGAGCTTGGCGCGCTCAACGACGATGTGAAGCACTGTCTGCGCTGCGGCAAGTGCAAGCCCAAGTGCATGACCCATGTGCCGCGCGCCAATCTGAGCTACTCGCCGCGCAACAAGATCCTGGGCACCGGGCTCATCATCGAGGCTTTTCTCTACGAGGAACAGACCCGGCGCGGACTCTCGCTGCGACACTTCGTCGAGATGAACGACGTGGCGGATCACTGCACCGTCTGCCACAAGTGTCTGACCCCCTGTCCGGTCGATATCGACTTCGGCGACGTCACCATGCGGATGCGGCGCATCCTGGTCGATCGCGGCCAGAAACGCTTCAGTCCCGGCGCCTGGGCGGCGATGCAGTTCCTCAACGTCACCGATCCGCGCGCCATCCGGTTGCTGCGCCTGGGACTCGCCGAATGGGGTTTCGCGGCCATGAACCAGGCCCATCGTCTGGCCGGATGGCTCGGATTGACGCCGGGCCGCACCAGTCGTCCAGGCGCGACCACGGGGCGGCCGGCGCTGGCCAGCCTGATGGTCGATCTGGTCGGTCGCCCGGTGCGCGTCGATCTGCCCAAGCGCACCTTTCGCCAGTTGTTGGCCCTGGAGGACCGGACCCAGGTGCCGATCCTGCGCGACCCCCGCGTGGTCGCCGAGGATGCCGAGACGGTCTTCTATTTCCCCGGCTGCGGGTCGGAGCGTCTCTATTCCGACATCGGCCTGGCCACGCTCGCCATGCTCTGGGAACAGGGCGCCCAGACCGTTCTGCCGCCGGGCTATCTCTGCTGCGGCTATCCGCAGCGTTCGGCGGGGCTGGAGGAGCGCGGACGCCGGATCACCATGGAGAACCGGGTGCTCTTCCACCGGGTCGCCAACACGCTCAATTATCTGGATATACGAACGGTGCTCGTATCCTGCGGAACCTGCATGGATCAACTGCTCAAGTACGAGTTCGAGCGCATCTTCCCCGGCTGCCGACTGCTCGACATCCATGAGTGGCTGATGGAGAAGGGCGTCGGTCTGGGGGGCGTCCAGGGTGTCCAGTATCTCTACCACGACCCCTGCCATACGCCCATGAAGACCCATGCGCCGATCAAGGTGGCGACCAGCCTGATCGGTCAGCCGGTCAAGCTCTCCGATCGCTGTTGCGGCGAGGCCGGCACCCTCGGCACCTCGCGTCCGGACATCGCCAATCAGGTCCGTTTCCGCAAACAGGAGGAGCTTACCGCCGGCATCCGCGCGCTGACCGGCCGGGATCGCGTCGATCAGGGCGAGGTCAAGCTGCTCACCGCCTGTCCCGCCTGCCAGCAGGGATTGGGCAAGTATCAGGACGACACCGGGCTCAAGACCGACTACATCGTGGTCGAACTAGCCAATCGTCTGCTCGGAGAGGGATGGCGGGAACGCTTTCTCCATCGGGCCGAGGCGGGCGGGATCGAGCGGATTCTGCTCTAGCGGGGTTCGGGCATGGTCAAGACGGACACCGGCGCATGAGCAGCGGCAATCTGTTCGAGAACCTGCCGGAGATCGGCGCGGGCGAGGTGTTCGAGGATCTACTGCGCTGCCGTAACGTCTCGATCGAGCGAATCGTGAGCAGCGATCGGCCGGATCCGACGCTCTACGATCAGATCCAGGACGAGTGGGTCTGTCTGCTCCAGGGTTGGGCGGAGCTTTGGATCGATGGCGAGACCCTCACCCTGCGGGCCGGCGACTATCGCTTCATCCCGGCGCGCGTCCCGCACCGTGTGCTTCGCACCTCGAGCGAACCCTGCTGCGTTTGGTTGGCCATCCATATCCATCCAGATCCAGCGGCGCACGGTGACGGGTGAATGCGCATGCCCCACGGGATTCCTTCGCGACGCGATCGCTGGAGGACGGGTAGGATAGCGGATTGGGAGGCCCCGAGGCTTCCTCGCCGTGGATCCCTAAAAACGCCGGAACACCGCACCCAAACCCCGTCTTGAGTCTGTCTGGAGTCCCGCCATGACCGAACTGGTCATCCATTTCGAACGCCCTTCGCATTGGGCGGAGAGCATTCACATCCATCTTTGGGACGGTCATCCGGGCGGCTTCGGCACCCAGTGGCCGGGCTTGCCCATGACCGCGCAGGGCGATGGCTGGTACGTCATTCGGCTCGCGGGCATCGCGCAGGCCCGCCTGGTCGTTCACGACGCCCAGGGCCGCCAGACCCAGGATCAGCATCGCGCCGAGGATGGCTGGCTGACGGCGGCTGGCGTCTGGTCCGCCGATGGCAAGACGTTGCCGCCGGTGAGTGCGCCGATACCCCAGGCGAGCACACCGCGCCAGCCCGTCGCGGCGCGGGTCGCGACCGAGCTGCGTCCGATCGCGGAACGGACGGATTTTCGCGAGGAGACCATCTATTTCCTGCTGACCACCCGCTTCTACGACGGCGACCCCTCGAACAATTTCTTCTGCCGCGACCGCATCCAGTTCGATGCCGGCGGCAACCCGGTGGATCCGCACTGGCGGGGCGACTTCAAGGGGCTGATCCAACGGCTCGACTACATCCGGGATCTCGGCTTCAGCGCCATCTGGATCACGCCGCCGGTGGAGAACCGCTCGGGCCTGGACTACCACGGCTATCACGCCTATGACTGGACCCGCATCGATCCGCGTCTGGAGTCGCCCGATGCGACCTATCAGGATCTGATCGACGCCGCGCACGCCAAGAACATCAAGATCATCCAGGACGTGGTGGTCAATCACTCCTGTCAGTACGGCATTCGCGGTCAGGTCCACATCGACCATTTGCCGATCAAATATTACGTGCCGCAAGGCTCCGAGCCGGGCCGGGTGAATCACGGCCCCTATCAGGGCAGCCTGGGCCACTACGCCTGGCCGAACCGCGACGACATCGACAACCCGCTCGCGCCGGACTGGTACCGCGAGCGCCACGCGCGCGACCCGGAGGGTATCGAGCCGCTGGTCGATCCCAAGACCGGCGAGACCGTCCCCAAGCCCGGCTACAACCCCGGTCGTTTCTTCGGCATCGACCCCCAGGATCTGGACCCGAACTGGTATCACCAGGAGGGCTTCATCTGCGGCGGCGACTGGGAGAGCGCCCATCCGCTCCAGCAGAAACACCTGGCCGGCGATTGCATCGATCTCGCGACCGAGCGCCAGAACGTCAAGGACTACATCATCGGGGCCATCAACCGCTATCTGGACATGGGCGTGGACGCCCTGCGCATCGACACCGTCAAGCACGTCGAGCGCGACAATCTGCTCGAATACGTCAATGCCTGGAAGGCGCACAAGCCGGGGCTCTTCGTCTTCGGCGAGAATCTGGTCAAGGGCTATGGCTGGGGGGATCTCGGCGGCGGCGACAACGGGCCGTCGCAGATCCGGCCCTGGTGGTATACCCGCCTCGGGCAGGATCCGCGCGATCCGCGTTCGGGTGGCGATTCAGGCTTTCCGCAGCTCGATTTCGGACTCTTCTCGACCTTCCGCGATACCGTCAGCAAGGGCACCTACGGCGGCACCGGGCAGATTCTGAGCATGGATTGGATCTACGGCGACGTGACCCAACTCGTCACCTTCCTGCAGAACCACGACGTGGGTCCGGACAACGACTTCAAATACCGCTTCCAGGGCGAGCAGTGGATGGCCGCTGCCGCTTACAACCTGATCTGGACCGCGCGCGGCATTCCCTGTCTCTATTACGGCGAGGAGATCGAGTTCATGAAGGGCGCGCCACAGGACGTGGAAGGAGAGCGTGATACCCTGCACACCACGGGACGCGCTTATTTCGGCGACCATTTGAGCGATGAACGCATCGGCCAGACCCGCGCCCATCCGCTGTTTCTGCATCTCCAGCGTCTCAACCTGATCCGGCGTTCCGTTCCGGCGTTGCAGAAGGCGACCCTCTCCCATCTCAACGAATGGGGCAGCGGCATGGCGTTCGTCCGCGACCATCTGGAAAGCGGCAGCCTGGCGGCGGTCGGGCTGGCGATCGGTTCCGATCAAGAGGTCCAGATCGATGGCGTGCCGCCGGGTCTGTACCGCGACGCGGTAACCGGCCGGGAGATCGCAAGCGACGGACACCTGGCCTTCCATGTCAAGGCGAATTCCGCCGGGATTTACGTGCTCGACGGACCCGGCAAGATCGGCGAGGACGGGCCTTATCTGCGCTGAGTCGCGCGGCTGGTATCAGCCACCCTAATCTGTATATGATCGCAAGCATGACCGACAAAAATAGAGACTACCGGGACCGCCGCATCCAGGCACGTTATGTGGTGGATCTGCATGCCAAGGTCCGTGGTCGCAATCAACTGCCGACCAATTGTCGCGTGCGCAATATCTGTAACGGTGGCGTGCTGCTCGAGTCCGGGTACGCCGAGCCGGAGCTGCCCTTTCAGTCCGGCGAGCATGTGGATATCCACTTCGATCTCCCGGATGCGCAGAGCATGGATCCGGTGCAGGCCGTCATCGAGGTGGTGCATCGCGTCGATCGGAGCCTGGGCGCGCGCTTCGTGCGGCTCACGGGCGATGGGCGGGCCAGACTGGCGCGCTTCGTCAGTGATCGGGCGGCGGCGAGCGGCGAGCTGGAAACGGGTATCGATACCAACCCAACGCGCGCCCGCGCGCGGGAGGTTCTTCAGGAGGTTGGGCAGCAGCGTCTCGGCGGATTGCTGGATTCGCTGCTCGAATCCCTGGTCGAGGAACTCTGGAGTCATACCGAGCGGGCGGGAAGCGATGCCGAGCGGGCCCGTTTCTCCGGTGAGATCGGCCTGCTGGCGCGGGCGGTCCACGACGATAATATCTCTAAACGGCTCCTCCAGGACTTGCTCGACGCCCTGAACAACGTCGGCAAGGCCCAGAAAGAGGATTCCCCTCCGCCCGCGATGTCCGGGACGCTGTCCCTCAAGGACGGATTGCAGCTCGTCGATCAGAACGAGTTCGAGATCTGGCTCGCTAAGTCCGAACTGGCCAACAGGCTGGAGGACGAACTGCGCGAGCCACTGGAGGCGCTGCGGACGAATATCTCCTCCATCTTCCACGATGCCTCGCTCCCCATGGAGCCCATGGCGCTGGCGGAGATCATCGAGCGCACCCTGAGCGAACTCGGGCTCGGCGCCGACTTGCAGCGGATTGGCCTCCAGGCCGTGGCCAGCCATCTCACGCGCAACCTCGGCTCCTTCTACCGCGAGATCCTGCGCGCCTGGTCCACGGCGGGACTGGAATCCTCGCCCGCGTCAAGCGGTGTCGCGCCCCCGCCCGGTGTCGCGTCGGCGGGCGATGCCGCCGGATTCGCGTCCAACCCCAGCCCCGCCGCGGCCGGCGGACCGGAACCGGGCGCGAGCCAGAACGCGCCAGGGCCGGCGTCGGCGTCCGGTATGGGGGCGGCCGAGGCCAACGCCGCGCTCACCCAGGCGGCCGGCGTGATGGCCAACCTGCTGGCCAACTATCCTCAGCGATCGCCTTATGTCAGCCTGGAGCGGCGCGGTCGGGCCTATACGGGCGGGCGTCGCGTGGCGGATCTACTCGCCAGTTTTCCGGCCGACTATCAGATTCCCGAGCCGGATCCGAACCGACCTCTGCGGGAATTGGTGTCGCAATGGCTCACGGCCTCCGAGGCCAAGAACCCGGCCGGTCGGTCGGACCGTCAGCCGGTGATGTCGCCTCAGGTGGAGGAGCGGGTCGACGTGACCGATCGGCTGCTGGCGCTCATGCTGTCCGACACCGTCGCCCCGCAACGGCTCAAATCGCTCATCCAGCCGCTGTCCAAGCGTTTTCTCTCCATGGCCCTGACCGAGCCGGGCGGGATCTCGGATACCAAGCAACCACTGGTCAACCTCATCAACAAGCTGGAGCACCTGGCGACTTACTTCCAGAACGACGAAGCGGTCGAGGGCAAGCTCCAGAAGGAGTTCGACGAGGTCGTCCAGAAGCTCGCCGTCGCCGACGGACATGACCCCAAGGCGCTGGACGAGATCGGCAAGCACGTCGGAGATCTCGATTCGCGCGCCGGGCGCGAGTATCAGGACAACATCTCCAACTGGGTCAATATCTGCGAGTCCAAGGAGCGTGGGCGGATCGCCAGGGAGGAGGTGCGCGAACGGCTCAACACGACCTTCGGGGGCCGTCGCGCCCACAAGGTCATCCTTGAGCTGCTCGATGTCGGATGGCGGAACCTTCTGGATCTGGTCTGCGCCAATTCCGGAATCGACGAGCCGCGCTGGCGTAAGCATTGGCGACTCCTGCGCGCGCTTCACCAACTGACCGGCGGCGACGGCGAGTCCGACGACGAACCCAGGGTCGAGCTGGAAACCCTGATCGAGGAAGCCCGTTCCGGTCTGACCTACATGGGTATCGACCCCATCGTCAGCGACGAACTGCTGGGCCGCGTCGAAACCGCCGCGCGGCGGGTCCGTGCCTCGCTGGATCGGGATGAGGACTATGTGACCTTCATGCCGCTGAGGCCGGACGCGGAGAGCGAGCCCGAACGGGTTCCGCGTGATCTGTCCGCCTCCGACTGGGAGCAGGCCCTGAACGATCTGGCCTCCCTGGCGATCGGTTCCCTGATCTGGATGCGCACCAAGGACGCGGCCAACAAGGCGGTGCGCCTGATCTGGCGCAATGATGACGGGTCACGCCTCGCGGTGACCGACACCATGGGCAAGAAGGTCAAGGTGTTGCGTCGCAACCGCCTGGCGGAAGCCTTCGCGCGTGGTCACGCGCATGCCCAGGCGCCAACCGGCAAGCGGATCGTGACGCGGGCCGCGGATGCCGCGCTCTCCGAGATGCAGGAACGTCTCAAGTATCACGAGACACACGATGCCTTGACCGGGTTGTCCAACCAGCGCCACCTGGTTGGCGCCCTGACGCATCTGTTGATGCCGCGCGAGGCTGACGGCGTCCACCATGCGCTCTGTTTTCTCGAGCTGGATCGCTATGACACCCTGACCGGCACCTTTGGCTACTCGGTCGGCGAACGCATGCTGATGGCCGTCTCCAAGCTGCTGGAGGGGGTGGTGCAAGACGCCATCTGTCTGGCCTACATGGGGGGCAGCCGTTTTGGCCTGCTGATGCCCGTGATGGATCTGGATCATGCCACGGAGATCGGCGAGTCCATCCGCGCCGGCTTGACCGTGATGCCGTTCGATCTGCAGGGCAAATCCTTTCGCATCTCCGGCAGTCTCGGCATGGCCATGCTGGATGGCGAGAACGGGAGTCCGGAGCAGCTCGTTTCCGCCGCGAGCGTGGCCTGTCTCGCGGCCCAGCGCGAGGGTGGCGACCGCATCGTCCTGTTCCGGGAGGACAACGAGGTCATCGCCCGCCAGTTGGACCACATGCGCAGTTGGGCTCAGGCGGAGGAAGCGATCAAGGCGGGGCGGCGCAAGCTGCGTTATCAGCGGATCGTTCCGCTGGATCCGACGGCGGGCCTGTCGCCCCATTGCGAGATCCTGCTCAGCGTCTACGACGATCAAGGCGTTCCGCTGCCGCTGCAATCCTTCATCGCCGCCGCCGAGGCCTTCAACATGATGCGCGAGGTGGATCGGCAGGTGATCGACGAGACCTTCAAGTGGATCCACGGGAATCCGACCAAGGTGCGCGATATCGGCGGCGTGGCGATCAACCTTTCAGGTCAGTCCCTGACCGACCCGGATCTCATCAAATACATCCGGGCTGGGCTGGAGAAATTCGCGGTCCCGGTCGAGATGGTCAGCTTCGAGGTCACGGAGACCGCGGCCATCGTCAATCTGGATCAGGCCGCGATCATCCTGGAGGATCTCAAGGGGCTCGGCTGCCAGATCGCGCTGGACGATTTCGGTGCCGGCATGTCCTCCTACAGCTATCTCAAGCGACTGCCGGTGGATTTCGTCAAGATCGACGGATCCTTCGTCAAGGACATCCTGGTGAGTCCGCAGGATCGTGAAATCGTCAAATCCTTCAACGAGATCGCCCACTTCATGGGCAAGAAGACCATCGCCGAGTATGTCGAGAACCAGGAAATCCTGGAGCTGCTGCGCGACATTGGCGTGGATTACGCCCAGGGCTACGCGATCGAAAAACCGCTTTTCATCGAGGATATGCTCTAGCCCAAGCGGCTGGAGCACCTCAGGGTCCGTTTTCCTCCGCCAGCAGCCGCAGAAGGGTGGCGGACTCGACCGGCTTGATCAGATGGCCATCGAACCCAGCCGCCTGGGTGCGTTGGCGATCCTCGGGTTGACCCCAGCCGCTCAGCGCGATGATCCGTCGCTTCAGTCCGCCAGGCTGCTCGCGCAGGATCCGGCAGGCGCCATATCCATCGAGTCGCGGCATCCCGAGATCCATCAAGACGATCTCGGGGGACTCGCGCGCGACCGTCTCGATCGCTTCCAGCCCGTCGTAGACCCCCCGGTAGCCGTGCAGTTCCAGCACCTGGGCCAGCGAATCGGCGATATCCCGTTGATCGTCCACTACCAGGACGTGCCGGCGTGTCGGCGGTCTGATCGGGTCGAGCGCGGGCCGCCGGGGCGATGGGGCGGAAGACGGATGCGGGATCGGTAGGGACACCCTGAACGTGCTGCCCTGACCCAGGCCCGCGCTGTCGGCGGTGAGACATCCGCCGTGCATCTCCACCAGACCACGCGCCAGCGCCAGCCCGATGCCGAGACCGCCCTGGGCGTTTTTGCGGCTGGAGCCGATCTGCACGAAGAGGTCGAACAGACGCGGAAGATCCTCGGGTGCGATGCCGATCCCGTTGTCGCGAACCTCGATGACGACGGCATCCTCCACTTGGATGGCGAACAAGTGGATGTGTCCGCCTGGTTCGGTGTATTTGCGCGCGTTTTCGAGCAGGTTCACGAGGATTTGCGTCAAGCGCACCGGGTCGGCGTCCAACTCGATCGCCTCTGGCGGTAGGGTGACGGTGAGGTCATGGCCCGTCTGCGCGATCGTCGGACGGGCGAGTTCCAGAACCTGCTCAAGCAGAGCGGCCAAGTCTATCCGTTCGCGGCGCAACCGCAGTTTTCCAAGGGTAATGCGGCTGACATCGAGCAGATCGTCGACGAGATGCACCAGATGCCGCGATTGCCGCTCGATCATGGCGCAGGCCTGCTGCTGGACCGGATTGCCGAGTCCGGTGAGTTGGAGAATCTCGACCGCGTTGCGAATCGGTGCCAGGGGATTGCGCAGCTCATGACTCAGGGTCGCGAGAAATTCATCCTTGCGGCGGTCGATCTCGCGGAGCGCTTCCTCGGCGTGTCGGCGCGCGGTGATGTCCTGAACAAGAAACAACATGGAGGCCAGGTTCCCCGTCCGCTCGTAAATGGCGGAGCTGTGCCAGACGCAGTCGAGGATGGTGCCATCCTTGCGTAAATTGCGATGGGTGCCGATCGTGCGCGACTTGGTGCCGTCGATCATGGCCGCAAGTCGTGTCTCGACCAAGACCAGATCGTCGGGGTGGATCCAGTCGATGTCGGTGACACGGCGTTCAATGACCTCCTCGGCCGTCCAGCCGAACAGGCGTTCGGCCGCCTGGGACCAGCGGATCAGGCGCAATCGGGGATCCAGTTCGATGACGGCCAGCGGCAAATTCTCGATGTGGGCTCCGAGGCGTTCGAGCAGTCTGTGCCGGGACCGGGCCAGACGGTCCATCATCTGGTCGAGCGCCTGGGCGAGCACACCGATTTCGTCCTGACGCGCGAGCTTCAAACGCGCCTCCTGTGCTTCGTTGGCCCCGAGCGCGGTGGCCTGCGCGGTCAGTCGGGATAAGGGATTCAGGATGATCCGACGTAATCCGAGCAGAAGCAGGAAGAACGCCAGCCCCAGGGCGCCGGCCACCGAGAGGTTGGCGACCCACAGGGCTTTCCGGCCCTGAGCACTGATCTCCCGAGGGGTGGCGACCCTTAGGGTCAGCGCCGGATGTCCATCGAGACCTGTCAAGGTTGTCTCTCCCACCAGCGTGGCGGGCGTTTCGGTCAGCGTGATCGGGGTCTGGACAAAGCCGCTGGGTTCCGCCGGGCCGCTCGCCGACCGGCTTTCCGGCGGCGGTGTCGAGACGCTCAGATTAACCCGTGCTTGGGTGCCCAGCCGAGCGATGGCCTCGGCATCCAGCAGGCGCGCCAGCATGACGTGGCCGATCGGCGGTCCTTCGCCCGCCGAGGTCAGCGCGGGCATGGCGACTACCAGAAAGGGTCCCCGAGGGGTCTGAAAGAGACCGAGCGTCGCCTTGGGCGTCTCATCGCCGGCGTCGGCTTGTCTCGGAAAATGTCCGGCGGAGATCCGTGCGGGCATCAGCGTCGGCAATTCCAGGGGTTGCTCGGCGCCGAGGTCATAGGCCATGCCCCAGATCAGGTCACCCGCCTGGTCGTAGAAGGCCATGGCATTGACGGCCAGCCCCTGCAAGGTATCGAGGTTCAGATTGGAGGTCAGATAGCCCTGGTTGCGATCCTTGAGGAAGCGGTAGGTATCGTCCCACAAGGCCCAGTCGTTGAGCGTCAGGGCCAGGAGCTCAAGCTCGCGCCGCAGCGGCTCGACCGCGCGCCCCAGATTCCGCGTTGCTTGAGCGCGTTCCAATTCCAGGAAACGGGGGTAGACCACCAGGTGTTGGATGCCATATTGCGAAATGGTCGCAACGGCGAAGATGGCCAGCAGGAGGAGGACAATACGGTTGAGCAATGACACGGGACAGCCCTCCATGGAGCGGGTGTGCATTCGGTCTCAAGGCCTTCATCGCGCCATCAAGGTACCGCAAGCATTCCGTGGGTATCAATTCCCCCTTTTCGTGAACGTCTCCAGCGGTTTCAACCAAGGATCCCGGCCATCCATGTAGAGGTGAATGAATTCGCCTCTACAACCCGGCATCTGGCTCATAACGAGAATTGATGACACATCCTGGGACTCACTGATGCGTCGTGGGCGACTGGTGCCGGGTCTGCTCGGCGAATATCTGGCGTGTGTCGACGGGGTCGAAGCGGTAGGCTCGGTTGCAGAATTCGCAGATCACCTCGACCTCGCCCCGCTCGGCCAGGATGCCATCGACCTCGGCCTCTCCCAGCATTCTGACGGTGTTCTCGATGCGCTTCTTGGAGCAGGCGCAGCGAAAGGCGAGCGGCTCGGGATCGAAGAGTCGCAGGGACTCCTCGTGGAACAGCCGGTGCAGCAGTGGCTCGGTCGCTAACCCGGTGAGTTCGCTCGGGGTCAGGGTCTCGGCGAGGATGGTTACGCGCCTCCAGTCTTCCTCGCTCGCTCCCTCGTCGGGCAAGCGCTGCAAGAGAAGTCCCGCCGCGCGCCGCTCGTTCGCCGCGAGCCAGAGTCGGGTCTGGAGTTGTTCCGAGTCGGAGAAATAGCGCTCGACCGCCTCCGACAGCCGGGTACCCGTCAGCGGCACGACGCCCTGATAGGGCTCGCCGCGACCGTGCTCGATGGTCAGTACCAAACGCCCCTCTCCGAGTTGCTCGCCCAGGGTGCCCGAGACCGGAACCTCGCCGCTCCAACGGGCCAGTCCGCGCACCGTGCGGGCGTGCGTGGCCTGAGCCACCAGGGTCCGAATGGGTCCGGCGCTCTGTATTTGCAGGATCAGCGAACCCTCGAACTTGATGGTCGCGGCGAGCAGGGCGACGGCCGCCAGCGCCTCTCCGAGGCGGTCGCGCACGGGTGGCGGATAGGGGTGGGCGTCCAGGACGGCGCGCCAGCTCGCGTCCAGATGGACCAGATGGCCGCGGATGCCGGCGTGCTCGAAGAGAAAACGCGAGAGTCTGTCGGAATCGTTCATGTCCGGGTTGTTCATGTCGCGGGGCCGTTTCAATCGAGGCCCGCCAGGAAGGCGTCGACGGCCGGTCGCAAGGGACGCTCGCCCGCCAGCACGGCCGGCTCGAAATCACGGCGCCAGAGCGGCATCAGCAGGCGGGCGCGACGCCATTCCTCGAACATGATACGAGCCAGCGGACCACCCTCCTCGATGAACCCGAGATCCCGGAAGTCCCGCTCGGCCTGGACACGGTCATAGGCGAAACGGAGGATCTCCCAGTGCCAGCCGTCCTGGCGCATCTCCAGCAAGGCATAGCTGCCGCGCGGGTCGCCGTCGAAGGGCGAGCCGACGGAGCCCACGTTGAGGATCGGGATGCCGTCGAGAACCCGTTGCAGCGGTCGGTGCGTGTGGGCGGTGACGAAGAGGGCGAGATCCGGCGGGAGCGTGCCGCGGATCTCCTCGTCGGTGACGCTGGTGGTGATGCCCTGCCGATTGCTGGTCATGGTACCGTGGGTCACATGCACCCAGCTCGTCTCCGTGCCGCCATCGAAACTGAGATGATCCGGCCAACCCTCAAGGGCCTCGACACGGGGCTGGATCTGCTGATAGGTCCAGTCGGCGAAGCGGCGCATCTCCGCCTCCAGCGCGTCCTTGGGCGCCTCGCGGCCGCACCGCAGCACCCAAGCCTCGTGGTTGCCCTTGACCGGAAGCCAGCCGCGCTCGCGCCGCAACTGGTCGAAGAGTTCCAGGCAGGCCAGGCTGCTGGGGCCGCGGTTGACCAGGTCGCCATCCATCACGACCAGGTCCGGATCCCAATCCAGGATCCGGGACACCGCCTCTTCCATGGCCGGCAGGTTGCCCTGCACATCTGAAAAAATCGCGACCTTCATCGTGGCTTATCCTTAGAAATCCGATGCCGATACCTTACCGGGATCCGCGCGGGAGTGAAACTAACCGGCACGCTCGACCTCGCCGATCCGTTGGCGAACGGAATCGACCTTGCCCCGCAGCCGCCCGAGCGGACCCTGGCGGATATCGAACTTGGCGATCGCGTAGACCCGCTCGCAACCGAGACCATCGAGGACCGACTGGGCCTGTTCGATGAGCGCGAGCGCCTCCGGTAGGCTCGCGGTCTCCACCTGCGTCCCCATGGGCGAGAGTTGGAAGTCGAACCCGCTGTCGCGGATCAGGGCGATCACGGGCGCGACGAACCGACTGACGCTGACCCCTTGATCGGTGGGGAAGATGGCTAGATCGAGGATGACGGACATGGACTCACCTGCTGAGGCGTGGCATGGAGGGCGCCCGACGCGGGATTGCCGCGCCGAGGCAACCGGCCGTAGACTTGGGCTCAAGCGATCGCTTCACGCTTTAAATAAGAACATAGGCTCGAAATCCATCCATGACACCAGATAAAGATTCCGGCGAACCGGATTGGGACACCCCGCTCACGCTGACGCTGACGCCGGGCCTGCTCATCCACGCGCTCATGGGCACGGCGAGCGCCGTTCACACGGGCTGGAGCAGTTGCGTGGATGATACCCTGGTCCTGTCCAATCAAGTCGCGATGGACGACCGGGCCGGTCATTATGTCCGCCTCGCCGAGCAGGAGTTCGTCGAGGACGACCAGCCGGAGACGCTCTGGCATGACTGGACCCTGGAGGTGCGTCTCGGCTCGGTCCTGACGACCGGACACTGGCAGTTTTTGGCCACGGCGCATCCCTCGGAGTGGGAATGGAATGCCCGCGAGGCCGAGCGCGCCTTCGAGCGAGCCTGCGTGCTCGTCGGACGGCGGGTGCGGCGCGCCATCGTCGTGGAGGAACCTGTCCAACTGGACGATACCCCGCGCGCGAGCCGTCATTGAGCCGGACGCCCGGAGCCCTGGGCGAGACTTGACCCATCGCGAGGCTCCTGGCTTGCGCCAGGCCGCCCCCGCGATCCCGATCCTTTTCACTGGAGACGCCCATGAAGGTCACCGTCGATTTCGATATCACCCCGGACGAGGTCCGCAAGCTCTTTGGCCTTCCGGATGTGGAAGCCTTCCAACGCCAGCTCATGGACGACATCCGCGAGCGGATGACCGCGGGCGTCGAGGGCTATGATCCAATCAAGCTCTTCCAGCCCTACATGGCCGGGACCATGGCGTCCTGGGATATGTTCCAGAAACTCTTGACCAATGTTTCGTCCTCGTCGACTTCGGGCACCAAGGCCGGGGCCGGGGATTAGCGATCCTGATGGGATGGGCGAGGCGGTCCGCGATAAGGGACAGGGTGTCTCGCCGCCCACTAGGTTCCACGTCCGCGCCTCTTGACCGGGTGCCTTCCTCGCGACGAAATCCTGGCTGGTTTTGATGGCTTGATGAGCGCGATATAACGAGACGGGCGGAGTTTTCCCCAGGTCGGCGTCGCCGGCCCGGGGCGAGCGATGACTCCCGCAACGAAAGGCTAGATGGAAGTGATCGAATGACCAGGTCGACAAGACCAGATCACGGATGGGAGACATGGCCTCAGGGACGGGATTTTGCCATTGAGTTGGTGCGGCAGTTGGTCGTGCCGACCTTCGTGATCGATGGCGAGGCCAGGGTCATCGTCTGGAACCGGGCTTGCGAGCAGTTGACCGGAATGCCCGCGGCGGATGTCATTGGAACGCGCGATCACTGGCGCGCCTTTTATCGCAAGCCGCGCCCTTGCCTGGCCGATCTGGTTCTGCAGGGGCGACAAGCGGACATCCGCCAATACTATTCGGCCTGTCCCGATGGCGCGGATACCAGCGCGCACGCGGAGGCGCACGCGGAGAACTGGTGTGTCATGCCGCTGTGCGGCGCCGAGCTCTATCTGTCCGTCGACGCCGGTCCCATCAAGGACGCCGAGGGACGGACCATTGCCGTCGTGGAGACCCTGCGCGACATGACGGACCGTCACCGCGCCGAGCAAAAGCTTAGGTTCATCGCCAGCGTCTTCGAGAACTCCCAGGAAGGCATCCTGATCACGGCGCCTGACGCGCGGATTCTGGATGTCAACGCCGCCTTCACGCGCACCACGGGCTACGGCCGCGAAGAGGTGCTCGGCCGGACCCCGGCGCTGCTCAAATCCGGTATTCAGGAAGCCGATTTCTACCGACGGATGTGGCGTGACCTCAAGGACAAGGGCCATTGGCAGGGCGAGGTCTGGAATCGCCGGAAGTCCGGCGAAATCTATCCCGAACTCCTGCAGATCAATGCCGTCCTGGGTGAGTCCGGACAATTGTCGCACTACATCGGGATGTTTCTCGATATCAGCGACCTGAAAAGCACCCAGCAGCAGTTGCTCCGTCTGGCCAGCTACGATGCCCTGACCCATCTCCCCAACCGCAGGCTGCTGGCCCGGCGACTGCATCGGGCGATGGACAAGGCCGCGCGGTGCGAGCGCCTGGTGGCCATCTGCTCGATCGATCTGGACGATTTCAAGGGTATCAACGACCGGTTCGGCCAGGAACATGGGGACCGGTTGCTGCTCGAGATCGCCCGTCGCCTGCTTGGCGTGCTCCGCCCGGAGGATACGGCGGCCCGTCTGGGGGGCGATGAGTTCGTTCTGCTGGTCACCGATCTGGGTAGCGCCGATGAGCTGGAGGAGATTCTCCGGCGGGTTTTCGAAGAGATTTCAGCGCCCTACCAGATCGAGGATGTGGCGGTCACGATCTCGGCCAGTATCGGCGTCACCCTCTATCCCATCGACGACAGCGATCCCGATACCCTGTTGCGGCATGCCGATTACTCGATGTACGAGGCCAAGCAACTGGGTCGCAACCGCTATCAGCTCTTCGACATGGAGGCCGCCCGGGCGCTTCGGGCCAGGCATCTGCAACTAGAACGGCTCCGCAAGGCGCTGCGCGATCGTGAGTTTTGTCTCTATTACCAGCCGAAGGTCAACATGCGTACCGGCCGCGTCATGGGCATGGAGGCCCTGCTGCGCTGGCGGCAAGCCAATGGCGTCCTGGTCGGCCCCATGGAGTTCCTGCCGCTGGCCGAGCAGTCCTCGCTCATCGTCGACATCGGCGAATGGGTTCTGCGCGAGGCGCTGGGACAGGCGCGACAATGGGTCCTGGATGGCCTGGACTTGACCGTCAGTGTCAATATCGCCGCCCGCCATTTTCAACACGGCGCCTTCCTGCCGAGGCTTCGGGCGATCCTCTCGGAGCATGCCGATCTGGCGCCCCATCATCTCGAGCTGGAGATACTGGAGAGCGCGGCGCTCGAGGATATCGCGATGATGCGTGGGATCATCGGGGCCTGCCAATCGATCGGCGTGGGTTTCGCGCTCGACGACTTCGGAACCGGCTATTCCTCGCTGAGCTATCTCAAGCAATTGCCCGTCGAGACCCTCAAGATCGATCGCTCATTCGTGCGGGACATGCTCGATGATCAGGACGATCTGGCGATCACCAAGGGTGTGATCGGTCTGGCCAGCGTCTTTCGCCGGCAGGTCATCGCCGAGGGCGTCGAGACGCCCGAGCAGGGGTTGCTCTTGATGGACCTGGGATGCGATCGCGCGCAAGGCTTTGGGATCGGTCGTCCCATGCCGCCGGAGCAGGTGCCGGGGTGGATCGAGGGGTTCGAGCCGGATTGGAAATGGACGCTCTGGGCGGGAGGCTGTTGGCGATCGAGCGACATGCCGCTCCTGCTGGCCCAGTATGATTGCCGGCATTGGCTCGAACGGCTGGTCGATCGTCTGGACGGGTGCGACGGGGAGCGGCGGGAGAAATTCCCGGTCGACGGAGGTGGTGAGTCATCGGATGGACGTTTTTCCACCTGGCTCGCGGGCGAGGGCGACATTCGCCATGGACATCTCTTGGAGTTCAAGGAGGTCGCGCGGCTCCACGATCGGATTCGGCGCCTCGGGAGCGCGATGATCCGACTCCGGGACGCCGGGAAACCGGGAGCGGCTCGGGCGATGCGGGACAAGCTCATCGGACTCAAGACAGGGGCCTTGACGGCCATCGAACAGCTTCAACGAAGGGTGGCGAGACGATGAAGACACCTCGGTTTGGCTGGCTCGCGCTCGGCGCGTTCCTCACGGCCGGCGCGGCCCTGGGGCAGGACTGCGGCGACCAGGGTCCGGCCAGCCTGCCGGACGCGCGCTACGTCCTGATCCAGAACGGTACCGTCAAGGATGTCGTCACGGGCTTGATGTGGAAACAGTGCGTCGAGGGCACGGGCGGCATTGGCTGCGCGTCCGGCGCGCCGCTGAACCTCGGATGGCGGGAAGGTTCGCGGCGCGCGCTGGGCTCTCGGTTCGCCGGTTTCGCCGATTGGCGTCTGCCGGATCGCCACGAGCTTCTGTCATTGCTGCAACGGCGCTGCCATGGACTGGATATCGATGGTGTCATCTTTCCGCGCACGCCCGCGAGCCGCTTCTGGAGCGCGAATCCCGCCTCCTATTATCCAGGGAGCGCCTGGACCATCGACTTCGGCAACGGCGACATGGGCTATGGCACCGAGCGCGAATCGGCCCACGTCCGGCTGGTCCGGGACGCGGAGGCCTGCTCCCCGGCCCGACCCTCGACCTGTTTTTCGCATCAGGATCGGCTCTACGAGCCGCATGGCGGGATCGAGGAACTGGAGCCGGGTCAGGAGCCCTGATCCATTTCGATCCGTCTTGGCTCGGTCAGGATCTCGCCATCGAGGCGCGGCCGTCCGTCCGTGTCGAGCCTCAGCCGGCCCCGAGCGAACCAATGCACCGCGGTCGGATAGAGGATGTGCTCCTGCCTCAAGACCCGCGCGGCGAGCGTTTCGGCGTCGTCTCCGGCCAGCACGGGTACGCGCGCCTGGGCGATCACCGGACCGCCATCGAGTTCGGCCGTCACGAAGTGCACACTGGCGCCGTGCTCGCGCTCGCCCGCGTCCAGGGCGCGCTGGTGGGTGTGCAATCCCCGAAATTTCGGCAGCAGGGAAGGGTGGATGTTCAGCATCCGCCCGAGATAACGGTTGACGAAGGCCGGGGTCAAGATGCGCATGAAACCGGCCAGCACCACCAGTCCGGGCTCGTGGCGATCGATCAGGGCGCTCAGATCGCTATCGAAGGCGTCCCGATCCGGATAGTCGCGGTGGCTCAACACCTCGGTCGGGATTCCATGCCGGCGCGCGCGCTCCAGGCCGAAGGCCCCGGCCTGGTTGCTGATCACCGCCCTGAGCTGGATCGGCCGCCCCTGGAGCTGGGCGTCGATCAGGGCCTGAAGATTGCTGCCGCCGCCCGAGATGAGGGCGACGACCGGAAGCGGCGTGCCTTCAGACATGGGCCGCGCCGCCACCGCTGTAAACCACCTCGGGCTCGGCCTCGCTGGACTCGATACGGCCGAGCACCCAGGCGTCTTCTCCCCCCTCGCGCAGCCGGTTCAACGCCGTCTCCGCGTCCTGCGGGGCGACGCAGACCACCATGCCGACGCCGCAGTTGAAGGTCCGCAGCATTTCCGAGCGCGAGATGCCGCCTTGGGACTGGAGCCAGTCGAACACGGGCGGCCGACTCCAGGAGTCCAGGTCCACCAGGGCTCGCGTGCCCCTGGGCAGGACGCGCGGCAGATTCTCGGTCAGACCACCTCCCGTGATGTGGGCGAGCGCGTGGACCCGCAGCGACCGGGTCAGGGGTAGGATCGAACGGACATAGATCCGGGTCGGCGCCAGCAGGGCGTCCCCCAGCGTGGCCCCGTCCAGGGCTTGGGACAGATCCGCGCCGCTCACCTCCAGTACCTTGCGGATCAGCGAATAGCCGTTGGAATGCGGACCCGAGGAAGCGAGGCCAAGCAGCAGGTCGCCCGGCGCGACACGATCGGGAAGGATGAGCTCGCTTTTTTCCGCGATGCCGACGCAGAATCCGGCCAGGTCGTAATCTCCCTCGCCGTAGAGACCGGGCATCTCGGCCGTCTCGCCGCCGGTCAGGGCGCATTCGGCCAGTTCGCACCCGCGCGCGATGCCCGCGATCACGGAGGCCGCGACCTCGACATCCAGGCGCCCGGTGGCGTAGTAATCGAGGAAGAAGAGCGGTTCGGCCCCGCTGACCAGGATGTCGTTGGCGCACATGGCGACCAGATCGATACCGATGGTGTCGTGGCGCCCCAGCTCGATGGCCAGCTTCAGCTTGGTTCCGACGCCATCGGTCCCGGAGACGAGCACGGGTTGACGGAAACGCTCCAGGGGCAGCTCGAAGAGCGCGCCAAATCCGCCCAGGCTATCCATGACCCCCGGACGGCGGGTGGCGGCGGCCAAGGGCTTGATGCGCTCGACGAGGCGGGCGCCGGCGTCGATATCGACACCGGCGGCACGGTAACTGAGGGCGGTCGATGGGGGAAGTTGGGAATCCTGCGGCACGCGGCGGCTCCAGTCTGGGAAATCTTGGGTCGATAGTATAACGAACGACACTTGGACAGGCGGCGCGAGCCACGCTAGCATCCGAAACCCGGCCATTGGCGCGGTTTTAGGATCTGCCTCGTGAAGCTCAGTGATCTTCCCAACATCATCAGCGTGATTCGGCTGATCGCCGTGATCCCGGTGGTCTATCTCCTCCTGGTGCAGGAATTCGGCTGGGCCTTGTTCCTGTTCGCCGCCGCGGGCGCCTCGGATGGGCTCGACGGTTTCCTGGCCAAGCACTATGGCTGGCAGAGCCAGCTTGGCGGCATCCTCGATCCGCTGGCCGACAAGACGCTCCTGGTCTGCTGTTTCCTGGTGCTGGGCGCGCACGGACTGATCCCGCTCTGGCTGGTCCTGGCGGTGATCTTCAGGGATCTGGTGATCGTGAGCGGCGCGGTGCTCTACAACTACCGGGTCGCGGAGGTCGAGGCATCCCCGATCCCGGTGAGCAAGCTCAATACGGCCTTGCAGATCGTCCTGGTCGTCACGGTCATCATGAATGCCGGAATCCAACCCTTGCCCGACGCCTTACTCACCTTCCTCACCTGGGCCTGCTTCGTCACCGTGGTGGTCAGTGGCCTGCAATACGTCTGGATCTGGGGGCGCAAGGCCATGCGCCATGGCTGGAAGGAGGATTAGGGTGTGTCATCAATTCTCGTCGTGAGTCGGATGCCGGGGGTAGGGCACGTCGATCCGAGCCTCGAAACTGAAAAGTTCATGCCTCCCCGTCCGTCATCCGCGAATAACCAATGAAAAAGGGGTGCCCAGGGCACCCTTTTTAAACCTCCCGCCAGCGGTGGATGGGTTCAGGCGTCGAGATTATCCAGCGCCTTCTGGAAGCGATTGGCATGGGAACGCTCGGCCTTGGCGAGCGTCTCGAACCAGTCGGCGATCTCGTCGAAACCCTCGTCGCGGGCGGACTTGGCCATGCCCGGATACATATCGGTGTACTCGTGGGTCTCGCCGGCGATGGCGGCCTTCAGGTTATCGCCCGTGGCTCCGATCGGCAGTCCCGTCGCCGGATCGCCCACGGCCTCAAGGTACTCCAAGTGACCATGCGCATGGCCGGTCTCACCTTCCGCGGTCGAGCGAAAAACCGCCGCGACGTCATTGTAGCCTTCCACGTCTGCCTTGGCGGCGAAGTAAAGATAACGGCGATTAGCCTGGGATTCGCCCGCGAAAGCCTCTTTCAGACTTTGCTCGGTTTTGCTGCCCTTAAGCTCCATGTTGCTATCCTCATGATGGACGACGTGTTGGGTGGCTTGGCGATGAGCCCTTACCTTAGGATCTCGATGGCTCGAAACAGAAATTGTTTGTTCCAATGACAGCGATAGATTGATTATATGGGCCTTTTTTCCAGACTCCCGGAGCGCCCCGCGCCAGATGAAAACCGGTCGATTGGCGCGATCCCGATGCCTTCCCAAGGCCCGCGGGATCGCTGGGCGATGAGCGTTTTCAACCCCGGCAATCAATCGGGCGCGAGCGGTTTCCCTGATGTCGGGACGAAAACCTGTGACCGGCCTCTCACTCCCGCGGTTCCATTCCATGGATGTTACAAGGCCTGTGAACGGGTTCATCGCGAAGAGGTACGGGGGCTGCTAGAAAGGCACTTCAAGGACGCACGAAGCTGTCCTGGAAGCCAGCCCCTAGCCGCCTCAATTGGGACCAATCATGTCGGCAAACAAGTCCATGCCCATCGCCTCGTTTCGTCAATCGTCACAGCGCCAGGCCGCCAGGATGGCTAACGAGGCCCCGATGCCGCTGCGTCTGCTGCAATTGACGGACTTGCACCTGTTCGCCGATTCCGCGGGGCAGCTACTTGGGATCACGACCCGCGACAGCTTCGAGGCCGTCCTGGCGTTAGCCATGTCCTCGCCTCGGTCGGCGGACGCCTTGATCCTGACGGGCGATCTCGTTCACGACGAGTCGCCCGCCGGCTATCGTTATCTGCGCGAGACGCTCAGGAAGACGGACATTCCGCACTACTGCGTCGGCGGCAACCACGATCATCGGAATCTGATGGCGGAATACCTGGGCTCCTCGGCCATGGGTCCGGTCGCGCTTCGCCGGCTCGATGACTGGAATCTCATCTTTTTGGATTCGAGCGAACCGGGGCGCGACGGCGGGCGGCTCGGCGAGGCCCAGATCGGACAGCTACAGGATCTGCTCGCGGACAATAAGGCACCCTCGATGATCTTCCTCCATCATCACCCGGCACCGATCCACAGCGCCTGGATGGATACCATGAGGGTTGAAAACGGCGCGGAACTGCTCGCCTTGTGCGATCAAAACCCACAGGTCAAGGCCATCCTCTTTGGCCATGTCCATCAGTCCGTCTCACTCCACCGGGGATCCTGTCAACTCCTTGGCGCGCCCTCGACCTGCTTCCAGTTCATGCCCGGCAGCAAGGATTTCGCGATCGATGACGCCGCTCCCGGGTTTCGTGAACTCATGCTCTACCCGGATGGTCGTTTCACCACCAGCGTGGTGCGCCTGGATCATTACGCCGAACTGCCGCTCTACCAGGCCGAGGGCTATTGATCGATGACGAATCCGGTATGCGGATGGTAGTCCATGGGTTCGCACGCCACTCCTGTCACGCTCGCCATGGATGGGCCTGTCCTTAGCCAGTCGCGCAACTGAGCGACCGCCGCGATCTCGCCACAGACCAGTACCTCGACGCGACCGTCCGCGAGATTGCGCGCATAACCCGTCACGCCGAGTCGCATGGCCTGCTCACGCGCCGAGGCGCGGAAAAAAACACCTTGCACCCGACCGCCCACGACACAGCGGTAACACACCTTTGGTTCCGTCTGTTGCTCGTCCATTATCGGCTCCCATGGAACGCGGCTTGAAACCACCGCTGAAATTCCGCGTCATCGAGGAATCGGCCCCTCGTCCCAACGTCTCGACTCATTGACCAGCCACCTTCCGATGCTCGCGCTTGAACTGCTGAAAGGGCGCGTTCTTGTAGTGACCCTCGACCACATAGCGACCGAGCAGCATGAATTCATCGGCATCGCGGGTGGCGCCGATGTATTTGGTGACGAGATTACCGTCGAGGTCGAAGAAGGCGAAAACCGGCGTGGCACGAACCCGATGCGACTTGAGCGCGAAATCCTTCTGCGTCGTCGAGCTTCCCGCGAAGTCGGTGATCTCGACATCGCCCTCGACATCGACCGGAAAAATCAGGAAATTCGCCTTGAAATAATCCTGAACCTCCGGCCGATTCAGGACGGTTCCCTTCATGCGATGACAGAAGGGGCATTCGTCCATTTCAAACATCAGCAGAACGCCCTGCTTACCCTCGGACTTGGCGTTCTTGAGTTCCTCGGAGAAATCACCGAAGGTCGCGTTGAAGAACCGGGCTGAATCAAGGGTATCGGCCAGGAGCGAGCCCGACCAGAACAGGATGATGGCGAGTATCGCGACGAGGCTGATCGCCTCTCGGCGGGTTCGACCTGGCAAGGAACGGCCTTCGGGCATGAGTTTCTCCTCCTCTTGTTATTGACTGCGTCGGCCGGTGCCTGGGAGATCCAGCGGGACGGATAGCGATTCTCACCAGATATGGCTTCCAGATCAACGTTACGGCATCCGCCACCGCGTCGTCGAGCGCTGCTAGACTAGCGATCGGGCCAGGGGACCACGGGGCCGGAAGCGCCCCCGGCCCTCGCCGGCCGGATTCCCCAGCGGGAGCCCGCGACGCGGAGCGCCCAGGACCTGCGTTCAGGGCAATGACGCCAACGATCGATGGAGCTAGGAACCATGAGCCATATCCTGATCCTGTACTACAGCCGTCATGGAGCCACCGCCGAGATGGCGCGTCATGTCGCGCGGGGCGTGGAGTCGGTCGGACTGGTGGCGCGACTGCGCACGGTTCCGGCGGTTTCCACGGTATGCGAGGCGACCGAGGACGGCATCCCGGAGAGCGGCGCGCCCTATGCCGAGCTGGAGGATCTGCGCCATTGCGCCGGACTCGCCCTGGGCAGTCCAACCCGCTTCGGCAACATGGCCGCCGCCATGAAGTATTTTCTCGATGGCACCAGTGCTCTCTGGTTGTCCGGCGCCTTGGCGGGCAAGCCGGCGGGCGTCTTCACATCCACCTCGAGCCTGCATGGCGGGCAGGAAACGACCCTGCTCAGCATGATGCTCCCCCTGCTGCATCATGGAATGCTGCTCATGGGTCTGCCCTATAGCGAGACGGACCTGCTCCATACACGCAGCGGCGGAACGCCCTATGGACCGTCGCACCTGGCGGGAACGGAGAGCAATCTGCCGCTCTCGGAGGAAGAGAAACGGCTTTGCCACGCCCTGGGCAAGCGCCTGGCCATGACGGCCGCCAAGCTGACGTCGGGCGGTGACTGAGGTTCAGGCGCTTGCCTTGAACGTCTCCCACCCTCAGCTCCATCTCGCGCTTGAGTTCAGGCGCGATCCCACGCTGGCGGAGTATCTGTCCGGGCCGAACGCGGAAGCCGTCGCGGCGGTCTCCGCCATGGCCAGGGGTGAAGGCGAGCCCTATCTATTCCTGTTCGGAATCAGGGGAACGGGCAAGACCCATCTGTCGCAGGCGGCCTGCCTGACGACCGCTCAGCGCGGGCGTCAGGCGCATTTCGTCCCGCTCGGGATGACGGGCCTGGAGCCTTCGGTGTTCGACGACCTGGAGCGCCTGGATCTGGTGGCGGTCGATGACGCGCAATGCGTCGCGGGCGACCTAGTCTGGGAAAGCGCGCTGTTCGATCTATTCAATCGGCTGCGCGAGCAGGGACGGCGACTCATCGTGGCCGCCAACGCCGCCCCGGATATCCTGCCGATCAAACTCCCGGATCTGGCCTCGCGGCTTCTCTGGGGTCCACGCTACTGTCTGATGCCCTTGTCCGACAGGGACAGCGAGCAACTCCTGATCGAGTCGGCCCATCGGCGCGGCATGCGTCTTGGCAGCGATCTGGTGCGCTACATCATGAACTACCACGCGCGCGATCCCGCGTCCCTGCTCGACCTGATCGCCCGTCTCGACAGTCTCAGCTTGCGCGAGCAACGCCAGCCGACCATTCCGCTCGTGCGCCGCGCCATGCGGGAAACATCCTAGGCGGTGTCATCCATTCTCGTTGTGAGTCGGATGCCGGGTGTAGGGGGAATTCATTCGCCCCGTTGGTGGCTCCGAAGCCGTCGGGGCGAATGGCCGTGTTGGTGGCGCGTATGTCGCGGCCGTTCACTCCGGCCCAAGGTTCGTGGGTGCGGGGTGGGGAGTCCCGGCGGCAGGGCCGATAGCCCCGGTCGCCGCTTGGCTCGTGCCCGTGACGATCGCCTAAATGCCAACGATCAACTTCTGTCCAGGGCGAATGTTGTTGTCGTTCGGACGCATTTTGTTGAGCTTGCGCAGCTCGTCGACTGAAATCCCATTCTGAACCGCGACCCGATAGAGGGTTTCCTGCGGCTTGACCACATGGTAACGCGCCTTGACCTGGCTTGGCTCCTGCCGGGGCTTGGTCTTGGCGATCACCGGCTTGGTCACCGGCTTGCTGGTCGCGGTTACCGGCTTGGTCGTCGGGCCGACCTTGGCGACCGCCGTCCGGGCGGGAGCGGACAGGGGCTTGGCCGCCCTTGGCTCGACCCTGGCGACCAGAACGGGCGCCTGTACTGGCGGAGGATGACTGGCGATCCGACGGGTCGTGCCTTGGGGCAGCCACACGGTGGAACCAGGTGGTAGATGGCCGTCACCCTTGACGACCGAATCGCGCCAGTGCAGGTTCAGGTCGGCGAGTTGGTGCTTGGAGGTGCCATAGTGGCGCGCGAGATGGTGCGCGGGCATGCTGTCGCGCAGGACAAGCCGATCGTGGAGCCAGGGCTCCTCGTAACGAACCCCCTCCGGGAAGTACCGATCGGCGTGGCTCGCGACCTCTCGGGCCGCCACGAATTCGGAATAGAAATTTCGCGACGCGAACCCGAAAGCGGGCCCCTTATAATTCTTGACGATACGTCCGATGTCGTTGCCGTATTCCGACCTGGCCTTGGCCATGCCACCCTGGCCGTGGTTATAGGAGGTGATGGCCAGTGGCCAACTGCCGAGCCTTTGGTAAGCCTGGGACAGATAGCGCGCGGCCCCGTCGGCGGCGAGGATGGGATCGAAACGCTCGTCGACCTGACCGCTGATCGTCATGTACTGACGCCCAGTCGAGGGCATGAACTGCCAGACTCCACCCGCGCCAACGCTGGAACGGGCGTTCGTTTGAAACGAGGACTCGACGTGCGGCAGATAGGCGAGATCCTCTGGAACTCCGTGTCGGCGCATGATTTCCCTAAAGCTTTGGTCGTAACGCCCGCTGATCTCCACGCCGCGCCGAAAACGCTCGCGTACTCCGCGCTGCGCGCGTACCCGCTCGGAGGCGCCATAAAGTGCGCCGACACCGCCCGCCTGCTTGAATTTGTCGAGGAGTTCCCTGTCGCTCTCGGCCAGCCGTTGGTCGGCCCGCACCCGCTGTTCCAAGTCGTCGAGACGCCGCTTGTGGTAATCCATGCGGCCCTTCAGCCAAGATTCTTGAGAGGCCGTGTAGCCCGCCTTGATCGGCCCTGGGATCTTGGCGACTTCGTAAATGACGCCGATGTGTTCTTCATCATGGATGGCGACCTCGCCCCGACTCCAGACGCCATAGACATGACGCCAGAAATCCACATTACCCTGGATCTCGGGCGGAACCGGGAAGGTCCGTGAATCGCCGTAGTCACGCTGCGACGGGAGATCGGACTCGCCCGTGCGTTGATCGACACCGGTGCCCGCGCAGCCGGCCATCAGGAGCATCATCAGCGAAATCGGTAACGCCCAAGGGAGCCGGGCCGTGAGGGTTTCGAGTTGCATCTTCGGTCATTCCTCTTGGAATATCTGGACCCTAGATCGGATCCTTCGCGCTTGGCGCGAAGTGTCGCCCACGGGAATTGCTTTTGCAATGCGAAGGATCCCCAATCGAATCAAAGGGGATCAATCGCCAAGGGGATGGAGGCCGAGGGTCTCCAGCAGCGAGATCAGGCGGATCAAGGGCAGTCCGACCAGGGCATTGGGATCATCGCCTTCCAGCCGCTCGAAGAGGACGATGCCCAAACCCTCGGACTTGAAACCGCCGGCGCAGTCGTAAGGCGACTCGCGATCCAGATAAGCCTCGATCCGAGCCCGGTCGAGGTTACGAAAATGCACCTTGAAGGGTTCGACCAGGGTTTGGGCCAGCCCGGTGCGCGCGTCCAGCAGACAGAGGCCGGTTTGGAAGAGCACGCAACGCCCGGAAGCCTGCTCCAATTGGGCGATCGCGGTCGCGCGATTTCCCGGCTTTCCGAGCACGGCCTCGTCGAGACAGGCGACCTGATCGGATCCGATGATGAGTGCGTCCGGGTGCGTCTCGGCGACCGCGCGGGCCTTGGCCTCCGCGAGACGCCGCACCAGAACCGCCGGGGGCTCGCCGGGCCGCCGCGTCTCGTCGACCCTCGGCGCCGCCGTGGTGAACTCCAGGCCGAGCCGCTCCAACAGGGCGCGACGATAGACCGAGGTGGAGGCGAGTACCAATGGGGGCTGTGTCGACACGCTAAATCCTCTCGATCAGGCCGGCGTTAGGCCGGTCTGGCCTCCAGCACCACCAGGCTATGCGAGCCGACCCTGACGCGACCCGGAGGCATGGGGCGCTGTTCGGCGGGCGCGACGACCGCGTCTTGGTCCAGGGCGGTATCGACGGCCAGGCACCAGCTCAACCCCGGAGCGGGCGGAGGAACCGCGAACTCCTGGCTCTCCACGTCCATGTTGAACATGACGTGCATCGGCGGTTCGTCCTCGACCTTACCGGCGAGCGTGAAGGCGAGCGCGCGGTTGGTCGGATCGTCCCACTCGGGCCGCTCGAGTCCAATGCCGTGCCAGGTGATGTCGGGCAGCTTCTGACCGCGCTCCGGCTTACCGGTCAGGAACCGATCGCGCGTGATGGCCGGGTGGCGGCGGCGCAAGGCGATCATGGCGCGCACGAAATCCAGCATGTCGCGATTCTTCTCCACCAGCGCCCAGTCCGACCAGGAAAGCTCATTGTTCTGGCAGTAGGTGTTGTTGTTGCCGAGCTTCGAACGCAGCACCTCGTCGCCCGACAGCAGCATGGGAACGCCCTGGCTCAGCATCAGGATACTGATGAAGTTGCGCGCCTGCCGACGGCGCAGACGTTGGATCTCGGGATCGTCCGTCGGACCCTCGCAGCCGCAGTTCCAGCTCAGGTTGTCATCGTGCCCGTCGCGGTTGCCCTCGCCATTGGCCTCGTTGTGCTTCTGGTTGTAGCTGACCAGGTCATGGAGGGTGAAACCGTCGTGACAGGTGACGAAATTGATGGAGTTCATCGGCAGGCGGCCGCGGCTCTCGTACATGTCGCTGGATCCGGAGATCCGTGTCGCCACCTCCGGGATCAGCCCCGGATCGCCTCGGACGAATCCGCGAATGACGTCGCGGTAGCGCCCGTTCCACTCCGACCAGCGATAGCCGGGGAAGTCGCCGACCTGGTAGAGCCCGGCCGCGTCCCAGGCTTCCGCGATGATGTGGGCGCGGCTGAGCGAGGGCGAGAGTTCGATCGACCAGAGCACCGGGGCATGGTACTGGGGGTGGCCATCCTCGCCGCGCGCCAGCGCGCTCGCCAGGTCGAAACGGAAACCGTCGACATGCATGTGCCGCACCCAGTAGAGGAGGGCGTCGACCAGGAAGCGCGTCACCATGGGGTGATTGCAGTTCATGGTATTGCCGCAGCCGGTGTAGTCGCGGTACTTACGGCGGTCCTCGAAATCGAGATGGTAGAAGATCTCGTTGCCGAACGCCTTGAAGCTGATGACGGGGCCGTCCGAGCCACCCTCGGCGGTGTGGTTGAAGACCACGTCCAGGATGACGCCGATGCCGGCCTTGTGAAACGCCTTGATCATGTCGCGGAATTCGTCGCGCGCGTGGATGGCGGTCACGGCGAATCCGGGGTGCGGCGCGAAAAAGCTATGGGTGCTGTAGCCCCAATAGTTTTCCAGCCCGAGCTTGGCCGTCTGGGGCGGGACGTCCTGGACGTCGAAGGCCATGACGGGCATCAGCTCGACATGGGTGATGCCGAGATCCTGGAGATAGGGGATCTTCTCGATGATGCCCTCGAAGGTGCCCGGATGGGTCACGCCGGAGGAGGGGTGCCGGGTAAAGCCTCCCACATGCATTTCATAGATGACGGCATCGTTGAGGGGAACGAACAGGGGCTTGTCGTCCTCCCAGTCGTAAGTATCCCCCACGACCTGGCCGCGGATCGCGGTCTCCACGTTATCGCCGGGGCGACAGGCGGCCTGGCGATCCCAGAGACGGTCGCTGATGGTGGTGGCCCAGGGATCGAGGAGCGCCTTCTCGGGATCGAGTCGGCTGCCGGTCAGGCGCGTATCCGAGCGGCCATCGGCCCGCCAGTTGTAGAAGGTTCCTTCCGAGAGGTTCTCGACGAAGACATGCCAGAAAAAGAAGGTGCGGTTGGAGCGCGGATCCAGTTGGATGACCTCATAGGGATCCTGGCTCTCGCTGTTTTCGAACAGCAACAACTGCATCCGCTCGGCATAGCGCGAGAAGACGCAGAAATTGACGCCGCCGTTCATGACGGTAGCTCCGGCCGCGTCCCAACTGCCTGGCTGGACACGGTATCTGAGTGGCCTCATCGGCGGTTCTCCAACATAGATAACTCGCGGATTCACCGCGGCGAAACAGCGCGACCGACGCGCGCCGTGGGTCGCATGAACACATATCCAAGGTGGCGGATCGACGACGCGCCTCGACCTCGGGGAAGCCACGGAGGACTCACTTCAGCATCGCCGGAACCATGAGGTAACCGATCAGCGTTCCGACCAGGATGCCAAGAATGGCCCCCAACAGAATTCCATACCACTTCACGACACCACCTCGCTTGTTCCATTAGGAAGTCCGCATATTGTGCGGTGCTTTCAATCCGATCCACAAGTCACCCGAGGGATGGCCTGGAACGGATCGACTCCGGTTCATTGGGGGTTTCGCGACCCTCATGTGGCTGCTAGAGTCCCGCCCCCAGTCTCCCGCCCCATGTTTCCGCCACCAGACAGGATTCCGACCGCGATGAACGTACCACTCTCCGCCACCGAGCTGGCCAATCTTTTCGAGCGGCCAGCCGACGATCGGTATGCCTATTTCCTGACCGAGGCCAATTCACGCGGACAAGTCTGGACCCTACAGGGTCCTGGCGGCTTCGTGGCCTTCCGTGACGAGGATGGTCGCGACTGTTTCCCCTTCTGGCCCACCCCCGAACTCGCCGCGGCCGTGGCCAACGACGACTGGTCCGACTGTCGGCCCGAGCCATTGGAGCTGTCGATCTTCATGGAACGCTGGCTGAAGGGCATGGCGCGCGACGCCCGGCTGGTATCCGTCTTTCCCGCGCCGGACGGCACCAGCATCGTCGTCGAGCCACTGGAACTGTTACAAGATCTCGAGGATGCGTCCGCCGCGCGACCGAACGGGCTCGGAGGTGGTGCAAAATCCTCGTAGAAACCCATCACACCACCAGCCTGGATGTCACGGAACGCCATCGGGAAACCGGGGCGTTTTTTCGCCACCCTTCCCGGCATCCACCGATTCAATTTCGCAGCGGTGCCCTGGGCGCGGCCTGGGGCTTGGGGTTCAGCCAGGATTCCAGATGGGATGGACTCAATGGCTCGCCGAAGAGATCACCCTGCGCCTTGAGGCAGCCGATGTTCAAAAGCTGATACTTCTGTTCCTTGGTGCGAACACCATCGGCGCGGATGTTCAATCCAAGCGACTGCGCCATGGCGATCAGCGCCTCGACCACGGCCAACTCGTGATGAGAATTCGGCAGGGCCTCGATGAAGCTGGAATGGATCTTCAGCGTTCTGACGGGAAGCCGTTGCAGGACCGCCGGCGCGGTCCAGCCAATACCGACCTCGTTCAGCGTGATGCCGATGCCGAGTTCGTTGAGACCCTGAAAGACCTCCGCCACCTGCTCGCGGTGCTTGGCAAGCAGGCACTCGCTGAACTCCAATTCCAGGCGCGTCGCGACCAGCGGGCGTTCTTCCAGCAGGTTGGTTAGATTACGCACCAGATCCCCGCGCGTGAGCTGGGCCTCGTGGATGCCGACGACCAGACAGTGGACCGCCAGCCCGCTCTCGATCCAATCCTGAAGCTGCCGGCAGGCGGTCTCCAGCGCCCAGTTCCCCAACTCCAGGATCAGACCGCTCTCGTTGGCCAAGGGCAGGAAACGCTCGGGTGGCACCACGCCGAGTTCGGGCGGCTCCCAGTGGATCGAGGCCACCACGCAATCGCAATCGCCGCTGTCCATGTCCACGCCGGCGCGGTAGAGGAGTTGGAACTCCGGGGTTCCCAACCCATCGCGCAGCCGATCGAGCATGCGCCGATGCTCCTGATAGGCTTGGTCCGGCTCGGCCCGCAACACATGAAAGCCGTTGCGACCCTGACGCTTGACCTGGCGCAGCGCCGATTCCGCGTTGGCGATGACCGAATTGCGCTCCTCGTCGACTCCGGAGCTGATCGTGATCCCGATGCTGATGTTGACGTGCAATTGGTGTCCGCGAACCCAGATCGGCGCGCCCAGCATCTCCCGGATCCGGCGCGCGATCGCGACGACCTCCTCGATCTGGCCCGTTTCCTCGAACAGAAGCGCGAATTGGTCGGCGCGCAGTCTCGCCAGGGTGTCGGAGGGACGGATCGTCTCCCGCAGCTTGAGGGCGATCACGCGCAGCAGGTCATCGCCGATCTGATGGCCGAGACTGGAATTGATGTTCGCGAAATGGTCCAGGTCGACCAGGAAGAGGGCGAGGGCCGATTCCTTACGACGTCCAAGTTCGATCGCATGGTCCAGGCGAGACTCGAACAGGAGCCGGTTCGGAAGCTTGGTCAAGGCATCGTAATGGATCAGGTGCTCGGCCCGATGCGGGGCATTGGACGCCGTGCCGCGCTCGGCGAAGACACCCACGAAATTGAGCAGCCGCCCGCGCGAATCCAGGACGCGGCGAATCGTCAGCTTCTGACGATAGACCTCGCCATCCTTGCGGCGATTCCAGACCTCCCCCTGCCAGGCCCCGCGCCGCAGCAGTCGCCGCCACATACCGACGAAAAAACTCCGGCTATGCCACTGAGAATTGAGCAGGCTCGGCTTCTGGCCCAGTACCTCGGACTCCGAGTATCCGGTGATCTGCGTGAAGGCCGCGTTGACCGCCACGATGTCGCCCGAGGCGTCCGTGATCAGCACACCCTCGGAGGTCGCGCCATAGACGGCGGCCGATTGCAGGAGCCGCCGCTCGGCATCGCGCAACGCCGTCACATCCCGGATGTTGATGACGATCCCCGTGACCCGGCCGGACTCGTCGCGGCTGGGGAAGAGTCGAACCTCCAGGTCGAGCGGATCGCCGGTGGCCGAGGTCTCGCGGATATCCTCCACCAGAACCCGCGCCTGGTCGAGACAGCACCCCAGGTTGCGGTAGAGGAGCGTCGTCAGCTCGCACTCCCCACAGACATTCATGAACGGCTGATCGATCACGTTATCGCCACCCCGATCGAGCGCCTGGAGAAAGGCGGCGTTCGCGGCGAGGATACGGCAGCCTCGGTCGACATAGGCGATGCGATCGGTCGAGGCCGAGACGATGTCCGCGTAGCGCGCCAGGGCCTGCCGCGTGTCGCGCTGCTCGGTGATGTCCAGGATCGTGCCGCGGATCCGCCCCGTCGAACCCCCAGCCTCCGGGTCGAGTCGCCCGGTGATCTCGATCCAGCGCAACCCGCCACCCGCGCCAGGGATTCTGAAATGGATCTTGAACGCCTCGCAGGAGGTTCGGGTCCGCTGAATCACCGCCGCCACGCTATCCCGGTCCAGGGGATGGATCCGCGGCAGGATCCAATCCATCCCGGCCTCGTTCTCCGGACTCCGCCCCCAGATGTCGAACCAGTTCCGCGAGGCGCGCAGGCGTCCGGTCGCGATGCCCAGCTCCCAATCCGACGCCCCGGCCAGCGTCTCGTCGGTCCAGGTCTCCAGCCAGCCGATCCCCTCCCGCGCGGGCGGATCGCGCAGAACCGCCAGCACCCCGCCGGAACCACCCACCAGTTCGGGCAGTCGGCTGAAGGAGACCTTCACCAAGCACGAACCGCCACGCGCGGGGAGGAAATGAACATCCAGATCAAAGCGATTCGCCGTCGACGCGGCGAGCAGCCCCGCCATGACTCCCGCCTGTGACGGCAGGATCAGATCCGCCAGTCTCCGCCCAAGCACCTCATCGTCCCGGTAGCCCAGAAACTCAAGGAAAGCCTGATTAGCGGAGCGAACCGACTGGGATTGATCCAGAATGAAAACGCCCATCGGCATCGCGGCGAGCAATGGCATGATTGGATTCCGTGCACCGATGGCCGGGAGGATGAGTTGGGATCGGGGCAGTCATCCTGAAGGCGCCGAGGTCGGCTGATTCCGCGCACAGCGAAAGCCGGACGGCGATTATATCCGCAACAGGATTTGGTCGTGTACATGCTTTGGG
>NZ_NRRG01000005.1 GCF_016583575.1 Thiocystis violacea
CAGGGTTCGGAGCCGTTTGACGGTACGGATTTCAGACATCAGGACATTGGGGGCAGAATCTCATGGCGATGTCATTATAATCAATATCTTAATGTGAAATGCACTGTACTGAGCAGCAGGCCAAAGGATTCGCCCTCGTGCTTACTGATCTTCTTACCTTTCCGCGGTTTGGTCGCGCCGGCCCTGGCGCGGATATAATCGGAGGGAAAGGTCTCGATGCTGGAGATCAGCAGGCTTTGGAAGGCGTAATCGCCAAGATGGACAATGACTGACATGGTGTATCCGTTTTAGTTGTCTCGGATGGATCGCCGGAGAGGCGTCTACCGAAGTCATCCGAAATGAAGCCAGTCTCTAGGCTTCGATCGCCACCGCGCGGGTGGCAAACACTCCGCGCGGAGGATCCGATGTCGCGTCAGAACAACAGCACCAGTTGAAAGGCGATTGAGTGTGCGCCTGGAACCATCGACAGACTGTGGTACAGGCGACAGTTCCAGCGCCGGTTTTGGCTAGACCGCTTGGACACCGTCGCGTGGCTTGAGCCGACACTCCGCCGCCAACCGGCGCAAGAACTGCTCGGGCGTCAACCTCTCGCCGATCAAGGTCTGCTGCCGGCAGACGTTGGCGACGTCGCCCGGCGTCAACCCCTGAAGCCCGTCGAGAGACCGCGCCAGGTCCGGCGGAATCGTCGCGGTTTCGTCCCCGAGCGCCTCGCGGGCGAAGAGTCCCCGCCGCTGCGCCGGGTTGAGGGCGCGAAAGCCCAGCTTGAAGTCGAAGCGCCGCAGTGCCGCCCCATCAATGCCGGCCATCAGGTTGGTCGCGGCGATGAAGATACCGGGGTAGGTTTCCATCTGCTGCAACAGTTCATTGACCGCCGTGCGCTCCCAGGAATGCCGCGCCTGCCGCCGATCGCTCAGAAAGCTGTCGACCTCATCGAGAAACAACACCGTCCGCGTCGGATCGCACTCGCGGAACAACCGCGCCAGGTTCTGTTCGGTCTCCCCGACATAGGGCGAGATCAGGTCCGACGCCTGCCGCGCGATCAACTCCCGATCCAGCGCCTCGGCCAGCACCTCGGCGAGGGCGGTTTTGCCGGTGCCGGGCGGGCCGTAGAAGCAGAGACTCCCCCGACCCTGGCGGTGCAGCGCCTGAGCGATGGCACTCGGGGCCAGGCCGCCCGTCAGGTTCAGGTAGGCGACATCGAAATCCGTCGCCGGGGTGCGGCGTCGCGGCGCCGGGGCGCCGTGCAGCAGAGTGCGCAGGGCGGCCACGCCGGCGCGCACCGTCGCCTCGGGCGGGGCGGCGGGACGCAGGTCGAGTAGCCGGCGTGCCGCACCCAACTGGGCCGGGGCGAGCGCCGGATCGGCGGCCAACTCGTCGAGCAGGTCGGGCGCGAGTCCGCAGCCCCCCAGATGCCGCTCGGCCATCTGCCGGCGCACCGAGCGCGGCGGGGTGACAAAGGCCACCGGCAGCAGGAAGCGGCGCAGAAAGGCCGGATCCATGCCGTCGGTCGCATTGGCAATCCAGAGTGCCGGCACCCGGTTTTCCTCCAGGATGCGGTTCATCCAGCCCTTTTGTTTGCCGGTGACGCTCTGCCCACGCAGCAGGGCGAACAGATTGTCGCCGGAATCGAAGACATCCTCGACCTCGTCGAAAATGAGCAGGGCGTCATGCCGACGGGCCAGCAAGCGTTGCGCCAGCAGATAGGCCGACAGCCGCCCCCGGCGCGACAGCCCGTCGTCCTCGTCATCGGCGCTGCGCACCTGGTAGGCGGTGAGTCCGCAGGCGGCGGCCACGGCGCGCGCGAGTTCGGTCTTGCCGGTGCCGGGCTCGCCGTGGAGCAAGGCATTGACCCCGACCGTGCCGGTCCGTGCCGCCTCGCCCAGCACCTCGGTCAGGCGCGCGCTCTCGGCCGCCAGATGCGGAAACGACACCAGATCCCAGACGGCGGGGGGCGCGGGCTCGATCAGCAGCGCGAGCAGCGCCGCGCCGTCGGTGGGCGCGGCCTCCAGCACCTCGCGCAGCAGGTCGCTCGGGCGCAGGAAATCTTCCAGATCCGAGGGGTCCGCGTCGTATTGGATCAGCCCCAAGGCGCGCAGCGGGGCCTGCCGACTCAGGGTCTCGCGCAGCGTCGCGGCAGAGAGTCCGAGCAGAGCGGCCAATCGTGGCAGATTGACCCGCGCCGGCGCCCGCCCGCATTCGCGCAGCAGTACGCGCAATGGTTCGACCAGGGTGTGCTGGTCCAGAAAGTCCAGCACCCGCAGCGCCGCTGCATCCAGGTCAAACTGCTCGCCGAGCAGGGCGACGGTCGGCGACAGGGGTGCCGCATCGTCGGCCCTCGTCAGGTGTGTCAGGACGGTGCGCGGCACGGACTGGAAACACTGCCGCAGACGCTGGCGCAACCAGCGGTCATGCTGAGGGGGGCGGGCTCCTCGTCCCCATCGTCCGGCCGTTCGTCATCCTCGTCGTCCGGTTGGGTCACGAAGGACGCGACCGTGCGCGGATGGAGCACGGGCTGCAGTAACTGCCATAAAGCGCCGAGGAAATCGGGATCCTGGAAGCGTGGCTTCAGGTCCGGTGAGCCTTGGAGCATCTGCAAAACGTAGAGGGCGAGACGCCGCTCGGTGGCCGGAACGGCACTGACATCGGTCAACCAGAAGGTCCGCAGATGCGTCATGTTCAGCACTCCTCGTCCGCCGCCTGGAAGCGACGACTGTCATAGTGGAAAGTCACGAACTCGCCGCGCGCGGGGCCTTCGTCCAGCAGTAGGCCGAGCACGATATCCAGCGGCTCGCGGAAATAGGTGCTGCCGGCGGCGTCCTCGCGATCGAGCACGGGCGTTTCCAGGATCTCGATCACCACGGCGGGTTGACCGTAGCGGGGGATGCGCTTGTTTTTCAGTCCGGGTTTCCACGCTACGAGCTGACCGGGGGTGAAGCGCTGGCGCTGGACGAAGGACTGGTAGCGTTCGCGCAACACCGCGCCGGGATCGCCGCACGGATCCTCCAGCGGTTCGTCGTCGAGCAGGTCGAACGGGTGCTCCTCGCTCAGTCCGATGCGCGCGAGCAGTTCGTGCGAGGACAGTTCCTGGGGCTTCTGGCGTGACATGGCGGATTCCTCTCGGTCCGGTTGGGCGGGGTCTGGACGGCCCCTCGGGGGGGCTTGGAGGGCATTAAAGCCCATCGACGCGAAAGACCTTTTCGCATAGGCTCGCCTCATGAGTGCCACCCATGACACCCGCATCAAACGCCTGAAACGCCTCGTCGCCGTCTTGCCGCCGGCGGGGACGGGCCAGGAGCACTGCCCAGACGGCCAACGTCTACTCACGGTGCTCGGCGAGGACTACGGAACCGGCGACGAGAAGGCACGCCGGCGGTCTCTCCAGCTCGATCTCAAGGATCTGGTCGAGGAGGGACGCATCGAGGCGGCCAATCCGGGCGGCAAGCCCCGGCACTACCGGCGCGCCGGCGCGGATCCCGAGGACGCGCCGCTGCTTTGGCACTACACGCTGCAACAGATCCAGGATCTGGTGGCCGACGCCGTGCCGCGGCGTCAGCTCAACCGCATCTGGGAGCGCTTACTGGCCGAGGACGTGGGGCCACGGCTCGACCGCGACCGTCTGCGGATCGTTCCCGACACCCTGCGCTTGCAGCCCGTCGAGCTGTATCAAGATGTGCTGATGGCGGTAATCACCGCACTGGCCAATGGTCTGGCCCTGGAGGTGCGCTACCGCCGTGCCGGGAAAGACCCCGCCCCGGCCCGGCTGCATCCGCAGGCGCTGGTTCAGCGGGGTCCGATTCCCTACCTCCTGGCCCTGAAGAACCACGAGGAAGCGCCGGTGCGGTTCTATGCCCTGCACCGGATGCTCAGCGCCACCGCCTTGGTTAACGTGTGTGCGCGTCAGGCCGAGGATTTCGATCTGGACGTAGCCATCGCCGAGGGCGTGATCGATTTTGGTCAGGGCGACTGGATCGACCTGGAACTGCGAGTGCGCGGCTACCTGACAGACCTCCTCACCGTCTGCCCGCTGGAACCGGGCCAGCGCTGGAAAGACGAACCGGACGGCACGGGCTTCGACATTCGGGTCTGGGCAACACTGCCCTCGACCGGGCAATTGCTGCGCTGGCTGCTCGGCGCGGGAGACAATGTCGAGGTGGTGTCGCCAGCGGAGCTACGCCAGACCGTGGCGGTGCAGGCGGCGAAGATGGCGGGGATCTACGGCACGGCATGCGGTGCGGCTGTTTCCGGAGCCGCCGGTGTTTCCGGGGCGAGTGACTAGATGGTCGGTCGCGAGGTGGGTGAATCCTGGAGACTCATGACGGAATACTCTAATCCGGTCTGGCTGGTGGGTGGACCTCCCCCCAACGCATCGGCGAGACCGAGGTGACGCACCAGGCGCGCCAGGACCGAAGGACGGATGCACGCCGGGCGATCCGCCATCCAGCCAGCCGCCGAGATGGCGGAACCGCTATCTCACTTTCTGCCCCGCGTGCTAATTCAATGGAACATTGTCTAACACGCCAGGTGGCACCTCGTTCCAGAAAGGTTGCACATATCTCTGGTCGATGGCTTCCGTCAGAAGGTTGGCGAAGCTGTCGAAACTGACATCCAGGTTTGCGGCCGAGCGGCGCCCCCCTGGGATCGTCAGTTGCATGGTCGCGGGCGGTTCTTCCTGGGTCAGGGGTGTCAGATTCCGCAGTTGATCGAAGGTCTGCGCGGTGAAGTAGGCGCGCACGAAATACTCTTGTGATTCGTTGGACTGTCGCAGCTCGAAAACGAGCGCGCCACCCGGCGGACAAAAGTCCGGTTGATAGCCGGGCAGTGTCCAATGGAGGTTAAGAAGCCCCGCCAGCCCAACGACGTAGACATCGGAGCTGGTAATGACAAAAATCCGCGATTGGGCGTCACCAAATGCGCCACGAAGCACGTCTTGATCGTTGTGCCAGCCATCACGTCCGATCGAGGGTGTGACATTCCACCATTCCGCAGGCGGGAAATCCGGTGCCCGGCCGAAACCATGATCGGGACCAGGCGGCTGGCCGCCGAAGACGACTTGATTCATGGTGTGAAGGACGTGAGAGGCTGCGTTCGAGCTTTGCGCTCGGCTGACATAGGGTTGCTGCATGGCTATGTTGAATTCCAGCACAGAAAGCCGCGTCAGTTGGGAGAGTGTTTCTAATGACAGCCGGCCCCAGGCGACATCCTCAAGCGCGAAGCCATCCGCGTATTGCATGACAAAGGGATCGGTTGCGGCATTCGTGGCCGCCAGTCCGCCGCTATCGATGGACGTGCCTGCATAGTTAGCCTGAGGATAAGCCGTCAGCGTCATGGGTTGCGAGGTTGGATCAACCGAGCCCTGTGCCGCGCCGGGTGTTGGCTGTGTTCCTGGCGGATAGAGCAGACCACGAACGAGGGACAGTTCGCCGCTATAGGCGGACGTCAGTGCGGTTCCATCACCGAGAATGCCCTGAGCTTCGGTCGCGGCGCGCGCCGGGTCGATTGTCACCACCTTCGCCGCAACGGGATCGAACACAGGGTCCGGCTCGGCGGCTGTGCCGGTATTGGGGTCGGCGATTCTGTAGGCGTGAACCGGTACGGCCGCGCCAGGGATCAACCCTTCACCAAATTTGGTGGCGGTGACGAAGGAGCGCTGAATGGAATTGGCACGAAAATAGGAGCGAGACAAATCCGTTTCAGTGTCACCCGTCAGAAGCCCTTCGTGAAGCAGATAGTCGCGGAAGTAGGAACCAAGAAGACCGGCCGCCCGCTGTCCATTTGGGGTCAAATAACCCCTCTTCACCCCGGCGAAGCTGGGATAAGGATCGACGGCGAATTGTTCCAAGGTGGATGGATCGGTTGTGGTTGAGCGGATGCTATGGCGGCCGAAGATGATGATCTGCCGAAGCGTGGTGCCGTCATCGGTATCCGCGATGGTTTGCGCAAGACCCGGAACTGAAGATGCGAGCGCAAGTACCAGACCGGTCAGAATCGCATGGCGTTTAAAAGGATTAATGGCGCACCTCCAGACTCATGAATAGAGTGACTCGTTTTGCTCGGCGTGGATTTTTGGCGTGTAATTGGAATTCCAGGGGCAGTATATGCAAATCGTCAGCACGGCACACGTCGGCTGTCCACTCGACCGCTGACGCCGACCGACGAAGGACCAGTGAACGCTAATGGGACGAGGCCGTCAGTGACAGTAGCGGGCTCAGTGACCGGTCTGGCTCGATTTCCGACTGTCGGTCGCGAGCTGGGCGAATCGTGGAAACGCATGACGCAAGACGCAAGACTCTTGGAGACAACAGACACGGGCGGATCCCGGTCAAGATCTTCACCATTCATGCGCCTAAGCCGCGCGGGCGCGCATCGAGCTTCCCGATCCGCTCAACTCCGCTCAACGTCCTGCCGCCTCTGGCCTGCGAGCGGTTGAATTTTCCCTCCGGACCCTTTAGCTTGCCGGCGCTGGGGCGGCTTCGCCCTGAATCTATGGATGCCCGCTTGATGTCCCTCTCCGTCGCCAATCCATCGTCCGCCGAGCGGCGGCCCGCGCTCTCGGTCGTGATCCCCATGTATGAGGAGATCGACAATGTCGAGCCCCTGGTCGCGCGGGTGCATGAGGGCTTGGCCGATTATCGCGGCGACTGGGAGCTGATCGGCGTGGACGATGGCAGCCGCGATGGGACCGGGGAGCGGTTGCGGGAAGTCGCGGAGCGCGCCGGGCCGCATCTGCGGGTGATCCGGCTACGCCGTAACTTCGGCCAGACGGCGGCGATGCAGGCGGGCTTCGACGCGGCACGCGGCGAGCTGATCGCGACCCTGGACGGGGATCTGCAGAACGATCCGGCGGACATCCCCCGGATGGTCGATGAGCTGCTGGAGCGCGATCTGGATCTGCTGCAAGGCTGGCGGCGCCAGCGCCAGGACGCGCTGCTGATGCGCAAGATCCCCTCGCGGATCGCCAACGCCCTGATCGGCAAGGTGACGGGCGTGGCGCTGCACGACTATGGGTGCAGCCTCAAGGTCTATCGCGCGGAGGTCATCAAGGAGGTGCGCCTGCTGGGCGAGATGCATCGCTTCATTCCGGTCTGGATGGCGGGGGTGACCGCGCCCCAGCGCATCGGCGAGACCGAGGTGACGCACCAGGCGCGCCGGTTCGGCGTCTCCAAGTATGGGATCTCGCGCACCCTGCGGGTGTTGCTGGATCTGCTCGCCGCCTTCTTTTTTCTACGCTTCGGCTCGCGGCCGGGTCACTTCTTCGGCTCCATCGGCCTCCTCTTCGGGGGGCTTGGAAGCCTGATGATGACGCACCTGCTGGTGGTCAAGTTCATCCTGGGTGAGTCGATCGGACAGCGTCCGCTGCTGTTCGTCTCCATCCTCTTTCTGGTCGCCGCGATTCAATTTCTCACCACCGGTGTGCTGGCCGAACTCCTGACGCGGACCTTCTACGCGACCGGCGAGCGCACCCATCACCGCATCCGCTGGGAGTCCAATCCCGAGTCGGCTGGCTGGAAGGTTTACCCATGAATACAGACGCAAGTCTCACGAAAGCGGGCGCTCCGCGCGGTTGGCTGCACGCGATGCGGGCGGTGATGACCTCGCCGCTGCTGCTCGCTCTGGTGATCGCCCTGAGCTTTTTCTGGTCGTTGGGGTCCATGCCGCTCTACGACCTGGACGAGGGCGCCTTCACCGAGGCGACCCGCGAGATGCTGGCGAGCGGCAACTTCATCACCCCGCATAAGGACGGCGAGCCGCGCTACGACAAGCCGGCGCTCATCTACTGGCTGCAAGGCGGTTCCACCCAGGTGCTTGGGTTCAACGAATTCGCGTTGCGCCTGCCTTCCGCGCTGGCCGCGACCCTGTGGGTGATGGCGCTCTGGCTGTTCGTGCGCGAGCGGTTGGACGCGCCGACCGCGACCGTCGCCGGTCTGGTGATGGCGCTGAGTCTTCAGGTGTCGCTGATCGGTAAGGCGGCGGTCGCCGATGCCCTGCTCAATCTCTTCATTGTCCTGACCTTTTTCGAGATCTACCGCTTCTATCTCAACCCCGATCCCAAGGCCAATCGGGGCGCGATTCTCCGCGCCTATCTCTGGATGGGGCTCGGCTTTCTGACCAAGGGGCCGGTCGCGGTCTTCTTTCCGCTGGTGGTCAGCTTTCTGTTCTTTCTCTCCGGGATCCGCTGGTCGAAACCGAGCCTCCTGGCCTTCGGGCGCTGGTTCAAGGCGGCGTTCGACCCGCTTGGCTGGCTGGTCTTCCTGCTGGTGGCCGGTCCCTGGTATCTGGCGATCTATCTGGACAATGGCGCGGGCTTCTTCCGGAGCTTCTTCCTCGATCACAATCTCGGGCGCTTCGGCGACGCCATGCATGGTCACGGCGGATTTCCCGGCTATTACCTGGTGATCCTGCTCCTGATCCTCTTGCCCTTCACCGGCTGGCTGCTGAATCTGGTGAAGAGCTACCGCTCGGCCTGGTCGGATCCGCTGGATCGCTTCCTCTGGATCTGGTTCCTGGTGGTGATCCTTTTCTTCTCCTTCTCCGGAACCAAGCTGCCGCACTATCTGCTCTATGGCGCGACGCCGCTGTTCATCCTCATGGCGCGCCATCGTGATGCTCTGACCAATCGCTGGCTGGCGTTCGCGCCGCCCCTGATCTTTTTCGCTCTGCTGGTGGCGCTACCCTTCATTCTCGACGTCGCCATGGTGCTGGCCAAGAAGCCCTATGACGCCATCCTGCTTGAGGAAGGTCGGATCGCGATCGATCGGGAATACGGCGTCGTCGCCCTGGCCGGCTTCTTTCTCACGGTCCTGCTGTTCTGGTGGTCCAGGCCGGCGCTCTGGCCGCGTCTGGTACTGGTGGGGATCATCCAGACCCTGGTGGTCTACGGCGCCCTGGCGCCGCGCGTGCTCGATACCATGCAGGGGCCGGTCAAGGAGGCGGCGCTCTTGGCCAAGCGAATGGATCTGCCGACCGTCGTCTACCGGACCTCGATGCCGAGCTTCAGCGTCTATCGCGAGGCCATCACGCCGAGCCGTGTGCCGCGACCCGGCGAACTGGTCTTCCTGCGGGTCGATAAGCTGGAGCAACTGACCAGGGACAACCCTGGGTTGAACCTTGAGCTGGCCTATCATCGCGGCCCGGTGGCCCTGTTGCGGGCGCGGCCGGCCGAATGATGGGGAACTCCGAACGCGCGGGCCGGCTGTCGGAGGCTGCGTCAGATCTCGTCGTGCGGATCCGTCGCTGTGATTTCCGGCGCGCCTGGGGCGAGCGCCTGACGGCCGGAGCCGTCCGGACGCCCCTGGACGCGCCGGGCGGGGATCGCTGGCTGTTGAGCTGGGTCCTGGTGGGCGCGATCGTCGGGGCCAGTCTGTTTCTGGTCTGCGGCTATCACGCCGGTTTTCTGAGGCTTAACGCCCTCGCGGCCGAGGTTCCGGGCTGGATCTGGCCGTACCTCACGGTGCTGGGTGACGAGCGGGTGGCCTTCGCCCTGACCCTGTTCTTCTCGCTGCGTTATCCACGGCTGTTCTGGACGCTGATCCTGGCCGCCGTGATCGCGATCGCCATGGGTCGGGGCCTGAAGCTGCTCTTCGACGCGGCCCGACCACCGGCCGTGCTGGCGGCGGACCTCTTCAATCTGATCGGGCCGTCTCATCAGCGGGCCAGCTTTCCATCCGGTCACAGCCTGACGGCCGCGGTCTTCCTTGGTGTTCTGATCCATCAGGCGCGGTGGGTCGGGTGGCGGGCGCTCCTTACGCTGCTCGCGGTCCTGGTCGGGCTGAGCCGGGTCGCGGTCGGGGTGCATTGGCCGGTCGACGTGGCGGCGGGTCTGACGATCGGGGCGCTGGCCGCCTGGATCGGTGGACGACTGGCCGCGCGCTGGCCGGGGCCGGCGACCCATGTGGGCGTCCACATGGGTTTCGTGCTGCTGGCCTCTCTCATGGCGCTCGGCCTGATCTTCGACGATGGCGGCTACTCGGAGGCGGCGTCCGCGCTGCGCCTGCTCGGGCTGGCCGCCATCGGGAGCGCCATCGGACACTACGTCCTGCCTCCGCTGAAAGCCGCTCGTCTGGGTGGCTGACCCGGCCTCGGAGCGCGATTTTCCGCCCATCCTTCGACTGCTCGACAGGCTCACAGCTCAGGATGAACGGAAAATCGGTAAAGTCTTTCCCTGAAATCCGCTTCAAGCGACCGGCCGGCGATCCATGGGCGGATCCGGGCCATGGAGGGCGTCGACTCGCTGGGACGGAGTTTCCCCGAAACCGCCGGCAATCTCGACGCGATTCCGTCCCCGATGCTTGGCCGCGTAGAGCGCCTGGTCGGCGTGTTGGATGAGCGATTCAAGGGTGTCGCCATGTTCCGGGTAGCTGGCGAGCCCCAGGGACAGGGTCGCGCGCAGGCTGAATTCGCCAAAGGGAACCACCAGCCCGGCGAACGCCCGCCGCAACTGCTCGGCGCGCTCGATCGCCGCGGGGAGCGGCAATTCGGCCAGCAGGAGCAGAAATTCCTCGCCGCCGATGCGACAGACGATGTCGACGGAGCGGGTCTGGGCACGCAATAGCTCGGCCAGCGCCACCAGTATGCGGTCGCCCCCTGGGTGTCCATAGGTGTCGTTGACGATCTTGAAATGATCGATGTCCAGCGCCGCGACGGTGAGCGCGAGGCCATTCTGTTGGACGCGCAGGAAGACGCGCGCGCCGGCGTCATCGAGGTAGCGTCGATTGTGCAGGCCGGTCAGTGGATCGAGCATGGCCAATTGCTCCAGCCGTGCCTGTTCCGCCTCCTTCTGGCGCATGTGCTCGCGAAGTTGTTGATAATCGCGCGCCGCCTGTTCGGCGCGCCGATGGTCGGCGGTGATGCGCCGGAGCTGATAGAGCACCGCGACGCTCAGCAGCATGACAACGGTTAGCACGGAGAGCACCAAGCGCAGCACCGGATCCCTGGCCCGTCGCCATTCGGCCAGGACGTGCTCGTAGGGGATGTGGGTCGTCACCATGAAGGGGAAGCGGCGCGAGGCGCGATAGGCCCCCAGGGTCGGGCGTCCGGCCAGCGAGGCTTGGGTGAACGCGCCGATTTCGACGCGGGGCGGGATGCCGGACTGAAAGGCGATCGCGCCGGGCTCGACCAGGCCGGGCGGTCGTCCTGGGTCGGTGGTCAGCACCAGGGTAGCGTCGTAGCGGAAGACCTCGACGATACCGTGGAGATCCTCCAGGTTGCGCATGTACTGGTTGACGAAATAATCGACGTTGATCGCCGCCACCAGCCATTGCCTCCTTGGCCCATCGCCGATGGCCATGATGGCGGGCAGGAAGGTCCGCGCGGCTGGGTCGGTCCCGTTGGCGGCGATGGGCCGGCTGTCCCGAATATCCCGGCCTTCGCGCGGGCGGCCGAAGCGGAGCGCATCGCCGCTGGCGGCGAGTGGCGGTAGGACATCCTCGATCTCGATCCGGGCTCCCAGGTTGGCTGGATTCGAGCTGGCGATGAGGCGCCCATCGGCATCGGCCAGCGAGAGCGAGCGCAGATAGGGGGCGTGACGCACCGCGCGGACCAACTCGTCGGGTTTCTCCAGCACCTCATTCTCGATCAAGGCCCGCAGCGTCAGGTCGATCACACCCAGGTTCTGCGTCAGAAAATCCTCGGCGGTGCGCGCGTGGATGGCGGCGAAGGCCCGCTGAATCTCCAGTCCGGCATGATAGGTCTGGGTCAGGTGCAGCAGGGTGCCAAGCGTGATGGTCACGAGGAGGGTGCCCAGAAAGATGGTCAGCCCGGCCTCGCGGGACAGATGAGTGCCGGCGGTTCGGGGCATCCGCGAGGCTCCCGACACGCCGCTCAGTCGCCGAGGACGACGATCGGTTCGAGCCCATGGTGCCTGGCCGCCGTCAGCAGACGGCCATCCTGGCGGATCTCGGCGACGAAACGATCCATCCGCTCCAGCCAGGCCGGGTCTCCGGGGGCGACCGCGTAGGCGTAGGGCGTGAGGTGATAGGGTGTGGGCGCCGAGAGGAGTCGCGCCCAGTCGACGGTATCGAGCATGCGCCGGCCGTAGGGGTAATCCGTCATGAAGACATCGGCCCGACCGGATTCCACTTCCTGTTCGCGGGCTTGGGGTGTGTCGAGCACCAGCAAGGTGGCCGCCCTCAACTTCTGGCGCATGACCGGCTCGTGATAGGTGCCGCGCGCCACGGCGACGACGACGCCCGGCTGGTCGATATCCTCCCAGGTTTGGATGTGGCGGTTGGAGCGCGTGGTGACGGCCTGGATGTCACTGCGCAAATGCGGGCGCGTGAAGCGCAGGGACTCGGCGCGCTCCGGCGTGATGCCGATGGCGAACATGGCGACGTCGCAACGGTCGTCGGTGAGATCCGCGATCAGTCTGGAGAAAGAGCTATCCACGAACCGCGCCTGAACACCCAGATCGCTAGCCAGCTCGCGCGCTAGGTCGATATCGATACCGGACAGCTCCAGGGTTCTCGGGTTGCGGAAGGTGATCCCGTAATAGTCCGGCCAGATGCAGACGCGCAGCTCCCCAGCGGCGGAGACGCGATCGAGACGCCCCTCCGCCTGGACGATGGAGGCCGCCAGACTCAGCGTGAACAGCAGGAGTCCGAGCGGGATAAGTCGCCCGCATGGGTTGGTGAACTGAAGCGGCGACATGGGTGGCACCCTGGATTGACGGATAAGGACGCGCGGGTTCCATTATCCAGGAAACGGTGGCTGAACGCTTCCGATGACCGCCTTCGACGAAAGCAGTTGATGGAGCGGACAATAAGTCGATATCCTGTTGCGCTGCACAATAGACTTGGTTCGTTGGAGCATGCAAACATCCAGACCCGTTTTCCTGGAGCCGTGGCGCATCAAGCTGCCGCTTCCGGGCGTCGTTTCCATCCTGCATCGTGTCAGCGGGATTCTGTTGGTCCTGTCCATCCCATTCTCCGCTTACCTCTTTCATCAGGCGCTCTCGGGGCCGGAAGGGTTCGCCGCGACGGCCGCGTTGCTGGGCTCCTGGCCCGTTGAGCTGGCGCTCCTGCTCTTGCTCTGGAGCCTGCTCCATCACCTGCTGGCCGGCATCCGGCATCTGGCGCTCGACATGGGGTTTGGGTTGGATCGTCCCATCGCCCGTAAGACGGCCAGGATCACTCTGATCGCGGTGCCGGTGCTGTTGATCCTCACGCTCGCCCTGGGAGGGCTGACCGCATGAGCCGCCAAGCCTCCGGACTCATGGCCTGGCTGATTCAACGCGCCACGGCCGTCTATCTCGCCTTTTTCCTGGTTTATGTCCTGATCCATTTCACGCTGAACGCGCCGGCCGATCACGCGGCCCTGAGCGCCTGGGCGACCCGTCCCTGGGTGGCGCTGGGGCTGATGCTGTTCGTGCCGGTCCTGCTGGCGCACGCCTGGGTCGGCATCCGCGACGTGCTGATCGACTATGTGCATGCGCTCGGCGCGCGCATCGGTCTTATGCTGCTGTTCGGCTTCGTCTTCATCGCCTCGGGGCTTTGGGCTCTCAAGGCGATCATCACCGCTGGTCTCGGAGGCTAACGCCCGCATGAGTCTTCCAACACGCCATTTCGACGCGCTCATCATCGGCGCGGGCGGCGCGGGCCTGAATGCCGCCCTGCAACTGGCCAGCGCGGAGCTGCGCGTGGCCGTGGTCTCCAAGGTCTTTCCGACCCGCTCCCACACGGTGGCGGCGCAGGGCGGGGTGAACGCGGCGCTCGCCAACATGATGCCGGACTCCTGGCACTGGCATATGTTCGACACCGTCAAGGGGTCCGACTATCTGGGCGACCAGGACGCCATCGAGTTCATGTGCCGCGAGGCCATCCCGACGGTCTATGAGCTGGAGCACGCCGGCGTGCCCTTCTCGCGTCTGGACAACGGCAAGATCTATCAGCGCCCCTTCGGCGGTCAGAGCCAGAATTTCGGCGGCGATCAGGCGGCACGCACCTGCGCGGCGGCGGATCGCACCGGCCACGCCATCCTGCATACCCTCTATCAGCAGAACATCCGCGCCCGCACCCATTTCTTCGATGAGTTCTTCGCCATCGATCTGGTGCGCGATGCCGAGGGTGTCATCTGCGGCGCGCTGGTGCTGGAGATCGAGACCGGGGAGCCGCTGCTGATCGAGTCCAAGGCGACCCTGCTCGCCACCGGCGGCTGCGGTCAGGTCTTCCGCACCACATCCAACGCCCACATCAACACCGGCGACGGCACGGCGATGGCGCTGCGCGCCGGCATCCCGCTGATGGACATGGAGTTCTTCCAGTTCCATCCGACCGGCATCGCCGGCAAGGGGATGCTGATCACCGAGGGCACGCGCGGGGAGGGCGGTTATCTGATCAACAAGGACGGCGAGCGCTTCATGGAGCGCTACGCCCCGCGCGCCAAGGATCTGGCCAGTCGCGACGTGGTCTCGCGCGCCATCGTCACCGAGGTCAAGGAGGGTCGCGGCTGCGGCGAGCATGGCGATTACGTCATGCTCAAGCTCGATCATCTGGGCGAGGCGGTGATCTCCAAGCGGCTTCCGGGTATCCGCGAGTCGAGCAAGATCTTCGCCGGCTGCGATCCGGTCATCGAACCGATCCCGGTCTTCCCGACCGCGCATTACGCCATGGGCGGCATCCCGACCGACCGCTTCGGCCGTGTCGCCATGCCGGCCGGTCATGGCTCCGAGGAGGTCGTGGCCGGGCTCTACGCCGCCGGCGAATGCGCCTGCGCCTCGGTCCACGGGGCCAACCGGCTGGGCGGCAATTCGCTGCTGGATATCCTGGTATTCGGACGTCTAGCGGGGAAGGACATCATCGACTTCGTGCGCGAGAACCCCTACCAGCGGACCGCCGACTCGGCGAGCCTGGACTGGGCGATGGCGCGACTCAGCCGTTGGGACCAGAAGGGCCAGGGTATCCCGGTCCAGGAACTGCGCGCCGAATTCCGCAAGTGCATGGAGGATCACGCCGGCGTCTTCCGCACCGAGGCGATCATGTCCGAGGGCGTCGAGAAGCTGCGCGAGATCCGCGCCCGGCTGCCCGAGGCGCGCCTGACCGATCATTCCAAGGTCTTCAACACCGCGCGCATCGAGGCGCTGGAACTGGAGAACATGGTCGATGTCGGCTTCTCCATCGCGGTCTCCGCGCTGCATCGTCAGGAGAGCCGAGGCGCGCATTCGCGTCCCGACCATCCCGAGCGCGACGATCAGTCCTGGCTCAAGCACAGTCTCTACTACCAGGACGGCGATCGCATGGACTACAAGCCGGTGCGCACCAAGCCCCTGACGGTCGAATCCTTCCCGCCGAAGGAGCGAGTCTACTAATGAGAATCAGCGTCTACCGCTTCAATCCGGACACCGACACCAAGCCCCGGATGCAGGACTACGAGGTCAAGACCTTCCAGGGCATGATGCTGCGCGATGCCCTGCTGGAGGTGAAGAAGCAGGACGAGTCCTTCAGCTTCCGTCACTCCTGCGGCGAGGGTGTCTGCGGATCCGACGGTGTCAACGCCAACGGGACGAACGTGCTCGCCTGCATCACCCCGATCAGCGAGCTGAAGACGCCGATCCAGGTACGTCCGCTGCCGGGCCGTCCGGTCATCCGCGATCTGGTCGTCGACATGACCCAGTTCTACGAGCAATACCGCGCGGTCAAGCCCTATCTGGTGCGCAAGGATCCGCTGCCCGAGCAGGAGATCCCGCAATCCCCGGCCGATCGCGACAAGCTGGATGGACTCTACGAGTGCATCCTGTGCGGCTGCTGTTCCACCGCCTGCCCGTCTTTCTGGTGGAACCCGGACAAGTTCCACGGACCGGCCGCGCTGCTGCAATCCTGGCGCTTCCTGGCCGACAGCCGCGATCAGGCGACCGAGGAGCGTCTCGATGCCCTGGAAGGGCCGTACAAGCTGTTCCGCTGTCACAGCATCATGAACTGCGTCGAGGTCTGTCCCAAGGGGCTGAATCCCACGCGCGCCATCGGCCATATCAAGGAACTGATGCTCGACAAGGGGCTTTAGGATGGACCCGCTCGTAGCGGACGATGAGCAGGAGATCCGGCGGCTGCGCTGGCAATGCCGGCGCGGGATGCTGGAACTGGACCATCTGCTCGACCGCTTTCTCGATCTCGGTTACGCCGATCTCACGACGGCAGAGCGGATCGGGTTCGTCGCCTTGCTGGGCGAGCAGGATCAGCGCCTGAGCGATTGGTTCATGGCGCGCGCCGAGCCGCCGGATCCGGGGATGCGCGCCCTGGTGGCGCGGATCCTGGAGGTCGTCCGCGAGCGTCCGCGCGGTGCCTGACCGATGGGCGACCATCGGGCCACCCCGCCGCTCGTCATCCATCCGCGACTCTCCAGGCGGCTCGCCATCCATGCCGCCTGGACCCATGGCCTGGCGTTCGCGGTCGCGACCGCGTTGCCGATCGGCCTCTTCGTGATTCCGCTGATGCTCGCGATCTCCGTCAGCGCGATCGAGGTGTTCCTGGTCAAGGTGCTGAGACGCGCGCCCTGGTCGATCCGCTCGGCGACCTGGCGCTCGGATGGATCCTGGCTCCTGACCTTCGTCTCCGGCAAGGAACGCGAGGCCGAGCTCTCGCCCGCGACCTTCGTCGGTCTTCCGCTGATCGTGCTCAATTTCCGTCTCGGCCGGCGGCGCCGATGCGCGCTCCCGCTCTGTTCCGATGCGCTCGACGCCGATTCGTCGCGACGCTTGCGCCAACGCCTGCGTATCGAGGGCGGGCGCCGGGCATTGACGCCGGAGGCCGGTTGAATCGGATACACTGAGTCCAGGTCTCGAACATCAGGAGTGGACGTGCGATGCGGGTACTTGTGACGGGTGGCGCTGGATATATTGGGAGTCATGCCTGCGTGGAACTGCTTCAGGCGGGCCTGCGGGTGGTGGTGGTCGACAACCTGTGCAACAGTAAGGATGAGTCGCTGCGGCGGGTCCGCGAAATCACCGGCAAGAGTCTGGGGTTCATTCAGGCCGACCTGCGCGATCGTCAGACCCTGGACGAGATCTTTCGCGAGGGCGCCTTCGATGCCGTGGTCCACTTTGCCGGGCTCAAGGCCGTGGGTGAATCGGTCGAGCAGCCCCTGGCCTATTACGACAACAACATCCAGGGCACCCTCACGCTCTGTCAGGCGATGGCTGCGGCGGGCGTCAGGAACATCGTCTTCAGCTCCTCGGCGACCGTCTATGGCGATCCGGCCTCGGTCCCGATCCGGGAGGATTTTCCGCTCTCCGCGACCAATCCCTATGGACGCTCCAAACTCTTCATTGAGGAGATTCTGCGCGATCTCCAGGTCTCGGACCCGCGCTGGAACGTCGCGCTGCTGCGTTACTTCAATCCGGTCGGCGCCCATCCGAGCGGGCGTATCGGCGAGGATCCCAACGGCATCCCGAACAATCTGATGCCCTATATCGCCCAGGTGGCGGTGGGCAAGCTCCAGCGCCTGCGGGTCTTCGGCAGCGACTATCCGACCCCGGACGGAACAGGGGTGCGCGACTACATCCATGTGGTGGATCTGGCGCGCGGCCATCTGGCGGCCCTGCGCAAGCTCCAGGGGGATCCGGGCGTGGTCGTCTACAATCTGGGGACCGGGCGGGGCTACAGCGTGCTGGAAATGGTCGCCGCCTTCGAGCGGGCCTGCGGTCGGTCCATCCCCTACGAACTGGTCGAGCGGCGGGCCGGCGACATCGCCACCTGCTATGCCGATCCGACCCTGGCGTTCGAGGAACTGGGTTGGCGGGCCGAACATGGGATCGAGGCCATGGTGAGCGACGCCTGGCGCTGGCAGTCCGGGAATCCGAACGGTTTCGACTAATCCAGCCCCTGTGCAACCAACCGACTGATTGTCCGCGCCCATCGGCGCCGCGGACGGATGGGATGCAGCCGCTGCCCGGATCCGCTACCGTGGCGAGCTTCCCAGACCATCCGAGCGCGGAGGTACCGATGCGTTTTTTCACCACCGAGGGACCCGTCAGGGCCGAGGATCATTACTTCCTGCCACCCCTGCAACGCTGGGATCTGGCGGAGATCCTGACCCTGATCGAGCGGAAGAAATATTTCCTGCTCCACGCCCCGCGCCAGACCGGCAAGACCACCTGTCTGCTGGCGCTGATGAAGCATCTGAATCGGGACGGGCGCTATCGGGCGCTCTACGCCAATCTGGAAACCGCTCAGGCGGCACGCGAGAACGTTCCGCTGGCGATGACCGGTATCGTGCAGACCCTGGCCAACAGCGCACGGCTCTGGCTTAAGGATCCGCACGCCGAAGCCCTGGCGCGCCAGGTGCTGTCGGAGCAGGCCGCGACGGTCGCGCTGGAACAATACCTGACCCACTGGTGCGAAGCGTCGCCGCGGCCGGTGATCCTGCTGCTCGACGAGGTCGATGCCCTGGTCGGGGACACCCTGATCGCCCTGTTGCGCCAGATCCGCGCCGGCTACGCTCAACGGCCCGAGTCGTTCCCCCAGACGGTGATCCTCTGCGGGGTGCGCGATTTGCGCGACTACCGCATCCATGCCAGCTCCGAGTCCGAGGTCATCACCGGCGGCAGCGCCTTCAACATCAAGGCCAAGTCCTTGCGGCTGGGAGATTTCACCGCCGCGGAAGTGGCGGCCTTGCTCCAGGAACATACGGCCGAGACCGGGCAGATCTTCACCCCGGAGGCGCTGGCGCGCGTCTGGGAGTTGACCCTGGGCCAGCCCTGGCTTGTCAACGCCCTGGCCTACGAGACCTGCTTCGAGATTCGGGAGGGTCGCGACCGCGCCCATCCCATCGAGGTCGCCTTGATCGATCGGGCCAAGGAAAATCTGATCCTGCGTCGCGTCACCCATCTGGACCAACTGGCCGACAAGCTGCGCGAGCCGCGGGTGCGCCGGGTGATCGAGCCGATGCTCGCCGGTGCCCTCCTGGGCGAGGTGCCCGAGGACGACATCCAGTATCTGCTCGACCTGGGCCTGTGCCGGATGGCGCAGGGTCAGGGCCTGACGATCGCCAATCCGATCTACCGCGAGGTGCTGCCGCGCGCCCTGGCCTTCACGCCGCAGGCGTCCTTGCCCCACATCAGTCCAAGCTGGCTGAATTCCGATGGCGGTCTGAATCCCGAGCGTCTGCTGGAATCCTTCCTCGCCTTCTGGCGCCAACACGGCGAGCCGCTGCTCGGAAGCGCGCCCTATCACGAGATCGCCCCTCACCTGGTGCTGATGGCCTTTCTGCAACGGGTGGTCAACGGCGAGGGGACGCTGGAGCGCGAATATGCCATCGGTCGCGGACGCATGGATCTCTGTCTGCGTTATCGCGCGGTCACGCTCGGGATCGAGCTGAAGGTGTGGCGCGACGGCGCGCCCGATCCGCTCGCCGAGGGGCTGGTGCAACTCGATGGCTATCTGGCCGGCCTGGATCTGGACAGCGGCTGGCTGATCGTCTTCGACCGGCGTACCGGACAGCCGCCGATCGGCGAGCGGCTGGCGCGCGCCGAGGCGCTCAGCCCCCAGGGACGGCGCATCCAGGTGGTGCGGGTCTGAGCGGGCAACGCTGGTTCCAACGGTCAGGGAGCGGGCGCGCCCATCGGCGTGGCCGACATGGCGAAAGCCCGGACCATTCGCGCGGAGAGTCACAGATGCGTTTTTTCACCACCGAGGGGCCTGTCAAGGCCGAGGATCATTATTCCCTGCCACCCCTTGAACGCTGGGATCTGGCCGAGATCCTGACCCTGATCGACCGGAAGAAATATTTCCTGCTCCACGCCCCGCGCCAGACCGGCAAGACCACCTGTCTGCTGGCGCTGATGGAGCATCTGAATCGGGACGGGCGTTACCGGGCGCTTTACGCCAACATCGAGGGGGCGCAGACGGCGCGTCAGGATGTCGCGCGCGGGGTGGCGACGATCTGCAGCGTGCTGGGGCGTTCCGCGACGCTCTATCTCCAGGATCCCGGCATCGACGTCTGGTGTCGCGGCACCGGCGTCGGAGTTCCGGCCGATGATCGCCTGACGCACCTGCTCGGCGTTTGGGCCGCCGCCGATCCCCGGCCGGCGGTGCTGCTGCTCGACGAGGTCGACGCCTTGGTCGGAGACACCCTGATCGCGCTGTTGCGCCAGATCCGCGCCGGCTACGCGCAGCGGCCCGAGTCGTTCCCTCAGACGGTGATCCTCTGCGGGGTGCGCGATCTGCGCGACTACCGCATCCATGCCAGCTCCGAGTCCGAGGTCATCACCGGCGGCAGCGCCTTCAACATCAAGGCCAAGTCCTTGCGGCTGGGGGATTTCACCGCCGGGGAAGTGGCGGCCTTGCTCCAGGAACATACGGCGGATACCGGACAGGTCTTCACTCCCGAGGCGCTGGCGCGCGTCTGGGAGTTGACCCAGGGCCAACCCTGGCTGGTCAATGCCCTGGCCTACGAGACCTGTTTCGAGATGCCGGAAGGTTGCGACCGCGCCCGTCCCATCGAGGTCGCCTTGATCGAGCAGGCCAAGGAGAACCTGATCCTGCGTCGCGTCACCCATTTGGACCAACTGGCCGACAAGCTGCGCGAGCCGCGGGTGCGCCGGGTGATCGAGCCGATGCTCGCCGGCACCATCCCACGGGAAGCGGCGGAGGACGACCGCCAGTATCTGGTGGATCTGGGCCTGTTGCGCCGCGACGGGGCGGGCGGTCTGGTGATCGCCAATCCCATCTATCGCGAGGTGCTGCCGCGCGCCCTGGCCGGGGGTCCGCAAGACTCGTTGCCCCACATCAGTCCGAACTGGCTGGATCCCGACGGCGGTCTGAATACCGAGCGATTGCTGGAATCCTTCCTGGCCTTCTGGCGTCAGCACGGTGAGCCGCTGCTCGGCAGCGCGCCCTATCACGAGATCGCCCCGCATCTGGTGCTGATGGCTTTTCTACAGCGGGTGGTCAACGGCGAGGGGACGCTGGAGCGCGAATACGCCATCGGTCGCGGGCGCATGGATCTCTGTCTGCGCTATCGCGCGGTCACGCTCGGGGTCGAGCTGAAGGTGTGGCGCGACGGCGCGCCCGATCCGCTGGCCGAGGGGCTGGTGCAACTCGATGGCTATCTGGCCGGACTGGATCTGGACGGCGGCTGGCTGATCGTCTTCGACCGGCGTACCGGACAGCCGCCGATCGGCGAGCGGCTGGCCCGCGCCGAGGCGCTCAGCCCCCAGGGGCGGTGCATCCAGGTGGTGCGGGTCTGAACGACTCGCGGCGTTGCCCCGAGCCTCGGGCTACCCCGGCAACCGCAGCCGAAAGCCGGCTCCGCCCAGTTGACTGGATTCGACCCGCAGCTCGCCTCCGTAAGCCTCGCCGATCTCGCGGACCACGGCCAAGCCGATGCCGTGTCCGGGGGTCGCCTCGTCCGCCCTGGCGCCGCGCTCAAGCAGGCGGGCCGCCTGGTCGGGCGGGATGCCGGGGCCGTCGTCCTCGATCAGGAGCGTCAGTGTGCCCCGTGCGGTTTCGGCGGAGAGCCGGATCCGCTGGCGGCACCACTTGAAGGCGTTTTCGAGCAGATTCCCCAGCATCTCCAGCAAGTCGCCCTCGACGCCGCGAAAGAGGATCGCGGGATCGATCTCAAGGGACAGGGTCACCGGCTTGTCGCGGTAAACCTTGGTCAATGAGGCGATCAGGCGTTCCGCCGCGCGTCTGACCGGAACCGGCGGGGCCAGGATCGCGGCCTTTTGATTCCCCGCCCGCGCGCGCTGCAACTGATATTCGACGATGTGCCCCATGCGCGTCAGTTGCTCCTGGATCAGCTCGGCGTTGGCCGGCGGGACGCGCGACTCTTCCAACGCCCCGCGCATCACCGCCAGCGGGGTCTTGAGACTGTGGGCCAGATCGCCGAGCGTGTTGTCCAGGCGTCGCTGACGCGCCCGCTCGTGGGCGAGCAGGGCGTTCAGATTACCGGTCAGGGCCTGGATCTCCCGTGGATAGCGCCCCTGGATCTGGGTCTGACCGCCGGCCTCGATGCAGGCGACTTCGCCGGCGACCCGCCGTAGTGGCTTGAGTCCCCAGCGCAGGATGAGCACCAGGCTGACGAGCATCAGTGCGGCCATGGCGCCGAGCCAGCCGGCGAGGCTGGCGCGAAACTGGGCCACCTCCGACTCGAAGGACGAGGCGTCCTCGGCGGCGATGAAGGTGTAATCCCTCGGCACGGGTCCGGTCGCCCAGGTGACGCCGAAGGCGAGCAGGAGATAGTCCCGACGGTCGCCTCCGGGCCGTCGTTCGAACCGGCGTTGTCCGGGCGCGAGTGGCTGGGGCTTTGGAACCTCCGCGCCGATGGCGGACGGGGAGGTCCAGATGGGGTCGCCCAGCGCGTCCAGCACCTGGGCGTAGAGACCGGAGTCGGGCAGCGTCAGGCGCGATTCGGCGAGCGCGTTGGGGAAGACCAGACCTTCCTCGCCTTCCTCGCCCGCGGCCATGAGCAGGAAGATCTGGGCTTGCAGCCGCTCCTCGCGCGCGGAGAAGACGGCGTCGCGCACCGCGCGTTCGAGTGCCAGGCTGGTCAGCAGGACGAAGAGGGCGAGCACGGCGGCGGCCGAGAGCAGCACGCGCGCGCGCAGCGACATCATCCGCCGCCGTCCTCGCTGGCGTCGCGCGTCAGGGTGAGACGATAGCCGCGTCCGCGCAGGGTCTCGATCGGTCCGAGGGATCCGTCGGGGTCCAGCTTGCGGCGTAGCCGCCCGACCAGCACCTCGATGACATTGCTCTCGCGATCCTCGTCGTGCGGATAGAGCCGATCGGCCAGGGCCTGTTTCGAGAGCACCTTGCCCTGGCCGCCGGCCAGTTGTTCCAGCAAGCGGTATTCGTAGGCGGTCAGTTCGACCGGACGGTCCTCGATCCAGACCTTCTCGGCGGTGAGATCCAGCCTGAGCGGTCCCAGCCGCAGCTCGCGCGAGGCGGTCCCGGCGGCGCGCCGGACCAGGGCGCGCAGACGCGCCAGCAACTCCTCGCTGTGGAAGGGCTTGACCAGATAGTCATCGGCCCCGGCCTCCAGTCCCTCCACCTTGTCCTGCCAGCGGTCGCGGGCGGTCAGGATGATAATCGGGAGCTGGCTCTGTTGGGCGCGGAGGCGGCGGATGATCTCCAGTCCCGGCATCCCCGGAAGTCCGAGATCGATGACGGCCGCGTCGAAGCTGAATTCCGAGGCCAGATAGAGCCCTTCCGGACCATCGCCGGTGCCCTCGGCGATCCATCCATCCTGGGCGAGACGGCCGACGAGCTGTCGGCGCAGCTCCAACTCGTCTTCGATGATGAGGATGTGCATGGCGCTGGCGGTCTCGGTCAGCGGCCCGGCACGAAGACGTAGCGAACCGATCCGTCGGGCGTCAGCACCTTGACCTGGTAGCCGCCATCGGCGGGCTTGACGGCCAGCACGCGGCCGCCGGTCTGGCGCTGCGCGATCTCGCCTGCCTGGGCCGGCGAAATCTGATTGGCGGAGGCTGGCTGGACGAGAGAGAGCGCCAGGGCGATACAGGTCGCCAGCGCAAGTTTGGACAGTGGCATCTCGAATCGGCTCCCTGACTGGATTGGGCTCCCGCGCGAATCTAGCACAGTCGAGGCCGGCGGCGGGTTGGGTGACCCCGCCGTTCGTCCCGTTTGGCTGGCGGGGCCTGACCTCGCTTCCAGGGTCATCGATAGATGATGGTCAGTCCATGGCCCAGGTACTCGCGAAACGCCCGGTCGGGGTGCCCATGGCGTCTCGCCTGTCTTGGCGTATCGACATGGATCCGGGCCAGTCCCCGATGGTCCCTATGCCGATGGGACCATTTCGAATGCCGCGGCGGGGGTGAGTTCCAGCGCTCGCTCTGATAATCGTGGCGCCAGTGATCGCGCGGACCATGGGCGGAGGCCAGGGCTGGGGTCATCAAGGCGCCAGCCACGACGGCGGCGGACAGCCAGGTCATGAGTCGAAGGCTCTTCATCGGATGATCTCCTCGGGTGGCGCGACGGGAGCCCTTTCTCCCGTCGTCGAGGTCATCCTATCCAAGCCTTCCTGAATCCAGCCTGAACCGGCGACAACCCGCCCGTGCGCCTTAACGTCGGGCGAGCAGGACGAGATCGTCACCACGCTGGATGCGCAGACTGAAGAGTCCCTTGGAACTCCGGAGCACGGTGGCGATGTCGCGCAGGCTACCGATCCGTTGGCCGTTGACCTGGACGATGCGATCGCCCTCGCGCAACCCGGCCAGCCAGGCGGGGCTGTCGGGATCGACCGTTCCGACCGGGATCGCCGGAACGCCGCCCTGAGTGTCCAGTTCGCCGAGCACGGCGCCCGCCAGGCTGGGGGAGACACGCTCCCCCGATACGAAGTCACGGTAGGGATCGGCGATCTTGCCGTTCAGCCGACGCGGCTTGCCGTTGCGCACGACATCCAGCTCCACCGGCTCGCCGACCCGCAGTACCCCGAACTGATTGCGCAGATCCGAAGAGCTTCGCACGGGTTTGCCGTTGAGCGTCAAGATGACATCGCCTTCGTGCAGGCCCGCGTCGGCGGCGGCGGAGCCCTTGTCCACGGTCGTGACCAGGGCGCCCTCGCGGTTGCGAATGCCCAGCGCGCCGGCGAGTTCGTCCGTCAGATCCTGCACCCCGACGCCGAAGAGTCCGCGCCGCACGGCGCCGAATTCGGCGATCTGGTCCATGATGGCGCGCGCCATGTTGGCTGGAATGGCGAAACCGATGCCGATGTTGCCGCCGCCGGGCGCGAGGATCGCGGTATTCATCCCCACCAGCTCGCCGCGCAGATTGACCAGTGGGCCGCCCGAGTTGCCGGGATTGATGGAGGCGTCGGTCTGGATGAAGTTCTCGTAGCCCTCGATGCCCAGCCCGGTGCGTCCCAGACCGCTGACGATGCCCGAAGTCACGGTCTGTCGCAGGCCGAAGGGATTGCCGATGGCGACCACGAAATCCCCGACCTGGAGCCGGTCGGAATCCGCGAAGGGCAGGGCGGTCAAGTCCTTGGCGGGGATGCGCAGGACCGCGACATCGGTCTCCGGATCGCTGCCGATCAGGGTCGCGTCCAGGGTTCGGCCGTCGTGCACCGTGACCTTGATCGCGTCCGCCTTGGCGATGACGTGATGATTGGAGAGGACGAGTCCGCGCTTGGCGTCCACGATGATCCCCGAGCCGAGGCTGTTGTTCTCGCGTTGCTGGTGTTCGCGCGGGATTTCGAAGAAGTGTCGGAAGAAGGGATCCCGGAGCAGGGGATGATCCGCCGCCTCGATTCGGGTGACGGTCGAGATGTTCACGACCGCCGGAACCACCTGTTCCAGCATGGGCGCGAGCGTCGGCAATGGCTGGCCCTCGACCGCTGGGGGCCATCCGGCCCCGGCATCGGTCAGCGGGATCAGGAGCGCGGCAAGCAGGATGAAACGGCTGGGACGGTTCTCTGTGTGCATGGGTCGTTGAGGATGTGACGGGATGAAATCGAGAAGCTACCGAGGCGGGATCAAGACTTCAATCCCGTCGGGAGCGCGCGGGCCATGGGTTTCTCGGTCATGTCCCGCGCCTGATCGGCCGCGCCCTCCCAGGCCAATGCCTCGGGATCAGAGCGCCGGGAGACAATCGGGCGCGCAGCTCGAATTTTGCCATTGGCCCCGGAAGGGCCAGCGTTTTTCGATCATGTCGGCGAACCAGTCGGAAAACTGGACGTCCCCGGCCGACCGTTCCTCGTAAAAGCTCTGATCGCCGATGATCGTGTGACCCGTGCCCTCGCCAAGATAGAAGCGGTAATTCCAGGTGGTGAGGGCGGTCATCGACAGGGTCGAGCGCGTCTGGGTCGACCATTCCAGCCCGGAGATGAAGAGCGCGGCCGGATCGAGCCAGTGCTCGGGGGCGTTCAAATGCTTGGCGAGGTTGTAGAAGAGAATCTGCACGCCATCCAGCGCGCGGCTGTACTGCCCGAAATGGACGGCTGGGTAGCGCCAGCCCAGGGCTTGATACATCCCCATGACCAGGGTGTCGGGTCCGGAGGCGAAGGTTTCCTCCAATTCGGGCGGGAGATGCGTCCAGGCGCCCCAGACGCCCTCGGGGGTCAAGGCCCGGAGGTAGAGATCCCAGTTGATCACGCCATTCGCGGAATCCCCCAGGACGCTGACTTTCCTGGCCAAGGGAAAGGCTTGGGTCACGGCGGGAAAACTGTAGAGAACGCCGTAGCCTCCCGCGCTCGCGCCGGTCAGCACGATCTCCTCGGGCTGACTTCCCAGCGTGTCGGCGTAGTAGTCCTTGAGGATGTCGAGTACCGCCAGGACATTATCCTGTCCGCGATGGTGGATGAGCCACTGGCCGCCGCCAGGGGCGTCATAGAGCACGTCCCTGGAGCCGAAGTACAGGTCTCCCGTGCAGTAGGGAATGAAGACCAGAGTGAACTCGCGTACCGGATTGCGGGCGTCCTGGGTGTCGGCGATTCCGCCAAGCGTGGAGAGGCTCTCGGGGGTCTCGTCGATGCCGAGATCGTAGACCGGCGATCCGGTCATGGCCGAGTCGATGCAGGTGATCGAATCCCAGCAGGCTCCGCCGCCATCCCAGACGATCAGGAGACGTTTCGGATCGCCGGGGCGCAGAAAGAAGGAGAAATCCGTCGGGGCGGGCGCCACTGTCGTCCCCTCGGCGGTAGTGCTGACCAGGGGGCCGCCCGAGCAGCCGGGTCGAGGCGTGCCTTCCGGGTCGTTCTCCGAGGCGGGCTCGACCAGGATCCGTTGCCATCCGGCGGCGGCGTCCAGCCCGAAGGCCGCGCCCGAAACCGCGCAGGCAAGCAGCAGAACAAGCACTGGTCCAAGTTTCGATGGCGATGGCATGGCTCTTCTCCTGAATATGGTCCCCCGTCCCTAGAAGGCTGGACCACCTCATCCATGAAATCAATGCGCCTGGCGAGACATTTCCCCGTCGACCCGGCGCGAGCCGAGCCTGGGGCGGCGACGGCCAACAAAAAGCCGGGCGGGAGCCCGGCTTGTCGTCTCGAACCGGAGGTCGGTTCCGTTGTCGATCAGGCCGCGACCGCGCGCGCGTCGGCGACCTTGGGCTCGCCGCGAATCTCGATTTTGCGGGGCTTCATGGCCTCGGGAATCTCGCGGCGCAGATCGACATGCAAGAGGCCATTCTCCAGCCTGGCATCCAGGACGCGCACGTAATCCGCAAGCTGGAACTTACGCTCGAAACTGCGATTGGCGATGCCTCGATAGAGGAACCGACGGCCTTGCTCCTCGTCGTCGGGACGTCCGCCTGACACCGTGAGGATATTCTCCTTGACCTCCAGCCCCAGATCCTGCTCGGAGAAGCCGGCCACCGCCATGGTGATGCGATAGTCGTTCTCGCCGCTGGCCTCGATGTTGTAGGGAGGATAACCGCCCGCCTCGGACCGATAGGCGTTCTCGAGCGCCGAGGTCATCCGGTCGAAACCGATCATGGAGCGGAAGAGCGGTGAAAAATCGATGCTGGTCATGAACATATTCTCTCTATGAGCAATATGGAAAGGCGCGTTCACAATGAACCGCGTGGGAAACAAGCCTCGGTCGAGCGCTTGTGTTATGTAAACTAAGGTTCGATACCCGGCTTGTCAAGAGGTGTGCCTGAAAATCTTATGTCAAGTTATTCGCGGCGCGGAGGGCGGTGATTCGGGGTCGGTATTGGCCGGCCAGACGTGCTCGAGCCGGCGCGCCTCGTCGGGCGAATTGATGTTGCCGAAGCGCTCGGGGCAATCCCTGAAATCGGCCAGGGCGATTCGATGCCGGGTCTGCCAGTGCTCGACCTTGCGTTCGCCGGAAGCAAGAAAACGCTCCAGGTCATCGGCGAATGACACAGGCAGAAGCGCGTGGAGCGATTGCCGGCGCTCGCCATCCGTGGCCACGGCCAGATCCGCGTTCCGCTCGACCAGCGCCTGGACGAGCCGTTGGGCCAGATCCAATGGCGGCCGGGGGGCGTCGCAGGGTAGGGTCAGGATCCATGGGGTTCGAGCCGCCCGCAGGCCGGCGAGCAGGCCGGCCAGCGGTCCCTGGAAGCCCGCCATCGAATCCGCGATGACCGGATAGCCATAAGCGGCGTAGCGCTCGATGTTCCGGTTGGCGCTGATCAGCAGGGTGCCGACCTGGGGCGCCAGCGCCTCGATGCACCACTCCACCAGGGGGCGGCCCGCGAAGGGTCGCAGCCCCTTGTCCTCGCCCCCCATGCGACGTGCCTGGCCGCCCGCGAGGATGAGGCCGGTGATCGCGTCGCGATTCGGGGGGCCGTCGCTCACTCGACGATGACGCGTGCGTTGAGATTCTGGATCGGGCGGTTGTTCGGATGACCCATGACGCGCGCGAAGCGGTTGATCTGCTCATGGGAGGCCGTTACCGGATGCTTCATCACCAGCCAGGCGACGCCCTCGGAGCAGGGTGGGGTGGTCAAGGATCCATCGAATCGGTAGTAATCGCGGTCCTTGGGCAAGAGCTCCTCGGCCGATACCTTGATGGGGAGGTGGACGCCGGTATCGGCCTGTTCCGGAATGACCGACCAGGGATTGGCCAACAGGCCATTCTCGGTGCCTGCCTCGATCATGACCGCGATCACGGCCAGATGACCGTCCTGGTCGGCGTGAACGAGATGGGCCTCCATCGGGAATTCCTTGCCCGAGATGTGATTCTCGCTCGGGGTATGGAAATGGAATTGCTTCAACTCGTAGTCACGGCCGTCGAGCGTGATGGTGCTGCCGGCCTCGTAGTCGATCTGAATCGTGTGTCCGTTGTTGACCTCGTCGCGGCCGCCCGGTCGGTAATGAAAGCCGATCGGAGGCAGTTGGGAGTCGACGAAGCCGGTCAGATCCACGGGTGACTGGTGCTTGCCGTTCTTGCAGAGACTGAAGCTCGGGTCGAGTTCGCCCCAATGATCCGGAGCCTCCGCGCCGACGTAGCCCCAGTGCGCGCCATGCTCGACCGCCAGGGCCGAGCCGGCGGTGGCCAGTAAGAGTGCCAGGATCATTGGTTTGTTCATCGATCGCTTAACCTCGTGGTTGGTCGCGGATCCTCGGAAGGCGCCGAGGTCTCTCGCGTGGGTTTTGGACTGGTGATTATAGTCATGGGCAAGGGCGCTCGCCCTTGACGATCATGGCTCATCGCCGGGTGGCGGATGGATCGGCGGCGCGCCGGCGGATGCCGCCGACGATCGCTTGGGCCTCGGTGGGATCCTCCGGCCAATGATGCTTGGGGTAGCGCCCCCGCAGTTCCTTGCGAACCTCGGCGTAACCGCGCTTCCAGAAGCCGGCGAGATCCTGGGTGACCTGCACCGGTCGGCGGGCCGGCGAAAGGAGATGCAGCAGGACCGCCACGCGACCTCCACACAGACGCGGCGTCTCCGCGAGTCCGAACAGCTCCTGGAGCGGCGCGGCCAGGATCGGGATCTCGCCGCTCGCATAGTCGATCGGCCGGTTGTTGCCCGCCGGCGTGACGAAGGTCCGGGGCGCTTGGCGGTCGAGCCGCTGGTGCTGCTCCCAGGTCAGGCGATCCAGGAGGATGGTCGATAGATCGAGCCGTTGGACATCGGCCAGACGGGTCTTGTCCGCGATCCAGGGGGCGAGCCAGTCCCCGAGCCGCTCTCGCAGCCAGGCGTCCGAAAGGTCCGGCCAGTCGCCCTCGGTGTCATGCCGGCGCGCCAGTTCCACGCGCGCCTGAAACTGACGCGCCTCGCTCGACCAGACGAGCGCCGCGTCGAAGCCTTCGCGAATCCGCTCCAGCAGCCGCTCGCCGGCCTGGTCCGATGGCGCGAGCGCGACCGCTCGCGTCGCCAGGGTGAGGGCGCCGAGCCGGGTGACCTCGCGGCAGGCGACGGCCTCGCGCTCCGCGTCCCAGGTGACCTCGCGAGCGGAGATGAGCCGATCCTCGAAGACCTGGCGCAGTTCGCCCTCCTCGATCGGTAAGGCGAGTTGGACGAGGCCATCCCGTCCGAGCGCATCCATCTTGGCCACGATCAGATAGGGATGGATGGCGAGCGCGTCGTCGCACGGCAGCCTCGCGCCCGTGCCGGAGGCCAAAAGATAGCGATCGTCCGCGCCCTCGCGTCGTCGCGCCACGCGGTCCGGGTAGGCTAGGGCGAGCAGCGCGCCCGGCGTCCGCTCCCCGATCCTCGGGGATGGGGAGGCCCTATTGGTCGGCTCGCCCAAGCCCTCGACCAGCCGCGTCAGTTGTCGCGCGACCCGCTCGACGGTCGCGAGCTGTCTCCGGTCGAACCCTGGGGGCGGGCCTGGCTCGCGCGCCTCGCGCAGGGCCTGGAGGCGCGAACCCAGATCCGCCGGGCGGCTCCGGTCGGCCCCGACGATGAAGGGATCGCGCTCCGAGATCAGGGCGCAGAGGTCGGCGGCGGTGCGCCGCTCGGCGGGCGCGGCGGCCAGGAGCATGACCGCGAGCCGGGGATGCAGGGGCAGCTCGACCATGGCGCGCCCCAGACGGCTGATGGAGTCGTGCCCGTCCAGCGCCCCGAGCGCCCGCAGCAGGTCGATGGCCTGACTCCAGGCGGGGCCGGGGGGCGGATCCAGCCAGCTTGGTTCGCTGGGATCCTTGATCCCCCAGAGTGCCAGCTCCAGGGCCAGCGGCGCCAGGTCGGTCGCCAGGATCTCGGGGGTGCGATGCTCGGGCCGTCCCTGTTCCTGGGCGCGCGTCCAGAGACGGTAACAGACCCCCGGACCGAGACGGCCGGCGCGGCCCGCGCGCTGCTCGGCGGAGGCGCGCGGGATGGTCTCCATGACCAATCGGGTCAGGCCGGATCCGGGATCGAAGCGGGGCTTGCGGGTCAGCCCGCTGTCCACGACCACCCGAATACCCTGGATGGTGACGCTGGTCTCGGCGATGTCGGTCGCCAGGATGACCCGGCGCCGACGCCCGTCGGTCGGAAGCAGGGCGCGATCCTGCTCGATGGACGAAAGACTTCCGTGCAGCGGCAGGATCTCCAGGTCCGCGTCACCGAGCGCGGCCAGTGGCTCCAGGGCGCGGCCGATCTCGCCCGCGCCGGGGAGGAAGGCCAGGATGTCGCCCTCATGCTCGGCCAGCGCCCGTCGGACAGCCGCGACCAGGGCGCGGACCGGATCGGTGTCCGGGGCGCGCTCGGCATAGCGGATCTCGACCGGGAAGCTCCGCCCCTCGCCGCGCAGGATCGGCGCGTCGCCCAGCAGGCGGGCGACCGGCTCGGCATCCAGGGTCGCCGACATGACCAGCAGGCGCAGGTCCGGGCGCAGGTTGCGCGCGACGTCCAGGGTCAGCGCCAGCCCCAAGTCGGATGGCAGGTTCCGTTCGTGGAACTCATCGAAGATGACCAGTCCGACGCCCTCCAGTCCGGGATCGCCCTGGAGACGGCGGGTCAGAATGCCCTCGGTGATGACCTCGACGCGGGTGCGTGGGCCGGCGCGACGCTCGAACCGGACCTGATAGCCGACGCGCTCGCCCAGCGGCTCGCCGAGCAGGCTCGCCATGCGCGCGGCGGTCATCCGGGCGGCCGGGCGGCGTGGCTCCAGCATCAGGATCCGCTGGCCGGCGAGCCAGTCCTCGTCGATCAGGGCCAGCGGCGCCCTGGTCGACTTGCCCGATCCGGTGGGCGCGCACAGAACCGCATGACCCTTTCGAAGCGCGGCGCGCAGATCGTCGAGCAGGGCCTCGATGGGGAACCCTTGGTCGGAGGAAGGCATGGCGGTTCCGCTACCGGGGTGGTTTCCATTGGGGTTGAACGCGAGCGGGTGAAATCCAACACCGCTCGCGCGATTCGGACACGGCAAGCGTCGGAAGGGCGTCTATACTCTGGGGCAGGTCAATCAACCGGATCCGACCCTACTCATGGCACGTCTTCCCCGCTTCGTTATGCCCGGCTACCCCCAACACGTCATCCAGCGTGGCAACAACCGACAGCAGATCCTGTTCGAGGAAGAGGATTACTGGTTCATCTGGGACAAGATGGGCGTCGCCGCCGAGAAATTTCAGTGCGAGGTCCATGCCTACGTGCTGATGCCCAATCACTTCCACCTGCTGCTGACCTCCCACCTGGAGAATGGCATCGGCAAGCTGATGCAGTATGTCGGCCGCTATTATGTCCAGTATTTCAACAACCGTTATGACCGCACGGGTACCCTCTGGGAGGGTCGCTATCGGGCCACGCTGGTCGATCCCAGGCATTATCTGCTGGCCGTCGCGCATTATATAGAGGCGAACCCGGTGCGCGCGGGACTGGTCGCCAAGCCCTCGGACTATGGCTGGTCGAGCCATGGGGCCAATGCGGAAGGCAGCGACGACAAACTGATCAGTCCGCATCGCGAGTACGAGCGACTGGGCCGAAGCGCCAAGGCCCGCCGCGAACACTATGCCGCCGAGGCCGAGACGCGGGTACCGGATTCGCTCCTCAAGGAGATCCGCGACTCCACCAACAAGGCTTGGGTGCTCGGTGGCCCAGAGTTCTGCCGGGAGGTCGAGGGTCTGCTGAACCGCCGTCCACTGCCCAGGCCGCGTGGCGGAGATCGCCGTTCCGATGCCTATCGGCGGAGCGTCGGACTCGCGTGAGCCTGGACCGGGGGCTGGTTCATTCGCCCGACGAAGCGGATGAATATTTCATGGAGGAGGGCTGTTTCATCCTGGAGTCCTGGAACCGCGCGGAGGATCCCGAGGTGTCCATCGCGCGCGCCAGGGTGCGGCCGGGGGTCACGACCCGGCGGCATCGGCTCGACGGAATCGTCGAGCGCTATCTGATTCTCGACGGTCTGGGCACGGTGGAGATCGAGGGGATGACGCCCAGGCGTGTCGGAGCGGGCGATCTGGTCCATATCCCGGCCGGCCTGGGTCAGCGTATCCGCAACGACGGCGAGCGGGATCTGGTGTTTCTCGCCATCTGCACCCCGAGATTCCGGCCGCCGGCCTATGAGGACATCGATCCCGCGTCCGGACCCTGACCGAACCGCCGCCCTGGTTGGAAGACCGAACCGCTGTTCGTCATCCATTCATGTCATCATGTGGGCTGACGCGGTCCTGGTAGCTGATCGACCGCGCGCGCCCTCCCGAAGCAGGACCATTCCAGCGTGACCTACCCAAGCATCGACGCCATCGAAGAGATTTTCCATCTCTACGATCCGCCCCTGTGGCTGGTGACGGCGCGCGCCGGTGAGCGCCGGGGCTCCCTGATCGCCACCTCCGTCGTCCGGGCCTCGATCGTCGCCGAACGGCCCCGGATGCTGATCGCCATCGCCAGGCAGCACCATACCTGGGGGTTGATCGAATCGTCTGGCCGCTTCGCGCTCCATCTGCTGCCGGCCGACGACCTGGAGGCGGTCTGGCGCTTCGGACTCGCGACCGGTCATCGGACCGACAAGTTCGCGGGGCTGGCCATCCGGGAAACGCCGGATGGCCAGCCGCTGTATCCCGGTGCCGCCTCCTGGATGGATTGTCGCGTCGAGTGGGGGATGGACACCGGCGACCGTAGCGTCTATCTGGCCGAGATCGTCGGCGGTGGCCTCATGCTCGAAACCCCTGTGCTTACGGTCGCGGCCCTGCTGCGCGAGGCACCACCTGACCGCAAGGCCGAACTCGATCGTCTCTACGCGCGGGACCGGGAGATCGACGCCGCCGCGATCCTGGCCTGGCGTCGGGAGCGTCCGCCGCGCTAACACTCTCATGCACGCACTCAGGCGGTCTGTCGCCGGCCTGGGGTTCAGCCATTGTCATCTCTCGATCACTCCCTTCCGATTAGGATTCCTCATGCATTTGCCTGACCACAAGACCAAGATCGTCGCCACCATCGGCCCAGCCTCCGACGCGCCCGAGCGGCTGGCCGAGCTGATCCTCGCCGGGATGAACGTGGCCCGATTGAACTTCTCGCACGGCCACCCGGAATACCATGCCGAGGTCATCGCCCGGATCCGCGCCGCCGCGCGCGAGACGGGGCGGCGGGTCGCCATCATGGGCGATCTTCCTGGCCCCAAGATGCGTATCGGCGATCTGGCCGAGGAGCCGATCGAGCTGCAACGCGATGACGAGCTGACCCTCACCACGCAGGATATCCTGGGGAGCAAGGAGCGCGTCAGCATCAGCTTCCCGAGTCTGCCGGAGGCCGTCCAGCCCGGCGACCGGCTCTATCTCAACGACGGCTTCATCCTGCTCAAGGTGCTGGAGGTCGATGGGACCGAGATCCGTTGCAGCGTCCGCGTCGGCGGCGATTTGTCCTCCCGCAAGGGGTTGAATCTGCCGGGCATCAATCTGGGGATCAGCGCCTTCACCGAGAACGATCACGCCTGGCTGCGCTTCGCCGCCGAGCATCGTCTGGACGCCGTGAGTCAGTCGTTCGTCGCCACCGCCGACGACATCCTGGCCGTGCGCCAGGCCGCCGCCGAGCTGGGTTACGCCCCCTTCATCATCGCCAAGATCGAACGCGCCGACGCCCTGGACAACCTCGCGGCGATCCTGACCGCCGCCGACGGCATCATGGTGGCGCGCGGCGACCTGGGCGTGGAGATTCCGATCGAGCGCATCGCCGTGGTCCAGAAGCAGATCACCGACCTGGCGAATCACTTCGGCAAGCCCGTCATCACCGCGACCCAGATGCTGGAGTCCATGGTCATCTACCGTCGGCCGACCCGCGCCGAGGCGACCGATGTCGCCAACGCCATCCTCGGCGGGACCGATTGCGTCATGCTCTCCGCCGAATCGGCCGTCGGCCGCCATCCCGTCGCTGCGGTCGCCATGCTCGCCAGCATCGCCGCGCAGGTCGAGCCCGAGCGCAGCAAGCAGCCCTTCGTGCGCACCATGGACGGCTTCTACGGCAGCGACCGCACCCGCGCGGTCGACCTCATCGCCGCGAGCGTCTACCACACCATCAACAACAGCGAGCCGAACTTCGTCGTCGTCCCCACTCAATCCGGCAGCACGCCCCGCAACGTCGCCCGCTTTCGGCCGCCGGTCTGGATCATTGCCTTCAGTCCCAACGCCACCACCTGTCAGTCGCTCCAGTTTTCCTATGGAATTCATACGGTTCAGGTCGATGCGGATCGGCCGGACTGGTCGAATTTCGTCCGCCACTGGCTGCGCGAGCGTGGCGTCGACTCCGGTCTTGCCCTGCTGACGCAAGGTCCGACGGCGGATAACCCCTGCGGCAACTACCGCATGGAGATCCTGGAGTTGGGACTGGACGCCGGCTCGCAGTGCGAGTGAGGCCGGGCGGGATCCGTGCCAGCGATGGTTTCCGTAGGTTGACCATGCCGACGCCATTCGCGTAAGATTCGCGATCTGATTGGGCGCATAGCTCAGCGGGAGAGCGCCCCCTTCACACGGGGGAGGTCGTAGGTTCGATCCCTACTGTGCCCACCAAATACCCGTTTCAAGCCATTCCAGAACGTCCAAGAACCCGCCTAAGTGCGGGTTTTTTATTGGCTATTCGTCTTCCGCCGTCTCATGGCGTCCCTTGACAGCTTAGGGTATTTGCGGGTAGGTATCCGGGTATCTCCCAACCCCTATGGGTACCTGCCCCATGCCACTGACCACCGATGCCGCGATCCGCAACGTCAAGCCCACCAACGCGCCCACCAAATACCCCGTTGGAAAGGGGCTCTATCTCCTCGTCACGCCCAAGGGTCAGAAGTGGTGGAGGCTGCGCTATCGCTTCGAGGGCAAGGAAAAGATGCTCGGTCTTGGCGTCTATCCCGAGGTGTCGCTCAAGAAGGCCACCGAGAAACGAGACGAGGCCCGTGGCCACTTGGTAGAGGGACGAGACCCCAGTCAGGTGAAGCGGGAGGAAGCCGCCGAACGCAAGCGCCAGGACGCCAACAGCTTTGAGGTCATGGCCCGCGAGTGGTACGCCTCTCGTGCCCCTGGTTGGGCTCCGGGCCATGCGGACAAGATCATCCGACGCCTGGAACTGGATGTATTCCCCTGGATCGGGAGCCGCCCAATCGCCGAGATCAAGGCGCCCGAACTGTTGGCCGTCGCGCGGCGCATCGAGGCGCGTGGCGCCCTGGATACCGCTCATCGGGCGATTCAGAGCTGTGGGCAAATCTTCCGCTATGCCGTCGCGACTGGCCGGGCCGAACGCGACCCGTCCGGGGATCTACGCGGCGCCCTGCCGCGAGCGAAGGGCGGTCACTTCCCCTCGGTCACGGATCCGGCCCGCGTCGCCGAGCTGCTACGCATGATCGACGGCTATCAAGGCACCCCTACCGTGCGTGGGGCGCTGCGCCTGGCGCCGCTGGTATTCGTCCGGCCCGGCGAGCTACGCCAGGCCGAATGGGCGGATATCGATCTGGAGGCCGCTGAATGGCGTTACACCGCGACCAAGACCGGCACCCCGCATATCGTCCCGCTCGCCACCCAGGCCGTGGCGATCCTTCGGGAACTGGAGCCGATCACCGGACGCGGGCGCTATGTCTTCCCGTGCGCCCGTGGCGCCGTCGCCCGATGAGCGATAACGCCATCCTCGCCGCCATGCGTCGGCTAGGCATTCCGAAGGACGAGATGTCCGGGCACGGCTTTCGCGCCATGGCCAGAACGATCCTGGATGAGGTGTTGGGCTTCCGTCCCGACTTCATCGAGCACCAGTTGGCCCATGCCGTGAGGGATCCCAACGGCCGCGCCTACAACCGGACTGCCCACCTACCGGCCCGCAAGCTGATGATGCAGGCGTGGGCGGATTACCTGGATGGGCTCAAGCAGGGGGCGAAGGTGTTGCCCCTCAAGCGCACCGCCTGACTCCAGACAACAACAGGCCCCGAGACGGCACCACCCGTCCCGAGGCCCTGACCACAACCCAACCTGAAGAGAGGTTCGGCGATGGCTGATGAAAAGCTTACCCCATCCGAGGTGGCCATATGGCGCGCCACCCGCGCCTATACCCCGGCCGAAGCCGCGTGGCTACTGATGGACAAGGCCCCGCAAACTATCTGGATTGATGACACGAAAGGCGCCGCGTTCGCCTTGGCGTGCCAGATTCGAGAAGAATTCAGGACCAGCGATTACGGCGCGTTCGGTACCCCCAGGGAAAGCATCGCGTTCGATGTGCGGTACGAGGGCGAATTCAGGGGAATCGCCACGATAGAAGGCGGCAGACGGCAGCGAATCACGTTCGATGAACTGCGCCAGTTCGCCGAACAGCGCGGACTGAAACCCATGATCCTTTCCGCCCAAGAACCGGCTGGCGCCGATGATGACCGCGAGCCTGACCCGCGCCACCGCAAGACCCTGCTACGCATCATCGCAGCCCTTATGAAGCTGGCCAAGATCGATTCAGACATGGCCACCAAGACAGCGGCCCATGCTATCAATTCGGTTCTGGAAGAAACCGGACGGTCAATGAAGCCGGACACCATCGCGCGCGTCCTCAATGACGCTCGCGAGGTCGATTAGCCCTATAGGGTCGTATCGCAAGCCCTATAGGAACACATCCTTTCTGCGTCTCGCTATCGTCTCGCCATGTTCAGCAACATGACGAGGCAACACATGGCCGCTAAAGCCGCTCCTGCCGTTCCCTTCCGCATCGTCCGCCTACCCGAAGCCGTCGAAATGACAGGGCTTTCTCGAGGCTCTCTCTACCGCCTGATGCAGAAAGGCGCGTTCCCGAAGTCCGTCAAGCTCTCCGAGCGCGCGGTGGGCTGGAGGGAGTCAGACCTGAATGCCTGGCTCAACTCACGCCAGAACGCCGCTTGAGGGAGCCGTCACGATGTCCACCAGATCGAAACAGGTCCGCGCCAATCGGCGCGCGAAGCAGGCCCGGCGATGGTCCGGAAATGAAAAACGCCCTGGCGGGGGCGGCCACCAAGGCGTTGCGAAGAAGCAGAGTTCTGACTTAGAGTGGTGCCGTCCGTCAGGTGCGATCAACACCTAACGGCAAAGCAATTACCGACTGGAATCGGCTTGCACCGGCAGGGCTCAGTATATCCGTTCGTCCCCTATCCGCACCAGGGACGCGCGCGCCTGCCGTCAATCTGCCTGCCATCTTCAGTTGGTACCCGTCATTACGACCGAGGTATCAACCCATGACCGACCAACACACCCGCACCACCCAGGACGTTGACCGCCACATCGGCGAATTCGTCCGCGAAAACATCGCCGAACTTTGGGCCTTGTCCGCCGCCATCGGCACCGGCGCCAAACTGGCCGCCGACTTCGCCATGGATATCGAGGGCGAGATCGAAGGGCATGCCAACCCAGGCACCACCGACGCCTTGATCCGTCTGATCCGCGCCAGCTCCGATCATCTGACCGATCGGCTGGAGAGTCTGATGGAGGCGGCGGGATGAGCAACCAAACCACCCGCAAGATTTCCTTCCTCCCGACCACGGCCAACAACGATTTGCTGTCTGTCCGGTCTGGCGTGCCGATCGCCGAGGCTGTCGAGCAAGCGAGCTTCTTGCTCGGGGCAGCCATCCGAGCCGCGATCGAGGCCTAAGCCCCCGGCCCGATCGTCGCACCCTTCGAGCGCGATCCCCAGGGCGAAGATCCGGAGCCCGGCCCGATCTCGGACGAGCTGCTTGAATGGGTCGCCAAGGCCGAGCGCGCCACCGATTCCGATATCACACGCCACCTGCCGGGAGCCATGCGGCAGGCTCGCCGCTGGCTGTTGTGGAAGGCCATCCCGCATAAAGACCCGTCGAAGAAGCCGCGCAAGGTTCCGTTCTACTGCGACGGATCGCCGCGCCAAGGCGCTCTCGACACTGAACAAGATCGTGGTCGGCTGACGGATCTCGACACGGCTCAAGCCGTACTCGCCGATGGGTCTTATACCGGGCTCGGGTTCGCTCTCGGACCCGATGGGGACGGGAACCACTGGCAGGGGATCGATCTTGACGGGACCGATCAGAGGCCGAATCTCGCCGCCCTGGCCGCCCGCCTGCCTGGATACGTCGAGCGGTCGCCCAGCGGGAAGGGCTTCCATGCCATCGGCTGCGGCAGGGCGTTCAAGTCGCTGGGAAGCAATTCCACCGGGATCGAAGCCTATGCCGGAGGCCGCTACTTCACCGTCACCGGCTCGGAGGGGCACGGCGACCTGGAAGATATCGCCGAGTTCGTCACCGGCACACTCGCGCCGATGCACTCGCCGCCAAGGCCCAAGACCGAGGCGTCCGAGCGGCCGTGCGTGGACACCCAGGACGCGGTGATCCGCGATCTGCGTTCGGCGCTGGCGTCCATGCGTTCAGACGACAGGGATCTTTGGGTTCGGATGGGGTTGTCGCTCAAAACGATGGGCGATCAGGGACGGGCGCTCTGGATGGAATGGAGCCAGTCGAGCGAGAAGTTCGATCCGAGCGACGCCGCGCGGGCTTGGGAATCCTTCCGCCCTGAGTCCACCGATCATCGCGCCGTCTTCGCCGAAGCCACCCGGCACGGATGGACGAACCCGGCGAAGCGTAAGCACCGCGCGGAAGAGCCGCCACCGCCCCCAGGGGCGGACGACTACGCCGATGTGGACATGGGCACCAAGCAAGATTGTGGGGGCGAGTGGCCGAAGCTGGAACCGCTTCCAACCGCGCTTTCTCCGGTTGCCCCCTTTGATTACGACCTGCTGCCGGACGCCTTTCGAGCCTGGATTCGCGATATATCCGAGCGGATGCAATGCCCCCCGGACTACCCCGCCGTCTCCGCCGTCGTGTGCCTCTCGGCTGTGGTCGGCCGGCAGATCGGCGTCAGACCCAAGTGCAAGGACGATTGGACCGTGGTCCCCAACTTGTGGGGGTCCATCATCGGCCGTCCATCGCTGCTGAAGACCCCGGCGCTACAGGAGACGCTGAAAGGAATCGACGGGCTCGAAGCGGCCGCGCGCAAGCAATTCGAGGATGAAGAGCGGCACTACAAGGCCGATCTACTGGTGGCCGAAGCCGAAGTAAGGGAGTCCAAGACGGAGATCGCGAAGGCGCTCAAGGCGAAGGATAAGGACAAAGCGCATCAGTACGCGCTCGACGCTGGCCGGGAGCCTGAAACGCCCGTGCGAAGGAGATACCGGACTCATGACGCGACGGTCGAGTAGCTCGGCGAGCTACTGAAGGACAACCCCAACGGCATCCTCGTCTATCGGGATAAGCTGATCGGGTTCCTCAAGTCGCTGGAGCAGGAGGGCCGGGAGGGCTCGCGCGCTTTCTACCTGGAAGCCTGGAACGGCAACGGCGGTTTCGCCTTCGACCGGATCGGGCGCGGCACCGTCGAGATCGAGGCCGCCTGCGTGTCCATCATCGGCGGCATTCAGCCGGGACCGCTGGGTGACTACCTGGTAGGGGCGGTGCGTGGAGGCGCTGGCGACGATGGCTTGTTGCAGCGATTTCAGCTCGCGGTCTGGCCCAACGCCCCGAGGCAATGGAAGAACGTGGACCGCTGGCCAGACAAGGAAGCTCGGCGGATCGCCAGGGAGGTGTTCAATCGCCTCGACACTATCGACGTGGAAGCTCTAGGGGCTCGCCGTGACGATGGCGACTCCACCCATTGGTTGCGGTTCAGTGAGGAGGCACAGGCCGCGTTCGACGAATGGCGCGCGACGCTCGAACATCGCCTGCTGAGTGGCGAAATGCATCCCGCGATGGAATCGCATTTGGCCAAATACCGCTCTCTTGCCCCGTCGCTGGCGCTGCTGTTTCGCCTGGCTGACAACCAGGCCTGCGGCCCCGTGGATCTTCAGTCGCTCTTGAGGGCGCTCGCCTGGTGCGAGTACCTGGAAACCCATGCCCGCCGCATCTATCAGCCGGCGATCGAGGTGGATATGAAAGCCGCGATCGAGCTTAGCGGTCGCCTCTCGTCGCTCACGAACCCCTTCACGGCCAAGGACGTCTACAAGCGGCACTGGCGATTGCTCGACCGCGAAGGGACCGTATCGGCACTTTCGATACTTGAGGACTTCGGGCATATCCGAAGCGAACAGACGACGGGACCAGGGCGACCGACCACCCTCTACCGGGCCCATCCTGATCTGCTTGGTGAGGTGGCCGCATGAGCTATCTCGACCGTCTCAAGAATCTGAAAACGCCAGGACGGGGGGGGGTCGAAAGTGTCGAAACCCCTGCCGATTTTTCGGAAACGCCAACATCACCTAGTGTAGAAAGTGTCGAAACTATCCAAACGGGGGGTTTAGACACTTTAGACACCTGCCCATCTGGGCGTTTTCAAAATATCGGGGACTCCGAGGTCCGATCGCGGATCTGGCGGATCATCACCACGGACCAGGAGATTGACGTCATCACCGGCGAGCCGATCACGGCAGCCGAAGCCTGCCAGGGTTACCCCGTCGTGCTCGAAGTCTTCCCTAGGCCCCTTGAGGACGAGTCCGTGGGGGTGGCGGCATGAAGCTCTACGACAGCGACGCCAAGATCCGGCGCCTGGCGCGCGAGGATGGGGTAGAGCAGGCGCTGAGGGAGGCGCGCGCCCAGCCGTGCGTGACCACTATCGCGGTCGGCCGACGGATCTACATCGTCCACACCCAGCCGGGAGACGCGGGGCTCTCTTGTATCGAGATGCGTTCGCCGCTGGACCTGCCAGCGGTCATGGCCAGGCTCGGGTCTGTCGTCGGCCCGATCCAACGCGCTCGCGTCGCGCCAACTGAGCACAGGGGGCGCCGATGTCGCGCGGACTGACACCCAAAGTCCGCCTGCACTGAGTTTCCAATAGTCGCCATCGCCACCGATAGGGACAGAGCATAATCCGCCAGTATTACGCGGCTATTGAATAAAATCAGTCGGTTAGCTGAGTTCGTCCGATTATGGAAAAATCGGACGATCATTGCGCCACGCTATACAACTTGAATTCAATCGCTTAGCCCATGCCTCGAATTGACATAAACTATGTTCTGCGCAATTGGCCCGGTTATCGCGCGCCACTTTCGTAATACTGGACCGCGCCAACGGCTTTAATTCAGATTGGCGGACGCTAACCGGGATTAGCGCGAAAGTCGCCTCACTTCAACCAGCCACAGGCCACGCACCCCGTGACCGACGAACGCACCGCCCAACTGATCGATGCCGCTCTCGCCGAGGGCCGTCTTGCCGGACCACAAACCGCCGCTTGGCTCCGGGAGATCAAGCCCGAGCGAGCCCGCGCCTACCTCTCGCAGCATGCGACCACCGTCGTCAACCGACTGCGCGCCGAGTTCCCGCCCGACACAGATGGCGAAACCTCCTTCCGGGCGTACCAGAAGGCCGCCGCGCGCGGCGATGTCCGCGTCATTGGAGGTGCGGCATGAGTGCCGACAAGCTCTATCGAAGCCGTCTCGCGCTGATCGGGGAAGCCCGCGAGCTGCGCGCGGAGCAAACCGCACTCGGCCCGCGCCTGATCGAGGCCGGTACCCGCCAGCGCGAAGCCGCTACCCAGCTTCAAAACTGCACGGCTCGGACTCGCGGCGATCGCGAGGACGCCGAACAGCAAGTCAGGCAGGTCGAGGCCGACAGCAGCGATGAGGCATTGCACACCTTGCGGACCAGGGGCGAAGCGATCCGCGCCCGCCTGGCTGAGATCGAGCACGAGGTTCACCTGCCGATCGCGCTCACGGACAAGGACATCAGGGGGCACCTGAAGGCCCTGGACGCCGCCCGCCAGGCGGTCGCGAAGCTGGAAGCCGTCGTAAGCACCCAGGCTGAGCTCGTCGACAGCCTCGGGAACGGCCCCGACGCCCGGCTTGATCTCGCCGCCCGGCGCGCTGACCTCCTCGCACGGATCGCACTCGGCGAAGGCACCACGGACGATCTGGCGCGGTTCGACGAGGCATCCGCACCGAAGCTGCGCGAAGCCGACGCCCTATCTGAACGGCGGGAGGAGGCCAATGCCGTGTCGGCGGTGCTCGCCGCTCGACTGGTGGCCGCGCAACAGGCGGTTGACGACTTGCACCCGCTGAGCCGGCTATGTGCGGAGTCGATTGTCGCGTCCGAGCTGGCCAGCGCGAGTCAGGCTTGGCAGTCGATCGCCGCGCAAGAGATCCAGGCCCGCAACGCCCTGGCTGGTCTCGATCAGGTTTTCCGAAGCCTTGGAGGCGCTCCACCGGCACGCCCGAGCTTCGAGCCGCTCACCATCACCCAGGCCGCCGCGTCCGAGCTGGAGCGGCTTCGATCCGCCCATCCCGATCTGTTCTGAGTTCAAGGCGTGGGCACGACGTGAGATCCCGTGCCCGCACCGGAGCACCGCGCGACGGCTCCCGGCCGATTCCTCTCGGTCGCCAAGAATCGCGCCACCATCACCGAGGGCCGAGCCATGCCAGCACCGAAAGACGGGATCTCCGATTTCTGCGCAATGTTGCGCCTGTGCGTCGAGCAGGCTTTGGGCGGGCGACTGGAGCCAGACGTGGCCGAAAACGTCGCCGACGGCGCGGCGTATGCCTTCATCGGCGCGTTCGGCGGAACCTGCCTGTACATCCCCAAGAGCGCACCGGGCGAACTGGAGCGACGCAACCGGGAAATCTACCGCGCCTGGATTTCCGCACCGGAACACGACCACCCCGACACCTTGCGCAAGCTGATCGCGCGGCACGCCTTGAGCGAGAACCAGATTTACAAAATCATCCGCACCGAACGCCAGCGGCGCATACGGGCGAAACAGGCCAGCGAGAGCGAGGTTCAGGAATGGCGACACAACGCCGCCTGATTGGCAGGGCAAAACCGTTGCGTTCGGTGTTGCGTTTTGCGTTGCTTTTGAGGCGGCAATCTCGGGATTTCTCAGTGTTTCAGAGGGCACCACCATGAATTGCAACGATGCAATCAGAGGCGCGATCGAGAAGGGGATGGCGGAGGGCCGCGTCTTGCGGATGCTCTCGGCGGGACCGAGGCCGATGAATTTCACCGCCTCGACCGAGACGCAATTGCTGATCGCAGCCGAGCAAAAGCGCAGCGGACGGACGATGAATGCCATCGTGAACGAGTGCCTGCGAGTCGGCCTGGCTCACCACATCCGCCCCATCGAGCCTGTCCCACTGCCGGACCTGGACGTCGACCTATCCGCCGTGGACGTCTCCTTGCCCATCATGCCTGTCGTCCTGCCCGATCAGATCGACTGGCTAAGCGACCCTCTCGGCATGGGCTCGGAGTAACGGATCGACTGTCCGGGCTGATAAATCCCTAGATCGCCGCTTTTGAAATGCACCGGCCGACCCTGGCTGGACACCGACCCGGCCGAGTGCCGGGTTTTCTTTATGAGGCGCCGTGAGACTTGGCGAGAAGGGAAGGGTACCGGACCTATTGTGTGGGTACTTTTACGGGTACATTGGCGACAGTCTTGCAATAATGCGCTTTTAATTCAATCGCTTGGGTAGTCTATTCGATAGATACTGTGCAATACATGATTCGTGATTCCCACATCTAAAGGCCGGCTTTCGCCGGCCTTTTTGTTTTTCAGGCGGTGCTCGCGAGGGTTTTGGCCACCGCGCCAGGTGCCGGGCATTCGGGCGATTGACTGGAAGGATCCTGGTGGGAGCCGGGTCAATGCTGGTGGCGGCGAGTCAGGAGCCGGCCTTGACCGCATCGATACCCTTATGCGGGATGAAGATTCCGCAGCCCATCAGGCGGTGTGGGCCGAGCCCCTGTTGCTGGAGCCGAATGGACTCCTGCTGGGTCAGGCCGGCCAGCATCAGGCTCCGGGTGTGGAGGATGCCGGTCGGGGTGAACAGGGGTGTGGTCTTGCCACAGAGCGCCTTGCGCACCTGGATGTCCAGTTCGCTCAGGGCGCGAACGGCGATGTCGAGGAAGTCCGTTTCGTCCATGGGAGGGGCGCCTTCGGCTCCGGCGGCGACATAGCGGGCGAAGAGCGTCGTTTCCTGGCTCAAGGGACGAATCTTGCCGACCCCAATGGTCAGGGATTCGCCGCCGATCTCAAGGCGCAGACCGGGGAGTGTCACCAGCAGCCTGTCGGCCTGGCCTCGGGGGGCGCGAATGGTCAGCTTGGTGCGGCGCGAGACCATGAGCACGGCATCGGGCGCCGGCTCGGGACGTTCCCAGCCGTTCTGCGAGCCGGCGACATGGATGCTGTGAACGCCCACTCGGGGTTCGTCGGCCAGCCAGGGCACGGCCGCTTGCAAGGCGGCGGCGAGCGGGTAGGCGTGCTCGACGGGGATCCGCCTGCATTCGATCGCGAACAGGACGTCGACGACGGATTCCGGGATCGGCGTGACGTCGGGCGATTCATCTTCGTTCCAGTACATAAGACAGTCTCGGTCCGTGCGGGGCGCTTGGCCGCCGTCTCCGGTTATTCCGACTCTCAGCCGAAGGGCAGGCGCTCTTGAAGGGCTTCGCGGTCGAACCACCAATCGTCCTGTACCAGGACGTCGACGACATTGCGCAGGCGTACCAGGAATTTCTCGGGTTCCTTCAGTTCCAGTCGATCCATCCATTGATCGAGTTGCTCCGGCGTTTCCACGTCGCCGTGACGACGCGCGACCGCGCCCAGCAGTTGGGTCGCGAAGAACATGAGGTCTTCCCGGTGTCGTCCGTGCGCGCGCACGTCGGCCAGGAAAAGCGCGGTGGTGGCAGCGACGGCGGCGCCGTCGGAGTCGTCGGGGGTGTCCTCGATGACGTGGTTGAGGAGTTCGATCGTTAATTCGGGGTCGATCGGGCAGGTCACCGCGAGCCAGATTCCCTGCCCGAGCGCGGCGATCGATCCCGTCTGGTCGGCCTGGAAGAGCACATCGCAGGCATCCGCGGCCAGTTCGTAGAGATCCCAGTCGATGAAATGGTCGAAGGCGGCGCGGGCGAGTGGCCAGGCCTCTTCCCCCCGGTCCAGGTTGACCAGGGTGCGGGCGACCTGCAAGCGCAGGTCCGCCAGCCTGTTGTCGGAACCGCCGGTGCGCTGGATCTCGTTCAGATGCTCGGTCAGCACCTGGAGATGAGATTCCAGCGCGGCCATTTCGATGCCGTGATTGAAAACGGAATCGGCGGCGGAATCCGGAAGCGGCGTGGCGAGCAGGTTGAATTGATTCATGAAATCATGCCTACGGCCTGGATTAGCGAATGAGCCCACTGAAGGCCGCCTCGAGTCGATCCTCCCAGTTTTCCGGGGTGTCCGGGTAGGGTGGCTTGACGTCCATGCGGAAAAAACGCTCTCCGGATCGGGCTACGTCTTGAACCAGTGGGATGAGTTCATCGAACGACTCGACGCCTTGATTGGCGACCAGGATTTCGCTGAGCTTGAGCATGTGTTGTCCTAACCGCTTTCTTTGTCTTGATGTCGGGGTGATGGCTGGCCAGATGACGTGAGCGTTCGAGGAGATCTGGCGGCTTTTCACTGGTGGGCGCGTTTCCCGGTTCGTTCATCGGGGCTCGTCGTCCCTGATCCAATCGTGGTAACGCACTCGGATCAGCAGGCGTTCGAGACGGTCGTCCTCGCTGTCGATGAATCCGGAACGATTGTGGGGCACGTTGTTGGAAACGAGGCCTTCGCCGGATTCCAGTCCGTGACTGAATGTGAAGACGTCGGGCGTTGAAAACAACCGATCCAACGCCCGACGGGCGGCGTCCGTCTCGGGGGTGTCGCGCCAGCGCGCGTTCCTGGTCCGCGCCGTGTAGCGCATGTGCAACCGCCCCTGGCGTATCGAAAAGACCGGTCCGGTGCTCGTGGCTCGGACGACCACGCCGTTTTCGATATGGGCCGGTATGCTCAGGGCCTCGGGATGCGCGAGCGCCGCGATCAGGTCCGGCGAGGTATCGCGCAGACGGATGTAGAGGATCTCGTGATCCAGCAGGCTATTGATGCCGCCGCTGACCGCCGGGCGGACGCAGAAGAGCGTCCAGGCTTGGATTTGTCGCTCCGGTGGGTTGTAGTAGCCGTCGGTGTGCCAGCTCAGGGGTTTGTTGGTATAGGGGATGTAGTCGCCGCGCGGTCCGTTCGGGGCGTGCCGGTCTTGCGATGGATCCGCTTGCGTGATCCGGCTGATCGCGCTCGCGTCGGCGAAACGGTTGATGTCCGCGCGCGCGAGTCCGAGCGACAGACCGAAGGCGAGCACGGCCTCGGGCGTGACCTGGGCCGGCTCCACCCGGACGATGGCCAGGTTGTAAGCCTTGATTCGCTCCATCAGGGCGGCGCGTTCGCGTGGCGTCGGTTCCGACAGCCGGGAGATCCCGACCGCCGGGTCGCTCGGCCTGGCTGAATAGCGCTCGAGCCTGGAGTCGCGCCAGGCGCGGTAGGTGGTCTCGTCCGCGAGATCGAAGGGATTCGGCAACGGTTGTCTCGATATATAAGAAAATGTTAATATTAGACTGCGTTGACTTGTCGCGCCCCGGGCTTGTAGCATCCGGGTTCGGTCGACGCAAGCATGCGCGGCGTGACAGATCGGGAGGACACCGGTCGCGCCGCGACGAATAAATAAACAGGTGCGTCGCGAAACAAGATTCCGAAAGGGCCATATCCCGAAAGGGATAGATGTCTGGTGACTAGCCCCCCCAATCGTGGAATGGGCGGCTCGCGACTCCATCGGTACATTAGGATCCGCCGATGAGGTTGCCGGTATAGCGGATAGCGACGCATAGAGTCGGTACCACCACATCCAATCCAGACGTGACGTGACGCGATGCATCGACCCGTGGCCCCGGCTTCCCGGCTACGGCGCGCTTGTGCACGCGCTTCAACCACATCCTTTCCTGGTTAATTGATAGGAGAGTCCGCGCAATGGCTATCGATAAGCACACGACCCCGATGCTCGACCAGCTTGAGACCGGGCCTTGGCCCAGCTTCATTTCCGGTATCAAGCGTCTCCGCGATCAGCATCCGGATCCGCGCATCAACGAAATGACCAATGACCTCCTGGGTCAGCTCGAGCACTCCTACGAGACCCGCAAGGGTTACTGGAAGGGCGGCACCGTGTCGGTCTTCGGCTATGGCGGCGGTATCATCCCCCGTTTCTCCGAAGTGGGTAAGGTGTTCCCCAAGTCGAAGGAATTCCACACCATTCGCGTTCAGCCGCCGGCCGGCAACCACTACACGACTGGCATGTTGCGGCAACTCGCCGATAGCTGGGAGAAATACGGCTCGGGTCTGGTGACCTTCCATGGCCAGACCGGCAACATCATGTTCATCGGGACGGATACCCAAAACACCCAGAATTTCTTCGACGATATCAATGAGTATGGCTGGGATCTCGGTGGTGCCGGTCCCTGCGTGCGTACCGCCATGTCCTGCGTCGGCGCGGCCCGCTGCGAGATGTCCTGCACCAACGAGTTGAAGGCGCATCGGATGCTGGTCAACAACTTCGTCGACGACGTGCATCGCCCGGCGCTGCCCTACAAGTTCAAGTTCAAGGTCTCCGGTTGCCCGAACGACTGCCAGAACGCCATCGAGCGTTCCGACTTCGCCGTGCTCGGCACCTGGCGCGACGACATGAAGGTCGATCAGGCCGAGGTCAAGAACTACATCGCCGACAAGGGTCGTCAGTACTACATCGACAACGTCATCACGCGCTGCCCGACCCAGGCGCTGGCGCTCAACGATGACAATACGCTGGCGGTCAACAATCGTGATTGCGTGCGCTGCATGCACTGTCTGAACGTCATGCCCAAGGCGCTGCACCCGGGCGACGACAAGGGCGTGACCATCCTGATCGGCGGCAAGCGCACCCTCAAGATCGGCGATTTGATGGGCACCGTGGTGGTTCCCTTCAAGAAGCTGGAGACCGAGGAAGACTACGAGTCCATGGTCGAGCTGGCCACCACCATCATCGATTTCTGGGCGGAGAACGGTCTGGAGCACGAGCGTTGCGGCGAGATGATCGAGCGCATCGGCCTGGCCAATTTCCTCGACGGCATCGGTATCGATCCGGATCCGAACATGCTGAGCCACCCGCGCCAGAGCTCCTACATCCGCATGGATGGCTGGGACGAGGCGGCCGAGGAATGGTTCGCGCGCCAAGCGGAAGCGGGCAAGTAAGCCGCGACTCCCGGACGACCACAACTCATTCCCTGAACTGAATAAACTGGAGGATTAGGCCATGGCGGAAATGCGCGAGCCGATCGAATCCGGGTGCCCGGATCCCTGGCAGTACATGCATCCCGTGATGCGTAAGAATTTCGGGCAGTGGAAGTATCACGAGCATCCGCGCCCCGGCGTGCTGCTGCATGTCGCCTTCAGTGGCGACAAGATCTGGACCATCAAGGCTGGCACTCAGCGCATCCTGGACGTTTTCTCGCTGCGCAAGCTGTGCGACATCGGCGACCAGTTCGCCGACGGCTACGTCCACTTCACCATTCGCTCGAACATCGAGTACCTGGTGAGCGACGAGTCCAAGGTCCAGCCGCTGATCGATGCCCTCGAAGGCGCCGGCTTCATCGTCGGCGGCACCCAGAACTCGGTGGCCATGATCTCGCACACCCAGGGCTGGCTGCACTGCGACATCCCGGGCACCGACGCCTCGGGCGTGGTCAAGTCCATGATGGACGAGCTGATCGACGAGTTCCGTAACGCCAACATGCCCAACCGGGTGCATATCACCACCTCCTGCTGCCAGATCAACTGCGGCGGGCAGGGCGATATCGCCATCAACATCCAGCACACCAAGCCGCCGCGGATCAATCACGATCTGGTCGCCAACATCTGCGAGCGTCCCTCGGTCGTCGCCCGCTGCCCGGTGGCCGCCATCCGTCCGGCCATGGTCAACGGCAAGCCCTCGCTGGAAGTCGACGAGCGCAAGTGCATCTGCTGCGGCGCCTGCTATCCGCCGTGCCCGCCCATGCAGATCAACGACGCGGAGCACTCCAAGCTGGCGATCTGGGTCGGCGGCAACCACTCCAACGCGCGCGGCAAGCCGACCTTCCAGAAACTGGTCGCGGCCGGCATCCCGAACAATCCGCCGCGCTGGCCCGAGGCGACCGCGATCGTCAAGAAAATTCTCAAGGCGTACAAGGAAGGCGCGAAGGACTGGGAACGCATCAACGAGTGGATCGAGCGCATCGGCTGGCCGCGCTTCTTCGAGGAGGTCGAACTGCCCTTCACCAAGTATCACATCGATACCTGGCGTGGCGCGCGCGCGAGCTTCAACAGCTCTTCCTATATCCGCTTCTGAGGCGGTTGGATTCTCACCCTAGCCATTCGAGGTCGACATGAAGTTCGCACTTCAGATCAACGAGGGACCCTACCAGCACCAGGCGTCCGACTCGGCCTATCAGTTCACCAAGGCCGCGCTGGAGAAGGGACACGAGATTTTTCGCGTCTTCTTCTATCACGATGGTGTCAACAACTCGACACGTCTGACGACGCCGCCCCAGGATGACCGTCACATCGTCAACCGTTGGGCGGAACTGGCCGAACAATACGATCTCGACATGGTCGTCTGCGTGGCCGCAGCCCAGCGCCGCGGCATCGTCGACGAGGGCGAGGCGACCCGCAACGGCAAGGACGCCACCAACATCCATCCCAGGTTCCGCATCTCGGGGCTCGGGCAATTGGTCGAGGCGGCGATCCAGGCCGACCGTCTCGTCGTCTTCGGCGATTAAGGGGATTGAGTCATGTCGGAAATCGTGAAGAAATTCATGTATCTGAACCGCAAGGCCCCTTACGGAACCATCTACGCCTGGGAGGCGCTGGAGGTGGTTCTGATCGGCGCCGCCTTCGATCAGGACGTGAGCGTCATGTTCCTCGATGACGGTGTCTATCAGCTCACCAAGGGCCAGGACACCAAGGGCATCGGGATGAAGAACTTCTCCCCGACCTTTCGTACCCTCGGCGACTACGAGGTCAAGAAAGTCTATGTGGACCGCGCCTCGCTGGAGGCCCGCGGGCTTACCCAGGAGGATCTGGTCGCGATCGCCTGGGAGGACATGGAGACCGAGGAAGAGGTCGACAATATCGTCGAGGTGATCGACTCGGCCCGCGTCAGCGCGCTGATGAACGAATCCGACGTGGTCTTCAGCTTCTAAGGGGCCGATCCGATGAGCATCCTCCATACCGTTAATAAATCACCCTTCGAACGGAATTCGCTAGAATCCTGCCTGAAGTTTGCCACCGATGGCGCCGCGCTGCTGTTGTTCGAGGACGGCATCTACGCGGCCCTGTCGGGCACCAGCGTGGAGGCCCAGGTGGCCGGTGCGCTCGACAAACTCAAGATTTACGTGCTCGGCCCGGATCTCAAGGCACGGGGCTTCTCCGACGAGCGCGTGATCGCTGGAATCAGTGTCGTGGACTATGCGGGTTTCGTGGATTTGGCCGCCGAAAGCGACACGGTCCAGGCCTGGTTGTAATTTTCGTTTTTAAGACACCGAAGAGAGGAATGTCACATGTCCGACACGATCGAGGTTGATGGCAAGCAGTTTGCTGTGGACGAAGAAGGTTATCTCTCCAATCTGAACGACTGGGTGCCCGGCGTCGCCGGCGTCATGGCCGCGCAGGACAACCTGGAGCTGACCGAGGAGCACTGGGACATCATCAACTTCCTGCGCGAGTACTACGAGGAGTATCAGATCGCTCCGGCCGTGCGCGTGCTGACCAAGGCCGTTGGCAAGAAGCTGGGCAAGGAAAAGGGCAACAGCAAGTATCTCTACAGCCTGTTCCCCTATGGTCCCGCCAAGCAGGCCTGCCGTTTCGCCGGTCTGCCCAAACCGACCGGCTGCGTCTAACGAGCCGATCCTCCGGCGGGTCGCGCGCGTCCAGGTGACGCGCCGGCGCGCCGGACCACTGTCAAGACCCACCGAGGTAGCGGAAACATGGCGTTTCTGACGAACTTCTACGCCTTCCTGTTCTATTTCGCCGCGTTCGTGATCCTTGCCGGCCTGACCCGCAAGATCGTCCAGTACGCCCGGACTCCGGCGCCGCTGAAGATCCCGACCACGCCGGCCCCGACCACCCGTAGCGGTGTCGTCTTCAGGATGATGCGTGAGGTCGTCCTGTTCGAGAGCCTGTTTCGCGGCAACAAGTGGACCTGGATCTTCGGCTGGATGTTCCACTTCGGCCTGCTCCTGGTCACCCTGCGCCATCTGCGCTACTTCATGGAGCCCGTGTGGTTCCCGATTCAACTGGTTCAGCCCTTCGGCATCTATGGCGGCCTGGCCATGATCGTCGGCCTGGCTGGACTCTGGGCGCGGCGTTTCCTCGTCGATCGCGTCAAGTACATTACATCGACCTCGGACCATCTCATCCTTGGGCTCCTGGTCCTGATCGGGTGCACGGGGCTGCTGATGAAGTTCGTCTTCCATGTGGACGTGGTCGAGGTCAAATCCTTCTTCCTCGGGCTTTACAGCTTTGAGATCGAGCCGTTGCCGGCCGACCCGCTGTTGATGCTGCATCTGTTCCTGGTGGCCCTGCTGATGATCATCTTCCCCTACAGCAAGCTCCTGCATGCCCCTGGACTCTTCTTCAGCCCGACCCGCAATCAGGTCGACAACCCGCGCGAGCAAAGGCACATCGCGCCCTGGGCGAGAAAGCTCGAACAGTGATGAGTGCGAGCCGAATCTCCGCGTCGTCCGCTATTAGAGGTTGATCCATGGCCAAGGCAACGTTTGAAGTCCCCGAGCTGACTCAGTACACCGAGGTTCCGCCTGTCACGCCGAACGCCATGGCGCACAGCGCGCCCTTCAAGTCGAAGGAAGATTTCCAGATTCCGCTGGGTTTCCCCGGCGAACTGGTCGACGACTGGCAGGCCAAGGCCATCGACAAGATGGGCGAACTGCTGGGCAATTACCGCTCGCTGCGGGTTTACCTGGACTCTTGTGTCAAGTGCGGTTCCTGCACCGACAAGTGCCATTACTACCTGGGCACCAAGGATCCCAAGAACATGCCGGTCGCGCGTCAGGATCTGATGCGCAAGGTCTATCGGCGCTACTTCACGCTGGCGGGCCGGTTCTTCCCGAAGCTGGTCGGCGCCGAGGACTTCACCAAGGAGGTTCTTGACGACTGGTACAGCTACTTCCACCAGTGCTCGCAGTGTCGCCGCTGCTCGGTGTTCTGTCCCTACGGCATCGACACCGCCGAGATCTCCATGGCCGCGCGCGAGATCATGGACTCAATCGGCGTCGGTCAGAAGTACTGCAACGAGATCATCGGCAAGGTCTACAAGATCGGCAACAACCTGGGTCTGCCGGGTCCGGCGCTGATCGATACACTCGAAGGTCTGGAAGAGGACGTCTACGACGACACCGGCGTCAAGGTCCGCTATCCGATCGACGAAGTGGGCGCCGAGATCCTGCTGGTCACGCCCTCGGCGGACTTCTTCGCCGAGCCGCATGTCGACGGCCTGATCGGATACGGCAAGGTGTTCCACGAGGCCGGCGTCTCTTGGACCCTGAGTTCGCACGCCTCCGAGGCGGCCAACTTCGGCATGTTCATCGGCTCCTACGCCAACATGCACCGGATCGCCCAGCGCATCCGCGAGGCGGCCATTCAGCTCAAGGTCAAGCGCATCGTCTTCGGCGAATGCGGTCACGCCTGGCGCGTCGCCTACAGTTTCCTCAACACCCTGGCTGGCCCCTGGGACTTCCTGGATCCGCGTTACCCGGTGCCGCAGCATATCTGCGAGTTCACCTACGATCTCATCCAGGAAGGCAAACTGACCTTCGACAAGACCGAGAACGACGACAAGGTTCTGACCTATCACGACAGTTGCAACGTCGCCCGCGCCTCGCGCATGGGCAACACCCCCGGCGGTCAGTTCGAGATTCCGCGCGCCATCATTCGCGCGACCTGCAACCATTTTCACGACATGGACGAGGACACGATCCGCGATCGCACCTTCTGTTGCGGCGGCGGTGGCGGTCTGCTGACCGACGACCTGATGGAACTGCGCGTCAAGGGCGCCAAGCCCAGGCTCGATGCCCTGAACAACGTAATCCAGGAAAAGGGCGTGACGCACATGGCCGCCATCTGCGCCATCTGCAAGAGTCAGTTCACCAAGGTCCTGCCCTACTACGGCATGGAAATGGACCAGATCGTCAGTCTGCACCAGTTGGTGTCGAACGCCATCGTGCTCACTCCCGGACCGGATGACGAAGAGGACGATGACGAGCCGGACGATGATCTGGACAGCGAAGAAGAAGAGACAGACGAGGCGGCCTGAGCGGGGCCATCCAGTGAGAGCCGGCCGGCCCCGCGAGGCGACGGCCGGCTCCGCGACCTGATACGAACCCCCTGATCCCGCGTCAGGGTTCAACTGGTATGGAGAGTGATCAAATGGCAACTTCCAGCGACGAGATGAAGACCAAGCCCTCCTGGCGGCGTTTCGAGGACGGTAACCAGGTTTGGGACGACCTGACCGATAAGATCTTCAATCAGGACCGCTCCCACAAGTGCCCGACCTACGTCCACAAGACGCCTCCCTGCCAGGGAAGCTGTCCATCCGGCGAGGACATCCGTGGCTGGTTGCAGATCGTGCGTGGCATGGAGAAGCCGCCGGTGGGCATGGACTGGCGCGAGTACGCCTTCCGTCGCTCCACCGAGGCCAATCCTTTCCCCTCCATGATGGGTCGGGTCTGCCCCGCGCCCTGTCAGGATGGCTGTAACCGTAACGAGCTGGAAGACTTCGTCGGCATCAACGCGGTCGAGCAGTTCATCGGCGACACCGCGATCACCAATGGTTACAGCTTCGACGCCGCCCCGGCCGATACCGGCAAGCGCGTGGCCATCGTCGGCGGTGGTCCGGCCGGTCTGGCCGCGGCCTATCAACTGCGCCGCAAGGGCCATGCCTGCACCATCTTCGAGGCCAACGAGGGGCTCGGCGGCATGTTCCGCTTCGGCATCCCCGGCTATCGCGTGCCGCGCGACAAGCTGGACGCCGAGATCCAGCGCATCCTGGATCTGGGCCAGATCGAGATCAAGCTCAAGACCCGCATCGGCACCGACGTGACCGTCGAGCAGCTCGAACAGGACTATGACGCCATCCTCTGGGCGATCGGCTGTCAGAGCGGACGCGGTCTGCCGGTGCCTGGCTGGAAGGACACCCCCAACTGCGTCTCGGGCGTCGCCTTCCTCAAGGCGTTCAACGAAGGCCGCATGAAGGTCACGGCCGACAAGGTGGTCTGCGTCGGCGGTGGCGACACCTCGATCGACGTGGTCTCGGTCGCGCGCCGTCTCGGTCACACCACCAAGACCGGCAAGAGCGATCTGCCCGAGACCGTGATCCGCGACGGCTACGTCGCCCACGACGCGGCCATGACGGCCGCCGCCGAGGGCGCCGAGGTCACCCTGACCTCGTTGTTCACCCGCGACAAGATGACCGCCTCCGAGCACGAGGTGGACGACGCGACCCGCGAGGGCGTCACCATCCTGGATGGCGTCATGCCTCTGGAGGTTCTCAAGGACGCCAACGGTCGCGCGACCGGGCTCAAGGTCGCCGACTGCGTCATGACCGATGGTCGACCGACTCCGGTCGAGGGCACCGAGCGCGTGCTCGCGGCCGATCTGATCGTCTCGGCGATCGGGCAGGGTGGCGATCTCTCGGGGCTGGAGCAACTGGACAACGGCCGCGGCCTCATGGATTCGGACAAGTTCTACCAAGTCCCCGGCAAGGCGGGTCACTTCGTCGCTGGCGACATCATCCGTCCGCATCTGCTGACCACCGCCATCGGCCAGGCCTGGATCGCCGCCGACTCGATCGATGCCTATGTGAGGCAGGCCGAGCATAAGCGCCGTCCCAAGGTCGACGTGCATCACTTCAACCTGCTCGACAAGATGACCGAGGCCAACCTGGCCCCGGAGACCTTCAGCCTGGCCAAGAGCGGCGACCTGCGTGGTACCTCGACGGCCAACTTCGCGATCCACAACTACGAGGATCGCTCGGGCGCCGAGATCATTCCCCAGGACGAACTCTTCCTCGGGCACTTCAACTACGTGGCGCGTAATCTGCGCAAGGAAGAGGTGCCGAGCGCCGAGGACGTGCTGGGTCACTTCCACGAGCGGGTCATCGGCCTGACCGAGGAAGAGGCGATCGGCGAGGCCAAGCGCTGCATGAGCTGCGGCATGTGCTTCGAGTGCGACAACTGCGTCATCTTCTGTCCGCAGGATGCCGTCTTCCGTGTCGACAAGAACAGCCGGACGACCGGCCGTTATGTCGACACCGACTATGCCAAGTGCATCGGCTGTCATATCTGTGCCGATGTCTGCCCGACCGGCTACATCAAGATGGGGCTGGGCGAATAACTCAGGTGGAGGCGTCGATGGCTAAAGCCTTGGTCAGAGCGGGCCTCGTCGCCGTTGGTCTGGTGTGGGTGGCGTTCGCCACCAACACCGCACTGGCGGGCGAGGTCAAGCGATACGTGGTGGAGGGGTCGCGGGCCGCCGAGCTGGACTCCTGCGTGGAGCCCACGGAGCGGATGCGCCGCATGCATATGGAGTTCATCAAGCATCAACGCATCTCGACGGTTCACGAGGGGATTCGAGGAACCAAGTACAGTCTGACCGGGTGCGTCGATTGCCATATCAGCTACGACGTCGAGCGGATCCCCAAGCCGATCAACCAACCGGATCAGTTTTGTGGCGCCTGTCATGCCTATACCGCCGTGGATCTGAACTGTTTCGACTGTCATGCCTCCGTGCCCAATCGGCCGGGCGTGGATGCCGACAGGGCACACCGGGAGGCGGGTGTCGAGGGGCTGGTCCGGAGCGGTCGCAATGGGGAAGGCCACTGAGATGAACGATAAACACACGAGAAGCGAGGCCGAGAGCGGGGCGTTGAAGGCATCGGCGATCGATGGGGGCCGCCGTGGCTTCATCGGTGTCGCCGCGGGTGTGACGGCCGCCATGGTCGCGCCCGGCGTCATCCTGCATGCCGTCGCCGCCGCGCCGCGCTCCCAGCCGGTCACCAGCGATGTGCGCTGGGGACTGCTGATCGACACGACCAAATGCGTGGATGGTTGCTCGGCCTGCGTCGAGGCCTGCGGTCGCGAGAACGGTCTCGATCTTCAGGTCAAGTCCGAGGACGAGTCCGAGGCCCGGTGGGATCATCAGAAGTCGGTGTGGATCCGTAAGGTCAAGCTCCAGGACAACCAGACCGGCCGCGTCACCAACCTGCCGATGATGTGTCAGCATTGCGAGCATCCGCCCTGCGTCGACGTCTGTCCCACTGGCGCCTCCTTCAAGCGCGCGGACGGCATCGTGATGGTGGACCGCCATCTGTGCATCGGCTGCCGTTACTGCATGATGGCTTGTCCCTACAAGGCGCGCAGCTTCATCCATCAGGGCACCAGCGGGCAGCTCACCAGGGCGCCGCGCGGCAAGGGCTGTGTCGAGAGCTGCAACCTCTGCGTGCATCGCCGCGACAATGGCGAGGAATCCACGGCCTGCGTCGATGCCTGCGTCGCCGAGGGACATGAGGCGATCGTCTTCGGTGATCTCAAGGATCCGGCGAGCCCGATCAGCCGCAAGCTCAACGAAATCCCGAGCCGCCAGATCCGCGAGGATCTGGTCTTGAATACGGGTGTGCGTTACTCCGGTGTCTAGTCAGGGCGAGGAAAACCGAGTATGAAACGAATCGTCTATCGCGAATGGCGGATTGCGCCCCAGCGCTTCTGGAGTCTCCTCGGCATCCTGGCCGCGGTGATCGGGGTCGGGGCGCTGGCCTTCGGCTACATGGAGCATCAGGGCCACTGGGTCACCGGCATGAACAACTCGGTGGTCTGGGGCGCGCCCCACGTCTTCGCCGTGTTTCTGATCATCTCGGCATCCGGGGCGCTCAACATCGCCTCCATCGGGACGGTTTTCCGCAAGCCGATCTACAAGCCGCTGAGCCGACTCTCGGGCCTGCTCGCGGTAGCCTTGCTCATGGGTGGGCTGCTGGTGCTGGTGACCGACCTGGGCCGGCCGGAGCGCCTGATCGTGGCCATGACCACCTACAATTTCAGCTCCATCTTCGCCTGGAACATCTTTCTCTATACCGGCTTCATGGTGATCGTCATCGCCTATCTCTGGTCGATGGCGGATCGTCAGGGCGAGCCCTTCAACCGGCCGATCGCGCTGGTGGCCCTGGTCTGGCGACTGGCGCTGACCACCGGCACGGGTTCGATCTTCGGTTTTCTCGTCGCGCGCCAAGCCTACGACGCGGCCATCCTCGGACCCATGTTCGTCGCCATGTCGTTCGCCTATGGGCTGGCGGTCTTCATGCTGGTGTTGATCTTCTCCTTCGAGGACGAGGGACGCCCGATCGGCCCCCGGATGATGCGGCGGTTGCGCAACCTGTTGGCGCTTTTCGTCTCGGTGGTGCTCTATTTCACCCTGACCTATCACCTGACCAATCTCTACATGGCCAAGCATGACGGCCTGGAGCACTGGCTGCTGTTCAATGGCGGCATTTATACCTTCCTGTTCTGGGTCGGCTGGGTGCTGATCGGTGGCCTGCTGCCGCTCTGGATCCTCTACCATCCGCACCTGAACCAACAGCGCCACTGGATCGTCGCCGCCTGTGCCATGGTCATCGTCGGTGGGTTCGCGACCCTCTATGTCGTCATCATCGGCAGTCAGGCGTTTCCGATGCCGATGTTCCCCGGTCAGACGATCCTGGAGTCCGGTTTCTTCGACGGCGTGAATGGTGAGTCCGCGGCTTACTGGCCGACGATTCCCGAACTCCTGCTGGGTCTCGGCGGGGTAGCCGTGGCGCTGCTCATCACCACCGTCGGCGTGCGGGTTCTGCAATTCCTGCCCGAATCGCTGGCGGACGACGTGGTCGCCCCGGACGAGGAGACCATGCACGATCAGCCCTTCGCCAAGCCCGCCTGAGGGCGGGTCGATTCGCGCGATGGCGCATCTCTATATTTCGGCTCCGCAAAAGTCGTCAGGGAAGACGACCCTATCGATCGGACTCTGTCGTGAGTTTCGCAACCGGGGCCTGGTCATTCAGCCCTTCAAGAAGGGGCCGGATTACATCGATCCGCTCTGGTTGAGTCAGGCCGCCGGACGGGCCTGCTTCAATCTGGATTATCACACCATGGGCGTGGAGGAGATCCGCGCCGCCTTCGCCCGCGAGCTGGGAACCGCCGACATCGGCCTGATCGAGGGCAACGTCGGTCTCTTCGACAGCACCGACCTTCGCGGATCCACCAGTAACGCCGAATTAGCCAAGCGGCTGGGCGCCCCGGTTGTCCTGGTCGTCAATTGTCACGGCCTCGCACGCGGGATCGCGCCACTGCTCCAGGGCTATCGCGCCTTCGATCCCGAACTGGATCTGGCCGGTGTCATCCTGAACAAGGTCGGCGGCGGGCGTCATGCCGAGAACCTGGTCCGGGTCGTCGAGCACTACACGGATCTCCCGGTGCTGGGCCTGCTGCGCCGCGACGACGAGATCGGCATCTCCGAGCGCCATCTGGGCCTGATGCCGAGCAACGAGGCCGAGCACGCCGAGTCCTGGATCGAGGGCATCCGCGCCCGGATCGCCGACCAGATCGATCTCGATCGGCTGATCGAGATCGCCGAGCGGGCTCCGCGTCCGACGGCGCCGCTGGACGAGACCCGCGCGCGGGCGTCGGCCGGCGGGTTGGTGCGGATCGGAATCGCCCGCGACGCGGCCTTCGGTTTCTATTATCCGGACGATCTGCGCGCGCTCGCCGAGGGAGGCGCGGAACTGGTGCCCTTCAGCCCGCTCGCGGATGCCGAACTCCCGCCCGTCGATGCCCTGTTGCTCGGGGGTGGGTTTCCGGAGTACCGCATGGCCGAGTTGGAGGCCAACCGCTCGATGCGTCAGCATGTCGGCGACTTCATCGGCGATGGCGGTCCGGCCTATGCCGAATGCGGCGGCCTCATGTATCTCTGCTCGGGCTTGAGCTGGAACGGCGAGCGGCGCGCCATGGTCGGCGCGCTCAAGGCCGAGGTCGAGATGCGCGCGCGTCCCCAGGGGCGGGGTTATGTCCGTCTGCGCGAGACGCCGGACTTCCCCTGGCCGCGACTGGAAACCGGACCGGCCGAGGTCGCCGCGCACGAATTCCACCATTCGGCGATCCTGGAGCCGGATCCCGACTGGTCCTATGCCTATGAGATGCTCCGGGGCACCGGCATCGACGGTCGGCATGATGGCCTCGTGCAAGGTAACCTCCTGGCCTGCTACAGTCATCTGCGCGATGTCGGCGGGAACCGCTGGACCAGCCGTTTCCTCTCCCATGTCAGACGCTGCCTCGACGCCCGGGGGACAGGAGGGTCGATCGGCACGTCCGTCGGATCGCGCCTGGTCCACTGAAGCGGGCGGATCCTTTTAGGTTAAACTCCCGATTGATCACAAGCGCAAGCCAAGGGCACGAAGGTCCGAGATGTTCAAACTGACAGCAGCAGCCGCGGAACAGGTTCTCAAGGCGGCCAGGCAGGGCGGCACCGAGGGGTTATCCCTGCGACTGGCCGCCGCCCAGAACCCGGACGGAAGCATCGATTACCGCATGGGGTTCGATGAGCTGACCGAGGACGATATCCGGATGAACTGCGAAGGTGTCGATGTGATCATGGCGCCGGAACAGGTTCCGCTCCTCAATCAGGCGACCATGGATTACGTGGAACTCGAGCCTGGCCAATTTCATTTCATCTTCCTGAATCCGCGGGATCCGACCTACGCGCCGCCGATCGAGGGTTGATCCCGGCCCCAAGGCGCATCCCGAGATCCGCGCGCTCCCATGGACCTCAGTCACGAGGACAGTCTTCGGCTCAACGTCCTGCTCGCCAACAAGCCGCTGGCGATCCGCATCGACGAGAGCCGCTTGCTCGTCCAGGGCTTGACGACCCAGGGCGAATCGACCGTCCGACTCAATCCCGGCGCCCGCCCGGAACCCTACCTGCGCCGGGTGCGTGAACTCATCTCCGGGCATGTCCTGGGATCACCCGGAGGCTATCCGGTCTATCTGAAACGCTGGACCCGCATGGGCCAGATGCGTGACGAAAGTCTGGCGCAATTGCTGTTGCTCGGCGAGCCCGAGGCGGTGGTCGCCGCCGTCGGTTCGCCCGGCCTCACGGACGAACTGGCGCGACGCGCCTGGTGGGCCATGGAGGAGGCCGGCAATGCCCGTCGCATGCTGGGCCATCCAGCGATCCAGCAGGGCCGCATGGGGCCGATCCTGGCCGACTACCTGGTCGAGTATCTGCCGTTCGAGACCGAGCACGAGGCGGTGATGGACACGGTTCGGCTGGTCCTGCGACCGGGTCTGCTGGACGCGCGACGCCGGCTCGATCTGTGGCGCAAATCCGCTCGCAAGCCGACCTACCTGGTCGGCTTCCTGCGCGCCCTTCCGGACGATCTGCCCGAGCCGGCCCAGCCCCGCGAACTGGATACGTCGGTTCGCGACCTGGCGCGGGTCGGCCATCCCTACGCCGCCTTGCTTGAACGTGTCCATCGTGGAACCGGGCAGGCGTTCCTCAAGACCGCCGCGACGGTTCTGGCCAAGCCGCCCAGTCAGGATGTCGTCATCGCCATGCTCGATTGTCTGCGGGATTATTTCGCTGTCCTGCGCCCGGAGGGTGATCCGGATCTGACGCTTGAAGCCCTGATCGCCGACGCCGAGACCTTCGTGTCACCGGCCGGCCGCGATCCAGGGCTGATCGAGCTGGCGCGGAGATCCCCGAGCCAGATCCCGGATATCGCCGCCATGCGGTTCCTCTCGGGACTCGGCTACGGGCTGATCCGTCCCCTGCTGCGCGACCCCACCACGCAGGGGAGTCTCATGCGTCGCAAGCTCTCGCCCATCATCGATCCGATCCAGGAACGTCTCGACCAGTTACGCCGTGCCTGAAATCCTCGGGCTGAGTCGACCCTGGCTCACGGATTGCATTTAGTCTCCTCGAAAACTCCATTCACTCCAGAATGACCGATGTTCGACTCGGCCGGCCGAGGCTTCGGAGTCGAAGGATCACGAACCGGATAGTCGCGAGGAACTGGCCATGAGCAGTCTGCTGAACAGCGTTACCAATGCGGCCTCGATGGTGAGCGGATTGACCGGGACTGGCGCCAGGCAACGCCAGGATCCAACCGAAACCATCGCGCGGGTCTTCTCCAATCTCGATACCGAGGGCAAGGGTTATCTCGAAGCGGCCGATTTCGAGACGGCGTTCGAGAAGCTCGGCGTCGGCGACACGGGTACCTCCGACGAAAACTTGACGCTTGTCGATGCCGACAGGGTCATTTCCGCGCTCGATCAGGATGGCGACGGCAAGGTCACCACCGAGGATCTGTCCCAGGGCTTGCGGGCGATCACCGACAGTGTCGGTTTCCTGCAAGGCCGACTGGGGACGGAAGGTCTCGAGGCCATGGGCGCGATGCCTCCGCCACCTCCGCCGCCGCCAGGTGAGCAGGCCGGATTCACCGAGGAGGAATTGACCAGCCAACTGGCCGCCCTGACCGAATCCGACGAGGCGAGCGAAACCGATGCCTATGGCAGCGATCTGCTGGCCAATATCCTCGCCCAGTTCGACACGGCGGACGCGGATGGTGACGGGCGGATCAGTGGCGTGGAGGCCATGTCGTTCGCCCAAACCCTCGGAGACGCGGACCCAGGGTCGAACGAGGAGGGCGAGGCGGATGGGACGACCACGAGCACCGCCGGTTCCCAAGGCGCCAACGCGGATCGAGCGACCGCCGATCTCCTGGTGATGCGCCGCATCATGCAATTGATGGACGCCTACGACTCGCCCTATCAAACCAGCGACACGGGCGAGTCGCTCTCGGTGAGCGCCTGAGACTGGACAGGATCATCAGGGTGAGTCAGGATTTAAAGCATGAAAAACAATGGGTTTCGACTGCTGGTGATGAGGCGTACCGGCCATCGCCCGTAGGATGGGCAGAGCGAGAGCGATGCCCATCCTGTACGCTCCGAGGCTCAAGAGACAAAACGCCATGTCCAGTACAGACTGTCCCTGCGGCTCCGGCCGTTCCTATGCGGATTGCTGCGGTCCCTCCATCGCCGGGACCGTCCGGCCCGAGACCGCCCTGTCCCTGATGCGCTCGCGCTACACGGCCTTCGCCATGAATGACATCGACTATCTCCGGGCGACCTGGCATCCCGGTACCCGCCCGACGGATTTTGCCCCGGACGCCTCGACCAAGTGGATCGGGCTCAAGATCCTGGCGACGGATGCCGGAGGTCCGGGGGATAGCGAGGGGCGCGTCGAGTTCATCGCCCGATACAAGATTCAGGGCCGCGCCCATCGCCTCCACGAGCGTAGCCGTTTCGTGCGTGACGCTGGGCGCTGGTGCTACCTGGATGGCGATCCGAACCCGGTCTGAATCCGCCTGGCTGGCCACGCCAAAAGGGCCAGGCTTTATGCCCGCGCCAGTCGCAATCCGGTGGTCTCAACGGCTCACAGCTTCGGCTCTCTCGGGAGCTGTCAGGAATGCCTAAAGAGCCGTTTCAGTTCGTTGGCCATTCTTGGACTTAAAAGCTTCACCAACTCCGCATTGTATGAGGCATTGCACGGAACGCCTTTTGAACTCAGATCCGGGAATTTAATGCTTGGATCGGGTTTGTTGTTCTGCTCTCTGGATGGATCCATGCTGACAACCGATATGGGAGGTGCGCCTTCGGCAAGGCGCATGGAACGGTAATTGGGATTATTTACCGTAATATCGTTCTTGGTGATCTGCTGCACCGCGATCGCATACTCGCGCGATGTCGCGGCGGGCGTGCCGATTTGAACCGCTGGGTCGACGTTGGTTGTCACAATGGAGATGCTATAGTCTCTGTTGAGATAAATCTCGAACGTGCGAAATTGTTGAGGCCAGTCTCTTAATGATGATGTTTCAACCTGCCAGAAGCCTTTCCATGGCGCATTTTTCGGATCGGGAGAGACAAAGGCCTTGACGGTATTCATATGCCGATGTCCCGCCATCCACATCAGCAGATTCGGTGTGTTTTGAAGTGTCTTGATCAAAGTGGCGATGTCCACGGCGTTCTCCCAGGCGTCATAACCATCCACTTTCTCATCCCACCACTCCGTCTCCGAACCGATGGCCGATACCCCGATGGGGACATGGGCGGCGATGATCATTAACTGATTATTGTCCTGTCCCGCCTGAAGCTCGGCTTGAAGCCATTCCCATCGAAGCGCATCAAGATAACCATGCCCATGGATATCCTTGGAGCCGTCTTCTTCTGACTGGGTGTCGTCAAGCACAATCACCTTGAGTGGCACATCGTCTTTTGGCATGAAGCTATAACAGGCGAAGCCAGGGTCTCGGGCGGCATAGCTTGGGTCGATCAGCTTGAAACCGTATCCATCCGGACTCGCTTCCGATTTGATGAACTCATCCATCCACTCAACCCGAGATAGCGAGCGACGATCGGCGTTTGCAATAATGGCAGGCGCATCGTTCATGTCCGCGCCTACGCCCGCGCCAACAATCTCACCATACTGACTGGTGCCGTCTATTGTCCCCGTGTAATACGAAGGGTTGTTGTCGTTGGGTTTGAGGTTGTCGGAGTTGATTAATACCGGGAAGTTTGACATGTCGATCGGGTCTGGGGTCAACACATCGCCAACAGACCAGACCGTCGGCTGAATATAGGCATCGCGAATGGTGTCGCCCTTATCATTGATCTCGGTGTTAACCGGAAATGAACCGATGAAAAAATGATCGTGATTGCCTAGGGTTTGATAGAGCGGAATATTCGTATTGAGCCCGGCGGCCTGGTAAGGTTTTTGATAGTCAATGCTATCCACGCCCAAGCCGCTGGAGCTTGGGTGAATTTCCTTGCCTTCGATGACGTCGATATACCAACGTAACTCGTTGTACTGTGTGCTGTTGCAGGCATCCCCCAGCGAGATTCCAAAATCAAAGGGATTAGTTTGCCCGGTTTGGTCGGCTTGATTGTGCAGGGCATTGACCGTCTGAACGGCGGCATCGAGTACATGCGTGGTATACAGCATGACAGGCGAATAGATCGATGTATTGTTCCCGGCGTATGTTGGATTTTCCTGCTGGAAATAGATTAATTGATTTGGCGATTCCTTGTCGGTAATGTGAATATCCGTAATGGCGAAGAAGCGCAGGAGTTGCCGGCTGTGCTCGGACGCTTTTCGATAATAGCCGGGCATGAGGTCCAGCCTTTGTTGCATTGGCAACCCCGCCCCGTATGTCCAGAGTCCATACCCATGATTATAATATTCAGAAACCTTGGGCAGGTCTTCTTCGGTAAGGATATCTATGTTCATGGAAAACGACAGCATCCTCTGGCGCGTCGTTTGGACAACGGGATTAATCGGGTAAGTTGGTACAAGGGCCGGCTGATTCTCGGCACTGAAGACCAGCGAAGGAAAGGTGACGGTCGCGAGTGCTGTCCATGCCGAATGTATTAAGAAATTCCGCCGGGTTATTTCGAAACCATGAATGGCGCCAATGGATTTTCTAGAGTCGTTGTTTTTCATATGGGGTGCCATTTAAGTTTTCGGCCTGAAAATACAGGAATCAAAGTGATGAATTTACTCGCCTGCGGAGGGCGCAAGTTGGCGTGTTGAAGTGAAAAATCCCCATCGTGCTGATTTGGGTGATCGCAGATTAGCTGTTCAAGCGGCGGCTTTCTGCCAAGCACGGCACAGTTACTCAGTCGGATCCCGGGCTGGATCGAGGCTCGGAGGGTTGGCGGCTAACGCCGTTCGACCCGAGTTGACCGCGGAGTGACTCCCCGCAGGGCAAGGTCGGCCTGATTGGCAAGTTTCTTCGGCCCGTGAAGCGGTTCAGCCCCCGAGGCCCGTCAATTCTTCGCTAATGTCCCAGAGCCGCCGATTGGCGCGCGGATCCCGCGCCTGGGCCGGTGCGCGGATGGTCTTTCGATCCCCGAGATATTGTCCGCTGACAGCGGCCATGTCCTCTGCCAGGGCCGCATGGAGAACCCGTTGGGCGGCCTTCTCGGGTGCCGGGATCGCCCAGCCGAGCAGACGGGCGACGAGCTTCCAGAACAGCCCCTGGGCGCCGTCCGTTCCGCCGAGATTGGATCTGAAGACACCGGGGAAGACGCAATTGACGCTGACATCCTCGTCCGCGAGCCGGCGCGCCAGCTCGAAGGTGAAATGGAGGTTGCCGAGCTTGGACTGACCATAGGCCGCCATCATGCGGTAAGGCCGTCGCTCCCAGTTCAGGTCGGCGAAATCCATGGCGGTGTCCATGCGGGTTCCGACGTTGAGGATACGCGCGGGGGCGCTCTCCCTGAGTCGGTCGAGGAGCAGATGCGTGAGTAGAAAGGGCGCGAGATGGTTGATCGCCAGGGCGCGCTCGATCCCTTGAGGGCTTTCTCGCCGCTCGGCAAAGGCGGTTCCCGCGTTATTGATCAGCAGATGCAGGGCGTCGAAGTGCGCCAGCACGTCGCGCGCCAGCGCGCGGATCGCGGATTGATCGGCCAGGTCGGCGATGAAGAGATGCAGGTTCGGATTACCCGTGGCCCGACGGATGTCGGCGAGCGCCGCCTCGCCGCGCGCGCGGTCGCGCGCGACCAGTCCGACCCGCATTCCCCCGGCGGCGAGCGCTTGGGCGATGGCCAGGCCCAGGCCGGAGTTGGCGCCCGTGACCAGCGCTGTCTTGTCTGTTGAATGCGCCATCGTCCGCGACTCCTCGGGTTTCATGATTCGCCTTGGGTCAGGTGAGGTCCGGAAAACCTTCTCATCCTAGAAAGAGCCGTCAGCCGCCAGCGATCCGCCTCCAGCCGTGGTATGACTGAGGTTTTCGCTGCTTGCGGGCTTCGCCCAATGGGGAGCCTCGGCCGGTCTCGGTCAATAGCCAAGTGGCTGATTCCCAATAGCTGGCGGCTGACAGCTGACAGAGCCTTTTAGGTCTTATTGACGCCGATCGGTTCGTCGGCGTCCCCGGAAGGTCGCGATTTCGCGCAGGATCGCCGCGAAGGGCAGATCCTCCAGCGCGCCGAAGCGTGAGACGGCCTCCGAGACCGTGGCGTTGATGTCCTCGATGAAGCCGGGTACGGGCTCGTCCGGTGTCAGGCTCGCCTGGATGCCGCGCAGTCCGCCGACCTGGATCCGCATCGCCTTGGCGTGGGGCAGGGCGGCGCTGGCGTCGGTCGACTTGAGCGCGAAGCGGGCCTGTCGTCGCAAGAGATCCAGCAGTTCGAGGCAGGTCGACTGGGCGGCGGCCGAGCCGCACTGCACGCCCTCGCGCTCCGCGATGCAGAATTTGCGCGCCAGCGAGCAGCCAGCATTGTTGGTCAGGAGGCTCTTCTCATAGGGGCAGAACAGCTCGTTGACGGCGCGGTAGGTCTCGCGGAAGGCATCATTGTCCAAGCTGACCTCTCAGGCGTCGGAATCGCCGCGACCGGTGAAGCGCTGGATCTGGCGGCGGTCGCGTTTGGTGGGACGGCCGTCGGCTCCCGGCGCGGTGCCCATCTCGCGGATCTCGCGCAGCCGCTCCTGGCGTCGCAGGCGGCTGGCCTCCGCTTCCTCGTAGAGCCGGGCGGCCTCGCTGGCGGGGCGGCGCTGTTTGTCGATGGCCAGTACCTGGATCTCCCAGGTCAGTCCGCCCTTGTTGATCTCCAGGCGGCTGCCGGGACGCACCGATCGGCTCGGCTTGGCACGTTGGCCGTCGACCTGGACCTTGCCGCCGTTGATGGCCTCGATCGCCAGTTGCCGGGTCTTGAAGAAACGCGCGGCCCAGAGCCATTTGTCGACCCGGATCTCCGGCAAGGGGGCTTGTTCGTTCATCGTCCGAGCCGTCCGTCCAACTCGCCGCAACGGTCCAGCCGGGCCATGTCGTCGTAACCGCCGACGTGGAAGTCGTCGATGAAGATCTGTGGCACCGTGTGTCGCTGGCTGCGTCGCACCATGATCGCGCGTTGCTCGGGGTCGTGATCCACCGGGATCTCCTGGAAATCGACGCCCTTGCGTTTCAGCAGATTGCGCGCGCGCGAGCAGTAGGGGCAGATTCTGGTGGTGTAGATAGTGACCAGCGGCATCTTGTCATTCTGTCCTGAACCGTTAATCTGGCGTTCGAGCTTCGCCGTCAGGGCGGATCCCGTCAAGGTATCACTTGAAATGTCGCGCTCGCGGCCGAAAAACCAAGCCAACGCACCGTCTTTCTCGCCGCCTCCCGAGGGCGGTTGTTCCGCAACGACCTGGACCCTGGGTTTCTCATGTATCGCGACACGCCGCACCCCGTTCATCTCAAGGACTATCAGCCACCTGAATTCCTGATCGACCGGGTGGATCTGCGTTTCGAGCTCGATCCCGAGCGAACCCGGGTGGAGTCGCGGCTCGCGCTGCGCCGCAATCCGGCCGCGACCCGCGGCAATGGGGATCTGTGTCTGCATGGCGAACAGTTGGACCTGGAACAGGTCGCCATCAATGGCCATGTCCTGAGCGCGTCCGAGTATCGGCTGGATCCGCGGACCCTGACCCTGCATCGGGTGCCGGACCGTTTCACGCTCGAAACCCGCGTGCGCATCCACCCGAATCTCAACACCGCGCTCGAGGGGCTCTATCAATCGGGCGACATGCTCTGCACCCAGTGCGAGGCGGAAGGCTTTCGCCGCATCACCTATTTCCTGGATCGCCCGGATGTGATGGCGCGCTACGGCACCACCCTGATCGCCGACAAGAAGCGCTTCCCCGTGCTCCTGTCCAACGGGAACCAGGTCGAGCGGGAGGACCTCGCGGACGGCCGACATCTCGTCAAATGGGAAGACCCCTTCCCCAAGCCGAGCTATCTCTTCGCCCTGATCGCGGGCCACCTGAGCGCCATGGAAGACCGCTTCACCACGGCTTCGGGTCGCGAGATCGCGCTGCGGATCTTCGTCGAGCCGCACAATCTGGACAAATGCGAGCATGCCATGCGTTCGCTCAAGAAGGCGATGCGCTGGGACGAGGAGCGCTTCGGGCGCGAGTATGACCTGGACGTCTTCATGATCGTCGCGGTCAGCCATTTCAACATGGGGGCGATGGAGAACAAGGGACTCAACGTCTTCAACGACAAGTTCGTGCTGGCGCGTCCGGATACCGCGACCGATGTCGACTTCGACGGCATCGAAAGCGTCATCGCCCACGAGTATTTCCACAACTGGACCGGCAACCGCATCACCTGCCGCGACTGGTTCCAGTTGAGCCTGAAGGAAGGCTTCACCGTCTATCGCGACCAGGAGTTCTCGGCCGATGTCGGCTCGCGCGGGGTCAAGCGTATCAGCGACGCGCGGCTGCTGCGGGCGCACCAGTTCCCGGAGGACGCGGGTCCGCTGGCACATCCGGTACGTCCCGATTCCTATATCGAGATCAACAACTTCTACACCGCGACCGTCTATCAGAAGGGCGCCGAGGTGGTGCGGATGCAGGCCAACCTGCTGGGTCCGGAGTTGTTCCGCAAGGCGACCGATCTGTATTTCGAGCGTCACGACGGGCAGGCGGTCACGACCGACGACTTCGTGCGCCGCATGGAGGAGGCCAGTGGGCGCGATCTCGGACAGTTTCGGCGCTGGTACCGGCAGGCCGGCACGCCGGAGCTGCGCGTCCAGGCCGACTTCGATCCGGCGGCGGGGCGCTATACCCTGAGGATTCGCCAACTCACGCCGCCGACTCCGGGGCAGTCGCTCAAGGAGCCCTTCCACATTCCCCTGGCCATTGGGCTACTGGGATCGGATGGCGCGGATCTGCCTGTCTGGCTGGCCGGCGAGCCTCGGCCTCCGGCTCCCGGAACGCGCGTGCTGGAACTCAAGACGGTCGAGGAGTGTTTCGAACTCATCGGACTCGCGGCACGGCCGGTTCCCTCGCTGCTGCGCGGTTTTCCGGCACCGGTCAAGCTCCGCTTCGATTACGGCGACGAGGAGCTGCTGTTCCTCATGGCCCACGACAGCGACGGCTTCAATCGCTGGGATGCCGCCCAGACCCTGATGCAGCGTCTGCTGCTGGCGCTGGTGGCGGATCCCGCCGCCCGGATCCCGGATGTCTTCTTCGACGCCTTTGGCCGCGCCCTGCTCGACCCCGGCGGCGACAAGGCCCTGCTCGCCGAGGTCTTGAGCCTGCCGTCCGAGTCCTATCTGGGCGACCAGATGGAGGTGGTCGACGTGGATGGGATCCATCGCGCGCATAGGGCGCTGGGACAAGCGATCGGCGAGCGACTGAACGAGCCGCTGCTGGCGGTCTATTGCGCCAACGATGATTCGGATCCCTATGTCTTCACCCCCGAGGCGGTCGGCCGGCGCTCGCTCAAGAACCTCGCCCTGGGCTATCTGACGCAGGCCGGCGACGCCGGGGGGCGCGAACTCTGCCGGATCCAGTTCGCCGCGGCCCGGAACATGACGGACGTCATGGCGGCCTTGCGGCTATTGGTCGACCTGGATCCCGACCAGGGGCCGCGCGCCCTGGAGGATTTCCGCCGGCGCTGGTCGAGCGAGTCGCTGGTGATGGACAAGTGGTTCGCCGTTCAGGCGACCAGTCCGCGCGAGGACGCCCTGGAGCGGGTGATTGCGCTCATGGGGCATCCGGATTTTTCGCCGCGCAATCCCAACCGGGTTCGCAGCCTGATCGGGGCCTTCTGCAACGCCAATCAGGTCCGTTTTCACGCACCCGATGGGGCTGGCTACCGCTTCCTGGCCGATCGCGTGCTTGAGTTGGATCCGCTCAATCCACAGATCGCCGCGCGCCTGTTGAAGGCGATGATCCGCTGGCGGCGCTTCGACCCCGAGCGGCAGGCGCTGATGCGCGGCGAGATCAGGCGGGTGCTGGACAGCTCGGAGTTGTCGACGGATGTCTTCGAGGTCGCTTCCAAGGCGCTGGAGGCGGAGTAGGTCTGACACCAACACTCTGTCGGCGTCGCGGCTGGGCTAGGCGGCCGAGCGTCGAACGGGGTCTCGATGATGCTCCAACTTTTGCTGACAGACGGAGCAGCGCACCGCGTTGGGGACGTGCCGACGGCGGTTCTCCGGGATCGGCTCTCCGCAATCGACGCAGCAGCTACGGCCAAGCCCGTCATTCGCGCGTCTTTGAATCGCGGCGATCCGTATCTGTAGCTCGCGCTCCATGTGAGCCTGGGCCATGTCGAGTTCGTCGGCGCATTTTTCCATCGGATTCCTACCTTGAGTCGAGGTATGAACCCTAAGTATGTTCCCGCGAGATGATGCTGATGTGAGCGTCCGATGGCGGGTTCGTGACAAACGAGGCGAACATGCTGGGCATCCTCGATCGTTATATCCTGCGTGAAGTGACGAAGGTCTTTCTGGCGATCATTCTGGTGCTGGTGCTGATCGTCGCCAGTCTGATGTTCCTGCGCACCCTGGAGGAGGTGAATGTCGGCGGGCTTGGGGTGGATGTGGTCTTCCTTTATCTGCGCCTGCAACTCCTGCGGGACGCCTCTAGTCTGCTGCCCCCCGCCTTTTTCCTGGCCCTGCTGGTGACGCTCAGCCGGCTCTCCCGCGACAGCGAGCTGATCGCCATGAATGCCTGTGGCGTCGGGCCGCCGCGTCTCTATCTCATCTTCCTCCTGCTGGCCATCCCCGTCGCCCTGATCACTGGCTGGTTCGCCCTCGATCTCAAGCCGCGCGCGGCGGCCGGGATCCAGGAGATCCGTCTGCAACAGCAGGGACAGGCGGCCCAGATCGCCGGCTTGCAGCCCGGTCGTTTCTACGTCGAGGAGCAGGGGGAGGTAGTGGTCTACATCGGGGAGATCGATCGGCGCAAATCGCTTGAGAAGGTTTTCATCCTGGACCGGCGCGGCGGAACCACCCGGTTGGTGGTGAGCGACCGTGGGGCGCACCGCATCGAGGAGGTCACGGGCGACCATCTCGTCGCCCTGAATCGCGGCCATCGCTTCGATGGTCAGCCGGGCTCCGGGGCCTATCTCGTCGGTGATTTCGAGGAATACCTGATCCGGATTCCTGGGGCGGGTCCGGCCAAGCGGGCGAGCACCAAGCGGGCCACGACCCCGACGGCGGATCTGCTGCGTTCGCCAGAGCTCGGCGACCGGGTCGAACTGGAGCATCGCATCGCCGCCCCGCTAGCGATCTTCACCCTGGTCTTGCTGGCGATTCCGCTGGTCGATCCATCGCCGCGCCAACGGGCGTCCGGGCGCCTCTTGTTGGCTTTCCTGGCCTATTTCAGCTTTTTCAACCTGCAGCGACTCGCCGAAAGCTGGCTGGAGACCGGGGTAACGCCCTCCTGGCTGACCAGTTTCTGGTATCAATTCGCCATTCTGGCGTTCGTGCAACTGGTGCTGCTGCCCGAGAACGCCTGGATCAAGCGGCTAAGGGATTGGCGGCCGGGGTCGCGCGTGGCGAGAGCCGAGGGAGCCTGAGCCGGAAGCACCGGCTGGCTGGATCCTTCCGGGAAACCTTGTGCCCGTGATCCGTCCGGTCATCCAATTCCGGAGCTTTCGGTCGGGTACGGAGGTTCCCGGAAATCGCCTCGGGCGAGTGGCCGAGGCTGATCGGGCGTGCCCGTCCTGGATGCTCGGATGGTTCGGGATACTGGCGGAAGCTGGAGCAGGAACTGGAGGGGCGGGGTGGACGAGACGGCCCACCCGTGCCAGGTCGGGGTGCGGGGAAGGGGACCGGCGGTCGCCCTAGGCCTCGGTCGCGCCCTCGGCTTCAGCTTCGGCCTCGACGGGCTTGGCCTTCGGCGTGGGCATGGTGATCAGCTTCTCCTCGACCAGGATCGCATGCTTTTCGTCGCCGTTGATCCACTTCTTGTTCTTGCCCTTGACGGCATAGTGGCCGGAATTCTTCTGGTACAGGGTGTAATCGGCGGTTTTCTTGAGCTTCTGCATCGGATTTCTCGGGTGTGTTGCGTTCGGTTGAATGAATGGTTCGTGGTTGGTTTGGTGTCAGTCGTCGTCGAACCGACCGCCGCGCGGCGGCTGGTCGCGTTCGATCTCGATCCTGAATTGGGTCACGAGCGCGGCGATCGCGGCGATCGCCACCAGCATCGGCGTGAGCAGCGTCAGCACGGCGGCGACGGCGACACCCGCGGTCAGCGGGATGTCGACGAGAACCCGGCCGCTCGGCCGACGCACGATGAGCCGGCGGAGATTGCCCTGATCAAGCAGATCCTTGGCCCTGTCGAGCAGTGTCGAACCGCCGAGTCCGATCTCGTCGGGCGGACGGCGTCCATCGCGGTTTCTCATGGCTACCTCGCTTCGCCCAAAAGGATCCGGGCCGGATAGAATCGCGCATTTTACCCTGTTTAGGCGCGCGGCGTGAATCCGGATTCATGGATGATTCAGAGCGTTAGGCGGACCAGAGCGGTCCTTCCTCCATGGCCGCGATCTGCTCGCGGAGCTGAAGGATGTGGTTCTGCCAGTAGTGCTGGGTGCCGAACCAGGTGAAGGCGGCGGGAAACGCCGGATCCTCCCAGCGGCGCGCCAGCCAGGCGGCGTGATGGATGATGCGCAGGGTGCGCAGTGCCTCGATCAGGTGCAACTCGCGGTGATCCAGCTCGTGGAAATCCTCGTAGCCGGCCAGGATGTCGGCAAGCTGGCGGCTCATCTCGTCGCGCTCGCCCGAAAGCAGCAGCCAGAGATCCTGGATGGCGGGGCCCATGCGGGCATCGTCGAAATCGACGAAGTGCGGCCCGGCATCGGTCCAGAGCAGGTTGCCGAGGTGACAGTCACCATGCAGTCGGATCAGGCCGATGGTTCCGGCGCGGGCGTAAGCGTCCCGCACGCCTTGCAGGGCCTGGTCGACGACACTAGTGTAGGCGGGCAGCAGATCGGTCGGGATCCAGTCGTGGGCGAGCAGGTCATCGCGCGGTTCGGTCCCGAAGCTGGCGATGTCGAGGGTTGGTCGATGCGCGAAAGGCGTCACCGCGCCGATGGCATGGATACGGCCGATGAAACGTCCGATCCATTCGAGTACGCCAGGGTGGTCCAGCTCGGGCGCGCGACCGCCCCGGCGCGGCGAGAGTGAAAAACGATAACCGCCATGTTCGTGCAGGGTGCGGCCGTCGACGATGGCGGGCGGGACGGCTGGGATCTCGTGCTCGGCCAGCGTCAGGGTGAAGCCGTGCTCCTCCAGGATGGCCGCGTCGCTCCAGCGTCCCGGACGGTAGAACTTGACGATGACGGGTTGGGCGTCCTCGATGCCGACCTGATAGACCCGGTTCTCGTAGCTGTTGAGCGCGAGCAGGCGTCCATCGGTCAGGAGGCCCGTGCTCTCCACGGCATCCAGTACCAGGTCGGGGCCGAGGTCGGAATAGGGTGTTGGATTCGTTGTCATGGCCGGATTCTATAGACCCCGGTCCATTTGCTCCACTCGACGGGGCCTCGGTCGCGGCGCGTGCCTGTTCGCCGGCTTTTGAGCCAGGGGCGAGCCAGCCGGTCCGCTGGCTCGCCGGGTCCGTTCAGATCATGTAACTGAGGGCTTCCTCGCCCGGATGTGGAAGTCCGGCGATGCGCCAGGCTTCGCGGCAGGAGCCGAACATCCGCCGCACCGCGTCACGTTCCATGCCGTGGGTGCGGCAGATCTGCGAGACCGGGGGCAGGGCGCCGTAGGTCAGGCGATGCTCGCGCAGGTAGTAGATGACCGCCCAATGATCGGGCGTCAATGGCCATACGCCGTCCATCTTGGCGATGAAGCGGGCCATGCCCCGGTTCCAGAGTTCGGGATCGACCAGGAATCCGGCTTCATCGAGCGGAAGGTGGCGCTTGGCGGCGGTTGTCGGCTGTTGGCCGTGGGACTGAATCATGACTCCATCGCTCCTTGTGCGTGGTTGAGGCGCCAAATCGATCTATGTCCGCATGAATTTAATTAATCATAGTCGACAAATCCAGTTGGAATAGTCGGATCCTCAAGCGGGTGGTCCCGAGGAGGCTTGGCCGGGCCCGCTCCACATCGTCATCAAAGGTTCATGATCCGATGATCCGGGAGGGTGTTAGGCTGGCTTTCCCTGAGAACGAGTGGGTGATTCGCGATGCGGTATCCGATTTCGGACAGGTCGATGGCTGGGGAGATCAAGCGCCATGTCCAGATCGCTGGATGATCCATTGGATCCAAACGATCGCGCCGAGTCCGTGATCAAGCGGATTCTGCTCGGGCTGGTCGAGGTACTGGAGGCCAATGTCGCGGGCGCCCGTTCGGGCAGGGATAGCGAATGCCTGCACGATCTGCGGGTCGCGACCCGTCGCACCCGTTCGGCGCTGGGTCAGATCAAGGACCTATGGCCCGCCGAGCGGGTGCTCGCGTACCAGGAGCGCTTCACCTGGCTCCAGCGGGTCACGGGGCCGATGCGCGATCTCGACGTCTATCTGCTGGCGTTCGACGGGTATCGAGAGAGCCTGCCCGACTCGCTCCGACCCCGGTTGGAGCCGTTGCGTGACTTTCTGATCTCCAGCCAGGAGCGGGAGCGGCTGGTTCTGGCCGAGACGCTGGACTCATCCGAGTTTCAATCGCTCATGCGCGATTGGCGGGCCTTCTTGACGGCACCGGCCTCCACCGACCCGGTTGCGGCGAACGCCGGGCGCCCCATCAAGGCCGTGGCCGACGAGCGCATCCGTCGTCTGGTTAAACGGGTGCGGCGCGAAGGGAGGGCGATCGACCGCGACTCACCCCCGACCCAGTTGCACGAGCTTCGCAAGAGTTGCAAGAAGCTGCGCTATCTGATCGAGTTCTTCGGGAGTCTCCATCCGCAAGAGGAGATCCGAGCGATTCTCAAGCCGCTCAAGCGATTGCTGGATCAGTTGGGCGCTTATCAGGATCTGGCCGTCCAGGCGGCGCATCTTGAGGAAATCGCCGAACGCATGGGCGCCGAATCCAAGGCGAGTGTCGGAACCCTGCTCGCGATGGGGGCGCTGATCGCGGATCTGCTGGCCCGTCGGCAGGCGGCGCGGGATCGCTTCGCCGAGTCCTTCGCCGCGTTCGACGAGTCCGCGCATTGGCGGCGTTACAAGGCGCTGTTCTGGCCATCGGCCCGCGACGATGGGGCGGCGTGACCGCTTCGGTCACGCCACGACCACGTCGCTATTCGGTCGCTCCGCTGCGATCGAGCAACCACTGAGTGAGTAGCGCGACCGGACGACCGGTGCCGCCCTTCTCCTTACCGCCGAGCCAGGCGATGCCGGCGATGTCCAGATGCGCCCAGCGGTACTTCTTGGTGAAGCGCGACAGGAAGCAGGCGGCGGTGATGGCACCGCCCTCGCGTCCGCCGACGTTGGCCATGTCCGCGAAGTTGCTGTCGAGCTGGGACTGATAGTCGTCCCATAGGGGCAGGCGCCAGGCGCGGTCGCCGGCGGCCTCGCCGGCCTTGAGGATCTCCTCGGCGAGCCCGTCGTCGGCGCTGAAGAGTCCGGCGGGATGCTTGCCGAGCGCCACCACGCAGGCGCCCGTGAGGGTGGCCAGGTCGATCACCGCGGCGGGCTCGAAACGCTCGCAGTAGGTCAGGGCATCGCAGAGGATGAGACGGCCCTCGGCGTCCGTGTTGAGGATTTCGATGGTCTGGCCGGACAGACTGGTGACGATGTCGCCCGGCTTGTTGGCCGCTCCGTCGGGCAGGTTTTCCGAGGCGGGCACGATACCGATCAGGTGAATGGGCAGCCCCAGCTCGCAGGCCGCGCGCATGGTGCCCAGGACGCTCGCGCCGCCGCACATGTCGTACTTCATCTCGTCCATCTCGGCGGCGGGCTTGAGCGAGATGCCGCCGGCGTCGAAGGTGAGCCCCTTGCCGACCAGGACCAGCGGCTTGGTGTCGGACTTGGTGCCCCGGTAGTGCATGACTATCAGCTTGGCGGGTTGGCGGCTGCCATGCGAGACCGAGAGCAGGGCGCCCATGCCAAGCTCCGCCATCCGATCCTCTTCCAGCACCTCGACCTTGAGGGCCTTGTAAGTTTCCCCGAGCCGGCGCGCCTGATCGGCCAGATAGCTCGGCGTGCAGACATTGCCCGGCAGGTTGCCCAGCTCCTTGGCCAGTCGGATGCCATCGGCCATGGCGCGGCCGTGGCGGACGGCCCGTTCGGCGGGCGCGGTCTCCGGCTTCGTGTCGACCCAGAGGGTGAGACGCTTGAGCGGTGTCTTGGGTGCCTGCTTGTCCTCCTTGGTCGCACTGTAGCGATAGAGCTTGTCATCGATGGTGACGACCGCGTCGCGCACACCGGCGTAGACATCCATTCCCTCCGGGCGCGATTCGGGTAGCGCGAGCGTGGCCTCCCCGGCACCGCTCTGCTGGAGCACGACGGCGATGGCGGCGAGCGCCTTGCGATAGTTGGCGCGCGTGAACTCCTTCTTCTTGCCGCATCCGACGAGCAGAACCCGCTCGGCGGCCAGTCCGGGGAGGTCGTAGAGCATCAGGGTCCGACCCGCGTCGCCCTCCAGGTCGCCCATCTTGAGCCGTTCCGTCAAGCGTCCGCCGGTGACCTTGTCCATGGCCTCGGCCGGTCCGGTGAGCTTGCGTTTTTCAAAGATTCCGAGCACCAGACAGGGGGTCTTGTGGGCGGCGAGGTCACCGGTCTTGATCTTGAATTCCATCGGGGGCTCCTGGCGATCGGTCTAAAGAGTCGAAACCAGCGCGCTCTGGCTGGCTCCATCCAATGTTAGGATGAATCCTTCGAAGTCTACCCAAGGACAGTCCCTGGTCGTAGTGAGAATCCTCGATCGTTATCTCGCCTGGGCGGTGATGAGCGGCACCCTGCTGACGCTGGGTGGGCTGCTGCCGCTGATGGGCGTCTTCATCCTGTCCGACGAGATCGACGCCATCGGCGTCGAGCGTTATGGGTTGGCCGAGGCCCTGCTGTTCATGCTGCTGAGCCTGCCGCGCTATCTCTATCAGATCTTTCCCATCGCGACCCTGATCGGGGCACTGATCGGTCTCGGCGCGCTGGCCAGCCGCTCGGAGCTGGTGGCCATGCGCGCCGCGGGTCTCTCGGTCGCCCAGATCGTGCGCGCGGGTCTGATCGGCGGACTGCTGCTCGCCCTGCTCGCGGTCATCCTGGGCGAGCTGGTCGCTCCAATCGCGGAACAGCGCGCCGTCGAATTGAGGCGCCAAGCGCTCTCGGGCGAGGTCGCGCAACGCACGCCCTACGGATTCTGGGCGATCGACGACGGTTCCTATGTGAATATCCGCGAGATCCGATCCGGGACCAGTCTCCGCGATATTTCCATGTATCGGCTCGACACCGCCAACGGCTCGCTGGTGGCCAGTCATGCCGAGGGCGCGCGCTACCGTGACGGACGCTGGGTGCTGGAGGGGATCGCCCGCAGCCGGGTGGACGCCACTGGCGTCAAGGTCGAACAGATCGAGCAGGCGGAGTGGGGGTCGATGCTCGACCCTGGCCTGCTCAGGATCGTGGTCGCGGATCCGCATGCACTCCCGGTGTGGGGGCTGTACAAATACATCCGCTTCATGTCGATCAACAAGCAGGACGCGGGGCCCTACGAGGTCGCCTTCTGGGGCAAGGTGCTCCATCCGGTGCTGACCCTGTCGATGATCCTGATCGCGATTCCCCTGCTGCTGGGATCCTCGCGCAGCACCGGGATGGGGCGGAGGATGCTGGTCGGCGTACTGGTCGGGATCCTCTATTACATGGTCAGCCGGACCTTCGCCTATCTGGCGCTACTCTTTGGCATGAGTCCGTTCCTCGCGGCCGTCGCGCCGCCGGCCCTGTTCATCGGCGCCGCCCTGCTCCTGCTGAGACGCCTGGGATAGGGGCCGAGGCGGGCGACTGGGGACCGCGATCGACGCCAGTGGTCCACCGCTGGACCCCTTGCGATCGCGCGCCTAAAGGTGGCCTGGTAACGCTTCAAAACAACGGAACAGTCCGTCCTCTAGCCCCTCTCCCCAGCGGGGAGAGGGGTTGGGGAGAGGGGAGAAGGCCGAGCCAATCCGTATCCTTTGTTCTTGCACCGTTCCCTAGGCGTTCTTCGCCAGCATCACCAGGCGGGTATTGGATTTCCGGTCGTGCCAGGCGAGCCCCTCGCGGTTGAAGAGGCTCCACCAGAGACCGAGGCCGGCCGGAACCAGGCTCACGATCGACCAGACGAAACGCTTGATCGCGGTGCCGAGGCCGACCGATCCACCGTCGTTTCCGACCACCCGCAGGCGCCAGGCCCGCATCCCGAGCGTCTGTCCGCCGTGGGTCCAGAAGTAGACATAGAAGGCTCCGATGACGCCCAGCAGATAGAGACGCATGAGCGTCAGGGGCAGGAAGCTGTCATAAATCGGATGCCCGGTCAGAATCTCATAAGGTATGACGATGATGGCGTTGGCGAACATCAGAACGGCCACCAGCAGGACGAGATCGTACAGGAAGGCGCCGAGCCGCCGGAGGATCGATGGTTTCTTGGCTTGCGATACGTCGAGTTGCATGTTTTTCAATGTCGAGTCTGTGTTGAATGAATATGGCTTCGCGACGAAGCCGCCACTGTGATTCGGATGACTATTAAAACACTTATCTTCCGGCTTTTGCGACGGATCCCCATGCCCTGGATCGCGATCGTCATCGGTCTGGTCGCGGGTTTCGCCATCTGGAGCCTCCTGGATATGATCCAGAGCCGTCAGGTCGACAAAATCTTCAGCCAGGAACTTCAGGTCCAACTCGACCTGCGGGCGCGCGAAAGTCTGATCCGCTTCGACCGCTATGTCTCCAGCTATGGGGCGACGACCCGCCTGCTCGCCAATTACCGCCGGCTCTCCGAGTATCTGGAGCCGCTGTTCTGGGCCGAGGACGAGGCGGCGGCCCCGGTCGTCTACAAGGATTTCCGCCCGCTCTGGCTGCCCGATTTCTTCGAGCGGGATGCCCTCACGCCCCCCAGTCACGTTCTGCTGACCGATCCGCGCGGCCAGGTGCGCGAGATCTTCCAGGCCGGCGCGGAGCCGGTGCCGGTGGAGATCGCGACCCAGGTGCCGACGCGATTCCTGGCCGAGCGCGAGGTCCGGACCGTGACCGGGCGGATCGGCGAGCGGCTCTATCTGCTCGCGAGCGACGCGGCCGAGGACGCGGGCGGCTATCACATGGGCTATCTGGTGGTGCTGGTCCCCGTCGATGCCGCCTTTCTGGCCGCCTCGCAACGCGGACTCGACGTCGGACGCGCGGCCGTGGCGCTGGTCGACAGCGACGATCAACGGATCCTGGCCAGTCTCGACGCGGACGCCATCGAGCCGGACAGCCTGCTGGGCGATTGGAACGACACCTATGTCATCACCTCGCAGTCGCTTCCCGAGTACGAGGGGTCGGACTCCAATCTGCTGTTCGCGACCTTCGTTCCCCATGCGAGCGTGGAGAAGATGTCGCGCCATGTGCGCATCTTCGAGCGGCGCCAGCGTTTCTTCGCGGCGGCGGTGTTCGTGGTCGTGTTCACGGCGGTCATCTATCTCGTCTCCTCGCGGCTGAACAAGGTTCTCAAGCGCATGACCCGGTTCTCCCAGCGGGCGCTCGGGATCCCCGAGCCGGGCTTCCATCGCGCCGGCAATCAACTGGTGCTGCTGGAGGATTGGATCCAGCATTTCACCCACCTGGTGCTGACCGCCCGCGAGGAGATGAGCCAGCGGCATCAGGCCGCGCTGCGCGAGAGCGAGGCGCTCAAGGCGGCGATGATGGAGGCGTCGCTGGATGCCATCGTCACCCTGGACCACAGCGGGCGCGTCATCGAATACAATCCGGCGGCGGAACGGCTGTTCGGCCTGGGGCGGCCCTTCGCGATCGGCTCCATCTTCACCGAACGCTTCCTGCCCGATGTCGCCCGCGCGGCCTTCAAGCGTCTGCTCGATCGCTCCCGGCATCTGCATCGCGAGCCACTGGGACGGGGCGAGCTGATCGCGCTGCGCGCCGACGGATCCGAGGTTCCAGTGGAGATCTCCATTGCCCCCATCGATCGCGTCGACGAACGTTTCTTCACCCTTTATATCCATAACATCAGCAGTCGCAAGCGCGCGGAACAGGAGATCAAGAGCCTCGCCCGTTTCGCCAGCGAGAGTCCGAACCCCATCCTGCGCGTCACGGCGGCCGGCCTCATCGTCTACGCCAACAACGCCAGCCGCCCGTTGCTGCGGGCCTGGGGGGCCGAGTCGGGGGAAAGCCTGCCGGAGGAGTGGGGCGCGACGGTCGCGAGTGCCCTGGAGATCGGCCAGCCGCTGGAGCGTGAACTCGATGTCTTCGGGCAGCTTTACTCCCTCTTGTTCGCGCCGATCCGCGACCTCGGCTACGTGAACATCTACGCGCGCGACATCACGGCGGTGCGCCGGGCCGAGCAGGAGTCCCGCCAGCACCAGGCCGAGCTGGTTCATGTCTGCCGCCTGAGCACCATGGGCGAGGTCGCGACCGGGATGGCGCACGAGCTGAATCAGCCGCTCTCGGCCATCGTCAACTATGCCAACGGCTGCACGCGCCGCCTGCAAAGCGGGCTCGGGCAGACCGACGAGCTGATCGGCGCGATGAACCAGATCACCGCCCAGGCCAAGCGCGCCAGCGAGATCATCAAGCGGCTGCGCGCCCTGGTCGGCAAGCAGCCGCCCACCCGGGCGCCGGCGGATCTGAATCATCTGGTGCGCGAGGTCTGCTCCTTCCTGGAGTTCGAGACGAGCCGGATCGGGGTTCAGATCGAGCTGGACCTGGACCCGAACGAGATTCCGGTGTGCGTCGATCTGGTCCAGGTCGAGCAGGTGCTGCTCAACCTGGTCGGCAACGCGCTCGACGCCCTGGAGGAACGTCCGGAGGACGGGCGCCATCTGCGCCTGCGTACCACCATGGACAGCGAACGGGCGCATGTCGCCGTCGAGGATAGCGGACCGGGCATCTCGCCGGAGCGCATCCAGGGACTCTTCGATCCCTTCGTGACCACCAAGGACAGCGGCATGGGCATGGGTCTGGCGATCAGTCAGACCATCGTCGAAAATCACGAGGGACGTATCTGGGCCGAGTCCAGTCTTGGACAAGGCTCGACCTTTCACATGAGCCTGCCGCTCTCCGCGATCCCGAGGGAGACCGAGCAGGCTCGCATCGAATCGCTGGAAACCTAGGATGACCCCTGACGCAACCGTTTTTGTCGTGGACGATGACCAGGCCATGCGCACCTCGCTGCAATGGCTGATCGAATCCACGGGTATGTCGGTCAAGACATACGACTCCGCCGACGCCTTTCTGGCCAACTATTACCCCGGACGGGCCGGCTGTCTCCTGCTCGATGTACGCATGCCCGGCATGTCCGGGCTGGAACTCCAGGCTTACATGGCGCGCGAGGGCTTTCGATTGCCGGTGATCCTGATCACCGGTCATGGCGACGTCGCCATGGCGGTGCGGGCCATGAAGGCCGGCGCCCTGGACTTCATCGAAAAGCCCTTCCACGACGAGGATCTGCTGCGCAGCATCCGCCAGGCGCTGGAATACGATCAGAAGACGCGGGCCAGCCGTTCCACCAAGGCCGAGATCGCCATGCGGCTCGCCGAGTTGACCCCGCGCGAGCATGAGGTCATGGACATGGTCACCGACGGCAAATCCAACAAGGAAATCGCCGCCGCGCTCGGAGTCAGCGCCAAGACCGTCGAGGCCCACCGCGCGCGGGTGATGGAGAAGATGCGCGCCGAATCGCTCGCGGAACTGGTGCGCATGGCCCTGATCGCCGGGCAGGATTAATCCCGATACCGTTCAATGGGGCGCGGGGTCCGGGTGCGACCAAAAGTGAGGCGTACCGGCCATCATCGGTTGGGGTGAACGGGAGTGAGCCCCAACAGGCTTTTTCTCCGGCGATGGAGCCTTGAACGAATTCGGCCAAGCGCCGGGCGTACTGTTCGGCCTCGGGTTCGTCCAGCAAGAGACAGATCAGCGACGAGGTGTCGATCACCATGCGCGTTGTCGCGGGTTCACGCGGGCCAACCGTTGGCGTCATAGCCGATGATCTCATCCGCGCTACGCGGATCCTGTTCAGGTGCCGTTGCGCACCGGCGGCTAATGCGCAGCATCGCCGCGCGCCGTTCCTCACGGGTCGGTGTGGCAGGCGTCACGGGGCCATCAAGCAGGGTTTCCAACAACACCATCACCTCGCGGTCAATGGAGCGATGGTGCTGTCTCGCCTGCTGCTGCAAGCGTTGATGCAGGGGTTCCGGGACATCGCGCAGGGTGATCGTGGGCATGGCTGTTGGTCTCAAGCGTTGGCGGTGAAGGATTCGGGATTCGGGTAGGTCTCCCATGGCAGATTGCAGCTCTTAACCCTCATGTGCTCACTTGAAAAGAAGCAAATTCAGTCGTTTAAACGAAAACCCGAGTGCAAGATGTTGTGTTCTGCAAGCGGCTGACACACAAGACAACGGAGTGAATCGCGATGGACGCGGAAGCTGTCCATGGCTACGACGAGGATCGCCATGTGGTCGAGATCGGTAACCTGCGCGTGCTGGTGACCGAGCAAGCGGGCGAATGGTTCGCGCAGGGGATCGAAATCGACTATGCCGCGAGCGGTTGGTCATTGGAAGAGGCGCAACGGCACTTTGAGCGCGGGCTATCGGCCACGGTCGATTTGCACTTGCGGCAATTCGATTCGATCGAACGGCTGTTGAAGTTTGCGCCCGAGAGCGTCTGGAGCCAACTCAAAGCGCCCCAGGCATTCGATTTCAGTCTGATGACAGTCCATGATCTCTCCACGTTGGGAAGCGGCATGCAACGTCTGCCCTTCGATCGCATCGCCTACCTCCCCGAGCCGAGAGTCCACCAGGCGCTTACCGCCCAAGGATGACCCGCACGGCGACATTGAAGGTCGCTTACCGCTAGAAGATGTTCTAACCGTGCTGCGGCGCCATGACGTGAGCGTCACGACCGAACCCGCCCCGGATGGACCCTCTGCTGTAAGCTCGTTTCCGACGAGGTAGCGGAGGTTCAGTTTCTCCCCGATTCGGTGGGCGGGGTGATGTCAAGTATCTTGCCCGCAAGTTCGACATCGAGATCGTGGAGTTCCACTACTTCCGTCAGCTTGACGCCCAGCGCGAACAGCCGCCGTTGCATTGATCCGCCTTTTCATGATGGGCTGGTTCTCCAAAAAATAAATGCGTCCCCTTTTCGCGCGTCCCCTTTTCGCGGATCCGTCCCCTTTTCGCGCGGTTGAGCCGCTCGCGCGCCTCTTTGAGGTCCGCGAACAAGCGCTTGGACAACTCACGCAAAGCCGTGCCGGGCAGTCCATGGAGACGCGCCTCGTCGAGTTGGCGAAGATCGTGATCGGTCAGGCGCATCGCGTCGTATCGTCACGATGCTGTCGCCAAGACACGAAACGGCAGGCGATAATGGGGATAAACGGCTACTGCATATCACGTTTTGCTTCAACCACTATTCCCATAAGTCATATTTCGGGTATACACTCCTGATGCGGCGCGCGGCATCAAAACGTGGCCCGCAGATGGATAGCCTGCTGGCCGTTGAAATTCCGGAGGGTTGGCTTGAAGAGCGGTTCGAAGAGTACGAGGAAAAATTTACAACTCTCTGCCCTGCGTGGGTCAATCAGGATCAATCATCCTAAATTGCGTACTTCAGAAAACAAAAAACAGAGAAAGAGGAAATACCAATGAGCGAGACTTGCTTTAATACCCTTTATGTCAAAGGCGATAGCGAGAGTGCATCTAAATTTTTTGATCTTATAAACGAGATTTCAGATATTGGTAATTATTTTCTGGATTTAGAGAAAGCACTCGAAGAGACTGAAGCTGATTTAGATTTGCCATGCTCTTCACAAAGGCCGTGGACTAATACGTTTTCTATAGATGTCGAGGATAAAAAAATTTCATGGGAAGCAAGCAGTTACCCATCGATACTTGCTGTATATCAACTCTCGAAAAATTTTCCAGACTTAGATTTTATTCTAGACTTTGATAATACTGAAGAAGAGTTAGTGGGGTATTTCAACATACGCAATGGCGATATCTTGGATCGTCGCCTTGTAGATTTTGATGATGCTTGCCAAACATTATTATCAAATTACGGAAATGAAATAATGTCTTTAAAAAAAGGAGAGAAAATAGAAGTTGGCATCGGAATGGTTGATATTGAATGCACCGATGAAGAGGATGCGGAAATTGAGATAATCAAAAGATTTGACATTGTCTTCCAATGTGATTTGTCTCCCAAAATTATTGTTCATGTTCCAAAGGATTACGAGCATATTTCTCTTGATATGGATTTCATGAATAATGAATGGGCATGGGATGATATTGAATATTCTGATGATGATGGTAACGAAGCCGTATGTGATAACTCATGCCATAAAGAAATGTGCGTCCATTCGGAAAAGCCATTTCCTCACTATAAATGAATGGACCATCGCCTAGAAGGCGATGGTATCGAGTAACGGCTAAAGCCGGCGATTTCGGCTCAAGCCGAGGCGGTCCCCGCTGAAGCAGGCTCAAGGCGAAGGGGACTCCCCATCCGGGGATGGCCTCCCCTTCGATGGGGCAAGCGGAAGCCTGACGATGGCGGCGGTGAACCCTCCTCAGTCGCTTGAACAGGCTGTCACCCATGTCTCGGCGAGCGCTGAAGTCGCGACGTTGTCGCGTTTGCGCCGCTTCGAGAAAGCACGAACTAAGCCGTCGAGCTTTTTTCATGTTGAAGCCGCAAAAAATGCTCAAGCTTCCGCCTAAAGGCGGGGGTTTTACCCCTCCCCATTGGAGACAATAAGCAACAGAAAAAATCTGGAGCCTTGCCGGGAGTTTGGGAACGAACCAACCCTGTACGCGGTGCGCAGACTCGCCGGACTTGGGTTCTCGGTCGTTGATGTTCAATGCTGCCACGCCTAGATGAATTGCAGCCATAATTTGAAGGAGATTGGTTATGCCATCAGTAAATGTAAAAATTAAATATTCCTCTACAGGGGGCACTCCAAATGCGACAACGACTACTTCAGTTCAAGTAAGCTCAAAGACGCCAACAGAATCAGAGGTTTCTGCTGCAATAAAGAAAAAGAATCCTAAATGGAATTTCATCATTCTTGAAATAAAGTAGTTGCCTAACAACTTGACTTTTCAAGCGGGATTAAGCGGTTAAAGGCCGGACCCTGTTGGCATAGCAGAACTTATTCTGTAATGCCGTGCCACAGGCTCTCGGTCCAGTTTTTTTCGGCTCAATTTTACATTGAATGTTGAGCGCAGAATTAAGGAAGAGTCACATGAAACTCGAAGCAGTTAGCATCAAGCAATGCATCACACTCAACGAAAAATGGGTGCAAGATCAAATTGCTGAAGACCCACCCATACTCGGGTTAGGAGACTTAATTTTAAAAGATAAGGAACGCATTCAACAGCATGCCGGGCGTTTAGACCTGCTTCTACAAGATCCGGAAACCTTGAAGCGATATGAGGTTGAAATCCAGCTTGGCGCAACTGATGAGAGCCACATTATTAGAACAATAGAGTATTGGGATATTGAGCGCAAGCGGTATCCACAGTATGAACATGCCGCAGTAATAATTGCTGAAAATATAACCTCGCGATTTTTGAATGTCATTCAGCTATTTAATGGCACTATACCGTTAATTGCTATAAAGATCACCGCATACAAGGTTGGTAACGAATATGCCTTGACATTCGTCAAGGTATTAGACGAAATGAGCCTTGGGTTGGTAGATGAGGATGAGCCGATTTCAGAACCTACTGACAGGGCGTTTTGGGAAACCAAGCGAGGAACCACTAAGACATTGCAGTTAACGGATTCATTATTAGCCCTTGTAAAAAAAGTCGAACCAAGGGCAGCTTTGAAATACAACAAACATTATATTGGTATCGAAGTAAATGGAATTGCTCGTAATTTTGTGACTTTTATGCCGCGAAAAGCTCATGTTATTATGACAATAAAGCTACCAAAAACAGATGAAACCGATTCGCTTTTAGATGAAGTTGCGTTGCAAAAATTAAACTATGAAAATCAGTGGCGCCAATATCGGATCAAGCTTGACTTGCTTGCCAATGCCGACGATGAAAAGCAAAAAGAAGCGATATTAAATCTAGTCAAAGAAGCAAACGAAAACTTCGGTGGCAGCTTCTAAAAATAGACTCCAATTCCAAAATCACACCCCGAATAGATATGAGAAATTGAGTATTCGATGAGTGAAAAATTAGTCATTACTCTTGACGAAGATATAACTAAAAAATACTTGGCGGAAGCGGCCAAAAAAACCCAAGCTGAAATTAACGCAGATTGCTTGCCTTCCGGAGCTAGTCTACGTATTGATATATGCTCACCTTTTGGAAATTTATTGTATTTAAATGTTAATGGAGAATGGGAAGAAATCGGTGAGGTTGTAGTAGACTTAAAAGCAATTTAACCAGTCGTCAATCTGCTCGCTTGATTTTATAGGTAAAAGCAGATTAAAAATAAAGGCAAAAAGATATGGATAATCAAAAACAAACGTGGTCAGATAACCTTAAAAAGCAAACACGCGAGATAATTGATGCTCATGGAACGGATTCTGTTTTACCTGACCTCAAGTTGCATATGAAAAATATTAGTTCTCGTTACGGCTATATCGAAATCGAAAATTTACTTAAGGGGGTCGTAAAGGTGGTTGACAAAGAAACAGGTTGTGAAGTTCTTTTCAAAAACACTGATGACTTGATCAGCGCCGGATGGGTCATCGACTAGCCAAGTATATTCGTTTAATTCGTTTTCGGTGATTTAACGTAAATATAATATATTGTTTTTAAAGTTATTTTTAAAATTAAAAATCTCAACTAAGCTATTAATCGAGTATAGGATAGGTAGAGCTGCCACGCTATGAATCCGAAGTTTGGTACGGACGCCGACTGGCCGTGAAACCCATCGACCATTGCTCCAAAGCTTGACGAAAACGCCCTCGCGAAAACGGGGGCGTTTTTTATTGCGCGGTTCTGATGCCTTGGTACGGGGTTCGATGGGTTTCGCTTCGCTCTACCCATCCTACGATACTGAATCGTGGATGGTTGGCGCGGTTGGTGACTGCGGTTACAGGCCGGTCGCTCAAGTCCGCCTGGGCCTCGTCCGGTTTCTTCCTGGCCAGCACCGCCGCGACCTCGGCGATGAAGTGTGGCGGCTGATGGAATTCAGCCAACCCATCCCGATTGGCGCGGAGCAGGGCGACGGCGGCATCGACATCCGCTTCATCCGGTGCCGACTGAAAGAACCATTTGATGGCGACGCTGGCATCCACCACGTAGCGCATCAGGGGCGGCCGTCCTCGCGGGCACAACGAAGCTCTTCCTCGGTTAAACGCGGTGCGTGCTGACGGCGCTCCAGAATCCGATCGATCGCCTCGACGTGCCGCTGGCGGCGCTGGGCGCGCTCCACCGCCTCGCGCATCAGCTCGGCGATGATGGCGCTCTTGTTTTGGTCCTTGAAGGTCTCGTTGAAGGACTGCTTGATCGCTTCCGGGACGCTGAAATTGACGGTAGCCATGGACGCCTTGTCGCGCGGGAATGTTGATGATTTCAACAAAAGCCTAGGCGGATCGAAAGCCGGTGTAAACCAGTCGTTGAGTCCCTGGGAGAATTCGCCCGTGGTCGGATCGGCGTTACCGCCGGCCCAGGACGTAACCAGCAGGACGTAGCCAGGACGCCATCCCCTTTCATCCAGGATCGCTCCGCGTCTCCGGCGACTCGGCGCGGTCTCCGCGTCCCAGGAACAGATAGTAGGGTGCGCGCGCTCCGGGCAGGTAGGGCACGGGTGCGCGGCGTTCCAGCAACTGGTGATTGGGAAGCCGTTGGCGCAGTAGACGAAGATGGTCGGGGTTGGGGTGTACGCCGTCATGCCCGAACCAGCGTGGCCAGAAGAATCGGGTCAAGGCGTCGTGGCGGACCGTTCCTGGTCCGCCCGAGGCATCCGAGACGTAGAAATCGACGACGCCAAGCGTTCCGCCTGGGCGAAGGATCTCGATGGCGTTGAGGATGGCCCCGCGCCAGTCCGGGATCATGGTCAGCGAATAGGAAAACAGGATGAAGTCCGGCGGTGTCTCGGGCCGATAGCTCGTGGCGTCGGCCTCGATCACATGGACGTTGTCCATTCCCCGAGTGCGCTGGCGCGCCTGTTCCAGTAGGGCTGGACAGAGATCGACCAGTTCGACCCGCTCGAACTCGGCGAGCCGCTGGCCGAACAGGGCCAGGTTGCTCCCCGTTCCTCCACCCAGTTCGAGGATCCGCGCCCCGGCTGGCGGGTCCATGAGCCTGAGCAACGCCTCGCGTCCGTGCAGGAGACGCTCGCGGAAGCGGTCGTAGTCCCTGGCTTGAGGGGCATAGAAGGCTTGGAGCCGTTCGGCGTGGGAGCCGCGTCTGGGCTGGCCGAGCAGCAGACGGGCGAGGATGCGGATGTCGCTGGCGATCATGCCCGGACGTCGGCGATGTGGAAGCCGGCGTAGGTGTGGACCCGGTCGAGCAGGCTCAGCCGTCGAGCCAGCTCCGGGTGGAACGCCAGACGTTCGCTCAGCCGGTCGCGGTTGGCTCCCAGCTCGATACGCTCCAGATAGGTCGGCGCGGCGTGGGCGCTGCGGAAGATCAAGCGCGCGTTGGGCGTTGCCCGGTCCAGGATGGCGACCCATTCCTCCTCCAGGGCCTCGGGATGATAGGAACTCATCCAGTCCATGTGGTCGAGCAGGACGAACTTGGAGATCGGCTCCTCGGTGCCGCGCAGGAACTCGGTCACGGTGGATGTGTGCGGCTCGATGCGATCCACCAGTCCGGCCTTGAGCGCGGCGAAATTGTCGCGCTTGAGATACTCGGGACAGCAGTCCTCGGTATAGCGCCCGCGCAGATAGACCGACCAGAAATAGTTGGTCGAGATCGGCAGTTGACGGAAGACGTACTCGATCGCCTCGCGCACGAATCCGGCCACGCCTTGGGTGTGCTGGGCCTGGACCTCCTTGCGCTGGGGATGGGGGACGCCGAGCAGGCTCATGGTGAGCTGACGCGAGAGCGTCCACTTGACGCTCGGCGTCCAGATCAGCGGCTGAACCCGGGTGTCGTAGACGTGGCGCTGGTCCTCCAGCGTGTGGCTCTCGAACAGATCCCGAACACTTTGGGCCAGACGCGGCCGGACCTTGAGATAGCCATGGAAGGCGCGCGCGACGATCCCCGAGAGTCCATGAAAATAGAAGCTGCCGTTCGGGTTGCCGAACCAGGGGGCGCGCCGGTCCCAGAAGGCCAGTGCCTGGGGTGATAGCTCCGGACGCAGAACCTCCCAATAGAGCGAGCGGAATTCCGGGTGATAGCCGTGCCCGAAGACCGCGAAGAAATCCGCGAAATCGAGCCGGCGTATGCCGGCGAGCTTGAGTTCCAGCAGGGCGTTCTGACGCGGGTTGGCGTCGACCGCGTGGATCCGTCGCGGTCCGGTCAGGGCATAGTCCAGCACGTTGCAGCCCGCGCTGGTGATGACCAGCAGGGTATCCTCGGGCGTCAGCTCCAGCGCCAGGCGGTCCACGGCAGGATCCTCCCAACAGGTGTTGTAGACCAGGGCGCGCGAATAGATGGCGTTGAACACCCGCTGATCGATGCGGTCGGCGAGTGTCGGTTGGGTCTTGGTCGCTGGAGTGTTCAGGGGATGGCTCCTGGCGATGCGGCGCTCCGGCCCATCGCCGCGCGGGTTGGCGAAAATCGCGCTAGCTTAGCCGCGCCTCATGACGGCCTCGTGGCGGCCGGGCGACGATTGGATGTCCATCCGGTCACGGAACCCTTGCCGGGCGCTGGCGCGGGGGTGAGTCTGGTATTTGCCCGGACAATCCTTTTGGGCTCAAAATGACGAATCGATCAATAGAACTCGCGGAGACCCACGCATGTCCGAGAAAGCCCCCTGGATCACCTTCCGTCCCGAGCTCAAGGTGCTGGACTGCACCGTGCGCGACGGCGGGCTGGTGAACGCCCATCAATTCAGCGACGAGTTCGTGCGCGCGGTCTATCAAGCCTGTGTCGACGCCGGCATCGACTACATGGAGATCGGCTACAAGAACTCGGCCAAGATCTTCCCCAAGGAGAAGTTCGGACCCTGGCGTCACTGCGACGAGGCGGATCTGCGACGGGTGGTGGGCGATCACGATCCGGACAAGACCGGGCTCAAGCTCGCGGCCATGGCCGACGCCGGCAAGAGCGATTGGACGACCCAGATCGTGCCGGCGGCCGAGAGTCCGCTGTCGGTGATCCGCGTCGCCTTCTACGCGCATCAGGTGTCGGAGGCGGTGGACATGATCCGCCATGTCACCGAGCTGGGCTACGAGGCGACGGCCAATCTGATGGCCGTCTCCAACATCACCGAGGAAGAGATCGACACGGTTCTGGAGGCCATTGCGCCGACCCCGGCCACCACCATGGTCATCGTCGACAGCTTCGGCTATCTCTACCGCGAGCAGATCGACCGGCTGTACAGGAAATACACCATGGCCCTGGAGGGCACCGGCAAGGAGATCGGGATCCACGCCCACAACAATCTGCAACTGGCCTTCGCCAACACCATCGAGGCCATCATCCTGGGCTGCAACCGCGTCGACGCCACCATGTATGGCTTTGGCCGCGGCGCGGGCAACTGTCATACCGAGTTGCTGCTGGGTTTCCTGCGCAATCCCAAGTTCGAGGTGCGGCCGGTCATCGACGTGATCCAGAAATATCTGCTGCCGCTGCGCCAGCAACTGGATTGGGGTCCGTCGATTCCCTACAACATCACGGGTCAGCTCAACCAGCACCCGCGCAGCGCCATCGAGTGGCGCGAAGGGCCGACCCCCGACGATTTCCTGGGCTTCTACGACAAACTGGTAGCGGAGATCTAGATCATGTCCGAAGACGCGACCCTCATCCTTGGCGACAAGCAATACCGTTTTCCCATCCGTGAAGGCGCCGAGGGAGAGCGCGCGATCGACATCCAGGACCTAAGGGCGCGAACCGGCTACATCACGCTCGATCCCGGCTATGGCAACACCGGCAGTTGCGAGAGCGCCATTACCTTCATCGACGGCGAGCAGGGGATCCTGCGTTATCGCGGGATCCCCATCGAGCAGTTCGAGCAGGCGCCGAATTTCGTCGAGGTGGCCTGGCTGCTGATCTTCGGTCATCTGCCGAGCGAGGATGAATATCGCGTCTTCTCCCATGATCTGACGGTCTGCGCCAACCTCGACGAGAGCATGAAGCATCATTTCGAGGGCTTCCCGCGCTCGGCGCCGCCGATGGCCATCCTCTCGGCCATGATCAACGCCCTGTCCTGCTTCCATCCGGATTTCTTCGAACTCGACGATCAGGCGCAGTTCCGGATGGCCGCCGCCGGACTCATCAGCAAGGTCCGCACCATCGCGGCCTATGCCTATCGCCACTCGATCGGGCAACCCTATATGTATCCCGACCCGGCGCTGCGCTATGTGCCGAATTTTCTGCACATGATGTTCTCCCAGCCCTACGCCGAGCACATCTGCGAACCCATGGTGCGCGACGCGATCAACCTGGTTCTGCTGCTGCACGCCGACCACGAGCAGAACTGCTCGACCTCCACGGTGCGCATGGTCGGTTCCAGTCAGGCCAACCTCTTCGCCTCCTGCGCGGCGGGGGTCTGCGCGCTCTGGGGACCGCTGCATGGCGGGGCCAATGTCGCCGTGCTGGAGATGCTGGATCAGATCCACCAGGGCCAGATCAGTCCGGAGGACTACGTGCGCATGGCCAAGGACAAGGACAGCAAGGTGCGCCTCATGGGCTTCGGGCACCGGGTCTACAAGAATTTCGACCCCCGCGCCAAGATGCTGGCGAGCGTCGCCGAGAAGCTGCTGCCGACGCTCGGGGTCAAGGATCCCTTGCTCGACATCGCCCGCAAGCTGGAGGAGATCGCCCTGGAGGATCCCTATTTCGTCGAGCGCAAGCTCTATCCCAATGTCGACTTCTACAGCGGCATCATCATGCGCGCCGTCGGCATCCCGACCAACATGTTCACCGTCATGTTCTCGATCGGTCGGCTACCCGGCTGGATCGCACACTGGTGGGAACAGGCCCAGACGATGGGCAACAAGATCGCCCGACCGCGCCAGATCTATACCGGCCCCACGCAGACGGACCATGTACCGCGGGACGAGCGTCCTGATAGGTTGTGAAGCGATTCAACCCGGCCTGGGCTACGACCCGTAGGACGTAGGATGGGCAGAGCGAGAGCGATGCCCATCTTTCAAGCCATTGTGAATTCAGGATTGTGCCGGATGACATCGGCACGGTTCGAGGGGCCTCGCGGCGCTCGGCCCATCCTTGTATCTAGGGCCTCGGAGCGTACAGGATGGGTTTCGCTGCGCTCTACCCATCCTACGAAGGTTTTTCAAAAGCTTATCCGAGCGCCCGCCGCAACGCCGCCTCGACCTCGTCCGGGTCGACGGGGAAGGGGATCGCGACGAAGATGGCGAAGCGCTTGGCCAGCGTGGCGAATTTGTGCCGGAAGTCGCGCGGATACAAACAGATCACCTTCACGTCCGGATACCGCTGCAGACCGGCCATGAGGGTCTCCAGATTGCTGGTGCGATCCCTGAAATCGGACTGGAAGTTGTATTCCGCGACGACCACGTCCGGAATCCGTCGTTTGAGCGCCGCCTGGGCCTTGCGCTGCGAGGTGACCTGTTCGACCTCGAATCCGAGCGACCGATAGAGCGGGACGAGGTTCGGATAGCCGCCCAGCTCGATGATCGCGAGCAGGCGCGGCGCGTCGCCGGGGTTCCCGGCCATCAGGCGAATACCACCCAAGCCGTGGCGAAGTAGGGGAATGGGTAGTGCCTCGATTCGTAGGATGACGACAAACGAGCACGCCCGTAGGAGCGGCTTGTAGCCGCGAAAAGCCTCGCGTCGGCGCTCATCGCGGCTACAAGCCGCTCCCACGAAATCCTATCGATTGGGGCGCTACCCCGCCCCGCGTACCGATACTCCGGATGGACCTCGAAACGCTCGATCACCGCCGCGCGGAAGGCCAGCGGACGCGCGAAGATGAATCCGCCGGGTTTGATTTCCTGGAGGGCGGCGAGACGCTTGTTGGCGGGATTCATGGCTCGGGTGCCGGGCGGTGGTGTTTCGCCGATTGTCCCGACAGGGGAGGGGCGAGGTCAAACCCCTGTGCCGGAATCACTCCGCCGCTGGCTCCAATCCGATGATCGCCGGCTTTTTCAGGGGTTTTCGCTTCGACCCTGGATCGTCGAGAATGTCCAGCCGGTGCCGCTCGGACCCTATGCGAGACTTCATGCCTGTATTTCATGCCTGTATTTAAGCGTCTCCCGGCGTTCGTTTTGACCTTCGGTCTCGTGGTTTTGGTGACCATGACGCTGTTGATCGCGATCGTGCCGGTTTCGCGCCCGATCGCGGATCAGGCTCGGGAGATCCTGGAGCGCACACTGTCCGAGCGTCTGGGCTATCGAGTGTCGATCGGGTCGCTGAGGCTGGGGCTGGCGGGGCTGAAGCCGCGCCTAACGCTGCGGCGGGTCGAACTCGCGGATCGTGATGAGGGTACGCTGGCCCTGGTCTTGAAGGCCATGGAACTGGAACTGGATCTGTTTGAGTCGCTGCGAACCCGCTCGCCCCGGATTCGGTCGCTTACACTGATTGGCGCGAACCTGGTGGTCGAGCGGACCCTGGACGGGCGTTTGAGGATCCTCGGTCTGGGAGGGCTGGGGGGCGACGACCCGAGGGCCTTGGAGCTGTTTCTGCGCCAGGGTCGGCTCAATCTGGTCGATGGCGAGCTGCTTTATCTCGATCAGGGGCAGGGCGGCAAGCTGTTGCGTCTGGCGCGGACCCGCCTGAGTCTGGACAACGAGGGCGCGCGCCACTGGCTGGAGCTGTCCGCGAGCCCGGTCCCTCCCGAGCCGATCGCGACCGGGGCGGACGAGGCCGAATCCGAGCCCGAGCCCGAGCCCGAGCCCGAGCCCGAGGGCGAGTCGTCGGAGGGTCACCGCCTGTACATGGCCGCGCTTCTTCATGGCCCAGCGGCCGACCCCTGGTCCTGGAGCGGCGGCCTCTACCTGCGTGTCGACAGCTCGAATCTGGGTCTGCTCGTACCGCCGGGGCTTCTGGAACTCGGCCGTCTCGATACCGAGAGCGCCCGGCTGGAGAGCTGGTTCCGAATCCAGAATGGCCGATTGGAGCAGTCATTGATTCGGGCGGATCTGATCGGTCTGAATTTTTCTCCCCCGGAAGCGGGGGCGCGGCCGCCGGGGACCGAGCCCGAGGTCCAGCCCATGCGGTTGCGGCGGTTCCACGCGCTGACCCAGATCCGCCCCCTGGCGTCTGGTTGGCGGGTGCGGATCACCGATCTCGGCGCCAGTCTGACCGATGCCGACCTCTCGGGGCTGAATCTGGATCTGCGACTGAATCAGGACGGGAAGCCCGTTCAACTGGGCGTGATCGCCGCTCGTCTGGATCTGGCCGACCTGGTCGAGATCCTCAAGTCCAGTCCCTGGTCCGTGCCGGAACCGCTGCGCGCGGTGCTCGATCGGGATCCAAGGGGGCTGGTCAGGGATCTGGCCCTGCGTGTCGGGCTGGATGGCGCGGGGCGCCTTCCATCGGGTTGGCGAGCCTCGGCCTCCCTGTCCGGGCTCGGGTTCGCGCAACGCGGCTCGCTGCCGGGGCTCGATGGGCTCGATCTGCTGGTGTCGGGGGATCAGGACGGTGGTGAGTTGCGCCTGGGCTCCGAGGGCCTGGCCCTGGACCTGAATCCGCTGTTCGACCAACCCCTGAACCTGCATCAACTCAGCGGCCGACTCGCCTGGGCGCGTCAGGTCGATGGCGGCTGGCGGATTCAGGGGCGTCATCTGTCACTGGAGAACGCGGATCTCGCCGGCCGGGCGCGGCTGGATCTGGAGTTCCCGGCCGATGGGGGCCGCCCATTCATGGATCTGCGCGCCAGTTTCCATGACGGGAATGGCGCCAATGTCCGGCCCTATCTGCCGGCGGGTATCATGCAGCCCCAGTTGGTGCGCTGGCTCGACGAGTCGATCGTCTCCGGCCGCGTCGTCCAGGCCGATCTGATCTTTCGCGGGGCCTTGGCCGATTACCCCTTTCGCAAGCACCAGGGGCGTTTCGAGCTGCGGCTCGACTTCGAGGATCTTCGGCTCGACTATCAGAAAGGCTGGCCGCCGATCGAGTCCGCCGTCGGGCATCTGCGTTTTCTCGACCAGGGCCTGAGGATCCAGGTCGATCGCGGCCGCATCCTGGACAGTGCCTTATCGGCGGGGCGGGCGGAAATCCCCAACCTCTGGGGGGCGAAGCGAATGCTCATCCATGGCGAGGCGCAAGGCCCCTTCAGCGATGGTCTACGTACCCTGGCCGAAACGCCGCTCGCCAAGGATCTGGGACGTCTCGCCGGGATTTTGGAGGTCAGCGGCGAATCCCGGCTGGCGCTCGATATCGATCTGCCATTCGACAAGAGCCGTGAGCTTGGCGTGGCGGGGCGTCTCACCTGGCCCGCGCCCGCCACGTTGGGGATCCGGGGAACCTCGGTCGTGCTCTCGGAGTTGGGTGGCGCGGTGCGGTTCACCGAGCGAGGCATCGATGCCGAGTCCCTGTCGGCCAAGCTTTGGGGACAGCCGGTCGGCCTCTCGATCGCCACCGAGGGCGCGGGCGATCCCGAGACCTCCGTCACGCGCATCCAGGCGCGCGCGCGCACCCCGGTCAAGACGCTGGCCGAGCGTTTCCCGGCGGATCCCTGGCGATGGCTCGACGGTCAGCTCGATTGGAACCTGGCCGTGACCCTGCGCAACCGCGATGTGAACCAGACAACACTGCCACTGGATTTCCGACTCATCTCGCCATTGCGCGAGCTGTCGATCGCGCTGCCGTCGCCCTTGGGCAAATCGGCCGGCGCCTCACGCGACCTGGACCTGTCGGGGCGATTGGTGCCTGGCCAGTCGCTGTCCGTCCTGGGTCATCTGGGCGATCTCGGCGCGCATCTGAATTTCGATCTGGACGGAACCTCGAAACGCATGGCCCGTGGTCGCCTGAGGCTGGGGGCCACCGAGGCGCCCGCTCCGGAGGCCGAGGGGTTCTACCTGGATGGCTCGCTCGCGGAGCTGGATCTGTCGGCCTGGATCGACTGGGCCGGCGCGGCGAGTCGGGGTTCGCGTCAGGAAACCGCGGCCACCGATGGATCCGCGTTCGCCGGCCTGGATCTCGGGGCACGGCGTCTGCTCCTCGGGGATCTGACGCTGACGGACGCCAGGCTCCGGGCGGATCCGGGCGCGGAGGACTGGCGATTCCGGGTCGAATCCAATGAGGTATCCGGGCGGGTGACCCAGCCCAGGGCGGGGGCGAATCGGCCGCTCGATGTCGCACTCGACCGGCTCGATCTCAAGCGGCTCCTGGCGCGCCCGGAGGACGAACCACCACGCACCGTCGCGCCGGGCGACCCGGATCCGATCGCCGGGCTGCCCTCGCTCGACCTGCGGATCGACAGGCTCCATTGGGGGGATGGCCTGCTCGGCCGCCTCGATCTCGCGCTGCGTAACGACGTGGCCGGCACGCGCTTCCCAACACTGGCCTTGAGCGGCCCCGGATTGCTGACCCTCAAGGGTGACGGCGATTGGATCCGCGCGGCCGACGGCGGACGCGGTCGTATCGATCTGACGGCCCGGACGCCGGACTTGGGACGTCTCCTGGCGGGACTGGACGAAAGTCGCGCCCTGGAAGCCGGCGAGGCCACGGCGAAGGTCCAACTCACCTGGCCGGGTGGCCTTTCGGCCTTCGCGCTGCGCCGCGCGGACGGATTCCTGGATCTGAGGGTCGGGTCGGGGCGTTTCCTGGGGGTCGAGCCGGGTGTCGGGCGTCTGCTCGGATTCCTGAACGTCGGCATGATCGGCCGGCGGCTGGCGCTGGATTTCTCCGACCTCTACGGGGAGGGCTTCGCCTTCGAGCGGATGGGAGGACGTCTCGCGATCGGTCGTGGACAAGCCCGCTTCGACGACTTCCTGATCGACGGAGCGGCCGGCAAGGTGATCGTGGCCGGACTCACGGATCTCTCGGCCCAGCGGCTCGATCAGACGGTCACGGTCGAACCCCGGCTGGGATCGAGCGTCGCCCTGGCGAGCGCGGTGGCGGGAGGTCCGGTGGTGGGCGCGGCCGTGTATCTGGTCGATCGGGTGACCGGTAACCCGCTCGATCGCTTGGGACGTTATCAGTACCGGGTCACGGGTCCCTGGGGCGAACCCGAATGGAAACGGCTCGGATGGGAGCCGCTGTCCGGTCAGGACCAGTCGGGCGAAACCGCGACCAAGAACCCATCCCCGGAACCCGGACAGAACCACTTCATGGATTTGCAATGAGGTTCCGGTTTCGGGGGCCTGGGTCTGGTGGTATGGTCGCAACAGTTACGCGGTCCCGGCCAGGTGAGGATTCTGGTCCGCTCGGATGCCTGGCGTTTGGCCGCGAGAGTGGGGCGGAGAGACCTCCGGGCGGGAAGACGGCGGCTGGCCGCCAACCAACGAATGTAGGGATCCGCGTCTCGGTGTAGGCAGGATTGGGTGATCAGGGCCATGAAAGAAAAACAGAAAATCGGTGCGGTCCAGATGGCGACCGGTCCCAATATCAGCGCCAACCTCTTCGAGGTGGAGCGCCTGACCAAGGAGGCGGTGGACGAGGGCGCGCGCCTGGTGGTGCTACCCGAGAACTTCGCCTTCATGGGCAAGACGGATCGGGAGCAGCTCGCGGTTCGTGAGCCGGATGGCGAGGGTCCGCTCCAGTCCTTTCTGGCGCGCCTCTCCAAGCAACTGGGTGTCTGGTTGGTGGGAGGCACCATCCCCCTGGCCGGCGATGACCCGGACAAGGTTCGCGCCGCTTGCCTGGTGTTCGACGATCGGGGCGAGCGGGTCGCCCGTTATGACAAGATCCATCTCTTCGACGTCAATCTTCCAGGCGTCGACGAGCGCTATCACGAATCGGCGGTCATCGAGGCCGGTAGCGAGCTGGTCGTGATCGATAGTCCATTCGGCCGGCTGGGCGTCGCCGTCTGCTACGATCTGCGCTTTCCCGAGCTGTTCCGCCGGATGCTCGACAGCACAGTGGAGATCCTGGCCATTCCCGCGGCCTTCACGGCGATCACGGGCAAGGCCCACTGGGAGTCGCTGGTGCGCGCGCGCGCGATCGAGAATCTGACCTACGTGGTCGCGGCGGCCCAGGGCGGCTTCCATATCAACGGTCGCGAGACCCATGGACACAGCATGATCGTCGACCCCTGGGGTACCATCCTGGCGCAGGTGCCGCGCGGCACGGGCTACGTCTGCTCCACGATCGACAGGGAATTCCTGGATTCGGTGCGCCGCAGCTTTCCAACCATTCATCACCGTCGTTTGAAATGTGGCCCTTGAGGCCGCAATTTCCCAGACAAACACGATCATTCAGCCTGCTCTGAAAGCCGGCGCTTATCAATCGGGCGCGCCCTTTGTCATTACACATGAACGATCCCATTGCCATCGCCCGCGATCGCATCCTGGCTCCGGCCGGACTGACCGAGCTCGATCTCGATCGTCTGCTCGGCCACCTGACCAACTCGGCGATCGACGCGGCGGATATCTATTTCCAATACAGCCGGCTCCAATCCTGGGTGCTGGAGGACGGCATCCTCAAGGATGGCAACTTCAGCATCGAGCAGGGGGCCGGATTGCGCGCGGTCAGCGGCGAGAAGACCGGCTTCGCCTATTCCGACGAACTGCACTTCCCGGCCCTCGCGCAAGCCGCGTCGGCCGCGCGGGCGATCGCTCGCGGTGGCCAGGAAGGAAAGGTGCGGGTCGGCACGGCCATGGTCGAGCGGCAACTCTACGAGCCGCTCGACCCGATCGCGAGCCTGCCCGACCAGGACAAGGTCGCGCTCCTGCAGCGTGTCGACCTGGAGGCGCGGCGCGCCGATCCGCGCGTGCGCGAGGTCACGGCCAGTCTGGTCGCGGTGCAGGATACGGTGCTGGTCCTGGCCGACGACGGCACACTCGCCGCGGACATCCGCCCGCTGGTGCGTCTCAACGTCAGCGTCATCGTCGAGGACAAGGGGCGGCGCGAGCAGGGTTCCAGTGGCGGCGGCGCCCGTGCCGATCTCGGCTACTTCCTGGTCGAGGATCGCGCCCTGGGCTTCGCCCGCGAGGCGGTGCGTCTGGCCCTGACCAACCTGGACGCGGTCGAGGCCCCGGCCGGAACCATGACCGTGGTGCTGGGCGCCGGCTGGCCGGGCGTGCTGCTGCACGAGGCGATCGGGCACGGGCTGGAAGGCGACTTCAACCGCAAGGGTAGTTCGGCGTTCTCCGGGCGGATCGGCGAGCGCGTGGCGGCTAGGGGGGTCACCGTGGTCGATGACGGCACCCTGCCGGGTCGGCGCGGATCGCTCAACATGGACGACGAGGGAACCATTACCCAGAACACCGTCCTGATCGAGGACGGCATCCTGCGCGGCTACATGCAGGACAAGCTCAACGCCCGTCTGACCGGCGGGCTCTCCACCGGCAACGGTCGGCGCGAATCCTATGCCCACCTGCCGATGCCGCGCATGACCAACACCTACATGCGCCCCGGCGATCGGGATCCGGAGGAGATCATCGCCTCGGTCGAGAAGGGGCTTTACGCCGTCAACTTCGGTGGCGGTCAGGTCGACATCACCTCCGGCAAGTTCGTCTTTTCCGCCAGCGAGGCCTATCTGATCGAGAACGGCCGGATCGGACGCCCGGTCAAGGGCGCGACCCTGATCGGCAACGGTCCGGACGTGCTGACCCGGGTGAGCCTGATCGGCAACGATCTCAAGCTCGACGAGGGCGTCGGAACCTGCGGCAAGGAAGGCCAGAGCGTTCCGGTCGGCGTCGGTCAACCGACCCTGCGGATCGACTCACTCACCGTTGGCGGGACGAGTCAGTCGTAGGATGGGTAGAGCGAAGCGAAACCCATCCTGTACGCTCCGAGTCCGAGGATGCGCACGCGAGGCTTGGCCCATCCTTGTATCCTGAGCCTCGGGGCCTGGAGGATGGGTACGCCCGGCCAGCCTCATCGCCAGACTCGGCCTATTTCCACGGGCTTTACCCATCCTACACACCGTTCACTGTTCAAGAGCATCCATGCCCATCCTGACGACCGAGGACACCGCCGAGCGCCTGGCTCGGCTGCAACAGATCATCGACGACCTGCTCAAGGAGGCCAAGCGCCAGGGCGCGAGCGACGCCGAGGCGTCGGTCGGCGGCAGCGCCGGTCTTGAGGTTGCCGTGCGGCTCGGCGAGGTCGAGACCGTCGAGCATACGCGCGACAACGGATTGGGCGTGACCGTCTACTTCGGTCATCGCAAGGGCTCCGCCAGCACCTCGGATCTCAGCCCTGGTGCCGTGCGCGACGCCGTCCGGGCCGCCTGCGCCATCGCCGAGCATACCCAGGACGATCCCTGCGCCCATCTGGCCGAGGCCGAACTGATGGCGACAGAGATCCCGGACCTGGATCTCTGTCACCCCTGGTTGGTCGACGTCGAGCAGGCGATCGAGCTGGCTGTCGCCTGCGAGGACGCCGCCCGCGCCTTCGATCCGCGCATCGTCAATTCCGAGGGGGCCAGCCTCTCGACCCATCTCGGCATCAATGTCGCCGGCAACAGCCGGGGGTTTCTCTGTGGCTATCCGACCACGCGCCACAGTCTCAACTGCGCCGTGATCGGGCAGGACGGGGACATGATGCAGCGCGATTACTGGTGGACCACCGCGCGCGCGGCGTCCGATCTGGACTCGGCCCGGTCGGTCGGCGAGCGGGCCGCCGAGCGGACCGTCTCGCGGTTGGGCGCCTGTCGGCTCGGCACGCGGGAGGCGCCGGTGCTCTTCCGGGCCGAGGTGGCGGCCGGGCTCTTGCGCAGTCTCGTCTCGGCGATCACGGGCTCCAGCATCTATCGTCGCTCCAGCTTCCTGCTCGATCATCTGGGTGAGCGCATTTTCCCCGCATTCGTGCGGATCCACGAGGAGCCCCGTCTCTTGCGCGGGCTCTCCAGCGCGCCCTACGACGGCGATGGCGTGGCCACGCGCGCCAAGGATCTGGTCAGGGATGGCGTGCTCCAGACCTATATCCTGGACACCTACTCGGGCTGTCGTCTCGGCCTGCCGACCACCGGCAACGCCGGCGGCGTGCGCAATCTGCGCATCGAGATGGGCGAGCTGGACCGCGCGGGCCTGATGCGCGAGATGGGAACCGGTCTGCTGGTCACCGAACTCATGGGACACGGCGTCAACGCGGTCACCGGCGATTATTCGCGCGGGGCGGCGGGCTTCTGGATCGAGAACGGCGAGATCCAGTATCCGGTCGAGGAGATCACCATCGCCGGCAATCTCAAGAAGATGTTCGCCGGACTGGTGGCGGTCGGCAACGACTGCGATTTCCCCGGCGGCACCCGTACCGGCTCCTGGTTGATCGATCGCATGACGATCGCCGGGGAGTAGGGTCAGTTATCAGTTGTCGGGGGCGGCAGCCAGCGCAGCAGCCTTTCGTAGAGCCGGTCCGGGTCCACCGGCTTGCCGATGTGGTCGCACATGCCGGCTTCCGCGCAGGCTTGCCGGTCATCCTCGAAGACGTTCGCGGTCATGGCCAGAATCGGGATCCGCTCCCGTCCTGGCAGCGCATGGATGGCCCGCGCCGCCTCCAGTCCGTTCATCAAGGGCATCTGTAGATCCATCAGGATGAGGTCGTAGGGGTGGTGGCGAGCCATCTCCAGCGCCATGCGGCCATCATCGGCGACATCCACGCGCAGCCCGGTTTCCTGGAGCAACTCCAGGGCGACTTCCTGGTTGATCGGATTGTCCTCCGCCAGGAGCAGATGACAGCCCCGATAGTGCGCCAGTCGTCTGAAGTTGGCCTCGGCCGTCGCCGTCTCCTCGGTCGGATCCTGATCCGGCGAACGCGGCGATTCCGCGGGCTCCAGCGGAACCTCGAACCAGAAGCGGCTCCCCCGGCCAAGCTCGCTTTCCAGGTCGATGCGACCGCCCATGAGACTCACCAGGTGGCGGCTGATCACCAGCCCCAGGCCGGTGCCGCCGTAGCGCCGGGTGGTGGAGTTGTCGGCCTGCTCGAACGCCTGGAAGAGTCGTGTCCGTTGCTCGGCGCCGAGACCGATGCCGGTATCGCTCACCTGGAAACGCACCCAGATCCGATCACCCGGCGCATCGAGCCGTCGCGCGCTGATCTCCACCAGGCCCTGGTCGGTGAATTTCACCGCGTTGCCCACCAGGTTCAGCAGCACCTGGCGCAGCCGCAGCTCGTCGCCGCGCAGGCGTCGCGGCAGTTCCGCGTCCAGGTCGAACCTCAGTCGCAGACGTTTTTCCCTGGCCTTCACGGAGGTCAGGCCGTACAGGCTCGCGAAGGTCTGCTCGGGCTCGAAGTCGACGTTGGCCAGCGTCAGTTTGCCGGACTCGATCTTGGCGATGTCGAGGATGTCATTGATGATCGCGAGCAGGTGCTGGGCGGCGCCAGCCACCTTGTCGAGCTGCTCGCGTTGGCGCGGCTCTCCGCTGTCGCGGCGCAACAGATGGGTGAGCCCCAGGATGGCGTTCATCGGGGTGCGGATTTCGTGGCTCATGTTGGCGAGGAAGGTGCTCTTGGCCTGGCTCGCGGCCTCCGCTTCCTCCTTGGCGGCTTCCAGCTCGGCGGTGCGCTCGCGGACCAGCTCCTCCAGATGGCGGCGATGACGCTCCAGTTCGGCCTCGGCCTGCTTGCGCTCGCTGATGTCTTGCAGCGTGCCCATGACATAGTCGACACGGCCGGTCGCGTCCTGGTGAGGGTAACCCCGCAGCTCGGTCCATTTGATCTGGCCGGAGCGGGCGCCGAGCACCTGGACCTGGATACCGAAGGGTTTTCCTGTTTCCAGGGTACGGGCGAGGTTTTCCGTCACCCGCGCGCGTGAGTCCGGCGGATAACAGTCAAGGGCGGTGTCGAGGTCGGGCTGGAAATCCAAGGGCATCTCGGTGATCTGGTAGACGCCCTCGGTCCACATCACGGTATTGAGCACCGGGTCCGCGCGCCAGCCGCCCAACTGGCCGATCCGCTGGCTCTGGAGCAGGAAGAATTCGCTCTCGCGCAAACGCCCCTCGGCCAGCTTGCGGGCGGTGATGTCCTGATGCAGACAGAAGAGATAACGGTTGCCGGCCCACTCCACGCCGGTCACGCTCACCTCGACATCGTATTGGGTCTTGTCCTTGCGCCGGTGCCGGGTCTCGATGATCCGATGCCGGGTGCCGAGGTTGATTAGTAGATCATCGAGTTCCTCGGGCGTCATCTGGATGTCCCAGTCCCAGACGCGCAGCCGCGCCAGCTCATCCGGCGGGTAGCCAAGCATCCGCGCGAAGGCGGGGTTGAACTCGTCCAGTCTTCCGTCCGGACGCAGCAGGGCGATGCCGTCGCGGGTTTGCTCGAACAGGATCCGGCGGCGTTCCGCCTCGTCCAGCAGGGCTTGATGGGCTTTCAGCCGCTCGCTGATATCCCGGCTCACCCCGAACAGGGCCGGGGCGGCGTTCCACTGACCGAGGACGACCCTGGTCTCGACCGGAATCAGCCGGCCATCGGAGGCTTGCAGCGGCACGGGGCAGTAATCCAGGCGTCCCGCCAGCATTTCGGAGACGATTCGGCCGGCTTCGTCGCGTCGCTCGGGAGGATGTACCTCGAGTACGCTTTTTCCGATCAGTTGGCTCTCCCTGTAGCCCAGACGTTCCACGACCACCCGGTTGACCCGCTGGATGACGCCGGTCTCGTCCAGCACGAAGAGGAAGTCGTCGATGGTGTCGAAAAAGGCGCGAAAATTGGCCTCGCTGTCCTGAAGCCGCCGTTCGGTGCGCTTACGCTCGCTCATGTCGACATGGGTGCCGACCAGTCGCCGCGGCGTGACCACATGACCCCGACGGTTCCGGGCCAGGGTCGCTCGGGAGAGGATGTCCACCCAGTGACCATCCTTGTGACGCATGCGGAATTCGATCTCGAATTTCTCGCGGCGCCCGGCGATATAGTCGGCGGCCAGGGCGAGCGCCCGTGCCCGGTCATCCGGGTGCGTCAGCATCGACCAGGTCTCCAGAACCTCCGGGAAATCGCCTGGGGCATGGCCGAGCATGCCGAGACAGCGCTGGGAGTAATAGACGGCGTTGGTTTCCAGATTCCAGTCCCAGAAACCGTCGTTGGCCCCCTGGAGCGCGTAGGATAGCCGTTCCTCGCTGACACGCAGGGCCGCCTCGGTCTGTTTGCGCTCGCGGATGTCGAGGCCGGTGCCGACCAGCACGGGCTGTCCATCGAGCTCGATGCGGTTGCCGGTGAACAGGAAGGGCGTTCGCCGACCGCTTTTGGCGACCAGATCCGCCTCGATCGAGCCTTGGCCCTGCTCGAAGACCTCGCGGATACGCTCGGCGAGCCTCGGCCGGGTGGCCTCATCGAAGAGTTCGAAGGCGTCGAAACCCGCCAATTCGGCCTGGCCACGCTCGCTGACCTGCTCTAAATGCCGGTTCCAGAACAGGATCCGTCCGGTTTTATCGAGGGCATAGAAAATTCCGGGAATCGACTCCACGATGAGTTCCCGGAAGGCGCGCTCCCGCCGGATTTCTTCCCGCAAGGCTTCCGGATCATCGCGTCCCTTGGCTCGCGGCGGCACGGCGGCCGGCTCGTGCCTCGTCTGGTTGCGCCGGAAGGGGAGGAAGGGGTTGTTCTGGTCGCTGATCATGGTGTCTGTGACGATGGCGCGTGAGTCGCGGTTGCTTGAAGGCGCGATCGATCGCCCTGGGCCACCGCGTTTCAAGGGCTGAAATTATCATAGGCATCGAGAGGATGGCCGGAAATCGGTCATGGAATAGTCACCGGGAAGGTACGGGGCGTGGTTGTCGATGAGCCTGTGATGGACAAGGACTCCGGCCTTGGCCGGCGCCTTCCCCTTGAGCTGTTCATTTTTGGCTTCACTATTGGACGAAACATGGACGCGCTACCCCTGTTTCGGGGATGGCGGTCGACGGATCAATCGCGAGGACGGTTAAGCCATGGCGTTGGAACGAATCGGGGTGGTTGGCGGGGGGATCGGAGGACTGGGCGCGGCCTGGCTCCTGGATGGCCGATACGAGGTGACGCTGCTGGAGCGTAACGACTACGTGGGAGGGCACACGCACACCCTCGATGTGGAGGGCGCGCTGGGTCGGTCTCCGGTCGACACGGGATTCATGGTCTTCAACCGGCGCAACTATCCGCTGCTGTGCGCCCTGTTCGCGCATCTGGGGGTCGAGTCCTATCCAACCGAGATGTCCTTCGCGGCCAGTCTGGACGGCGGGCGGGTCGAGTATGCGGGCACCAATCTGAACACCCTTTTCGGTCAGCGGAGCCATCTGCTTGACTGGCGCTTCATGCGCCTGCTGCTGGAGATTCCGCGCTTCAATAAGGCGGCCAAGTCCTTCCTGGACAATCCCGAGGGCGATCCGAGCCTGGGCGAGTTCCTGAGACTCGGTGGCTATTCCGAGCGCTTCGCGACCCAGTATCTGCTGCCGATGGCGGCGGCCATCTGGTCCTGTCCGACCCAGGACATGCGCGCCTTTCCCTTCCGTTCCTTCGCGCGCTTCTTCGCCAATCATGGCTTGCTGGATCTGGCCGATCGGCCCCAGTGGGAAACCGTGCGTGGCGGCAGCCGCGCCTATGTGGAACGGCTCCTGAGCCAATTCCGGGGCCAGTACCGCACCAACGCGCGGGTAACCTCGGTGCGCCGGAGCGACCGGGGTGTCGAGGTCGATCTGGCCGACGGCGAACGTCTGACCTTCGATGCCCTGGTCATGGGCTGCCACGCTGACGAGACCCTGGCCCTGATCGAGTCCCCGAGCGACACCGAGCGCGAACTGCTCGGGAGCTTTCCCTACCGGAGCAACCGGGTCTATCTGCACTCCGACACGACGCTCATGCCGAAACGGCGCCGCGTCTGGGCCTCCTGGAACTATCTCCAGCAACCGGGCGAGGATCCGACGCGACCCGTGACCGTCACCTATTGGATGAACAGCCTCCAGGACCTCCCGGCCGAGCCTAATGTCTTCGTGAGTCTCAATCCCCAGGAGCCGCCCCGACCCGAGACCATCCTGGCCGAGCTCGACTACGATCATCCGATGTTCGATGCACGCGCGCTCGCGGCGCAGCGGCGGATGGGCGAGATCCAGGGGCGCGATCGTCTCTGGTTCAGTGGCGCCTGGATGGGCTATGGCTTCCATGAGGACGGGCTGAGATCCGCCGTCGAGGTGGCGCGCGGACTGGGCGTGGATCCACCCTGGGCGACGAGCGCCGCCGAGACGCGCGCGCCGCGACCCGAGTCGGCCAGGGCGCCGACGGTGCTCGCCGGGGTGGCTGGATCATGACCAGCCCAGCCGCCCAGCTCCTGTTCGGCGACGTCATGCACCGCCGGCTCTTCCCGGTGCGCTACCGTTTCGCCTATCGGATTTTCAGCCTGCTGGTGGATGTGGAGCGGGTCGATGAGGTCGCGGCCTCGTGCCGATTCTTCTCCCACAACCGTTTCAACCTTTTCTCGTTTCATGAGCGGGATCATGGTCCCCGCGATGGCGGGCCACTGAAGCCCTGGCTGCTGGATCGGTTGCGCCGACTCGGGCAAGACTTCGACATCGACCGGGTGGAGCTTCAGAGCTTTCCAAGGGTCCTGGGGCATGTCTTCAACCCGCTGAGCGTCTGGACCTGCTTCAATCCCGAGGGCGAGCCGCTCGCGGTGCTCTGCGAGGTCAACAACACCTTCGGCGAGGCCCACGGCTATCTGCTTCACGAGCATGGCGCCGCCCTGTCCTGGCCGATCCGCCAGACCCATGCCAAGGAGTTCCATGTCTCGCCCTTCGTCGACATGAACGCCGACTACCATTTCCGCTTCTCGCGCGTTGGGGGGCGACAGGGCATCGTCATCCGCGAATATCAGGACGACGCCCTGATGCTGGTGGCCGTCCAGAACGAGTCGGTACAGCCCATGTCCGACGCCAACCTGCTGCGGGCGGCCTTCGCCTATCCCTTCCTGACCCTCAAGGTGGTCGTCATGATCCATTGGCAGGCCCTGCGGATCTGGCTGCGCGGCGGGGTCTACTACCCGAAACCGGCGCCCCCCATAGAGGAGATAAGCTGATGTCCGCGGAGGAATTGCTCGATGCGCCCGCGCCGAGCGGGCCTGGCTGGCCCGCTCGGCTGATTGGCGGTTTTTGTCGCGATCTGGCCTTCGGCCAGCTCAGGATCCGGTTTCAGGGTGGCGAGTCGGCGCTCTATCGCGGCCGTTTCGAGGGCGGATCCGGCGTCCTTGAGATCCGGCGTCCCTTCAAGATGGCGTTCAAACTCCTGGCGCGCGGCGAGATCGGCTTCGGCGAGGCCTATGTCGAGGGCGACTGGGACACGCCGGATCTTCCCGCGCTGCTGGAGGTGCTGCTCGACAACGAGGAGCATCTCTCCGGCGGTTTCAGCGGGATGCGCTGGTCGCGCCTGCTGGATCGGCTGTCGCATCGGCGTCGGGATAATCACAGGCTCAACAGCCGGCGCAACATCGCCAAGCACTACGATCTGGGCAACGCCTTCTATCGGCGCTGGCTCGACGCCAGCATGACCTATTCCTCCGCCCTCTTCGCGGACCGGGAGCGCGAGCCGCTGGAGAGCGCGCAGCAACGCAAGTACGAGCGCCTGCTGGACGCGCTCGGGGCCAAGCCGGGAGAACACATCCTGGAAGTCGGCTGCGGCTGGGGCGGTTTCGCCGAGGTCGCGGCGCGCCGTGGGTTGCGCGTCACCGGCGTCACCCTCTCGCGCGAGCAGTTGGACTACGCCCGAGGGCGCATGGAGGCGGCGGGCTTGTCGGACCGGGTCGAATTGCGTTTGCAGGACTATCGAGACATTCAGGGCCAGTTCGATCACGCCGTCTCCATCGAGATGATGGAAGCGGTCGGCGAGGTCTACTGGCCGACCTATTACGGCGCCCTGAAACGCCTGGTCCGGCCGGGCGGACGCATCGCGCTCCAGGTCATCACCATCGGCGACGATCTCTTCGAGCGCTATCGGCGCACACCGGATTTCGTCCAGCTCTATATCTTTCCGGGTGGCATGTTGCCCTCTCCCGAGCGGATGGAGGGTTTGGCCAGGGACGCCGGCCTCGTCGTTCGCCAAAGCCACTGGTTCGGAGACGATTACGCCGAGACCCTGCGTCGCTGGCGCCGGAGCTTCCACGCCGTCGCCGAGGAAATCGACAGGCTCGGCTACGACGCCCGGTTCCGGCGACTCTGGGATTACTATCTGGCTTACTGCGAGACCGGCTTCAAGACGGGCAGCATTGATCTGTTGCAGACTTTGTTGGAGGTTCCGGAGGCTGCTTGACCGAGTTGTCCTCGTGCGGTGCCGGCTTGTTATCATGGTAACGAACAGGTTACCTTGACGCATGATCGAGATCGTCCAGTACGAGACCAGGGAAGGTCGTTGTCCATTCGCTGACTGGTTCGATGAACTTGACGCCCAAACCGCGGCCAGGATTCGTACCGTCATTGCCCGGATCGAGACCGGAAATCAAGGGGATGTGAAGCCGGTTGGCGAGGGTGTTTCCGAACGCCGGATCGACGTCGGTCCTGGATATCGGATCTATTTCGGTCAGGATGGTCGCAGGCTTCTGATACTTTTGGTGGGTGGTACGAAGAAACGCCAGCCGCGCGATATCGAGCTGGCCAAGATGTATTGGCGCGACTACAAAAACCGAAAACAGGCAGGAGACTGAGCGGATGGCGCTGACGAGGGACTTCAAGGATACGATTAAGGCTCGCGCCGAGCGCGATCCGGAGTTTCGTATTGCCCTGCTTCAGGAATCCCTTGAGGCCTTTCTGAGCGCGGACATCGAGACCGGCAAGGTGCTGTTGCGTGACTATGTGAACGCGACTCTCGGCTTCGAACAGCTTGGCGTACAACTTCACAAGAGTCCCAAAAGCTTGATGCGGATGCTCAGCCATCAGGGCAATCCGCGCGCGGATAATCTCTTCGCCGTTGTCGCGCATCTGAAGGCCCGCGAAGGGATCTCCTTCAGCGTTCGTCGTTCGGCGAATTCCTAGGCGAATCCAAAATGAGCGAAATCGTCCTGATCAACGTCACGGGCGAGGACCGTCCGGGCATCACCGCGGCCCTAACCCGGATCCTCGCCCGCTTCCATGTCCCGGTGCTGGATATCGGCCAGTCGACCATCCACAACGCCCTGGCCCTGGGCCTGCTGGTGGAGCTGCCGCGCGAGGGCGGCGAGTGCGGGGTCTTTCGGGAGTTGCTCTTCAGCGCGCACGGAATGGGGCTGGACATCCGTTTCACCCCCATCGCCGCGGACGATTACGAGGACTGGGTGCTCGAACAGGGCCAGCCGAGACACATCCTGACCCTGCTTGGCCGCGAGATCGATGCCGAGCATCTGGCCCAGGTCTCCGCCGCGGTGGCGGAGCGGGGGCTCAACGTGGACCGGATCGTCCGCCTGACCGGCCGTATCTCGCGCCGGGACGAGCGGCCCCATCCGCTCGCCTCGGTCGAGCTGTCGGTGCGCGGGGCGGTGGCCGATCTCGCCGAGTTGCACGCCGCCCTGCTGGCGCTGGGCCGGCTGATGGACGTGGACGTTTCGGTGCAGGAGGACGATATCTTCCGCCGCAACCGGCGTCTGGTCTGTTTCGACATGGACTCGACCCTGATCCAGACCGAGGTGATCGACGAACTGGCTGCCGCAGCCGGGGTCGGACCCCAGGTCGTGGCCATCACCGAAGCGGCGATGCGCGGTGAGCTGGACTTTCAGGAGAGCTTCCGTCGCCGCATGGCCCTGCTGGAGGGCTTGGACGAGTCGGTGCTGGCCGGGATCGCCGAACGGCTCCCCATCACCGAGGGGGCGGATCGACTCATCGCCGCGCTCAAGCGGCTGGGCTACAAGATCGCCATCCTCTCGGGTGGCTTCACCTATTTCGCCGAGCATCTGCAACGGCGCTTCGGCATCGACTACGTTCACGCCAACCGGCTGGAGTTCAGGGATGGCCGGCTGACCGGGGAGGTCTCGGGCGAGATCATCGACGGCGCCCGCAAGGCCGAGCTGCTGCGCGAGATCGCCGAACGCGAGGGCATCCGGCTGGAGCAGGTGATCGCCGTCGGCGACGGGGCCAACGACCTGCCGATGCTCGCCATCGCCGGGCTCGGCATCGCCTTCCACGCCAAGCCCATCGTCACCGCCCAGGCCCGGCACTCCATCGCCAACGTGGGCCTCGACGGCATTCTCTATCTGCTCGGGATGCGCGACCGGGATGTCGAGGCGCTGAAATCCTAGCCGGCGCCCCTGGGGCGGTCTACCTGGGGGCGGTCTAAAAGAGCAGGGGCAGCACATCCTCGTAACGCGAGGCGAAGTGGACCTTCAGCCCCTTGCGCACATGCTCCGGAACCTCCTCGAAATCGCCCCGGTTGTCCTCCGGCAGGATGATTTCCTTGAGGCCGGCGCGGCGCGCGGCGATGAGCTTCTCGCGGATGCCACCGACCGGGAAGACCTCGCCGGTGAGTGTGATCTCGCCGGTCATGGCGAGGCGGCGGATGGCTTGGTCGCGCGCGAGCGAGAGCAGGGCCGAGGTCATGGTGATACCGGCGGACGGACCGTCCTTGGGGGTGGCGCCGGCGGGCACATGGACGTGGATGAAGGCCTTCTCGAAGAAATCGGGATCGGCGCCGAGCGCCTTGGCGTGGCTGACCAGATAGCCGTAGGCGATCTCGGCGGACTCCTTCATGACATCGCCAAGTTGGCCGGTCAACTTGAAGCCTCGCGTGAAGCTATGGGTGCGGGCGGCCTCGATCGATAGGGTCGCGCCGCCCATGGCGGTCCAGGCCAGCCCGGTGACGACGCCGGGGCCGGAGAGCTTGCGCTCGTCGCGGAAGACCGGGCTGCCGAGATAGGACTTGAGGTCCGGCTCCTCGATCCGGATCGGGGTCTCCGCCCCCTCCAGCATCCGCACCGCGATCTTGCGCACGATCTTGCCGAGCTGCTTCTCCAGCCGGCGCACCCCGGCGTCGCGCGCGTAGCCCTCGATGAGCGCGCGCAACGTCTTGCTGTCGAGCTTGACCGCCTTCTTGCCCAGTCCGGCCCGATCGATCTGGCGCGGCAGCAGATACTTCTTAGCGATCTGGAGTTTTTCCTCGGCGATGTAGCCGGAGAGCTTGATGACCTCCATGCGGTCGAGTAGGGGACCGGGAATACTGTCGAGCTGGTTGGCGGTGCAGACGAAGAGCACCTTGGAGAGATCGAAGCGCAGATCCAGATAGTGATCCAGGAATTCGCTGTTCTGTTCCGGGTCCAGCACCTCCAGCAGGGCCGAGGCCGGGTCGCCGTGGTAGGAGGCCCCGACCTTGTCGATCTCGTCGAGCAGGATCACAGGATTGGCGGTGCCGGCGTCCTTCATCGCCTGGAGGAACTTGCCCGGCATGGCGCCGATGTAGGTGCGGCGATGGCCCTTGATCTCGGCCTCGTCACGGATGCCGCCGACCGAGAAGCGGTAGAAGCGCCGCCCCAGGGCGTCGGCGATGGAGTGACCGATGGAGGTCTTGCCGACGCCTGGCGGGCCGACCAGTAGGATGATGGAGCCGGCGATCGCGCCCTTGTGGATGCCGACCGCGAGGAACTCCAGGATGCGCTCCTTGACGTCCTCCAGCCCGTAATGGTCGCGGTCCAGGATACGGCGCGCGCGCTTGAGATCCAGGATGTCGCCCGAGTGCTGGCCCCAGGGCAGCAGGGTGATCCAGTCCAGATAGTTGCGGGTGACCGCGTACTCGGGCGAGCCGGTCTCCAGCATGCCCATCTTGTCCAGCTCTTCCTCGACCCGCTTGCCCGCCTGCTCGGTCAGGGTCAACTTCTCCAGGCGGGCGCGGAACTTGTCGATCTCGGCGGTGCGGTCGTCCTTGGCGATGCCCAGCTCCTTCTGGATCGCCTTGAGCTGCTCGCGCAGGAAGAACTCGCGCTGCTGCTTGTGCATCTTCTCCTCGACCGTGCGCCGGATCTTCTGCTGGGCGCGGGCGAGTTCGAGCTCGTTGTTGAGCAGAACCAGTACCTTTTCCATGCGCGGCAGCAGCGGCAGGATCTCCAGCACCTCCTGCAACTGTTCCTTGGTCGAGGTGGTCAGGCTGGCGGCGAAGTCGGACAGATGCGAGGGATCCTCGGGGCCAAAGCGGTCCAGGAACATCCGCAGCTCTTCCACGTAGAGCGGATTGAGCGGCAGCAATTCCTTGATGGTGTTGATGACCGCCATGGCATAAGCCTTGACGTCGCCGTTGGGCGGACCCTCGGGCTCGGGGAGATAGCCGACACGGGCGCGAAAGGGCGTCTCCGGATGGGTCCAGCCGTCGATGCGAAAGCGCTGGAGACATTCCACCAGGACTTGCAGGTGCCCATCCTGCTGATGGATGCGATGGACCCGGCAGGCGGTGCCGATGGGTCGGAAGTGCGCGACCGTCGCCTCTTCCGAGGTTTCGCTGTCCACCAGCACCACGCCCAGGATCTTGTGCTCGGTATCGGTTACCGCCTTCATGGTCGGTGCCCAATGTTCGGCGGTCATCATCAGGGGGACCGCCTGACCCGGAAAGAAGGGCCGCGAGGCGACGGGCAGGAGGTGGATTTCCGTGGGCAGCACGTCGTTGGCGCGCGCGAGTTGAATCGGCGCCGACTCATCGTCGTCGTCGCTGTCTTTCTCCACGATGTCTTCGTCCAGCATGCCGTTAGCCTCCCCCTCGGAATACCCTGATCAAAAGCGGTCTATTTCAGTCCCCTGTCACGGATTTGCAAGCCAGGTTCGCCAGTCGCGCGTAACTGGCGACATCCAGGTTCTCCGCCCTCAGGATCGGGTCGATGCCGGCCTCCCGAAGCTGCTCGGGCTCGATCAGTCCGGACAGGCTGTTGCGCAGGGTCTTGCGCCTTTGCCCGAAGGCCGCCTTGACGATGCGGGCGTGTAGGTCGGGATCCTCTATCGGATGAAGCGGCGGGCGCAGCGGGCGCAATCGCAGAAAGGCGGACTCGACCTTGGGGGCCGGGGTGAAGGCCCCCGGACCGATGCGGAACAGACAGCTCGCCTCGCATCGACTCTGGACCATGACCGAGAGTCGACCGTAGGTCTTGTCGCCTGGGTCGGCCGCGATCCGGTCCACCACCTCCTTCTGGAGCATGAGGTGCAGGTCGTGGAGACAATCGAGCTGTTCGAGAAAACGGAAGAGCAATGGGGTCGAGATGTTGTAGGGCAGGTTGCCGACCAGTCGCAGCCGTTCGTCCCCGCCGGTCAGGGCGCACAGATCGAAATTCAGCGCGTCGGCGTTGTGGATGCGCAGGTCGCCATGGGCGGCCAGTCGCCGACGCAGTGGCTCGATCAGGTCGCGATCCAGCTCCACGACATCGAGCGTCCCGGCAGCGCTCAACAGACCCTGGGTGATGGCGCCCTGGCCGGGGCCGATCTCCACCAGCCGCTCGCCCGGTCGGGCACCGATGGCACCGTGGATACGCTGGATGACCAAGGGGTCATGCAGGAAGTTTTGGCCAAAACGTTTGCGTGCTTGATGTTCCATCCCGCTAGGGTACTCTCGCGCGTCGTCGAGCGGGTAGCGTTCGACGGACGGCCGTCTCAGTCCCGCTCCTCGCTCTGGAGCACCAGGGCGTTGCGGATGATCCGATGTCGGGTCTCGTTGTTGGTGGCGCTGGAGAGCCGACGGTCGGCGATCATGGCGTCGATCGCGCGCTCGGCCTCGAACCAGTCGGCGTTCGCATCTCCTGGCGCGAAGCCGCGATGTTCGGCGAGGTAGTAGGCGGCGATCGCGATCATCTCGTGACGCTGGGGGGCGGTCGGTCGGTCGGCGGTCTGGGACTTCATGGCGGCTGGGATTCGCACCGATCGGCGGAGGTTGAAACCGGATTGGTCGGGCGGATTATGTCACGGCGCGTCCGGGGCCTTACAATAGGCGACCTGATTTCGGTCGATCCATGGCCCCGACCTGGCCGTTCGCTTGAGCCCGACTCGCCCTGCGGCCTCTGTCCTGTCGGTCTGCCCCGATCTATTCATCCCCATTCTTCAACGCCTGCTCCAAGAGGAAATCCCGCATGTCATCACCGGCGCCGTCTTTCTTTCGACGGGTGTTCATCGCCTTTGGCAGCTTTCGACGTGTCCTGAAGGATCCCGATTTCGCGCGCTCGGTCGCCGCGCTGGCGCGGGCGACTCCAGTGCATCCGGCGGCCTGGCCGGCGGCGCCCGCCTCCGTTCCCCTGGCCGAGGCGGCGCCCGACGCGGCTCTGCTGCTGCTCGGGCTGCTGCAGAAGGAGGGGCGTCTGGTGGACTTCCTGCACGAGGATATCCAGGGCTACTCGGATCAGGAGGTCGGCAGCGCCGCGCGGGTCGTGCATCAGGGTTGCCGGAAGGTGATCCAGGACTATCTGAGCATCGTCCCGGTCCGCGAGGAGCCCGAGGGTAGCCGCGTGACCCTGCAACCCGGATTCGACGCCGCCTCCGTGCGCCCCACCGGCCAGGTCGTCGGGGATCCGCCCTTCTCCGGCGCGCTCATGCATCGCGGCTGGCGCGTGGTCGAAACCCGGCTGCCCCGGATCGCCGGCGGCCATGATCTCCGGATTCTCGCACCGGCGGAGGTGGAGCTGTGAGCGGGTCGCGTTACGCCATCGGGATCGATCTCGGGACCACTCACTGTGCCCTCTCCTGCGTGGATTCGGAGAAGAGCGAGGGCGAGGACATCGTTCAGGAGATGCTCGCCATCCCTCAGCTCGTCTCGCCCGGCGCGGTGGAATCCCGGACCCTGCTGCCCTCCTTTCTCTATCTGCCGCACGAGGAGGAATTCCGCTCCGGCGATCTGGGCCTGCCCTGGCAGGGCGACCCGAGCCGGGTGGTCGGCGAGTTGGCCCGCGCTCAGGGTGCCACCACACCGATCCGGCTGGTCTCCAGCGCCAAGAGCTGGCTCTGCCACCCGGACGTCGACCGCAAGGCGCCCATCCTGCCGGCCGGGGCGCCTGACGAAATCCCCCAGGTTTCGCCCTTCGAGGCGACCATTCATTACCTGGCCCATCTGCGCAATGCCTGGAACGGTCTGCGGCCTTACGAACCGTTCGAGCGCCAGGAGATCACGGTCACGGTGCCGGCCTCCTTCGATCCGGCGGCGCGCGAGCTGACCGCCGAGGCGGCCAAGGCGATCGGCATCCAGCATCTGGTCCTCCTGGAGGAGCCCCAGGCGGCGCTCTACAGTTGGGTCAACGACAGCCGGGGCGAGTGGCGCGATCAGGTGAGTCTGGGCGATGTCATCCTGGTGGTGGACGTCGGCGGCGGCACCACGGATCTCTCGCTGATCGCCGTCACGGAGAACGATGGCGCGCTTGAACTCAACCGGGTCGCGGTTGGCGAGCACATCCTGCTCGGCGGCGACAACATGGATCTGGCGCTGGCCTACATCCTCAGAAACAAGCTCGCTCAGACCGGGGTCGAGCTGGATCGCTGGCAGTTGCAGGCCCTGACCCATGGCTGTCGTCAGGCCAAGGAGGCGCTGCTCGCCGATCCCGACCTGGAGCGCGTGCCCGTGGTGGTGCCGAGCCGTGGCTCGCGTCTGATCGGCGGCAGCATCCGTACCGAGCTGACCCGCGAGGAGGTCCAGACCAGCCTGATCGAGGGCTTCTTCCCGGCGGTCGCCTCCAGCAGCCGGCCGGCCAGCCGCGCGCGCGGGGCCTTGACCAAGGTCGGTCTGCCCTATGCGCAGGATCCGGCGGTCACCCGCCATCTGGCCGCCTTCCTGGGACGCCAGACGGGCGCGACCCAGGAACTGGCCGGATTCGTCGAACAGCATCCGGACGCCAGCTTCCTGCGCCCGACCGCCGTCCTCTTCAATGGCGGCGTCTTCAAGGCCAGGCTCCTGCGCGAGCGGGTGCTGGAGGTTCTCAATCAGTGGCTGGAGGCCGATCGGGCGCCGCCCGCGCGTCTGCTGGAGGCGCGCGATCTGGATCTGGCGGTCGCTCGCGGCGCCGCCTTTTACGCCCATGTGCGTCGTCATGGCGGCGTGCGGATCCGTGGCGGCACCTCGCACACCTACTATGTCGGCGTGGAGAGCGCCATGCCCGCCGTGCCGGGGATGGAGCCGGAGCTTCAGGCGCTCTGTCTGGTGCCCTTCGGTCTGGAGGAAGGCTCGGAGCCGGTCGCGCCGCCTCAGGAGTTCGGGCTGGTGGTGGGCGAGCCGGTGCGTTTCCACTTCTTCAGCTCCAGCGTACGCCGCGAGGACCAGGTCGGCGATCTGCTCGACGAATGGCGCGACGACGAGCTCGCCGAGCTCGACGAGATCCAGACCATCCTGACCGCCGAGGACCGCAAGAAGGGCGAGGTGGTCGCGGTGCGCTTGCAGGCGGTCGTGACCGAGGTCGGCACCCTGGAGCTGAGCGCCTTCCCGGTGGACGGGGGGGACGAACGCTGGAATGTCGCCTTCAACACGCGCGGTCACTGATCCCGAGACCGGGCTTGGCCACTCGGGCGCCAGGGTGGATGCGCGCGGACGGACCCACAAGCGCGCGACCCTGACCGCCCTTCGTGGCAGAATGACTCGATCCGAATCCTGCCTTTACACGACCCGATAACGCTGTAGGAACCGAGCGAATGGCGAAGAAGCCGACTGGCCCCAAACAGGATAAGACTCCGCGCAAGGGCGCGCCGAAGGACGCGGTTCCCGAGGCCGCGCGCGCGCCGGAGTCCTCCCCACCGCCAACCACAGTCACGGCGCCCACCGATCGAACCAAGGGGACGGATCCCGGCAAGACCATGACTCCGGTCATCAAGAAAACGGCGGCCCGCAAGACATCCACGGCGTCCGACGCCATGGATTCGACGCGCGCGGTCCCCGAGACGGTCGCGGCGACGGCTGGGGCCATCGTGCCCAGGACGCCGGTCGTCGAGCCGATTCCGGTCGAGCCGGAGCTGTCCGCGAGTCTGGCGCCGGTCGAGAAGCCCATCGTCTCGTCCGGCCTGTCGGCGTCCACTGCGATTCCGGAGACGCCCGCGCGCGCACTGGAGCCTTCCAGCCAGTCGTTGGGGACGCCGCCCATTTCGAACGTCTTCGTCGAGCCCGAGACGGTGGCGACGCCGATCCCGGAGGTCGTGTCGGCGGTGCCCGAAACCGTGCCGGAACCCGCGCCCGAGCCCGTTCCGGAGCCTTTACCCGAACCCTATTGGGAGCCGCCGCCTCCGCCGCCGCCGGCCCCCTCGCGCCCGAGCCTCTTCATCGTCCACATCACGCCCGAGCTGGCGGCGGTGGCCAAGGTCGGCGGTCTGGCCGACGTGGTCTTCGGCCTGACACGTGAGCTGGCGATTCGCGGCAACCATGTCGAGATCATCCTGCCCAAGTACGCCTCGATGCGTTACGACCAGATCTTCGACCTGCAGGAGGTCTACAAGGATCTCTGGGTTCCCTGGTTCGACGGGGCCATTCACTGCACCGTCTTCTTCGGGTTCGTGCATAACCGCAAGTGCTTCTTCATCGAGCCGCACTCGCCGGACAATTTCTTCAATCGCCACGGCATCTACGGCTTCCGTGACGACGTTTTGCGTTACGCCTTCTTCTCGCGCGCCGCGATTGAGTTCCTCTGGAAGTCCGGCAAGCATCCGGACGTGATCCACTGTCACGACTGGCAGACCGCCCTGGTGCCGGTGTTTCTCTACGAGATCTATCAGTCGCTCGGGATGACGCATCCCAGGGCCTGTCTGACCATTCACAACTTCGCCCATCAGGGCGTCACCGGCCCGGAGTTGCTCAAGGCCACCGGCCTGCACCGCCCGGAGTATTTCCTCGGCCCCACCCGGCTGGGCGACAACCGTTACCCCAACGCGGTCAACCTGCTCAAGGGCGGTATCGTCTACTCCAATTTCGTCACCACCGTCTCGCCGCGCTATGCCTTCGAGACCAAGGATCAGGGCCAGGGCTTCGGTCTGGAGCCGACCCTGCATACCCATCACATCAAGTACGGCGGGGTGGTCAACGGCATCGACTACGACATCTGGAACCCGGAGGTCGACCACCAGATCCCGGTTCAGTACGGGATCGACAGCCTCGATCGCAAGTACGAGAACAAGCGCGCCCTGCGTCAGCGTCTCATGCTGGCCGACAACGAAAAGGCGATCGTCGCCTTCATCGGCCGGCTGGACCCGCAAAAGGGACTGGATCTGGTGCGTCACGCCATCTTCCACACCCTGGAGCGCGGCGCCCAGTTCGTGCTGCTGGGGTCGAGTCCGGACGATCGCATCAACGCCGATTTCTGGGGCCTCAAGCAGATGCTCAACGACAGCCCCGACTGTCATCTTGAGATCGGCTTCGACGAGGATCTCTCGCATCTCATCTATGCCGGGGCGGACATGATGCTGGTGCCGAGCCGCTTCGAGCCCTGCGGTCTGACCCAGCTCATCGCGCTGCGTTACGGCACCATCCCGGTGGTGCGCGCCGTGGGCGGACTGGCGGATACCGTGTTTGATAAGGATCATTCCTCCCGTCCACTGGGAGAACGCAACGGCTACGTCTTCAACAACTACGACAACGCCGGTCTGGAGTCCGCGCTCGGGCGCGCGATCGACTGCTACGACCGCTTCCCCGAGCATTTCCGCGAGCTGATGAAGAACGCCATGCGGTTCGATTATTCCTGGAACCAGCCTGGTCAGGACTACCTGAATATCTACGACTACATTCGGAATGCCTGACCCGACGATGAAAATCTACAACCTCTTTCCGCGGCTCGCCGGTCAACTGGATGCCTGGGGACCGCATCTGGAGCGCGCCGCGCGCATGGGCTTCGACTGGCTGTTCGTCAATCCGATCCAGAAGACCGGGCGCTCCGGCAGTCTCTACTCCATCGCCGACTATTTCGCCATCAACGCGGATTTCTTGAACCCCGACTCGCCCCTGTCGGGAGACGACCAGGTGCGCGCCATGATCGCCGAGGCCAATCGGCTGGGGCTGTCGGCCATGATCGATCTGGTCATCAATCACTGCGCCGTCGACTCCCGGCTCGTCAAGGAGCACCCCGAGTGGTTCGTGCGCGAGGGCGGCAAGATCGCCAACCCCTTTTGTCTGGAGGCGGACGGGCGCAAGGTAGTCTGGTATGACCTGGCGCAGTTCGATCATGTCCATTCCTCGGATCGCAAGGGACTGGAAGACTTTCTCCACTCGGTCATCGAGCATATGGCCGATCTGGGCTTTCGCGGCTTCCGCTGCGATGCCGCCTACCAGCTCCCCAATGATCTCTGGAAACGTCTGATCTCACGCGCCCGCAAGGCGCGTCCGGACGTCGTCTTCGTCGCCGAAACCCTCGGCTGCTCGCCCGAGCAGACCCGCGCGACCGCCGGCGCCGGTTTCGACGCCATTTTCAACAGCTCCAAGTGGTGGGATTTCGATGGGGCCTGGCTGCTCGATCAATACAATCTGACGCGGGACATCGCCCCGTCGATCAGCTTTCCCGAGAGCCATGACACTGAACGACTCTTCTGCGAGTCCGGCAACAATCCGCGCGCCATGAAACAGCGCTATCTCTTCTCCGCGCTCTTCTCCTCCGGCGTCATGATCCCGATCGGTTTCGAATACGGCTTCCGCAGCCGTCTCGACGTGGTCAACACCCGGCCGGACCAATGGGAGGGGGTCAATCTCGACCTCACCCACGAGATCGCCCAGATCAACCGCATCAAGGATACCTATCCGGTCTTTCAAAGCGAGGGGCCGATCGAGCGGCTCGATTGCTCCAACCCATCGGTGCTGCTCCTGCACAAGTCGCACCCCAAGGGAACTGGCGAGGCGCTGCTCGCGCTGAACAAGGATCCCTGGAACCGTCAGTATCTGCGCATCGAGGACATCTATCGCCACGTCCGCTCGACCGGCCCCCTGCGCGATGTGTCGCTCGACTGGCCGATGGACTTCCTGCCGACGCCCTTCGAATTCGATCTGGCCCCCGGAATGACGCGGATTCTGGTCTCGTCCGCCTGAGCGACCCGGTTGGATCGGGGGCCTGGAGACCGACAGGGATTCTGTGAACCCAGTGCCACGTCCCCTCCGACCGCTCCTATCCCCAACCGCGATTCTGTCGCTGCTCGCGGTTCTCTTCCCTCACCACCTATCAGTTCGCGCGCCCTGAGGAAAATCGGGCTGATTCGGGGAAGTATGGCATCGATAGATCAGTCGCTTAAAAGCTCTAAACCAGTCCCGCCAACTGTGTATTTCGTAACTGATCGGTGATGAGCAACAGAACGGGAGGAGGACTCAAAAACCTGAAAACCAGGTAGCATGACCCTTCCGCTTGGAAGATAAAAAACCGAGGGTATCTCGGAACGGGAAGGGCGTTAATGAGACTCGAACGGATCAAGCTCGCGGGGTTCAAATCCTTCGTCGATCCAACCACCGTGTCCTTTCCCAGCAATCTGGTCGGGATCGTGGGGCCTAATGGCTGCGGCAAGTCCAATGTCATCGACGCGGTGCGTTGGGTGATGGGGGAGAGTTCCGCCAAGATGCTGCGCGGCGAGTCGATGGCCGATGTCATTTTCAATGGCAGTACCGGGCGTAAGCCGGTCGGCGTCGCGAGTATCGAGATGATTTTCGACAACAGCGATGGTGGCGCGGGCGGTGAGTACGCGGCCTTCAATCAGATCTCGGTCAAGCGGCAGGTCTCGCGTGACGGTCAGTCCGCCTACTTCCTGAACGGATCGCGCTGCCGCCGCCGCGACATCCAGGATCTCTTTCTCGGCACCGGTCTGGGGCCGCGCTCCTACGCCATCATCGAGCAGGGGATGATCTCGCGGATCATCGAGGCCCGGCCCGAGGATCTGCGTCTCTTTCTGGAAGAGGCCGCCGGCATCTCCAAGTACAAGGAGCGCCGTCGCGAGACCGAGAGCCGGATGCGCAATACCCGCGAGAATCTGGATCGCCTGAACGATCTCCGCGAGGAGGTCGGCAAGCAGTTGCAGCACCTGGAACGCCAGGCGGCGACGGCCGAGAAGTACAGCCAGCTCAAGGCCGAGGAACGGCGTCTGGACCTGGAGCTGAAGGCGCTGCGCTGGCGGGCGCTGGATGGCGAGATCCAGGCGATGGACCGACGTCTGGCCGAGGCGGAAAACATCGGTCAGGAGGGGATCGCGAGACAGCGTCGGCTGGAGGCGGACATCGAGTCCCGGCGCGAGGACTATAACTCGGCCTCGGACGCCTTCAACGAGGTGCAGGGGCGCTACTACGCGGTTGGCGCCGAGATCGCGCGCGCCGAACAGGCGATTCAGTTCGCCAACGAGGAGCGCGGGCGCCGCGAGGGGGAGTTGGTTCGCCTGGAGCAGGAGCTTTATGAGGCCGAGCGTCATCTTGAACGCGATCGCGAGCGTCTGACCGAGATCGACCGGGCGCTCGCCCAGGATGGCCCCGAACTGGAGCGCGCCGAGACGGAGCTGGCCGAGGCGGTCGGGTCGCTCATGACCGTCGAGGACCGGCTCAAGATCTGGGAGACGGAATGGGACGGCTTCAACCAGGCCGCCGCTGGCCCAGCCGGGCAGGCGCAGCTCGAACGTGCCCGTCTCAATGGGCTGGAGCAGGGCCTGGGGCGCGATCGTGAGCGTCTGCGCCGGCTGGACGAGGAGAGCGAGCGCCTGGAGGAGGCCGATGTCGGGGCGCGGCTGGAGGAACTGGCCGAGCGCGAGGCGATCCTTGAGGAACGCCTCGGCGAGCGGGAGCGGTCCCGGCAGGGCTCGATCGACGAACTGGCGCAACGTGACGGCGCGCTGCGCGCCCTGGTCGAGTCCATGGACCGGCTGCGCACCCGGCTTCAGGAGGCCAAGGGGCGTCTGGCCTCGCTGACGGCCCTGCAAGAGGCGGCGCTGGTCGATACGGACGCCGATCGTCATGCCTGGCTGGCCGGCCGGGGTCTCGCCGAGGCTCCTCGCCTGATCGATCATCTCAAGGTCGACGCGGGTTGGGAGCTGGCCGTGGAAACCCTTCTGGGCGAGGCGTTGCGGGCCATCGGGACCGACGGCTTGGATCATTTGGGCGCGGCGCCCGAGGGACTCCCGCCGGGGTTGGTTCTGCTCGATACCTCGGATCGGATCGAGGTCGGTCGCGCGGTCCCGATGGAGGAGGGGCCATGGCCGGGGCTGAGCCGTTACGTGCGCGCGCCCTGGCCGCTCGACAGCCTGCTCGGCGGCGTGCGCGTCGCCGGCGACCTGGGCGAGGCGCTGCGTGCCCGTGACACCCTGGGGCCAGGCGAGTCCCTGATGACGCCGCAAGGCGTTCGGGTTGGGTGGAACTGGCTGCGCGCCCCGGCCGGCGATGGTGGCGAGGGGGTTCTGGCCCGCGCCGAGGCGATCCAGGCTCTGCGTGCCGAGATCGATGCCTTGCTGGGCCGTGAATCGGAGTACTTGGCCGAGGAGTCCGATTTACGCGAGGCGCGCGCCCAGGCGGATCGGGCGTCGGTCTCGGTCGGCCAGGAGTTGGCGGTCCTGGCGCGCGAGCTGTCGACCCTGAGGTCCGATCTCAGCGGTTTGCGCACCCGGCGCGAGCACCAGGCGGAGCGACGGCGCGCGCTGTCGGAGGAGCGCGCGGATCTCAAGGAGCAGGCGGCCGAGGCCCTGGCCGAGATGGAGGAGGCGCGCGAGCGACTGCACGGGTTCCTGGCCGAGATCGACGCCATCGCCGAGCGGCGCGAGGCGATGGAGCAGGAGCGCGGTCGGCTGCGGGCGCTGGTCGCCGAGGGGCGAGCGCTGGAGCGGACCTGTCGCGATCGCACCCAGGAGTTGCGCATCCGTGTCGAGTCGAATCGCGCGGCGCGGGAGGTCACCCAGCACAGTCAGGCGCGCGCCCATGAGCAGCAGCGACAGCTGCTCGATCGCCGCGACGAGCTGGTGGTCGCGCTGGAGGAGGGTGTCGAGCCGCTCGCCGAGCAGCGCGAGCGCCTCGACGAGCAACTGGCGTGTCGCGTCGAGGTCGAGGAGGATCTGCTTGAGGCCCGTCAACGGCGCGAGTCGCTTGAGGCCGAAGTGCGCGGATTGGAGCAGGAGCGCCAGCGCGCCGAGCAGGAGGTGCACGCGAGTCAGCGCGGGCTGGATGCGCTGCGGCTGGAGCGCCAGGATCGCCTGGTGCGTCGGCGGACGATCGAGGAGCAATTCGCCGAGGCCGGCACCGCTCAAGGCGCCGTGCTGGAAACCCTGGATCCCGTCGCGAGCGAGCCGGTCTGGCAGGAAGAGCTGGCCAGGGTCGGGGCGCGTATCCAGCGGCTGGGGGCCGTCAACCTGGCGGCCGTCGAGGAGTTCAGGGAGCAATCCCAGCGCAAGACCTATCTCGACGCCCAGCACGACGACATCTCCCGCTCACTGGATACCCTGGAGCAGGCGATCCGCAAGATCGACCGCGAGACGCGCAACCGTTTCAAGGAAACCTATGACCAGGTCAATCATGGCTTCCAGCAACTCTTCCCCAAGCTATTCGGCGGCGGGCATGCCTATCTGGAGCTGACCGGCGAGGATCTGCTGGAGACCGGCGTCACCGTCATGGCGCGTCCGCCGGGCAAGCGCAACTCCAGCATCCATCTGCTCTCCGGTGGCGAGAAGGCGCTGACCGCCGTGTCCCTGGTCTTCGCGATCTTCCAGCTCAACCCCGCGCCCTTTTGCATGCTGGACGAGGTCGACGCGCCGCTCGACGACGCCAACGTCGGGCGCTTCTGCGAGTTGGTGCGCTCGATGTCGGACCGGGTGCAGTTCGTTTTCATCAGCCACAACAAGGTGACGATGGAGATCGCTCACCACCTGCTCGGCGTCACCATGCACGAGCCGGGCGTCTCGCGGCTGGTCACGGTCGACGTGGACGAGGCCGTGCGTTTGGCTGGCGTGTCCTGATCCTCATCGAGACGCGGTCGGAAGCCGCTCGCCGGTCCTTGGCTTTACTTGAACTGGGGGCGGTTTTTCACGGACACTGCCAGGAACAGGGCTAAGGTCACGCACCGCCGCCGGTGTTATCGTGGGTTCCAGCGACGACGCCGGGCGATACAGTCCACGCGGGCATTGATATACTCCAAAGCCCAGAGTCTAAAACCCAAATACAACCAGAATGTCGAATGGACGCTAGCCTTATCCGCCTGATCCTGATTGTCGTTGGAGTCCTTTTGATTCTCGCCCTCTATCTGTGGGAGCGTCGCCGCGAGAAGAAAACGGTGGGCGACGGCTACGATGAGGATGACGACCTGGTCGAGGAGTCCCTGTACGAGGCCCCCGGCGAGGCCCTGGACGCGCCCTATGGCGTGCGTCCGGATAATCGCGAGCCCGATATTGGCGTCTACGACGACGACGAGGATGAAGATGAAAAAAAGCCACCCCGCCAACCGTCGCGCCTCCTGTCCTGGTTGAGTCCGCGCCGAAAGGTCGAGCCGTCGCACGACGACGGGGTGGATTTCGACAGCGAGGACGTGCCGCGAGAGAACCCCGAGCCAGCCATGGATACGCCTGCCCCGAACCCCTTATTGATCCAGCTTAGTGTCAGCGCCCGTCGCTACCCCTTCAAGGGGACCGATCTCATGGATGTGGCCGAGCGTTGCGGGCTGTATCCAGGCGAGATGGATATCTTCCATTGTCTCGATGAGTTCGAGGATCAGACCCGGGTCTATTTCAGCATGGCCAACATGATCAAGCCCGGAACCTTCCCCTTCGATACCATCGAGTCCTTCTCCACGCCTGGGCTGATGCTGTTCGCTCAGTTGGAGGGCGATCCCGAGGACATGACGATCCTCGACGAGATGGTCGCCACGGCCAGGAAACTGGCGCTCGCGCTCAATGGGGACGTGCTCGACGACACGCGGCGTCCCTTGACGGTCAAGAAGGAAGAGGAAATGCGCCAGGCCGTGCTCGACAACGAGATGCGCTGGGCGCGGGTCATGCGGCGGTGACCATCCCCGAGGCGATACGTCGGCGCGTGGAGACCCTGCGCGCCGAGATCCAACACCACAACTACCGCTATCATGTGCTCGACGATCCGGAGGTTCCGGACGCCGAGTACGATCGTCTACTGCGCGAACTCCAGACACTGGAGGCCGAGCATCCGGATCTGGTGACGCCCGATTCGCCGACCCAGCGGGTCGGCGCGCGGCCCCTGCCGGAGTTCCGGGAAGTCCGGCACCGCGTTCCCATGATCTCGCTCGATAACGCCATGAGCGACGATGAATTGGCGGGTTTCCATCGCCGGATCCTGAGCGCGCTCCAGTCCGAGGCACCCATTCTTTATACCGCCGAGCCGAAGCTCGATGGGCTGGCCCTGAGTCTGCGTTACGAGCATGGCCGATTGGTCCAGGCCGCCACGCGGGGCGATGGATCCAAGGGCGAGGACGTGACGCACAATGTTCGCACCATCCCGAACGTCCCCTTGAGCCTGCTCGGCGCGGACTGGCCCGAGGTGCTGGAGGTGCGTGGCGAGGTCTACATGACGCGCGCCGGCTTCTCCCGTCTGAACACCGCCATGGAGCGGCGCGGCGAGCGTCCTTTCGCCAATCCGCGCAATGCCGCCGCCGGTAGTCTGCGTCAGCTCGATCCGCGCGTGACCGCCACGCGACCCCTGAAATTCTGCTGTTACGGCTGGGGCGAGGTCTCCTCGTCGCCGGGCGAGAGCCAGTTCGAGATGCTGGGCCGCCTGGCGGGCTGGGGTATCCCGATCTCGCGCGAGCTGCGGCGGGTGAGCGGGTTGGCGGGCTGCCGCGATTATTTCGAGGATCTTGGGCGCCGGCGCGATGCCCTGGACTACGACATCGACGGCGTCGTGTTCAAGCTTGACGCGCTCGCGGCCCGGCAAGGGCTGGGCGCGACCAGTCACCATCCGCGCTGGGCGGTGGCGCGTAAGTTTCCGGCCCAGGAGGAACTCACGCTGGTCGAGGCCGTCGAGTTCCAGGTTGGCCGCACCGGAGCGGTGACGCCGGTGGCGCGATTGAAGCCGGTGCAGGTCGGCGGCGTGACCGTCTCCAATGCGACGCTGCACAACATGGACGAGGTGATCCGCAAGGACGTGCGGATCGGCGATACCGTCGTGGTGCGCCGCGCGGGCGATGTGATCCCGGAGGTCGCGCGGGTCGTCATCGAGCGCCGTCCGGACGATGCCGGCGCGGTCGTGCTGCCGACCCAATGTCCGGTCTGCGGAGCGGACGTGATTCGCCCGGAGGGCGAGGCCATCGCGCGCTGTACCGGCGGGCTCTATTGCCCGGCCCAGCGCAAGGAGTCGCTCAAGCATTTCGCCTCGCGCCGGGCCATGGATATCGAGGGCCTGGGCGACAAGCTGATCGAGCAGCTCGTCGACCTGGATTGGATCCATGAGCCGGCCGATCTCTATCATTTGACCCAGGCGCGGCTCGCCGGTCTGGAGCGGATGGGCGACAAGTCGGCGGCGAATCTGATCGAGGCGCTTGAACGCAGTAAGGAGACCAGCTTCGCGCGTTTCATTTTCGCGCTTGGTATCCGTGAGGTGGGGGAGTCGACCGCCCAGGCCCTAGCTGAGCGATTCGATGGGATCGAGTCCCTGATGCGGGTCCAGGAGACGGATTTCACGCGCGAGCGCGGTCTCAAGGGCGTGGGGCGCGAGACGGCGGAAGGGCTCCACCGATTTCTGTCCGAGCATCCCGACCTTGGGGCCGAAGGTGATCTCGCCGGGGCCGAGGGTGATCTCGCCGACTGGCTGGCGGGTCTCGGGATCCGTGGTCTCAGCCGAGCGCGGGCCGTGCGACTGGTCGAGCGCTTTGGTAGCCTGCCGGCGTTGCGGGCCGCCGAGCTTCAGGATCTCTATTTCAACAGCGCGCGATTGGTCGAGGGTATCGGTCCCGTGGTCGCGGCTCATATTGCCGGATTCCTGGCCCAGGTCCACAATCGCGAGGCCATCGAACGCCTGCTCGCGGCCGGTATCCACTGGCCCGCGCCGGAGCGCGCGTCCGCCGAGTCGGTTCAGCGGCCCTTGGACGGCCTGACCTTCGTCATCACCGGAACGCTGAGTCGCCCGCGCGAGGAGATCAAGGAGTGGCTGCAAGGGCTCGGGGCCAAGGTGACCGGCAGCGTTTCCAGGAACACGCATTATCTGCTGGCAGGGGACGAGGCGGGGTCCAAGCTCGCGAAGGCCCAGGCGCTGGGCGTGCGCGTGCTTGACGAGGCCGGTCTCGCCGCCCTGCTCGAACAGGGATGAACCAGGGTTTTTCTGTTTCCGGCGGTCTTCCCGCCCTCATGTCACGGGGACTCAAGATGACCGAATTATCCAAGGAACAAACCATCCTGATCGCCATGCGCAAGACGCTCGCGGCGATCGTCAAGGACGTCGCGCCGCCTCCGGGGATGCGTCACCCCCTGTCGGAGACGACGATCCAGGACGTCAGACAGTGTCTTGGATTGATCGCCGCGCGTGAGAAGGAGCTGGCGGACGAGCAGGGTCGAGGTGGCGAGCGCCCCTATTACGCGGACGAGCCCCAGTCGGTCCAGCTCGTCTCGCTCGATGGAATTGGTCGGCGCAAGGAGTAAGGACATGGTCAAGTCTGAATGGAGCCAGGATCGGGAAGCGGCGCGCCGGCGGACGTTCATTGGATTGACGGCCTTGATCAGCGTACTGGCGAGCGGACCTCTTGTCGCCGCCCGTTACGCCGACGAGGTGAGTCCCGTCTGGAGCTATTCCGGAACTACGGGGCCGGAACATTGGGCCGCTCTGAAACCGTCCTACGAGACCTGCGCGAGCGGCCAGGCGCAATCGCCGATCGATATCTCGCGTCCAGAGCCGCAGGCCTATACGCCACTCGCCTTTCAATATCGCTCTCAACTGCTGGAGATGACCAACTCCGGCAATGGCGTGCATGTCATCTCTCCGCCCGGTAGCGCGCTACTCGTGCGGGGCGAGGCCTTCGATCTGGAGGAACTCCGTTTCCATGTGCCGGGCGAGCATCGCTTTAATGGCGTTCCGGCCGAGGCCGAGATCCAGTTGATGCATCGCGACGGGCGGGGCGGTTACGTGATGGTCGCGGTGCCCTTGCGCACGGGGCCGCGCGAGAACCGCATCCTCTCGCGGATCCTGGACTATTTTCCGATGAAGCCGGGTGAGCGGGTCAGGCATCGTCAGGTGGGTATCAATCCGCTGTTCCTGATTCCAGTCGACCGCGGCTATTTCCGCTATACCGGTTCCCTAACCACGCCGCCCTGCGACGAGCCGGTCCTCTGGTACGTGATCAACGAGCCCCTGGTGATCAGCGTGGAGCAGTTGGAGCGCATCACCCGAGCCGTGGGCGTGAACACGCGCCCGGTGCAGCCACTCAATGGCCGCGTCGTTCACGCCATGGCCCACTAGCCCTCTCGCGGCGCGCGGTCCGCGCGCTGGCCTCCGTCCCTGAAACCAAGACCGCGCCCGATGTGGGCGCGGTCTTGGTTTGCGTCGGTCTCGACCGGGGATTCCCCGATCAATCGGACGCGATCGTGCGTTCGGCTACCGAGATCAACACCGGCCCGGTCAGATCCTTGGGCAGCTCGGTGAATTTCTCGACCAGCGATGGCCACAACAGGTTGTAGTAGAGCTCACCCCTGACCAGCACGACGCCCTCCGCCGGGATGGCATAGCTGAGTTCGCGAGTCTCGTGCGGCTGAAGTCGTGTGTCCTTACCGGCCTTGGTGGCGGTTGGCGGCGGGGCGGGTTTACCGGCGTCATCCGCCAGGCCGTAGGCGAAGTAGGCTTGGGGATCCGCCTTGGATGGATGACCCTCGGCATTCTCCCAGACGACCCCGCCGTTGGAATCGTAGGCGGTGAGTTTCAGGTAGAGATTGCGGAAGGGTGCGCCGGTCGGCATGGCGTGCGGCTGAAGATTGCGGATCCAGACCAGGGTGTCGATCGTCTTGCCAGACGCCTTGGTCGTCATATCGAAGATGACCGAGCGCTTGAGCATGCCCTCGTGGTGTCCGCCGCCCATGCCGTGGTCGGCGAAGCCGCCCGCGACAGGCATGTGGCAGGTCTGGCAGGCTACCTGGCTGCCGCCCTTGACGAACTCGTTTCCGGTTTGACAGAGCGGGACGCCTTGCGGGTTGTCGCGCTGATCATGACAGCCCATGCAGGCGTCCGAGGTGCGGAGCTGGCGCGGATTGGGCTCCATCGTCAGGGCTGGGATGGTTTTTCCATCCAGCTCGACGCTCTCGCCCAGGTGCGGATTCGGCTTCTGGTCGGCCGACGTCTCGTCGACGGCGCCGCCGAACGGATCATCCGTCGCCGTGAGTCCTTGCAAGCCACGCGGAAAGCCCATCGGACCCTGGAGTGTGTCGGCGACCTCGTAGGCCTTCATCCCGTAGCGGATCTTGCCCTTCTCGTCCTGGATGCCCTTGTAGGATTTCAGGGTATGACAGGCGACGCAGTTGACGCCCTCGGCATAGGCCGGCAGGGCGTCGAGCTTGGTGGTCTGGTCGCGCGCGGCGTTGGGTGCGTGACACTGCAGGCACATGGGGAAGGCTCCGGACTTCTTGTGAAGCATCCCCTCGGCCGTCGGATCGCCCACTTCCTGCTGATAGAAGAGGCCATGAATGGGGTCCGAGAGCGCCGTGCTCTGGGCGTGCATCGAACCCTTCCACTGGCGGTAGATGTCCTGATGACAGGTCTCGCAAACCTCCGAGGAGGTCCGGTGAATGGGCTCGGATTCCTCGGCCGGGGCCTCGGGTGGATAGAGGGTCAGCGCGATCCCCGCGACAAAACCATATGAAATGGCAAAGAATGTCCGGTGCCTTCGCATGCGTGTGTCGCTCCTGTTGTCCATTGGTGTTTTATTGGCGGCATTCCATTGTTCTTGAGCCAGGTTCAAAACAGAAGTGCGCGAAGTCAATAAAAATGGATTGGTTCTGGAATTTGCATATTGTTAATTTCTGATTTGGTGATGATCTAATATCCTGAAATGCGAAACGCATTGCTCCCGTGGCTTGAATCTCTAATAATCCGGATCGGAAAGATGTTCTTCTGGCGACCTTGGGCGCGGTTTTTCACTCTTGTCCGCGATGGCTGAATCATTGCTGGCTAGTTATGAGTGCTTTAATAATATATTATTTTATAAGGTTTTATTTTTTTCTGACGGGTTTTTGCGCGAGCCGCCAGGGTCTTTTTCAACATGACCTCAATGAATCCCGGCGTAAGGAGTGCACTGATTGACATTGGCGTCGCGAGCGGCCGGCGGAGCCTGGGTATTCGTGATCTCGTCAAGCCTCGCGAGCACCATCGATGCCGGGATTCCGTGCTCGCTCGGCGCTAGCGCGTTTTGAATGCCGTCGTCATTCGCCTCCATCTAGAGAGTTTCGGGGTTATCCAATGTGCCATGAGAGTCGTGCGTTACATCGGCGTTTGGGCGTAGCCGCTCGGCTCTCCCCCGAACTTGAGAGGGCGGGGGAGAAGGGGACGCGGATTGATCGCGATAAGATCTCTAACCTGGATTCTGGCGTTTCGGGTGGCTCGGGACGGTTGCTTTGGGCCGGCCTTTGTCTGGTGTTCGGCCTGCTCGGTGGCGGTCAGGCGATCGCGGAGAAGGTCAAGCTCGACCCAGGCCAATGGGGTCATGAAGCCGGCAAGGATTGCGTGAGCTGCCACTCCAAGGCGTCGGCCGGACTCGCCAGTCAATGGCGCGAGAGTGCCCATCAGTCGGCCGGGGTCAACTGCATGGACTGTCACCAGGCGGAGCGCTCGGACGCTGATGCGATGGAGCATGAGGGACGGATCATCGCGACTATCGTCTCGCCCAAGGACTGCGGGCGCTGTCACGAGAAGGAGTATCGGGAGCAGCAGGGCTCGGTCCATGCCGAGGCGTTCTCGATCATCGAGGCGCGACTGCCGGCCCTGGCGGAGCATGTGGGCGGATCTGGCATGAGCGCGGCCTCCTGCGATCAGTGTCACGGGTCGCGGGTCAAGGTGCGGGGCGATGGGACGCTCGATCCGGCGACCTGGCCGAACTCGGGCATCGGGCGCATCAATCCGGACGGATCCAAGGGATCCTGTTCCTCCTGTCACGGTCGCCACCGTTTCTCCAGGGCCCAGGCGCGCGAGCCGGAGGCCTGCGTGCGCTGTCACTCCGGGCCCGACTCTCCGGACAAGGAGATCTTCGAGGCGTCCAAGCACGGCATGATCTACGCCGCCCATCGCGACGAGATGAATCTGAACGCCCCGGAATGGGTCGCCGGGCGCGATTACACCGCCGCGCCGACCTGCGTGACCTGTCACATGGGCGCCGCCGGCAAGCTGCCCTCGACCCACGATGTCGGGATGCGCAACGCCTGGAGTCTCAATACGCCGGTTTCACGCCGTCAATATCTCGTGATCCTCGAGGACGGCGCCAGGCTGGAGTTGCCGCTCGGCTCCGAGATCCCGAAACGGGGCCAGGAGCTGGTTCGTCCCGACGGTCGCCCCGGCCAGGTCAAGTCGGTGATCACCCCGGAGCGCCGTCGTCAGGCCATGTCCATGGTCTGTCTCGAATGTCACGGCAAGAGTTTCACCGAGGGCTTCATGAACCAGTTCGATACGGTGGTCGCCTTATTCAACGACAAATACGGCACGCCGGCGAAGGCGATCATGGAAGGGTTGCTCGGGGCGGGACGGCTCACGCCGACGCCGTTCGACGAACCCATCGAGTTCACCTACTGGGAGCTGTGGCACGACGAGGGCGCGCGCGCCCGTCATGGAGCCTCCATGATGAGTCCGAATCATGCCTGGTGGGAGGGGATGTACCTGGTGGGACGTAATTTTTATGCCCGCTTCCTACCCCAGGCGCGGGCGATCGCGGGCGATCGGGCGGGCGAGTTGGTCGATGCGGTCATCGCCGGGCAGGCGGCGCATCAATGGCTGATCGAGCCCAATCAGGCGAGTGCGATACTGGGGCTTGAGCCGGCGGAGGGTGACTGATGGCCAGGTTGGGCGTTCCACTCTTCATCACCCGGCATGTCCTGATCGCCCTGGTGGTTGGCGGGATTGGCGGCGTGCTGGTCGTGGCCTTTCTGATTGAGTTCGATCGCTTCACCAGCCGCAACGAGTTCTGCGCCAGTTGTCACTCGATGACATACGCGGAGGAGACCTACCAGCGATCGGCGCACTTCAACTCGGCCTCCGGGGTTCGCGCCTCCTGTGGCGATTGTCACGTCTCGCCGTCACTGCTCGGGGCGACCTGGGATCACGCCGTCGGTCTCAAGGATCTCGTCAAGCAGCTGCTGGGTCCGGACTATGACGACCCGGTCATCAACAGTCTGCATCTGCCGGAGGCGGCCTTCGCGGCACGCGACTGGTTTCGCCGCCGTGATTCCGCGAGTTGCCGGCGCTGCCACGTCCAGGAGGCGATCCAGGGCGAACGGGCCAATACGGCGGCCATCCACCGCGAGGAGACCGAGGGCAAGACCTGTATCGATTGCCACTACAACCTGGTCCATCGGAAGGTTCCCGATGAGCGGATCTTCAAGCGGGAAGCCTGGAACCAGATGGTCGAGGAAACCTTTGGGCTGGAGCCTGGAGAAGCGGCCAGGCGACTCGCCCAGCCAGAATGACGTCCTGGACGATCGAGGGCGCGCGTCCTCGACGACCGATTCAGGTGGTCCGTCTTTAATGCTGGCAGTTGCCGAGTCGCCGGGCGTTGCCGGGAAGCACCGCGATGACGAGGGCCAGCCCGAGGAAGAGGGCTCCGCCGAACACTAGCAGGAGTGCCGCGTGGGCCATGAGGGCCATTGGGGTGGCGGTTTCGGCGACTAGCAGCAACAAGGTGCCCAATATCAACGAGGACGCCGAGAGAACGACAAGCGCGCGCATGGTCTTGCACGAGATCATGATCAATCTCCAAATATCACTACATAATCATATCCTAATATTTATTTGGGCAATTACAAGTGGCAAAAGCCTTAATAGTGACCCATGCCGCACTATCGGGGGGCTTGGGTTGAGAGCGGGATGGGCGTATCGAATTTTGGCGGTCGAGGGGAACGACCTGTTCGAGACCCAAGGCAGGAGGCTATCCCTGGGATAGCGAGAGAAGCCGATCCGTGCGGATCGGCTTCGGGGCTTCGTTCCTAGTCGGCCTTAGGGGCGTCGACTGCTGGCGCGGCCTCATCCTCGGGTTTGAGCCTGACGACTTCCTCGTTGAGTTCGACCATGGCGCTGCTGCGCATCTCGTTGATTTTCTGTCCGATCTTCTGGCGTTTGAGCACGGCGGTCAACTGTGGCTTGGCGTCCTCGAAGGCCGGTGGCTCGGCCTTGCGCGTTTCCTGGAGTTCGATGACGTGCCAGCCGAACTGCGTGTGAACGGGTTCCTTGGTGTAGGTGCCGGGCTTGAGCTTGGCGATCGCCTCGGAGAAGGGGGCCACCATCTGACTCGGATCGAACCAGCCCAACTCGCCCCCTTCCTTACCCGTCGGACCCAGCGAGTTTTTCTTGGCCAGCTCGGTGAAATCGGTTCCCTTATCCAACTGCTTGATCAGCTTCTTGGCCTCGTCCTCTTCCTTCACGAGGATGTGCCGGGCCTTGTACTCGGTGCGAGTAGCCTGTTCCTTGGCCTTCTCGTAGGCTTCCTTCAGCTCCTTGTCCGTGGGCTCGATCTCATTGGCCATCGCCGAGAGCGCGGCGTTCGACATGACCTTCATCCGGTCGAGTTCCAGGGCGGCGAGCACGTTGCGCTCGTCTTGCAGCTTTCTCCGGTCGCCTTCCTGAGAGGCCACGATCAGGCCCATGAACTCGTCGAAGACCTGCTGCTGGAAGGCTGGATTGTCGTTGCCACCCTGCTGTGCCTGAAGCCGCTCCATGAAGAACTGGCGGAAGACGTCCAGTCGGTAGGCGGTGCCGTTCACGGTCGCGATCAGGGTATCGGGTGAGTCCGTGTTCTTGGCGTCCTCGGCGACGCCGGCCCCGGCCGCGAGCAGGGCGCATAACACGAAGGCAATATGGGTTTTCTTCATGGTGAATATTTCCATTGATTGAATATTGACGTTCTTCGACGGGCCATGGACATGGGCCGTCGAAATATCAGGGAAAGACTTGCTTGAAGGGTTTGACCGTGACGTCGCGGTAAACGCCGGAGGACCGATAGGGATCAGCCTCCGCCCAAGCCTCGGCCGAGGCGAGATCCGGGAATTCCGCGACGATCAGCGAGCCGGTGAATCCGGCCTCGCCCGGATCCGGGCCGTCGATCGCCGGATGCGGGCCGGCGAGGACGAGTCGACCCGCGTCACGCAGGGACTCCAGGCGCGCGAGATGGTCGGGCCGCGCTCGCAGGCGGGCCGGCAGGCTGTCGGGATGATCAACCGCGATGATGGCGTAGAGCACGTCAATCCGTCTCCAGGGCTTGGGGTTCTTCTTTCATGTGGCGGGAGAGGTAAAAGGCTTGCGCGATCACGAACGCGATCGTGAGCCCCATCATACCGAAGAGCTTGAAGTTCACCCAGACCTCTTCGCGCGCCTGGGCGTCGTTGCAGAGCCCCAGGATCTGGCCCGTGTAAAGTTCGCCGCAGGCCGAAAGATCCACGCCGACGCCACCCGTGGCGCCGAGCAGGGCCTGATGAGCTTCGTGGAAACCGCTGCCGACATAGACCACGAACAGGTTCGCGAACCCTAGAAAGATGAAGAAGCCGATCCAGAGCAGATTGAGCCGGGTCCAGATGAGGCGCGGAAGCTCCATGGCGTGCCCCATCATGCGTTCGATCAGGGTCCGCTCCCCGATCACGTGACTGCCGATGAACGCGACCGCGAACAGCCAGTTGACCAGCGTGGGCTTCCACATGACGAAGATGGGATCGCGCAGCGCGATGGTCAATCCGCCGAAAACCACCAGAAGACCCAGGGTCGCGAGGTGCATCTTTTCCACCCGCCGCCGGCGAAACCAGGACCAGCCGACCTGCAGCGCCGCGGCGCCGATGGCGACACCCGTCGCCCAATAGATCCCGGCCAGCTTGTAGGCGATGAAGAACAGCAGAATGGGGAAGAAATCGATCAGCAGTTTCATAATGGATACCCGGCGCCGAGATCCGTCGGGGGATTCGGTTCGCCGTTGTGCTAGGCATGGGAATCGGCCGCCAGGATTCGGGCGGAATCGGTCATCAAGGATTCGTACGGTCGGGCGGGAACGGTCGCTAGGCGCGCGCTGGAATTAGAGCCAGAGGCGAATCGACATCGCTCGCGCGTCTCGGATCCATCGAGAGGCCCGTGGATCGCGCCCCCCTGGATCGTGACCTCCGAGGATACGACCGGATGGTCGTCCTGGTAAAGCCGCGATTCCGGGGCTTTCAGGGTCGGGTGAAGATTCCGCGACCCCTGATATAGTAGCGCCCCTTTGGTTGATTATCATGAATCCGGGAGGATCGCAGTGGAAGAGATCACGGCTTGGGTGAATGCATTGAACGGCATCGTCTGGGGGCCGCCGATGCTGGTCCTGATCTTGGGCGTCGGCTTTTTCCTCATGGTAGGGCTGCGTCTGATGCCGCTGATGAAGCTGGGTTTCGGCTTCCGCATGCTCTGGCGCGGGCGCGTCAAACAGGGGGAGGGCGACATTCCGCCCTATCAGGCCCTGATGACGGTGCTCGCGGCGACCGTCGGCACGGGCAACATCGCCGGCGTGGCCACGGCCATTTTCCTTGGCGGGCCAGGGGCGCTGTTCTGGATGTGGTGCACCGCGCTGGTCGGCATGGCGACCAAGTACGCCGAGGCCGTGCTGGCGATGCACTATCGCGAGGTGGACGGCAAGGGCCACCATCTCGGCGGACCCATGTATTACATCAAGCTCGGTCTCGGCAAGAAATGGCTGTGGATGGCGACGGCATTCGCGCTGTTCGGTGTACTGGCCGGTTTTGGTATCGGCAACACGGTTCAGGCCAATTCGGTCGCCCATGCGGTGCAGAGTACCTTTGGTGTCCAGCCTTGGCTCACGGGCGTCGTGATGGCGGTCTTCACGGGCTTGGTCCTGATTGGCGGCATCCGGCGCATCGGTGAGGTGTCCGCGGCGTTGGTGCCCTTCATGGCGGCGGTCTATGTGCTCGGCGGCCTGGTCATCCTGGCCATGCATGTCGATCAGATCGGCGCGGCGCTGGAGATGGTTTTCGTGCAGGCCTTCACGCCAACGGCCGCGACCGGTGGGTTTGCTGGCGCGACCATCGCCGCCGCGATTCAATTTGGCGTGGCTCGCGGGATTTTCTCCAACGAGGCGGGACTCGGCAGCGCCCCGATCGCTCACGCGGCGGCGCAGTCCAATGACCCCGTCGCTCAGGGGACGGTGGCCATGATCGGCACCTTCATCGATACCCTTGTCATCTGCACCATCACCGGCTTGGTGATCCTGGTTTCCGGCGCCTGGGATTCCGGCGAGACTGGTGCCGCGCTCTCGTCGCTGGCGTTCGAGAGCGCCTTGCCTGGGGTTGGCAACTATATCGTCGCCTTCGGCCTGGTCCTCTTCGCCTACACCACGATCCTGGGCTGGAGTGTCTACGGCGAACGCTGCGCCGAGTATCTCTTCGGCGAGCGGATCATTCTGCCTTTCAGGATCCTGTGGGTGCTCGTGGTGCCGCTGGGGGCGATAGCCAAGCTGGACTTCGTCTGGTTGGTGGCGGATACGCTCAATGCCTTGATGGCCCTCCCCAACCTGGTCGCCTTGATCCTGCTGAGCCCCGTGGTGTTCCGGTTGACCAAGGATTACTTCGCGCGCAAGCCCATGTGATCCGAGCGCGACCGCCGCGGCTCTCACGGCGGTCCCGCTCGAAGCGCTCGCCGCAAGACGATCAGCCGGCTTGCGAGCCGCCCTGGCAAGGCGGGGACTCGGGCGCGACGCCGCCCTTCTCATGCCATTCCTCGGGTGTCCAGGTATGCATGGTCAGGGCATGCAGCCCCTGTCGCAGTTCCCCGTCGAGCAGTCCGTTGAGCCGCCGATGACGCTCGACCAGGGGTACGTCGATGAAGGTTTCGCTCACCACCAGCACCTTGAAATGGGATTCCGCGTCTGGCGGGACCGCGTGCATGTAACTCTCGTCGACCACGTCCAGGTACATGGGCTGAAGCGCTTCCTGGATTTTTTCCTCGATACGTTGCTTGCGACTCATTTGAACCTCCGAGTGGACCCTTGGCGCCATTGCTCCGGCTCGGTTGCCGCCGACCGCTCCAACGCGGTCAATCGGAGGCTTCCGATCGCCCTCCGGGGCGCTGATCGCCGGAGAGCTCGATGTGTTCGATCACGGCCAGCGCCTGGGACGCCTCGACGACCCTTCGCAGAAGCTCCTCGTGCGACGGATCGGCCAGTCGCTCCCGGTCGATGCCCTCGCTGCGTCCGTAGAGGCTCAGACGCAACTGTTCGGTCGTGCGTGCATGGAGCCGGAGATCGCTCAGGATCCGCGTGAATTCGCTGGGCGTGGGTGCCGCGCCCAGGGCGCGAAACAGGCCGGCGAGCGCGTCGAACAAGGGTTGGGCCTCTGGGCCGAGACCGAATGGCGTCGGATGATAGACCAGTTGTCGCTCGGAGTGCCGGTTGATCCAGACTCGAAAACTCTCTTTCCGCAGCGAGTGATACAGGGGCTCCTCCGAGATCAGAAAGAGCAGCAGGCGATTGGGATTGGCGAAGTAGCGGCCGTCGCGCACATCCCAGTAGCCGTTCGCGACCAGGCGATGAATGCGGATGTGATCGCGGAAGTCGGCGGCCTGGATCTGGTCGAGAATCAAAATGGTCGGGTCGCCCTCGCTCTGGGCGCAGGCCTCGCTGACGATCTGGTCCAGCGGATCGATCGGCGGCTCCTCGCGGCCAAGCTCGTCGCGGGTCGGTGGCAGGATGACATCCGGCGGCGGGGGATGCCTGTCGGTGAAGTCGTGATAGAGGACGCAGGGAAAACTCAGCGAACGGGCCAGCGCGTTGGCGAAGGCGGTCTTGCGCCGCTCTCCCTCGCCCTCGATGTTGAGTGTGCGAATCCCGGTCGTCGGGCTTTCCAGCAGGCAGCGGAGCTGGAATTCGTAGTCATCGTTCGACTCGAATCCGTTCTCGGCCATTCTCTCTCTCAGGCTTGGCATCACGGAAGCATAGCCTGGTTCGCGGTCGAGCCCAAGGCATCAAGCCTCTGCTCTGCTGGCGCTTGATCGGCACGGTTGTCCGGCTGGATGGCGGCGCGGGTCGTGGTAGGCGATCAGCCGTTGGGCTGGAGCCGGCTCAGGGTGGCGGTGTGTCCGCCCTCGCGCGCCCACTGCTCGGCGGTCTTGCCGTCGAAATCCTTGAGTGTCGGATCGGCCTGGTGCCGGAGCAGTGTGTCGACCGTCTTGAGATGCCCCTGCTTGGCCGCCCAGATCAGGGCCGTCCAGCCCTCGGTGGACTCCTGGTGATCGACCATGGCGCCATGGCGCAGCAGAAGTTCGACGACCTTGGCGTGATTATTCGAGGCCGCCAGCATCAAGGCCGTATAGCCGCCCTTGTCCATGGCGTCGAGCTTGGCGCCGGCCGTGATCAGGCGCGCCACGACGGGTTCGTGCCCGTACAGGGCCGCCTTCATGAGCGGGGTCCAGTCGCAACTGTCGCGCACGTCGGGCTGGCGATGGCGGGTCAGCAACTCGTCCAGCGCGCTCAGATCCCCTTGTTCGGCGACCTCAAGCAGGGCCGCGCCGGGTCCATCGTAGGCGCCCGCGCTGGAGGTGCCGCCGGTGTCGGACGGTCCGCAGGCGCTCAGGGACGTCAGGATCAGTGTGGCGATTGTGAATGTTCGAGCGATTTTCATGGGGCGCATTCTCGGCATCCGAATCCGCCAAACCAATGAGAATGCGCAAGATCCGCCATCAATGACGCGCCGCGCAGTCTCCGTAGCGGCATTGCACCAGGATGTCGGAACCATCCCGACAGAAGACGCGATGCTGTTCCCAGTCCTGGCCCGAGGATTCGAGCCGGGTGGCTCGGTCGGTCAGTTCGCAGCCGCGGCCGAGGGCGTAACGCTCGGCGACGTAGGCCCAGGCACCGATCCTGGGGGCGCTCGGCTGCGTGGATTCGGGCGCGAGATGGCCCACCGGGGGCGCGGCCGTCGAACCCATGGCGGGGTCTCCGTGCCGGGCCTCCCATTTGCCGCGCAGCGAGGCCAGGGCACGCAAGAGATTGTCCGAGTAGCGTTCGGTCACGTCCGTTCTCCACTCGTCCTCGGTGCCCGGCCACTCGACTTCCTCGGCTCTCAGGCTGACGCGCGACCCATCCGCTTCCTCGGAGAAATCGGCGAACACGCGCAGGGTCCGCTCCGCGACGAGCACCCCCTCTTCCTCGTCCCCGTCGAGGAGTTGCTCGAAGGTGGCCGAGGTCGAGGCGACCGTGAGGATTCTCCAGCCCCGACTCGTGGCGTTCTCGACGGCGAAGGAACGCGCGTCGCTTAGATTGGCGCCGAAGAGTAGGACGTTTGGGGGCGAGGCGAAGGTCCAGTTGGGCTGGAGGATCAACAGCAGGAGCGCGAGAAGGCGCCCCTGAAGCCCGAGGCGCGGCCTCGGGTGGTTGGCGAGGGGTTGGTCGCCCGAACGCGCCGGGGCGCGTCGGTCGATCGTCCTCAAAGCAGACCTTGGCAGGTTCCGTTTTGGCATCTGACCAGAAAGCTATCGCTGCCCTCGCAGGGCACCTTGTGGACCTCGCCATCCTGGCGCGATTCGATCAATTGCGAACCTTCGGTGGAGACCTGACAGCCCCGCTGGCGTGCGTACTGTTCGGCATTGGCGGACCAGCTCACGGGGCCGGCGCCGCTCGTCCGTGTCTCGGGCAGGGACATCATGTTCTCACGGGAGGACAGGCGCGGGGCTTGGTAGGGTGCTGGCTCGCTCGGGCGCTGGGTGCTCAGCGCCGAGGTGGCGTCGACGACCGGCGCGGCGCCCGAGGGACGGTACCTGGGCTCGGGGGTTGGCCGCTTGTAGGTCGGAATCGGCACCCCGGTCGCGGAGCGGGTGGGCGACTCGGCCGTGCGCGGCGCGGGCGTGGTGGCTGGCCTAAGCGCGGGCTGGGCGCTGTACGTGGGTTCGGGTCGCGGGTTGGCGGGGGGCGCGGGCGGCGACTGATTGGCCGGGGCTGGCGGCTCCAGACGAGCCGTTTCCATGCTGTCGGCGGCGGGCGCCGGTGCGCGCGAGGCGGACCCGTGAGGCGAATCCGCCCAGGGATCCTTCCAGCCATCGGCTGGCGGTGTCGCTCGCGCCAGGCGGTCCCGGTGCCGCGACCAGGAGTCGCTCAGCGAGTCCAGGGATTGTGTCAGGGTGTCGCGGAAAGCGTCCGTATAGTCGATGCGTGCCGGAGGTTGTCCGCCCATGGCTGGACTCACCACTTCCGCCTTGCTCGCGACATTGACCCCGCCGCCCGTCTCCATGAAAAAGGAGGTGACCTCGAGCGTCGACCCCGGCGGGGCTCCGGCGCCTGGCACGACGCTGGCGAGGTAGGCCGTGTCTGCGGGGCGCGTGACGACGAGGCGGTCCTTGACGGAATCGCCCATCTTCCAGCCCTTACCGCGAGCCGCGCCCATCGCCAGTGACTTGACCTCCGAAAGCCGCGCGCCCGGCAACAGCGTTTGCGGCAGGTTCGCGATATCGACCTGCGAGAGCGCGTCGGCCTGCGCCTGATCCAGGGATGAGGTGGTCGGGCCGCTCGCGCAACCCGCGAGCAGCAGGGCCGAAATCGCAACACAGCAGGCGGTTGCCTTCAAATGCAGGTTCACCTTAAGCCTCTCTGAAGATTATGGAATGGTGCCGATCGGCATCGCGCGCCGATGAGTCGGAATAGCCAGGGTTCATGGGCGGGATGCTAGCACAGGGCGGTTATGGTCAAGCACCCAGTCATGGCGAGGATCGCCCTTGCCGCGCTTGACTAACCCGCTTCGGCGAATTTCTGGGGTGTGGGCGGTCTGGCGGGGATGTTCCGGAGCGACCCATTGTTCGTGGGTGACGGCTCGGCACGCGAAAGAGGCGAATCCAGGCGGTCCGTGCGCGTCCTTGCGACTCCGGGTTCCTGCTGTTTGGAGCCGATGAGCGGATTCGAACCGCTGACCCACGCATTACGAATCCGAACTACGGCTATAAGTCACTTTTTATTGTCCGAAGCAAGGTTAAAACCACCGCCTTTAGGCGGTCAGATTGATCTTTGGAGGCCTTTTGCGGCTTGCTGCCAATGCGACGAACGCTGGAGACGGTCGCCATGCGATCTTTGACCCGCCTGAGAAAACATGACGTGTGAGCCATGGCTGGGCGCGCGGCGGCTTTTACGTGACATCCAACGCCGTGACGGACGAAATGAGTCGGGCGTATCTGGGACATCATTTAAGCCAAAGACAGACGATAACTTCCGAACCAAGGCACCCTGAACGGGTCTTTCGACCCGTATCCGGACTTTCAGTCCGTAACTTCAACCCACCAGCTTTAGCTGGTGGTTGTTGAGTCAGCAGGTTAGCCGCTCGCGTACTGTGCAAAACCTGCCCTGAACAGTCCTGATTCAACCATCTCCAGCGGTGTGCCGGCACATTATCCGGCACACCTTTGGACCAAGAGATCAGTCGTCGTCCGGCAGCACAATGGGCGTCGCCGACCGATACGCCTGGACAGCAAGAGCGGTCACCACGCCTTCAACAATCCCAAACTCGTCGCCAACTTCCGCTAGGCGCATGGCACAACCAGGTCAGCTTGAGCCTAGGGCGCGCGATCTTACCAAGAATTCCCCTGCTTCGCTCGTGCAATAACCGCGTCGGCGAGCCAGAACGTCGGTCTTCGTCCGCTGAGCCGCTCGGGCGATGCTCGACACGGTCACAAACAGCGCGGAACATTCGCCGAGATGGCGCGTCGGGCGCCGGTCGCGACAGCGTGAAGAGCGATGGAGGATTTCAAGCGCTCGGCCAGCCGTCTGGGCCGGTTGCTCAAGAAGTCGCGCGATGCCTGGAAAGCCAGGGTCCAGGAGAAGCAGCAACGCTTGCGCGCCGCCCAGGTTAAGATTCGGGATCTGGAGAAGAGCCGGAGCGGGTAGTGCTTCAGACGTGGATAATCGGCTAAAATCAATGCTTCGTTAGAGATCCATTATTTTTCTGTGAGGTTTTGAAGATGGCCGAAGTATCCGTGCGTTGCCCGCATTGTCACTCTGAAAAAGTCACGAAACGCGGTAAGACGGACAGAGGCAAGCCACGCTATTCATGTAATCATGAATCCTGTTCAACAAGCACCTTCATTCTGGATTACAGTTATCAGGGACACCTTCCCGAGGTCAAGAAAAAGATTGTTGACAGGGCACTCAACGGAAGTGGGATCCGCGATACCGCGCGTGTGTTGAATGTGTCACAAACCACCGTCATCAAAGAAATCAATCACTATGGACTAGAGGTCCATAGTATGGATTGCGGCTGAAGCCGACTTAAAGCCGATGACTGAGAGACTGTATAGGAACTTTTCGCTATAGATAAACCGAATTAACCGTTAATAAAAATCAATTAACGCCTAATTCATATTGTATCTGATTGTCGCCTATTTGGCGAAGAAGCAAGCGGCCTGAGGCGAGATAAACTTGTGCCTCACTCGACGTAGGCTTGCGTTCATAATCTCTACTCAGCCGACGTGATCGGCCAAGCCATGCAAATGTTCGCTCAACGACCCAGCGGCGGGGTAAAACATGGAAACCTTTAACCCCTTTTTTCTTTTTAACGACTTCAAGCTGACATTCAAACTGAGACGCCACCCAGTCGAATAGCTCCGCACCGGAATAGCCGCCATCGGCCCAAATGATTTTGATCGTCTGGAGCCGCATGAATCACTTCGTGATGACCTGGTACGCGGCTTTACCGTCGAAGATGTTAGCCGCGTGCACCCAGACGACGATCAGGCAACCCATTGTATCTACAACAATATGGCGTTTTCGGCCCTTGACGAGTTTCCCCCCGTCGAACCCCGACTCCTCCGAGGACTCTTGGGTACCCTTCACGCTTTGACTATCAATGATGGCTCCCGTCGGGTTTGGCGCGCGGTCTTTTTTTTTGCGTAAACGCTGACTAAGCGCGGTATTGACTTGTTCAAGCATCAGATTATCAGTCCACTTGTTATAATAATAATTAACGATACGATAAGAGGGAAAGTCTTTCGGCAGATAGCGCCAGGGACAACCGGTTTTATTGAGATAGAAAATTGCATTGAGAATTTCGCGAAGGTCATATGTTCGCGGGCGTCCAGTCTTATAAGGTTCAAGTTCGTCAAAGATTGGCCGAAGGACTTCCCATTCTTCATCGGAAAGGTCGCTCGGATATCTCAAAGGCCATTTTTCCAGGTCTGAAGTCATCATAATCCGCGAATTAGAA
>NZ_NRRG01000006.1 GCF_016583575.1 Thiocystis violacea
TGAAGCTTTTTTGAAAAAGAAAGTGCTTTTCGTACGAGCCTGGAAATACGTTGCCTGAGTGTGCCGTTGTATCGTTCGATGTGATTTGTCTTTCCCGATTCCTTGCCGACAGCGTAATGACGGAATTCCGGAAAGACGGCGTTATAAGCTTCCCAAAAATCGGTATAGAAATCGGCTAATTCTTGATAATCGCGTGGCAATGAATTCCATAATCCTTGTGCACTCTCAATGCCACGAGATCCGATATACAGGCCGATAACATATCCAGAGTCACGATCCTTCGCGATCCAAACCCATTGTTTTTCATCTTTTTTCAAAACAAATGACCACAGTTCATCGCACTCGACAACCAGTCGAAAATGAGACAACTTTGGCACGTTTAATTGGCGCGGAACGCCCTCGTATTTTTGATTGACATAGATTTGTAGCCAGGATTCAGAGACATTTGCAACACGCGCGATACCAGCAAGCGCAATCCGTTCAAGAAGCAGTCGATCAATCAGCGATTTGGTCTCTTCAGAAATATCTGAAACCAAGGGGTCAAGCACGAATTGACGACCACATTCCCGACAAAGATGGTTTTGCTTTCCGGTTGCATTAAANTCCGTTCAAGAAGCAGTCGATCAATCAGCGATTTGGTCTCTTCAGAAATATCTGAAACTAAGTGGTCAAGCACGAATTGACGACCACATTCCCGACAAAGATGGTTTTGCTTTCCGGTTGCATTAAATCCATTCTTCACGATCTTGGTAGAGTTGCAAGTAGGGCAGTGATTCATGTTTGAATAAATCCAGTCAGATAATAGATCATATAGATTGTGGCACTACCCAAAAACCTATTGCGATTGACTTCTCATTGGCCGTGGGATTGTGTGGCAGGGGTGACGCATGCGCTATAAATCGCTTGTGTGCCAATTGCTTATTCATTGGCGTTCGAAATGTTCCAAAATCCGCCGTCACCGCCAACGGAAGGGCGCTGGAACCTAATTCTATTGCGTTGGGTAGCGCACAGACGGTAGCTGGGGTTCGTCTCTAAGCTGATCTCGGACATCAACGAAGCTTCCCAGATTGAATGTTTCTGGTGCTTGTTCGCGGTTTCGAATCAACAAGAGACGGTATTGAGTATGAAGAAGTTATTCTCAGCAGTTTCCGGCTTTCCGAGGGGGGCGACGGACCGAGTAGAGGGTGCTCCGCCGACGTTTAAGCCGATTGACGCACATCCCGTCGAAAACCCGACGGATTCAATCCTGACCACGGCTTCTCGGTTCCCAACCCGAAAACTTCCGTTCGCCATGGCCTTCCTCCTTTCCGGTGTCGTGGCTCCGGCCGCGTTTGCTCAGCCTTACGGCGCCCCTGGTTACGGCTATGGCCCTCCGGGTTACGGCCCTCCGGGTTATGGCTACGGCCCTGGTGCTCAGGGTTCGGGTATGGCCGCGGCCCCGCAGCAGGCACCCCAAGCAATAGAAGCGGCAAGCGTGGCACAGCCGCCGATCCCCCAGGCCGCCGACGCGCCGGCGCCGCAGGGCGTGGCACAGGCCCGCGATGACGGGGTCACTGGCCCGGCGACACCGCGGAAGACGGCCGAAAGCGAAGAAGCGGCCGGAGTCGAGCAACAGATCCGCCAGGCCGATGAGGCGCTGGCACAGCAGAACGTGGCGCAGGCCCGCGGGATGCTGGAGCAGGTATTGCACGAAATCGAGCAGACTGGCCCGCGGGCCAATGCCGAACGCCAGAAGGTACTGACCCAGATCCGGGACGGAGTGACAGAGGCCATTGCGGCGCTTGGCCAGAACGACTCGCGGAAAGCGCGCCAGGCACTGCAGGGGTTCGCGCAACAGAGCCAGGGTGAGGGCGAAAGGGCGATCCTTCGGACCATGGTATCGGTGGACGTTCCCGAGCCGGTGGTCACGGTCAACCAGTCCGATTCGATCGTCCAGGTCCAGCAGGGGCAGGCGCAGGTCGCGGTCGACCCGGGCCGCGCACAGGTGACCGTCAATCAGGCCGCACCGCAGGTGCGCGTGAACATGCCGCAGCCGAAGATCACCATCGACATGCCGGCCCCCGATATTCTCGTGGCGATGCCCAATCCCACCGTGTCGGTGAACGTGCCGCAACCGCAAGTATCGGTCGACCAGGCCGCGCCGACGGTGACCGTCGAGCAGGGCAAGCCAGAAGTGCAGGTCGGCAGCGACGCGAGCGCGGGCACGGGACAGTCTGACGTCCGGGTCGAGAAGGGGCAGGCACAGGTCAGGATGAACGACGCGCGGCAAGCGGCGGTGAGCATCTCCGAAGCCCAGCCCCAGGTTCGCTACAACGCGGCCCAGCCGGTGGTCCAGATCGAGAGCGAAGGCGAGCCGCGGGTTGAGTTCGTCCAGTCAGGCGAGGCTCGCGTCCAGATCCGGCAGATGAGCGCCGACGAGACCCGGGAAATGGCGAAGCAGCAGGCTTCACGGATGCAGGGCCAGACGGCGGCGCCGTCTGAGCAGGTCGCACAGCCGGCAGCGGCTAGCGGGCAAGCCCGCGACGACGCGAATACCGCCGTGAGTGCCGCGTCCACGCGAGACATGCCGTCGACCGTCGGGGACATCACCGGCTACGCCATTGTCGACAGTCATGTGAAGAAGCTCGGCGATATCCTCAAAGTGGTGAGCGTGAACAACCGACTCTATGCCGTGATCGGCTCCGGCGGCCTTCTCGGATTCGGCGATAAGCAAATGGCGATCGAGCTGTCGTCGCTGGTGTTTTCCAACAACGCACTGATGGCGCCGGACGTTCCGGGGAACCAGATCGCAACCCTGCACGGTTTCAAGTCGGATGCCTATCCCCCGCTTGAGGACAAGTATCCGGTGACCATCGGCAGCCTCTGAGCCGGATGACGAGGTGACCTTTGGGTCGACCTCGGGCCGGCGGAGCGATCCGCCGGCAATGTTTCGTCGCCCGCCCGTGCCCTTATGGTGCGGGCGTTCTCCTAATGAGCCCGGCAGGGCGCTCCATGGATAACCCTAAAAAAGCTGTCAGCTTTCAGCCTCCAGCCGCCAGCTATTGGGAATCCGCAACTTGGCCATTGACCAAGACCGGCCGAGGCTCAGCCATTGGGTGAAGCCAGCAAGAAGCGAAAACCTCGGCCATGCAACGGCTGTAGGCTGATCGCTGGCGGCTGTAGGCTGGATTCGGAGGCACGGGGCACAGCGAATCGTTTATCCAACTCGCCGTGTGCGTTAGCGAACAGACTCGGGCCTGACATCGCGTTTAGCCTGGTTCAAATGGCGCCGTGTTCGAGTGCGGCGCGTGGGAATCAGCGAACCAACGAGCAGACAGAGGAGCATGGCCATGGGTCGGTTAAGCAAGACTTCACTCAATCAGAGAGAACCCCTCCCACCCCATCGCCCGATGGCGGAATCGCTCGCGCCTCGGATCCTGCAGGCCAAGGAGTTGATCCGCGAACGCCGCCGGATCGCCCTGGCCTACCGGCGCAGTCAGAGTGACTTCGACCGCGATCGACTGGAAATCATCGATCACGAACTCGCCAGCCACAACATCGATATCCCGGCCATCCAGCGCTGTGTCGCCCAACGGAAGATCTGAAACCGTGACCCCCGCATTCAAAAAGAAGGCGGCGGCGACAGTCATCCTGATTGCCGTCGCCGCGATCGCGGGACTGGCCTGGACCGCCCTGCAACCCTCGGGTCCCGGCGCCGGCTTCGTCAGCGGCAACGGCCGCATCGAGGCCACCGAGGTCGATGTTGCCACCAAGCTTGGCGGACGGGTGGACAGCATTCTGGTCAAGGAGGGCGATTTCGTTGAGGCCGGTCAGCCGCTGGCGCGGATGCAGGTCGATGTCCTGGACGCGCAGCGCGACGAGGCGCTGGCCAAATCCCGCCAGGCCGTGACCGCCGTCGCCAGCGCCAAGGCCCAGGTCGCGGTGCGCCAGAGCGACACCGCCGCCGCGCAGGCCCTGGTGGGGCAGCGCGAGAGCGAGCTGGACGCGGCGCAGCGGCGCTACGCGCGCTCCGAAACCCTGTCCGAAAAGGGCATGACCACCCGCCAGATCCTCGACGACGACCGCGCCAGCGTGCATGGCGCGCAGGCGACGCTGGCCGGGGCGGAGGCCCAGGTGACCGCGAGCGAGGCGGCGACCGCAGCCGCGCGCGCCGAGGTCGTCGGCGCCAATTCCGGCGTCGAGGCGAGCGAGGCGACGGTCGCCCGCGTCGAGGCCGACATCGAGGACAGTCAGCTCAAATCCCCGCGCGCCGGGCGGGTGCAATACCGCATCGCGCAGCCCGGCGAGGTGCTGGGCGCCGGCGGCAAGGTGCTCAACCTGGTGGATCTCAGCGATGTCTATATGACCTTCTTCCTGCCCGAGCGGGCGGCCGGTCGGGTCGCGCTGGGCAGCGAGGTGCGTCTCGTGCTCGATGCGGCGCCGCAATATGTGATTCCGGCGCGGGTGTCCTATGTCGCCAGCACCGCGCAGTTCACGCCCAAGACGGTCGAGACCGCCAGCGAGCGGCAGAAGCTGATGTTCCGCGTCAAGGCGCGGATCGACCCGGAGCTGCTGAAAAAACACCGCACCCTGGTCAAGACCGGCCTGCCCGGCATGGCCTGGCTCAAGGTCGACGAGCAGGCCGTCTGGCCGGCTGACCTGGTGCTGAAGGTGCCGGATTGACCGCTGTCGATCCGCCGGAGCAGGATGCGCCGGCGCCGGTAGCCAGCCTGACCGACGTGAGTCTGCGCTACGGCAAGGTCGTGGCGCTGGACGCCATCGCGCTGGACATCCCGGCCGGGCGCATGGTCGGACTGCTCGGCCCGGACGGCGTGGGCAAGTCCAGCCTGCTGGCGCTGCTGTCCGGCGCCCGCGCCATTCAAGAGGGCAGGGTGCAGGCTTTGGGCGGGGACATGGCGAGCGCGCGCCATCGGAGCCGAGTCTGCCCCCGCATCTCTTACATGCCCCAGGGGCTGGGCAAGAACCTCTATCCGACCCTGTCGATCGAGGAAAACCTTCAGTTCTTCGGTCGGCTATTCGGCCACCCGGCCGCCGAGCGCCGCCGTCGCATCGACGTGCTCACGGCAAGCACCGGCCTGACCCCCTTCCTGTCGCGCCCGGCTGGCAAGCTTTCGGGCGGCATGAAACAGAAGCTGGGTCTCTGCTGCGCCCTGATCCACGATCCGGACCTCTTGATCCTGGACGAGCCGACCACGGGCGTCGATCCGCTCGCCCGCTCGCAGTTCTGGGAGTTGATCAAAGGGATAAGAATCAAGCAAACCGGCATGAGCGTGATCGTCGCAACCGCCTACATGGACGAGGCGCAGGGCTTCGACTGGCTGGTGGCCATGGATGCCGGCCGTGTCCTGGCGACCGGCACACCGGATGAGCTGCTGAAGCGCACCGGCAGCGAGTCGCTGGACGCGGCCTTCATCGCGCTGCTGCCGGAGGACCGTCGGCGCGGTCATCGAACCGTGACGATTCCCCCGCTCGCCGCCGGAGTCGATGCCGAGATCGCCATCGAGGCGAAAGACCTCACCATGCGCTTCGGTGACTTCGTCGCCGTCGATCAGGTGAATCTCTCCATCCGCCGCGGCGAGATCTTCGGCTTCATCGGGTCCAACGGCTGCGGCAAGTCCACCACCATGAAGATGCTGACCGGACTGCTGCCGGCCAGCGCGGGCCGCGCCGCGCTCTTCGGGCAGGCGGTCGACCCCAAGGACATCGCCACGCGCCGGCGCGTGGGCTATATGTCGCAGGCGTTTTCGCTCTATTCGGAGCTGTCGGTGCGCCAGAACCTGGTGCTGCACGCGCGTCTCTTCCAGGTGCCGGAGACCGAAATCCCGGCGCGGGTGGAGGAGATGGTCCAGCGCTTCGGTCTGGCCGAGTCGGTGGACGCCATGCCCGGCACGCTGCCGCTGGGCATCCGCCAGCGTCTCTCGCTGGCCGTGGCCATGGTGCATCGGCCCGAGCTGCTGATCCTGGACGAGCCCACCTCGGGCGTCGACCCCATCGCGCGCGACAGCCTCTGGCAACTGATGATCGACCTGGCGCGCCAGGATCGGGTCACCATCTTCATCTCCACCCATTTCATGAACGAGGCCGGGCGCTGCGACCGCATCTCGCTGATGCACGCCGGGCGCGTGCTGGTCACCGATGTCCCGGCCGAGCTGGTGCGTCAACGCGGCGCGGCGACCCTGGAGGCGGCCTTCATCGGCTATCTGGAGGACGCCGGCGCGCGTGGCGAGACCTCAACCGCACCGGCGACGGCGGCCCCAGCGGTTCCGGCGACGGCGCCGCGCGCGCGCCGCCTTCTCTTCAGCCCTGGGCGCGCCTGGAGCTACGCCCTGCGCGAGACGCTGGAGCTGAAGCGCGACCCGATGCGCGCCACCATGGCGCTGCTCGGGACGGCGCTGCTGATGTTCGTCTTCGGCTATGGCATCAGCCTGGACGTGGAGGATCTCAGCTACGCCGTGCTCGACCGCGACCGGACCGGCTTGAGCCAGAACTACGCCCTGAACCTGTCCGGCTCGCGCTACTTCGTCGAGCGCCCGCCGATCCTCGATGACCGCGATCTCGACCGGCGCATGCGCGCCGGCCAGCTCGCGCTGGCCATCGAGATCCCGCACGGCTTCGCGCGCGACATCGCGCGCGGTCACAGCGTGCAGATCGGCGCCTGGGTGGACGGCGCCATGCCGGTACGCGCCGAGACGGTGCGGGGTTACGTGCAGGGCATGCACCAGGGCTGGCTGCTGGAGCAGGCGAAACACCGGCTCGGCCAGGACGCCGCGACCGGACCCGCGACGATCGCGACCCGCTTTCGCTACAACCCGGACGTGCGCAGCCTGCCGGCGATGGTGCCTGCGGTCATCCCCATGCTGCTGCTGATGATCCCGGCGATGCTGACCGCGCTCGCGGTGGTGCGCGAAAAGGAGCTTGGCTCCATCATCAATCTCTACGTCACCCCGGTCACCCGCAGCGAATTCCTGCTTGGCAAGCAGCTCCCCTACATCCTGCTGGCGATGCTCAACTTCGCCCTGCTGACGCTGCTGGCGGTCACCGTCTTCGGGGTGCCGGTCAAGGGCAGCCTGCTGGCGCTGACGACGGGGGCGCTGCTCTTCGTCACCTTCTCGACCGGCTTCGGGCTCTTCGCCTCCACCTTCACCCGCAGCCAGATCGCGGCCATGTTCGTGACCATCATCGGCACCATCATCCCGGCCGTCCAGTTCGCCGGCATGCTCAACCCGGTGTCCTCGCTCGAAGGCGTGGGGTATCTCATCGGCCAGGTCTATCCGGCCGCGCACTTCCTCACCATCACGCGGGGCGTCTTCAACAAGGCGCTGGGCTTCGCCAGCCTCGACGCCTCCTTCTGGCCGCTCGCGCTGGCGGTGCCGGTGATCCTGACCCTGTCGATCCTGCTGTTGAAGAAGCAGGAGCGCTAAGGATGCCGCATCTCGCCAATATTTATCGGCTGGGCGTCAAGGAGCTTTGGAGCCTGGCGCGCGACCCCATGATGCTCGTCCTCATCGCCTACACCTTCACCGTCTCCATCTATGTGGCGGCCACGGCGATGCCGGAGACCCTGCACAAGGCGCCGATCGCCATCGTCGACGAGGACGCCTCGCCGCTGTCGGCGCGCATCGCCAGCGCCTTCTATCCGCCGCGCTTCGATCCGCCGGCGATGATCGCCCTCTCGGAGATCGACGCCGGCATGGATGCCGGGACCTATACCTTCGTGCTGGACATCCCGCCGGACTTCCAACGCGACGTGCTGGCCGGGCGCTCGCCCGCCATCCAGCTCAATGTCGACGCCACGCGCATGAGCCAGGCGTTCACCGGCAGCAGTTTTGTCCAGCAGATGGTGCTGGGCGAGGTGGGCGAGTTCGTCCAGCGCTATCGTGGCAGCGCACCCTTGCCGGTCGAGCTGGCCCTGCGCACGCGCTTCAATCCCAACCTGGAGCAGTCCTGGTTCGGCGCCCTGATGGAGATCATCAACAACGTCACCCTGCTGTCGATCATCCTGACCGGCGCGGCCCTGATCCGCGAGCGCGAGCACGGCACCATCGAGCACCTGCTGGCGATGCCGGTCACGCCCGCCGAGATCATGCTGGCCAAGGTCTGGTCGATGGGTCTGGTGGTGCTGCTGGCCGCTGGCGTGGCGCTGGTCTTCGTCGTGCAGGGTGTGCTGCGCATCCCGATCGAGGGCTCGCTCGCGCTCTTCCTGGCCGCCGCCGCGCTGCATCTCTTCGCCACCACCTCGCTCGGCATCTTCATGGCCACCCTGGCGCGCTCCATGCCGCAGTTCGGCATGCTCGCGGTGCTCATCCTGCTGCCGCTGCAACTGCTCTCGGGCAACTCCACCCCGCGCGAGAGCATGCCGGAGCTGGTACAGGACGTGATGCTGGCCGCGCCCACCACGCACTTCGTCACCGCCGCCCAAGCCATCCTCTATCGCGGCGCCGGCCTCGACGTGGTCTGGCCGCCGTTCCTCGCCCTCGCCGCGATCGGTGGGATATTCTTCGCCGTCGCGCTGTCCCGCTTTCGCCGGACGATTAGCGCGATGGCGTGAGTCCAGATCCCAAACGCCATCATGACTGGAGCGATCGGTATGAGTAGGGAGGAAAAACACGGATGCGACACACCAGCCATGATCCCGTCACCGGACTGCCCAGCGGGGCGCTGATCCGCGATCGGCTCGCCAATGCCCTGCAGCGTTCACGGCGCAATGGCTTGAGTCTGGTGGTGCTGTTCGTCGATCTCGACGGCTTCAATCTGTTCAAGGACGCGGATGGCCATGACGTCGGCGACCGTTTGCTTAAGCAGGTGGCCGCCCGGCTTGCCGAGCAGATCCGGCCGGGGGATACCTTGGCGCGTTTCGCCAATGAGGAATTTGTCATCCTCTGCGAGCAGATCGAACAACCGGCCACGCTGTCCGTCCTGGCCGATCGCCTCAACGAGGCGTTGCGTCAGCCATTCGAATGCGACGGGCGGCGACGGATCGTGACGGCGAGCGTCGGGCTCGCCATCGGTAACGGCAATACCCATTGCGTCGATGATCTGTTGAGCCATGCCGAGACGGCGATGTCGGCGGTGAAGGAAGAGGGCGGCGACGGCTGGCGGTTTTTCAGTCCAGGTCAGCACGACCTGGACCAGCAGCGGTTCGCCATCGTCAATGGTCTGCGCACGGCGATCGAGCGCAACGAGCTGTCGACCCGTTTTCAGCCGATCGTCGTCGCCGAGAGCGGTCGCATCGTCGGCGCGGAACTGCTGCTGCGCTGGAACTCGTCCGAGGGCGAGATCTCGCCCGCGGTCTTCATTCCGATCGCCGAGATGACCGGCGCCATCGTGCCCATCGGCGTCTGGGTCTTCCGTCAGGCGTGTTTGGCCGAGGCCAACTGGCGTCGGCGCTGGGGCACCGAGGCGCCCTATGTGTCGGTGAATGTCTCGCCGCGACAGTTGAGCAAGGAATCGCTGGTCGAGGAATTTGCCGCCATCCTGTGCGAGACGGGGGCCGACCCGGCGCGCCTGCTGCTGGAAATCACCGAGACCGCGCTGATGGCGGATGTCGAACTCAATCTGCGCCTTCTGCGCCGCTTGACCGAGCTGGGTCTGCGAGTGGCCGTGGACGATTTCGGCACTGGTTATTCCTCGCTGGCGCAATTGACGCGCCTGCCGGTCGCGGTGCTGAAGATCGACCGGGCCTTCGTCGATGGCCTCGACAAGCGCCCGGAGAATCGCGCCGTCATCCGCGCCGTGATCGGGCTGGGCCGCGCGCTTGGGCTGAAACTGGTGGCGGAAGGGGTCGAGACCGACGCCCAGCGGCTCGAACTCCGCGCCCATGGCTGCGAGTTCGCCCAAGGCTATTACTTTCACCGTCCGCTCGAAGAGCCGGCGTTCGTCGCGACCCTGGAGTCCGAGCTTCGGGGCGGCGGCCTGGCCGACGCGGCGTCGCCACTCCACTTTCTCATCTATGTCAGCCAGGCAACGCCGCCGATGACCGAGGCGACGCTCGACGCCTTGCGGGAACAATCCAGAACCCTCAATCGCTCGACCGGCCTAACCGGCTGTCTGCTCTACCAGGACGGACTCTTCATGCAGATGCTCGAAGGCCAGCGGGAGGTTGTGTCTGCTTTGATGGACCGGGTCAAGACCGACCCGCGTCACCGCGACCTGCGCATCGTCATCGAGGGTCCGGCGCGCCGGCGGGTCTTCCTGGATTGGGGCATGGTGGTACGCGACCTGACGCCAGGTCCGGACGAACCGGATTTCACGCCCTGGCCGGGCCGCCGCTTGAGTTTCCGCGATCTGGCCGAGGATGCGCGGACTTGCTACGTCTATCTCACCGCCTACGCGGGCGGCGGCATGTCGGAGGGAATCAGGGCCTGACGTCAATCGCCCGCCGCCAACAGCGCGGAGAGTTTAGCCAATGCCTCGGAAGGTTCCACGTTGGCCGCGTCTCACGCAAAGCCGTGAAGGAGGGGTGGAGCAAGCGGCATGATGGGCGTCAGACCACGGCGCCCGTCAGCCCGAGTGACTTTCATGAGCCGCCTCGGCCAGCACCCGCGCGGCCCATTGGTTCAGGCTGATGCGGCTGCGCTTGGCGGCCTTGATCGCCGCGGCATGGATGGCCGGGTCGACGCGCAGCATCAACCGACCGGAGGCCGGCTTGTCTGGCTCCTGGTCGAGCTTGGCGCAGGCTTCCAGGTAACTGTCGATCGATTCGCGAAAGGCTTGCTCGAATTCGCTAACCGATTCGCCATGAAAACCAATGATGTCGTCAATGTCGAGCACACGCCCGACGATGATCTTGTCGTCCGGGTCAAAGGTCATGCTGGCCTGATAACCGCGATAGTGCATCACGTTGGTTGCGCTCATGGGGTCATACCGAGTTGTTGGAGGTATTCGCGCACCTGCTTGACGCGGTATTTGAGCGCCTCTTCGCGCGGGTGCGGCCGATGGAAGTTGGCTCTACGGCCGTCGTTCTCGAAGGTGACGGCCGAGCCGTGGCCTTCGACCACCCGGCAGCCGACAGCGATCAGCAGCGCTTCGATCCGCGACCACTCCAGATTCCCATTGACGGGATCGGAGAAGATCGCCTCAAGGGTCTTTCGGTGCTTGCTGTTCATGGGTGAAAACGATAGCAAAAAATAGAACATGCGCCATCAGTCGATGGGAGCGGCCATGCCAGGCCCAACCCTCCACGACTTCACCCCGCCCCGGCCTAGGCGCCATCCTAGCCGGTCGTCGCCAGTACAAAACCAGCGATAGTTCGTGGCCACGCTGATCGACAAGGTCAAGACCGACCCGCGTCACCGCGACGCGCGCATCGTCATCAAGGGTCCGGCGCGCCGGCGGGTCTTGGGGTTTGGGAATCAATGGAACAGAAAACGCATTTAAGCCCTGGCGGCCTCTCTGCGAGCGGTCGCCAAAATGCGATAAACCGTGGCCTCGCCCAAGTTGAGCTGGTGGGCAATCCTGGTTTTGGTCAGGCCTTCGGCGGCCAGGCGAACGACTTCCTGTCGCTTGTCGCGCGCCACCGGTTGAAGTCCTTTGTATTTCCCTGCCGCCTTCGCTTGGGCGATTCCCTCACGCTGACGCTCCAGCATCACCTCACGCTCGAACTGAGCCACACCGCCTAAGACCGTGAGCATGAGCCTTCCGGTCGGGGTCTGGGTATCCATCCCCAGATTTAAGATCCGCAACCCGACCCGCTTTTGTTCCAGGACGTCGATGATCCCCATCAGATCCGCCACCGAGCGTGCGAGTCGATCGAGGCGGGTCGCCGGAGCGGCTTGCGAGAGTGAGGTTCCCCCGAAAATTAGTCTTCCAAGGGTGACGTAAACTGACGTTCACACTGGAGAGGCTGATGCAGAAGATCCCGAAGCAGGAATACACCGTCGAGTTCAAGGAGCAGGCGATCAAGCGGGTCAAGGATGGCAAGACCGTGGGCGCCGTGGCCAAGGAGATGGGACTGGTCGAGCAGACGTTGCGCCACTGGGTCAAGGCGTCACATGCCGGCAAGCTCGATGGCCCTGGCACCCGGAAGGTGACGCCAGAGGAGATGGAACTGTCGCACCTGCGCGCTGAAAACCTTCGTCTCAAGCGCGAGGTCGAGATCTTAAAAAAAGCGACGGCATACTTTGCGAGGGATGCGCTGTGAAGTATGCCTGGATTGACGCGCAACGCCCGACGTTCGATCTGACCGCGATGTGTGCGGTGCTGGCGGTCAGCCTCAGCGGCTACCGGGCCTGGAAACACGGTGGCAAGCCTGATCGCAAAGGGCTCACCGATGCCCAGATGCTGGTCCTGATGCAATCCATCCACGCCGAGTTCAAGGGCGCCTACGGCAGCCCGCGCCTGGCGCGAGAGCTACGGGCACGGGGTTTCTCGGCGAGCAAGGAGGGGGTGGAGCGATTGATGCGCACGCACGGGATTCGTGGGCGTCACAAGCGGCGCTACAAGGTTACGACCGACTCCCAACATACGCGGCCGGTGGCCGACAACCTGCTAAAACGCGACTTCACCCCTAGCGCTCCGAATCAGGTGTGGACGGCCGACATCACCTACCTGTGGACCGATGAAGGCTGGCTGTATCTGGCCATCGTGTTGGATCTGTTCAATCGCGAGGTGGTGGGGTGGTCGCTGAAACCGCGCCTGACGGCCGACATCGTCACGGATGCGCTGACCATGGCCTGGTTCCGACGCAAGCCGGAGCCGGGCCTGATTCACCATTCCGACCGCGGCAGCCAGTACGCCAGCCAGGTTTTCCAAGACAAGCTGATGAGCTACGGGATGGTCTGCTCGATGAGCCGCAAGGGCAATTGCTGGGATAACGCCCCCACCGAAAGCTGGTTCAACAGTTTCAAGCACGAGCGGGTCTTCGGGGAGCACTTCGCCACCCGTGAGGCGATGAAAACCATGACGTTCGAGTACATTGAGGTGTTTTACAATCGTCGACGCTTGCACTCCACCCTGGGTTATGTGTCCCCGGTTCAGTTCCTGAAAAACTGGATCAGGCCACCCCAGGAAGAGTTGCAGGTCGCATGAACCAACTCTCTTGGAAGACGAAAAACCGAGGGAACCTCAGAGTGCCGTTATCTGGGGGAGGCCAAGACTCACCTCCAACATCTCCTCACCGTCGTCGCGATCAACCTGATTCGCATTGGGTGTTCCAGGTTCGCCGCTCTGCAACAAGGAGCGGGCTAACCCGGTCGGACAATTCGCTACCAGCGTCACTGTTGGATCTACCCCTACCGGCCGAATTGATGATCGAGGCCATCCCGCCAACCTTTGGCTCGAGCCAGGCCTGGGGATCAGAAGTCCACGGCATCCCGGATCAGCGGGCAGGTCATGCAGTGACCGCCCCCGCGACCGCGGCCAAGCTCGGCCCCGACGATGGTGACGACCTCGACCCCGGCCTTGCGCAGCTCGGTGTTGGTCCAGGTGTTGCGGTCGTAGGCGACCACGACGCCGGGCGATAGACAGACCAGGTTGTTGCCGCTGTCCCACTGGCCGCGCTCGGTCGTGGAGTGATCACCGCCGGTCTCGATCACCCGCAGCTTCTTGAGGTTCAGGGCCTCGGCGACGACCTCCACGAAAGGCCTTCTCTCCAGGGTCGCATCGATGGCGCCGGGTCGGTCGCTGGGCCGCAGGGAGATGCTGTGCACCTGGTCCATGATCGGCGGATAGAGGGCGACCAGGTCCCGGTCCGCAAAGGTGAAGACGGTGTCCAGGTGCATCGCCGCGCGCCGCTTGGGCATGCCGGCGACGATCACACGCTCGGCGGCTCCCTTCTCGAACAAGGCCGTCGCCACCTGTGCGATGCCCTGGCGTGAGGAGCGCCCGCTCATGCCGATCAGGACGACACCCTTGCCTACCGGCATCACATCGCCGCCCTCCAGCGTCGCGCGGCCGAAGTTCTGATCCGGATTGCCCCACCAGACCTGGATGGTCGCGCTCGTGAAGCTCGGGTGGAACTTGTAGATCGCGGTGGTGAGCAGGGTCTCCTCGCGACGCAACGGCCAGAACAGCGGGTTGAGTGTCACGCCGCCGTAGATCCAGCAGGTCGTATCGCGGGTGTAGAGCGTATTGGGCAGGGGCGGCAGCAGGTATTCGTGCACGCCATGGGCTTCCCGCGCCAGCGACAGATCGCCCGAGGCGCGGTACTCGTCAGGCAGGTCCACCACCGACAGGCCGCCGACCAGGTACTCGGCGAGCACCCGGGGCGGGAGGCTTTCCAGATAGGCCCGCGTGCTCTCCATCGATCCCAGACCGACATTGTCCGGGGTGATCTTGCGGTCGAGGAGCCAGTCACGGGCCTCCGGGATCGCCACGGTCTGCGCGAGCAGGTCATGCATCTCCACGACCTCGATCCCGCGGTCGTGCATCTTGGTCATGAAGTCGAAATGGTCCCGTTTGGCCATCTCCACCCAAAGGACATCATCGAACAGCAGATCGTCCTTGTTGCCCGGCGTGAGTCGCAGGTGAGCGAGACCCGGCGCGCAAACCATGACCTTGCGCAGCGTACCGACCTCCGAGTGGACGCCGTACGCGGGCGCGAGAAGGCTTGCATTGCCCATGGCATGCGGTCTACAGGTAGGTTTTCAGCAGATAGATCCACAGCCCGATCAGCAGCAGCGAAACCACGAGCTGCGGCCACATGACCCGCAAGAACCCCTTCTCCTTGACCTGACGCTGACGCGCCACATAGGCCTCTCGCTCGGCCTCTTGAAGCCCGATCAGCCACTCGTCCCCATTGATCACCAACTCGTCGCCTTCCGCGTGGAGGAACACCGTCGCCTTCGAGGTCGCCAGCCAAAAGATGAGATAGAGGAGACCGCCGAACAACGGGAACAGGAACAGCACGATCAGGAACAGCCACCAGCCAAAAGGCCGGCGTCCCACGAGCGCGGCGGTGGTCTCGGTGGTCGTCACCGGCTCCCAGCCATAGGCGACGAGCTCACCCACGCGCTGACTTAGCTTGGCTTGCATCGGGTTTCTCCTCGTTTGAGCAACAGCTTCGGATTGATTCGTGATTCGATGAACAGTCAGGGCCGACCGCGGCTCGGCGACCGTGGGAACTGTAAGAGACCGGCTGAAAGGCGGCTATTGGACCTTGGTGAAATGGGTGCGAGACGGGCTTGGCCGCCTCCCAACGCGGGGTTGGTGGGCCGCGGGGTGGCCGCGGCGCAGGTGCGGACGCGTCGAGAGACGCCCGTCGCGGATTGGACGGCAGGTGGGTGGGTGGCGCGCGATCGACGTTGGCAAACCTGAGGGCGCCCGCCGCTCGGGATGCCGGGAAGGGATGACGGCGAGGTCTCAAGCCATGGGGGTGCGTCCCAACCGCTCGGCCATGCGCGCCAGTTCCACCACCGACCTCACGCCCATCTTGCGCATCAGGCGCCCGCGGTGGACCTTGATGGTCTGCTCGCCAGTGCCGAGGTCGGCCGCGATCCGCTTGTTCAGCTTCCCGGCGATGACGTGGTCGAGCACCTCCCGCTCCCGCGGCGTCAGCGACGCGAGCCGCTGGCGCAGGGTCTCCAATTCCACGTACTCGATTTGTTGAGCGGAGGCGCGTTGCAGTGCCGCGCGAATCGCCGCGAGCAGCTCGGTCGCATTCACCGGCTTGGTCAGAAAGTCCTCGGCACCCGCCTTCAAGGTCCGCACGCTCAAAGGGATGCTGCCATGGCCGGTGAGGAAGACGATGGGAAGCTGGACGCCGCCGCGGCGCAGCCGCTCCTGGACCTCGAGACCATCGATCTCGGGCATGGCCAGATCCAGCACCAGGCAGGCAGGCCCCGGATGGCGCTCGTGGGCGAGAAACTCCTGCGCGCTGGTGAAGCCGCGCACCTTGAGTCCGGCGGCGCCGAGCAGCCGCGTCAGCGCCTTCAGGATCTCGGGCTCGTCGTCCAGGACATAGACAAGCGGTTCATCGGTCATGATGTTGGGCCGTCTCTGGGTAAGGACAGGTAAATGGTCGTTCCGCGGCCGGGCGCCGATTCTGCCCAGATCCGCCCGCCATGGCCCCTGACAATGGAGCGGACGATCGCCAGCCCCATCCCGAGCCCCTTGGGCTTGGTGGTATAGAAGGCGTCGAAGATGCGTTTCGGATCGGGCGCGCCGCACCCGTTGTCCGCCACCTCGACCAAGATCTTGTCCGCGTGGGCAAGCGTGACGACCGAAATCCGGCGCTCGTGCGGCCGGTTACCGGCCACGGCTTCGCAGGCATTGTTCAGGAGATTGACCACGACCTGCTCGATCATGAGGCCGTTGGCCTGCACCGAGGGCAGGCTCGAAGCCAGGCTCAGGGACAGGTTCACGCCCTGATCGTCGAGCTCGCTGCCAATCAGGGTCAGCACACGCTTGATCTCATCATTGACGGACAGATGCTCGGGCTCGGGCTCGGGCTCGGGCTCGCCGCGCTCGAGGATTGAGCGAGCGTGCCGAATCACATCGGCCGCGCGCCGGTCGGCGCTGACGATGTCGGCCAGGATTTCGCGCACCTCGGACAGGTTCGGCACGGGCTGGGCCATCAGGGCTTGAGCCGCCTCGGCGTTGGTGAGGATCATGGTCAGCGGCTGGCTCAGCTCGTGGGCCATGGACGCCGAAAACTCGGCCAAGGCCTCCACCCTGGACGCGCGCTCAAGTCGCGCCCGTTGGCGGCGGATCTTGTCCTGCATGGCCCTGCGCGCCGTGATGTCCATGCTCACGCCCATGAGCGTCCGGGGATCCGACGCGGTCTCGGCGACGCAGCGGCCCAAACCGGCAAGCCAGCGCACTCCGCCGTCGGGGTCGAGGACGCGGAACTCGGTGCGGTAACTGTCATTCGAGCGCAGAGCGACCTCGATCAGCGCCTTGAGTCGCGTCCGGTCACGCCGATGCACCCGTTCCAGGAAATCGGCCAGATTCAGGCTCCCGGTGCGCGGCAATCCGAAGAGCTCGCGCGTCCGTTCGGTGGCCCACACGTCTTCCGATGGCCCCTCGAGGCTCCAGAATCCGGCGCCGGAGGCCTCCGCCGCCAGGCTGAGACGCTGCGCGCTGACGCCCAGGGCGGCGTCCATCGACTGGACTTCACGCTCCGCGCGCACGGCGCGCAGCAGCCCGATACTGAGTTCGTAGCCCATCGCGATGGCAATGAACAGCATCAGCGGCGCGATGAAGACGGGCATCTGAACGAAGCCCCAGAACACGAGCACCACCTGGATCGTGCCGAGCGCGACGGGGATCAGGAGACTGAGCACCAACGACAGTGCGCGTTGGCGCTCTCTACGCCGCCAGGCACTGAGGCCGCCGTCGAGGATGAAAAGCAGCAGGAGGACGTTGCTCACCTGGCCGGCAAGCATCCAGGGATTGGGCACGCCGGTCGCCATGGAGAGCGGTTCGCCGAGCAGCCTGATCTGGTCGATTCCGGTCAGAGCGGCATAGTTGAGAGAGGATCCCGAGGTGAAGTTGGCGACCAGCGCAACCGTCCGCAGCGCCACGGCGAGCCAACCCACCCATAAAAACCGTGGCCGCAAGCGCAAGTGAACCAAACCGACGATGGCGCAAATGCCCGACCAGGTCGGTACGTGCCACCAGCGCATCGCGAGGCCGTATTCTTCCAGCGTCCGTGTGTGCAGCATCCAGAACTCGGTCCCCACGACGCCGACGATGCTGGCCGCGAGCAGCACGAACATCAGGTAGGCCCCATTGTCCCGCTGCATGACCCAGGCGGCGAGATAAATCCCGGCAAGTGTGGACGCGATGGTCGCCGTCGCGCCATAGAGCATCGTGATCCAGCGCATCGCCTATCCGACGGCCATGCCGTGTGCCGCAGCGTTTAACCAAGGTGCAATTTCGGCGCATCGGCCGCTTCCATAAGATTGGGCCATCCGCCACTCCGATGCGGCCACAGTGCCCAAGCATACCAGCTTGGCGCCATACCAATCATAGATCCCGAGGATTCGTTATGGACGCCGTCGCAAGCAGACCTTGGCTGCCAGTCGAGCCGGAACGGCTATCGAAGCAGTTTTCTCGGCTTGGCTGGCTCGGTTTCTGGATTCAGTTCACGCTGCTCACAATTCCGCTTCTGCTGCTCGCCTACGTCCTCCTGATGAGCAGTCCGGGGTCTGCCCGGCGCATCGGGATCGACTTGAGCAACTATCTGTCCTACGGCAGCCTGCTCGTCATGGTCTTCACGACCTTCTGGTTCTTTCGCTACACGCGTATCGGAAAGGAGATCGCCGACCCGATGCGGCGTCCGGCACGGGCATCGGTTGATGCATGTGCTCTGGGTGGGTCTCTGGGGAAGCGGCGTCGGGATCGCTTTCTCAATGATTTTGCTGTTCGGCGCCGCTGGGCGATTGCTGTTCGTCCTGCTGGCGAATCCGCAGACAGGGCTCATGATCTCGCCGGGGCTAGGCGGTGATCCGGGTCAGTCGATCTCCGCGATGGATGCGATCAGCCTGACATCCCTGCTCGTCATTCTCGGCGCGGAGCTGATCGTGCTGAGCCTGTCGGTCTGGCTACTGTTCAGGACGACCAGGTCGGCGCCGGTCGAATCCGCCGCGGCCATCTAAGTCGCGAGGCGCGCGCGAAGAACGCGATGCCAGGCATCAGGAACCGGCTGCTGTGGGGCGCGGGCTTGACCACGGGGGTTCTCGTTGGTGCCGCACTCTACGTCTACTTCGTGGGTACGCGCACGGTCTTGGAGCACGCCGAGGCCTTTGCCTTTCGCCGGATGACCGTGTCCCAGCTCTCCGAGCAGGGCGTGTTTCGGTTCTTCTATGCCACCAATCGGGTTCCGGTCGAGGAGAACGGGCCAATCGAGGCCCGTTTCGGCTCGGAGCGCGCAGGTACCCTGAGATTCGGCGCGTTCGAGACCCGGATCGAGCCCACGCTCGGTCTGGGGATGCTGATCGACCCGAGCGACTGGTTTCTCAACGAGGAGATCCAGCTGCGGAGTGCTCAAGCCCTGGAGCGCGAGCCGTTGATCGAAGCGCTCCGCACCCAGGTGGAGGCCTCTCCTTATCGATCGCTCCTAGTCGTGGTCCACGGCTTCCGCGAGGCCTATCCGTCCGCGCTGCGCAAGACCGCCTTTCTCGCGCACGTCCTCGATATCGACACGCCGGTGCTGCTGTTCGACTGGCCCGGCGATCAGGGCTCATCATTGCGCGGTTACCGCCGGGCGCGCGAGGTCGCGCACGCCTCCGGGGCCGAGCTGGCGGCGACCCTTGAGCTCGTCCTCCGCGAGGTTCGGCCGAGCCGCCTGTGGCTGATGGCGAACAGCATGGGTGGGCAGGTGGTTGTAGACGCCTTCCACACCCTCTATCGGGACGCTGACCTCTCCGACGCTCCCGCCGAGATCGAGACCGTGGTGCTGACCGCGGCGGACATCGATCACGCCGACTTCAACGAACGCTTCAAGGAGGAGATCAAGGCGCTTGCCGGCAACGTCACCGTCTATGTCTCGTCCAACGACCGGGCGCTGCTGGTGAGCCGCCTCATCAACCGAGGGCTGCGTCTGGGCGAGAGCACGCTGGACCCGGCGAGCCCGAGCCAGGCCGAGCAAGCGGCAAGCCTTTCCGGATTGATCGAGCCGGGGGATGAGCGGCTGGTGCTGGTCGACGTTACCCCCGTCAATCGAACCCGCAATTTCCACAACTTCAGTCTCGAGACGCCGGAGTTCTTCGACGACCTCTTCCTGCGCTTGACCAGTACCAAGCTACCGCAGACCCGTGAGCTCTACTTCCTGGAGACGCCCGCGGGTGTACGTTACTTCGTGCTGACACGGGGGCGCTGAGGTGCCGACAACCTCCCGCGACGACCCTCGGCTGCGTCAGGCCATCCCGACCGTGGCGGGTCTTGTGCTCGCCGTGCTCCTCCTGGGCGCGCAGGGCTGCGGCGACGACCGTCCCCTGGCACCCTGGCATACCCTGGCGCTCACCGAGGAATTCACCGCCGACATGGCGGGTGAGCAGGTCCACACCCTGCGGGACTACCTGGATCTGGAGGAGCGTCTCTTCCGGCAACTGGACGAGCAGGTCGTCCAGAAGACCCCCATCGGCCCCGAGTATGCCCTGGTACGCTACAGCCGCGGCAGTGCGGCGAGCCCGAGCCGCTGGCCGCGCGACTGGAACCGGACCTTCGAGCTCGACGCGGACGCACCCATCGGCGGGGTGCTGCTGCTCCACGGCATGTCCGACTCACCCTATTCCTTGTGCGCCCTGGGCGAGACCCTCAACCGCGCCGGGTATCTGGTCCTGGGCTTGCGCCTGCCCGGTCACGGCACGGCGCCCTCGGGGCTGACATCCGTCACCTGGCAAGACATGGCCGCCGCGGTTCGACTGGCGATGACGCACCTGGCCGACAAGCTCGGGGACAAGCCGCTGCACCTCATCGGTTACTCCACCGGCGGATCCCTGGGCCTGGATGTCGCCCTCGACGCGATCGAAGACGGGGCCAGGGTCGTGCCCGCGAGCTTGGTGCTGGTGTCCCCGGCCATCCGGGTCCATCCCGCGAGCGCCCTGGCCCGCTTCAAGGACGCCCTGTCGGTCCTGCCGGGCCTCGGGGATCTGGCCTACCTGGCGGTCATGAGCGAGTTTGATCCCTTCAACTACAACTCGTTCGCGACCAACGCGGGCGCGCAGGTCCATGCCCTCACCCGCGACGTCGATCGGCGTATCCGCACCTTGGTGCAAGAGCCAGCGACGGCCCGCGGCTTTCCGCCCGTGCTCGCGTTCAAATCCACGGTCGACGCCACGGTGACGACCGAGGCCATTGTCGACGACCTGCTGAAGCGTCTTCCCGCGCACCGCAACGAGCTGGTGCTGTTCGACATCAACCGCCATGCGGCCATCGCGTCCAGCCTCCTCGTCGCGGATCCGGCCCCCTTGACCGATCGCCTGATGGCCGAGGCGAGCCTGCCATTCGCGGTGACCTTCGTCACCAACGAGAGTTCGCGGAGCGCCAATGTCGTTGCCCGCCACAAGGCGCCCTTCTCTCCCCAGGCGTCGAGCGCCCGGCCGCTTGGTCTCGCCTGGCCCAGCGGCGTGGTCTCCCTGTCCCACGTGGCTCTGGCCTTCCCGCCCGATGATCCCCTCTACGGCAGCGGTCCCGCCGACAGCGACGATCGCCTCTTTCTCGGGGACATGGCGCTCAGGGGCGAGCGGGGCCTGGTACGCATTCCGGCGGACTGGCTGCTGCGGCAGCGCTACAACCCCTTCTACCCTTACTTGGAAGCGCGGATCCTGCAATGGCTGAAAGCCAGGAGTGAGTCATGAACGCCCTTGCCAGCTTCTCCCCCGCGGCGCGTGGCCTGATCGTCACGGCGGCCATCGCCATCGTCCTGCTCTTCTTGCAAGCCGCCGAATCCGTCGTCGCGCCCATTCTGCTTGCCGCGTTCATCGCGGTGGTCGCGGCCCCGCCGCTGCGTTGGATGCAGCGCAAGGGCGTGCCGAAATGGGGCGCCCTGGCGCTCGTCGCCTTCGTGCTGCTGGACGCCGGTAGCCTCTTCGGACTGATCGCCACCGGCGCCCTGGAGGGGTTCCGGGACAGCCTGCCCGGCTATCAAGAGCGCCTGACACTGCTCAACGAGCAGTTGGGCCTGTGGCTGGAAGGCAACGGCATCGCCAACTCGACGCAGGCCGTACCCGATATCCTGGACCCCGCCCTGGCGGGCAGCCTGGCGCGTCTCGCCCTGAGCAACATGGGCACGGTCTTCGGGACCGGACTGCTGATCCTGCTGGCCGTGGTCTTCATGCTCCTGGAGGCACCCAGCCTCTGGCTGAAGCTGCGCACGGCCTTTTGCCTGACGGAGGAGTCCGAGGCCCGCTTCCGCCGGGTGCTGGACGCGCTGGGCCGCTACATGGTGATCAAGATCGGCACCAGCCTGGCCACCGCGCTGTTGATCTGGGCTTGGCTGTCGTTTCTGGGCATCAACTTCGCCGTACTGTGGGCCATCCTGGCCTTCCTGCTGAACTTCATTCCCTTCGTCGGATCCGTTCTGATGGCGGTCCCGGCCGTGCTGATGGCGCTGGTGCAGACCGATGTGCCGACCACACTCCTGGTTGCGCTCGGTTATCTGCTCGCGAACACCTTGATCGGCTCGGTTCTGGAGCCGAGGATCATGGGCCGGGGTCTCGGCATCTCGACGCTCGCGGTGTTTCTGTCGCTGCTGCTGTGGAGCTGGGTACTCGGGACGGTCGGCGCCTTCCTGTCGGTTCCGCTGACGATGGTGCTGATGATCGCGCTCGAGGCCAGCCCCCACACCCGGCCGGTGGCCATCTTGCTCGGTCCGGACATTGCGCCGACCGAAAGCCCCGCGGAAGACCAGGCGGCACTCCAGCCGTGAACGGCCGGATGCGATCGGCCCGGCCCCGTGGGGAGACGGCGGCGGCGTCGCGGGCCAGGCCCGGTCGCCCACCTCGGAATCCAGCCTGCTGCAACGGCACCACGACGATGTCAAGGCAGCGATGGACCCTTCTAAGCACTCATTGGTGAGACACCATGTGGAAACTGCTGCCCGTCCTCCTGCTGGCATCGTGCGCCGCACGAGAATCCAATGACAGCGTCTCCCAAGCGCCGCGCTCGGACAGCTCGCGCATTGTGAGCACCCTTGATGTGCCATTGCTCCCGGCCCCGTCCACCGGCGCCCGGCAACCCGCGACGAAGGCGTTCCAGGCGGGGGAGACTCGGGGGCGGGTCGATGACTCCGGTGCCTGGAGTCTCCGCGCCGCGGTGACGCATACGCGGCTGCGCTGCGCGACCTACGAAACGGGCATCCAGCTAGGGCGGGGAAACGCGGACTGCTCCAACGTGCGCTGGGTGTCCCCCGTTCAGTTCGGCACCCGACAGACGCAGTGCAACAAGGCGACATTGATCCATGCCGGAGGGGGTGATCTCGCTATCACCAATGACACTTTCGAGGCATCCAATTGCGTACGCGTCGTCACCCAGTGTGACGGACCCTGCTGAGCGGCCATGCAAAATCTCATGCAAGACCTCTGGTGGTGGAGGACTGGCGCTGGTGGTTGGGAGATTTCAATGCATCTCGACTGGAGGCTTTGGCGTGTTGCCGCGCTCGTCCTGATGCTTCTGGTCTTGCCGCGGCTCGAAGCGGGCGAAGTCCTGGAGGGAGTGAAAGCCCGCGGGCTGCTGCGCTGCGGGGTCAGTGAAGGCATTCCAGGCTTCTCCGAGCGCGACGCCGATGGACGCTGGCAGGGTTTCGACGTGGACTTCTGCCGCGCGGTCGCGGCCGCGGTCCTTGGGGACCCGGACAAGGTCGAGTACCTGCCCCTGCGCGCCTCGACACGATTTCCCTCATTGCAGGCGCGCAAGATCGATCTGCTCCTGCGCAACACCACCTGGACCCTGACCCGCGAGGCGGTGTTGAAGGTCCAGTTTCCTGGAATCCTCTTCTACGACGGCCAGGGATTCATGGTGCCCGCTGCGGCGGGCATTGCGGCGCCGGCGGACCTGGACGGCGCGACTGTCTGCATCGAGAAAGGGACGACGCACCGGCGCAATCTCGAAGAATGGTTTCGTGCCAAGGGGTGGTCGGTCACGCCGCTGGTCATCGATTCGGCCGCCGAGGCGGCCCAAGCCTTCTTCGCCGGCCGCTGCCGCGCCTACAGCTCGGATGCCGCGCAGCTCGCCGCGATGCGTCTGCACGCGCCCAATGATCCTCGGGATTTCGTCATCCTGCCCGAGCGTATTTCCAAGGAACCGCTCAGCCCCGTCGTCTGGGGCGGTGACCCCGAGTGGACCACGGTGGTCCGCTGGGTTCTGAACCTCCTGATCCTCGCCGAGGAATACGGGGTCACGCGCGAGAACCTCGACGCCGTCATCGCGGAGAACCGCAATTCCCTGGTGCGACGCTCCGCGGAGGAGCAGGCCATGATCGCGCGATCCCTGGGGATACCTGCCCTGTGGGCAACGCGGGTGCTGAGAGCCGTCGGCAACTACGGCGAAATGTACGAGCGCCACCTTGGCCGCGAGAGCCCGCTCGAGATCGAACGCGGTCTCAACCGGCTCTGGACCCAGGGCGGACTGCACTATGCCCTGCCGATGGATTGAATGAGGCGGCCATGACCGACATTCAGATCTACCTGACCATCGGCGTCTTCGCCGCCGTCATCCTGGTGATTGCGCTCGACGTCGTCGATATGGCGGTCGCCGCCCTGCTCGGGGTCTGCGTTTTGATCATGTTCGATATCCTCGACGGCGGAGATCTCATCCAGATCGTGCAGACGGCCAGTGGTCCGCTCGCCCTGCTCTTCGGCGGCATGGTGGTGGCGCGGGTGATCAGTCGGACCGGGATTTTCGCGTGGCTCGAGGAGGCCTTGCTGCGTGCCACCGCCGGGAGCGGCAAACGCCTGCTGCTGCTGATCGTCGTGCTGGTCGCTCCGGTGTGCGCCGTACTTCCCAACGCGACCGCGGTCATTTTGGTGGCGCCGATCATCGTCGGGGTCTGTCAGGCGCTCAAAGTGGATTTCGTCGGCCCCTTGATCATCACGGCCATTGTCAGCAACGCCGCCGGCATGCTCACCCTGGTGGGTGACCCCGCGACCTTTCTGGTCGGCAGCGCGATTGGGCTGTCCTTCATCGATTATCTGCGGCTGGTGAGCCTCGGTGGGCTGCTGGCACTCTTGGTCATCGTGCCCCTGCTGCCACGCCTGTTGCCGGAGATCTGGGCCGCACGGGTGACCTTGCCCCCCAAGCGCCCGCCCGTGACGATCGAGCGACCCGCCTTCCTGGCGCTATCGCTCTTGGTGCTCGGGATCATGGTGGTCCTGTTCCTGGTCGGAGAGTCCCTGCCGAATACCATCATCCCGCCCCAGGTCGCGATCATCGGCGCCTCGCTGGCGCTACTCGTGGTCTACGGCGCACGCATCGAGCCGGTGGGCGAGGTCATCCGCGACGTCGACTGGAAAACGATCGTGTTTCTCGGCGCCATCTTCACCCTCGTTCAGGCCTTCGTCAAAACCGAGCTGCTGCAAGGGCTATCGATCCAGCTCTACCACTGGTTCGGAGACGATTTCATGCCGGTCGCGCTCCTGTCGCTGGCCGGCATCGGCGTCCTGTCGAGCCTGCTGGCCAATATCCCGGTGGTCGCGGCCGCGTTGGTGATGACGACCGGTTACCTGGTGGCAGCCGAAGCCGTGCCCGAGATCGCGCTGGGCCCTGGTTTCACCGATTGGCCCGATGCGACGTTGCCCCTGTTCATTGCCATGATGTTTGGCGGCACGCTGGGCGGCAACGCCACCTTGATCGGTGCCTCCGCCAATGTCGTCGCGGCCGGCATCTGCGCGGCCCAGGGCAAGCGGGTGACCTTCATGCAGTTCCTACGCATTGGCCTGCCGATCGCCGCGGTGCAGTTATCTGTCGGGACTCTCTACGTCTTGGCGCTGGATGCGATTCTGGGTTAGCGCATTTGCAACTTGGGCGCGTTGTCGGTGCGGGAGAATCGCGGGTGCCGAGCCTGGCGCCATTCCAGGGGAAGCCGACGAGCCTCATGACCGGCGCCAGAGCCCAGCGACGGTGTACACCTCCGCATAAGCAAAGCTCGCCGCATGCAGCGCGATCGCGACGACCATGCCGGTGAAGATCAGGCCGACGAGCGCGAGGAGGATCGCGAGCGCCTTGGAGCCCTTCTTCGACGGGTGAAAGTCGCCATAACCAACGGTCGTCGCATTGATGAAGGCGTGGTAAAGGGCGTCGAACGCCGACCACCCCTCGAGTCGGCCAATGAGGGAGCCGACGAGTACGATCAGGAGGAGAAGGAAGCCCAGAACCGGGCTCGCATAGAGGATGTCCAAAAAAAATATGCGGAGGAAAGTCAGCGTGAACTCCATTGATCACGCAACAGCTCGCTAGATTTGAACCCATGATGCCATGAAGCAGCTACCCGTAACGAGCAACGCTGCGGCAGTCTCTCGTTGCCGTCCCGCGCGGGCGCTCTCCTCGATCGGTCTCACGTGCGCCCCGGCTTTAACCAACGTGCAATAGCCGGCCAACCCCCGCCTAACTATCCTACGGATCTTTAAACCGCGTCCAGTGGGCGTCTTCATCGGCCTGCATGCGGCGGGGGCTCCCGGCCGCGCGCAAACGCCGAACACCTTGCCGGGAGGCGAGATCCGGAGGCCGCGGCCCTCATCGATCACTCACTTGGGGGCGGCGATCGCCGCAACCAGCACGAGGGGTGCCCTATGCAACAGGCGGTCTCACAACGCACGTCAAGGTGTGGATCTGGACTTGTCTCCGTCGTCTCCGTGTGCACGGCGCTGCTGATCGGAGGCTGCGAGCTCGAGCAATCTGCGGAGCCCTCGGCCGCACCAGAGCCCATTCGGCCGGTGCGCGTGGCAGAAGTCGCCGAGGCCGGCGGCGGCGAGGAGATCACGCTGAGCGGCACCATCGAGGCCGAGGACAGCATCAACCTGGCCTTCCGCGTCGGCGGCCAACTGATCCAGCGCTCGGTCAACGTCGGCGACCGGGTGCGGGCGGGACAGACGGTCGCGCGGCTGGATCCGGAGACGGCGCGGAACGCGGCCGATGCGGCGCGCGCCAACGTCGCCGCGGCGATGGCGCGGCTGGTGGAAACGCGCGCCACCATCGCCCGCTATGAGCCGATGGTGGCGCGCGGCTTCGTCGCCCGGCAGCAGTTCGACCGGGCCGTCGAGTCGCGCAATGCCGCCGAGGCCCAGGTGGAGGCCGCCGAGGCCAAGCTGCGCAGCGCCGAGAACCAGCTCTCCTTCACCGAGCTGGTGGCCGATGCCGCCGGCACCGTCACGGCCCGCGGCGCCGAGCCCGGGGAGGTCGTGGCCGCGGGCCAGATGGTGGTCCAGCTCGCGCGCGAGGGCGGACGGGATGCGGTCTTCGACTTCCCGTCGCGGGTCAAGGATGCCTTGGCGGCGGACACGGTGATCGAGGTCGTCTCCACCACCGATCCCAAGGTGCGCGCGGTGGGGCGCGTGCGCGAGGTCTCGCCGCAGGCGGACCCGGTGACGCGCACCTTCCGGGTGCGGGTCGGTCTCGCCAATCCGCCGGAGGCGCTCCGGCTCGGCTCCTCGGTGAGCGGCAAGGTGCCGGTCGGCGGCGATGCCGAAGGCCTCTCGATCCCGGCTGCGGCGCTGACCCGCGCCGACGGGCAGCCGGCGGTGTGGGTGGTGGACCCGGATACGCAGCGCGTGGCGCTGCGCAGCATCGACGTGATCGCCTATGAGCTGGACAGGGTGCTGGTGCAGCACGGGCTCATGCCGGGCGACCTGGTGGTGACCGCGGGCGTGCAGAGCCTACGCCCGGATCAGCCGGTGCGCCTGTTCGGTGCGGCGCCAGCGGTTGGCGGCGCGGGCGGAACGCCGGCCGAGCCGCCGGCGGCCCCCGACGAGGCCGCGCCCGAGGGCGCGGGCGAAACGACCGGCGGGACGCCGCGATGAAGCCGTTCAACCTGTCCGAATGGGCGATCAACCACCGCGCCGTCGTCGTCTATCTGATGATCGTCGCGGTCGCGGCCGGCGTCGGTGCCTTCTTCAAGCTCGGCCGCGCCGAGGATCCGGCGTTCACGATTCGCACCATGGTGGTGGGGGCCGCCTGGCCGGGGGCGACGCTCCAGGACACGCTGGACCAGGTCACCGAGCGGCTGGAGCGCACGCTGCAGGAGGCCCCGCACGTGGACCGGCTGCGCAGCTTCACGCGCGCGGGCAGCACGACGATCTTCGTCGACCTCGATGGCCGCACGCCGGCGGAGGCCATCGAGGATGCCTGGTACCAGGTCCGCAAGAAGGTCGGCGACATCCGCCACACGCTGCCGCAGGGGCTGGTGGGTCCGCGCTTCGACGACGAGTTCGGCGACACCTACGGCATCATCTACGGCTTCACCGCCGACGGCTTCAGTCACCGCGAGCTGCGCGACTCCGTCGAAGACGTGCGCTCGCAACTGCTGCGGGTGCCGGACGTGGCGAAGATCGACGTCCTCGGCGCCCAGGACGAGCACTTCTACATCGAGTTCGCGATGGACGAGCTCGCCGGGCTCGGCATCGACCCGGCGGCGCTGACGGCCGCGCTGCGGGCGCAGAACGTCGTCACGCCCACCGGGGTGCTCCAGACTGGCGACGAGGCCATCTCGCTGCGGGTCTCCGGTGCCTTCCGCGACACGGCGGATCTGCTGGAGGTCAGCTTCGCCGTCGGCGGGCGCATGCTGCGGCTCGGCGACATCGCCCAAGTGCGCCGCGGCTACGCGGACCCGCCGCAATCCCTGTTCCGGGTCAACGGCCAGCCGGCCCTGGGGCTTGCCATCGCCATGCGCGAGGGCGGCGACATCCTGGCCCTGGGCGACAGGGTCAAGGCGCGGATGGCCGCCATCATCGGGGAGCTCCCCCTCGGCATCGACGTCATCCGCGTCGCCGACCAGCCGGTCACGGTGGACGAGGCCATAGCGGATTTCACGACCTCGCTGTGGCAGGCCATCGCCATCATCCTGGCCATCGGTTTCATCGCGCTCGGCGTGCGCGCCGGCGCCGTCGTCGCGCTCACCATCCCGCTGACGCTGGCGCTGGTGTTCGCGCTGATGGACCTCGCCAACATCGACCTGCACCGCATCTCGCTCGGCGCGCTGATCATCGCGCTGGCGCTGCTGGTGGACGACGCCATGACCACCGTCGATGCCATGACCCGGCGCCTGGCCTTGGGCGAGCCGAAGCGCGAGGCGGCCACCTATGCGTATCGCACGCTCGCGTTCGCGATGCTGACCGGCACCCTTGTGACCATCGCCGGCTTCGTGCCCATTGGCTTTGCCCGGAGCAGCGCCGGCGAGTACACCTTCTCGATCTTCGCGGTGGTGGCGATTGCGCTGCTGGTGTCCTGGTTCGTCGCCGTGGTCTTTGCGCCGCTGCTCGGCACGGCCCTGCTGAAGGCGCCGGCGCAGGCCGCGGGCGCGGCGCCGGGCCGGGCGCTGCACCTGTACCGCGGCCTGCTGAATGGCGCCATGCGCCTGCGCTGGCTGACCCTTCTGGTCACCCTGGCGCTGTTCGTGGTGGCCATCCTCGGCGTGCGGCTGATCCCGCAGCAGTTCTTTCCGGCCTCGGACCGCGTGGACCTGCTGGTGGACCTGACGCTGCCGCAGAACGCCTCCATTCACGCCGCCGCGGCGGCGGCGGAAAGGCTGGACGCCATGCTCGCCGAGGACCCGGACCTGGACCACTGGAGCACCTACGTGGGCCAGGGCGCGATCCGCTTCTACCTGCCGCTCAATGTCCAGTTGCCGAACCCCTTCTATGCCCAGGCGGTGCTGGTCGCCAAGGACTTCGAGGGACGGCTGCGCATCGAGGAACGCCTGGAGGAGTCGTTGCCGGAGGTCTTTCCGGAGGCGGTCAGCCGGGTCTCTCCGCTGGAGCTGGGGCCGCCGGTGGGCTGGCCGGTTCAGTACCGCGTCAGTGGCCCGGACCCGGAGCGGCTGCGCGGCATCGCGCTGGAGCTGGCTGGGCTGATGGCCGAGTCGTCGCTCACCCGCCAGATCAATTTCAACTGGATGGAGACGGCACGCGAGGTGACCATCCGCATCGACCAGGACGAGGCGCGCCGCCTCGGCCTGTCCTCGCAGGCGGTGTCGGCGGTCCTCGCCACCAACATCTCCGGGAGCACCGTGACGCAGGTGCGCGATGACATCTTCCTGGTCGACGTCATCACCCGCGAGGTCGGCGGCCAGACGCTCTCCACCTCCAGCCTGCGGACCCTGCCGGTGGCCCTTGCCGACGGCCGCACCGTTGCGCTCAACCAGATCGCCACCTTCGACTTCGGCCAGGACCTGCCGCTGATCTGGCGCCGGGACCGGGTGCCGACGCTCACGGTGCAGGCGGACACGGCCCCGGGCCTGCTGCCGGAGACCGTGGTCGACGCGCTGGCCGAGGGGGTGGCGGCGCTGGCCGGCGGTCTGCCCGTCGGCTACGACATCGAGGTCGGCGGAACCGTCGAGGAGAGCGCCGAGTCCCGCGCCTCGGTCATGGCCGTGGTGCCCCTGATGCTGTTCCTGATGCTGACGCTGCTGATGTTCCAGTTGCGGAGCTTCCCACTGCTGGTGATGGTGCTGAGCGTGGTGCCGCTCGGCCTCATTGGGGTGGTCGGGGCGCTGCTGGTCTCCGGGCGGCCGCTCGGGTTCGTGGCGATCCTCGGCATCCTGGCGCTGATCGGCATGATCGCCAAGAACTCGGTCATCCTGATCTCCCAGATCGAGCAGGAGCGAGCCGGCGGACGGCCGATCTGGGATGCGGTGGTGGACGCCAGCAGCTCGCGCGTGCGCCCGATCATGCTGACCGCGCTGTCCACCGTGCTCGGGCTCATCCCGATCGCGCCGACGGTGTTCTGGGGCCCCATGGCCTTCGCCATCATGGGCGGACTGTCGGTGGCCTCGCTGCTGACGCTGGTGGTGGTTCCGACGCTCTATGTCACCTGGGAGTCGCTCAGGGGCAGCGATCTGCGCCGTGGTTAGGCAACTCCCGACAAAAACCATTCCATGAATCTCACCCAATAAAATGGACAGGATTAACAAGATTTTGCAGGATTTACAGGATTTTTTTCAGAAACATCCGGCCTGACATGAATCCTGTCAATCCTGAGAAATCCTGTTAATCCTGTCTCAATGTCAGACAGGCCGCTCGGCCGTTTCGGAGCTTCGCGCTTCGGACGATATCAGGTGGCTCAGACAGCCTTCCGAGCCGAACCTAACGTGAATTGGCATGGTATTTCGCGGGCGTTGCCTTAGTCACCGATTGTCGCCTGAGGGCCGATAACGCCGGAAGCATCGCGCACAGGCACACTTGCCGATCCTCCAGATGGATGGATGGCCGCCGTTGGGTGCTCCCAATCGGCGTCCTGCCGGAATCCCTCTGGGCCGTGTTCTGTCCTCCCGCCCCGTCGCTCATGCGCCCGCGCGTTTAACCAATGTGCAATAGCCGGCCAACTTTCCACCGAACTATCCTGCGCCTGCTTCAATGCCGTGGCGAGAGCGTCCGCGAACATCCAGCGCCGCCGCCGAATATCCGCCAGAACATTGGCTTGTATCGAGCGTTCGCGAACGATTCGTGTCAAGTAGGCTGGGGTGAGGAACGAACCCCAGCATGGCGGCTTGCTGGGTTCGCTCCCGCTCACCCCAGGCACATCAGTTGTGGTCGCACCCCGCTTGCGCCGCATCCGCTTGGGTTAGGCATGATCATTTTGGAGGCGTAGGTCGTGACGTTACAGGCTAAGGTCTTCGCAGCGAGTCTGACGGCACTCCTCGCCGCTCCCGTGGCGGCGCAGAACAGTGGTTGGAGCTTTGCGCTCTCGCCATACCTCTGGGCGCCGGGGATCACCTCTTCGGTCGATACGGTCTGGGGAAGCGTCGAGGTCGACAAGAGCACGAGCGATGTCCTTTCCAGCCTGGATCTCGCCTTCATGGGGGCATTGGAGGCGCGCAACGGCCGCTGGGGCCTGATCGCGGACCTCTTCTACGCCAACCTCTCCGAGAGTCGTGCCACGCCACTCGGTCTGCTCTTTAGCCGCGCACGCATGGAGGTCGAGGCGAAGGCGATGAGCGCCTATGTCGCCTACCGTGTCGCGGACAACGAGCGGGCGGCCATCGACCTGATGGCGGGCTTGCGCCTCAGCGCCATCGATCTCGATCTCACGCTCTCCCCCGGGCGGCTTCCCCGCCAAAGCCTCGGTGTAAGCGAAACCTGGGTCGACCCGGTGATCGGTGCACGCGCCCGTGTGGCGCTCGACGACAAGTGGTTCGCGACCGTCTTCGGCGATGTCGGTGGCGCGGGCGGCGATTCCGATCTGACCTGGCAACTGTTCGCGAGCCTCGGCTACCAGTTCGACCCGCGCTGGTCGGTGCAAGGCGGCTGGCGCTATTTCTCGGCCGAGAAGGAGATCGATGGCCGGGATGTCAAGACCGACTTCAACGGCCCCTTGCTTGGTTTCACGGTGCGTTTCTGATGCGCCCCTTACCGCGACCACACCCTGCTCCTGTCCCCAACGTCGGCTCCGTGACGCCTGCTCAAGGCGCATTCGCCCAACCAGTTTCAACGAATATTCCTACCGGGGTAACGCCAATGGCCGCTCGACTCCCAGTCATGCTCACCGCCCTCGCCGCCGCCGCAACAGCGGGGCTTGCCGTCGGCGCCGAATCGCCGACCGACGTCGGCCAAGGGCACACCTTCACCCTCGAGCGCGGCGAGCATCTCTCCGGCCTCTGCACCCAGATCCGCCAGGCCGGGGTCGCTGTCACGGCTCCCGAGTGCGTCAGACAAATCCTCTTCGCCAACCGGGACTGGTTCAATCGGCACTTCGGCTATGTCTGGAAGAACGCCCAGTCCGTGAGCCTGGATTCCGCCGTTCGGCTCTGGTCGGAGATCCCCTACGTCTTGCCAGCGGCGCTGGTCACGGCAAATCCGGTACAGACCGCACAGACCGAGCCCGCGCGGGATGCCCAGCCACCCCAGACAGTGGCGAACGTCTCCACCGCTGGCCATTTCGATCCGCAAGGCAAGGCGCCTTCTGAGTTCACGATCGAGCTGCGCAAGGGTCTCAAGGCCACGCTTCCATTCGAGGACCAGCGCGACTTCGAGGAGGCGAAGAAGGGCTTCATCGCCGAGCCGCCCTACACGCGGATCATGGCCGATGCCGGCCACGTGGCCTGGGACATGGGCAGTTACGAGTGGCTGCTGAAGGGCCAGGACTTCGACTCCATCAACCCCTCGCTGCAGCGCCAGGCCGTTCTCAACATGGCCTACGGACTGTACGAGGTCTTGCCGGGGCACATCTACCAGGTGCGCGGCTACGACCTGGCCAACATCAGCTTCATCAAGGGCGACACCGGCTGGATCATCTTCGATCCGGCGACCGCCAAGGAGACGGCCCGGGCCGCACTCGACTTCATCAACGAGAAGCTCGGCAAGCGGCCGGTCGTGGGCGTGGTGTACTCGCACTCGCACGTGGATCACTTCGGCGGCGTGCGCGGCGTCGTGGACGAGGCCGACGTCGCGAGCGGCAAGGTGATGGTGATCGCCCCGTCTAATTTCATGGACGCGGCGATCTCGGAGAACGTCTTCGCCGGCAACGCGATGTCGCGCCGCACGCAGTGGCAGTATGCCGTGCTGCTGCAGCGCAACCCGTTCGGCCATGTCGACCAGGCGATCGGCAAGAACGTGGCGAACGGCAATACCGGGCTGATCGCGCCCAATCGCCTCATCAGCAAGGACTTCGAGGAGATCACGCTCGACGGGGTGAAGATGGTGTTCCAGAACGCGCCGGACACCGAGGCGCCGGTCGAGATGAACACCTACTTCCCCCAGCTCAAGGCGTTCTGGGGCTCCGAGATCATCACCGGAACCATCCACAACATCTACACGATTCGCGGCGCGTCCGTGCGCAATGCGATCAACTGGTCGAAGGAGATCAACGAGGCGCTCTACAAGTTCGGCCAGGAGGCCGAGGTCATGTTCGCCTCGCACAGCTGGCCGCGCTGGGGCAACGACCGTATCCAGGAGGTCCTGCGTGCACAGCGCGACGCCTACGCCAACCTCAACAATCAGACGCTGCACTACGCCAACCAGGGCGTGACGATCAACGAGATCCAGAACGTCTACGAGGTGCCGAAGAGCCTGCGGCAGAACTGGGCCGCGCGCAGCTACCACGGCGACGTGCAGAACAACGCGCGCGGCGTGATCAACCGCTTCCTCGGGCACTACGACGGCAATCCAACCAACCTGATCCCGCTGTCGCCCGCCGACTCGGCCCCGCTCTACGTGGAGATGATGGGCGGCGCCGAGAAAATCCTCGCGCGCGCCCGGCAGCTCGATGACGAGGGGGCCTATCTCTACGCCACCGAGATCCTCAACAAGCTGGTGTTCGCCGAGCCGCACAACCAGGCCGCACGGCGCCTGCTGGCCGACACCTTCGAGCAGCTCGGCTACCAGGCGGAGAGCACCAGCGTGCGCAACAGCTTCCTGCAGGGCGCCTACGAGCTGCGCAACGGCCTGCCGGGCGGCGTCCCGCCCCGCTCCACCGGCCCGGACGTGGTCCGCGCCATGTCCACCGAGCAGTGGCTCGACTTCGTCGCCATCAGCATGGACCCGAGGAAGGCCGACGGGCTCAAGTTCACCATCAACCTCGTGACGCCGGACAACGGCGAGCAATACGCCGTCGAAATGAGCAACGCGACGCTCACCACCATCGCGGGATTCCAGGCTAAGAAACCGGACCTCAGCATCACCGTGAACCGTGCCGACCTCAACGGGGTGATGATGGGACAGGCGTCGTTCGACGACCTGATCAAGGCCGGCAAGGCGACATTCGACGGCGACCGCACGGGCTTCGACCAGCTGCGCTCGATCCTCGTGCCGTTCACGCCGGATTTCGAGATCCTGCCCGGCACGGCGCCCAAACAGCACGCCACCCCACCGAAGCCGTTCGAGGTGCTCCAGCAGATCGATCTCGAGCACGACTGATCGGCGATCGATTCCAGGCACGCAGGCCGGCACACCAGTGCCGGCGGACCGCTTGAAGGCCACTTGGCGCCGCCGATCGCCGAGTCGGTGGCCACGGCGGACCCGCTGCATGGCTGTGCCCCGATTTCGGGTCGCGCCCAGGCGCCATGATCAAACCCTCGGCGTGGAGTGAGTCGCATGTCGACGTTCAAGCTACCAAGAGTCTCAATGGCCGTCTTGACGGCCGCGGGCATGGCCTGTCCCGGACTCGCGCTGGCGGAGCAAAGCGAGGAGGCACTGGCGATGCAGCTCGCCAACCCGGTGGCCGCGCTGATCAGCATCCCCTTCCAGTTCAACTACAACCAGGGTCTCGGTCCGCTCGACGATGGCGAGCAGTGGCAGCTGAACATCCAGCCGGTGATTCCCTTTACGCTGAATTCGGACTGGAACCTGATCTCGCGGACCATCGTGCCACTGGTCTACCAGAACGATCTCTTTCCCGGCGCCGGCAGCCAGTCGGGCGTCGGCGACGTCCTGCAAAGCCTCTTTTTCTCACCCGCCGCACCGACGGCGGGGGGCTGGATCTGGGGCGCGGGGCCGGTCCTGCTGCTGCCGACGGGCGGCGACGACCTGCTGACCGCCGACCAGTGGGCGGCCGGTCCGACGGCGGTGGCACTGCGCCAGCGGGGGCCCTGGACCCTGGGAGGGCTGACGAACCACCTGTGGTCCTTCGCGGGGGACGACGACCGAGCCGACATCAACCGGACCTTCCTGCAACCCTTCCTCTCGTACACGACACCCACAGCCTGGACCTATACGCTTCAGAGCGAGAGCTTCTACGACTGGGATGCCCATGAGTGGCTGATACCGATCCGCGGTGTGGTTTCGAAGGTGGTGCGAATCGGCAAGCTGCCGGTGAGCATCGCAGGCGGCGTTCACTACTGGGTCGAGAGCCCGGACGCTGGTCCCGAAGGCTGGGGCGCGCGGGTCACCTTCACTTTGCTGCTCCCGCGGTAAAGCCCGGTAGCGGCCCATCGCCACGCCAAGAAGCCGGTTACTGATCGACTGGAGCACATCAGTCATGTTCTGGAGCCAAGAGATGACAGACTCGATTACATCAAGACGATCCTTACGGCTCGTGGCCGCACTACTTGGCGCCCTCGGCGTGATACCTCCGGGCGTCCAAGCCGAGGACCTCATGATCCCCTTGGATCTGCCGCAGCTCAACTTCTTCGGGGGCGGCGTGGGCGCCTATCCCGACTACTTTGGATCGAAGGATCAAGATATCGGCGTCGCTCCGTTCGGGCGGCTCTCGCTGGGCGGCTCACGCTTCGTTCGTCTCCTTGGAAACGAGATCCGAGTCAACCTGCTCGACAACCGCAACTGGCAGTTGGGTCCGGCGGCGCTTTGGCGCTTCAGCCGCGAGGATGTGGAGAACCCCGTCGTCAACAAGGTTCACGAGATCGACGATGCCTTGAGCCTCGGTCTCTTCGGTGGCTATATCTGGCGGGATCCCCAGGAGATGCGCAGGCAGGCGGGAGTGGGTGCCTGGGCCCTCGGGGATGCCACCGATGTCTACAACGGTTGGACGGCCGGGCTCAATGCCTACGCGATGCAGCCCGTCGCGCGGATGGTGACCCTGGCGGCCGGTACCGCCTTCACGTACGGCAGCGACAACTACACGAACGAGTACTTCGGGGTGACGCAAGCCGATTCACTCTCTAGCGGTCTGCCGATCCATGTGCCTGGGGGCGGGGTGCGTGACGTGCGAGGGTGGGCCACGGCGGTGCTTTCATTGAGTCTGCACTGGCATCTGGGCGTCGGCATCATGTACTCGCGCATCCTGGGCGACGCCGCGGACAGCCCGCTCGTCGCGCTGGAGGGCTCCAAGAATCAGTGGATCTATGGGGTCGGTGCTCTCTACGCCTGGTAGGTGACGGGGCGTTCAGGAGTCGCTTGATAGAGGCTTGCTTCCCAAAGAGATGCGGCTCGACCACCTTCCTGATCCTTGTCCGTCAGAAACCAAACCGCCAGCCCTCCCGCTGGCTCCCAACCCAATCAATCCTCCACAGGACTCCTAATAGACATGAATCGAATCATCCAACATCCAGCCGCCCTCGCTGCCCTTCTGGCGTTGGCCGTGCAACCGATGACGTCCCAGGCCCTCGATGAAAGCGATTTCAACTTCGACACCACCGAGGATCTGCTCCAGGTCTGCGGAGCAACCGGCGACAGTCCCGCCGCGCTCGAGGCCCTGCTCGCCTGCCGGGCGTTCATCGAGGCCAGCGTCCAGTACCATGACGTGGTGAGCGACAGGAAGCGAGTGAAGCGGCTGATCTGCTACAAGGTGAACGACACGATAGAGGATGGCCGACAGGCGTTCCTCACCTGGGGGGCCGAGAACAAGGGCAATCAGACGCTGATGAACGAGATGCCGGTGGTCGGCGTGGTCCGGGCACTGGCCAAAGCCAGATCCTGCAAGTAATCATCGGAGGTCATCCCATGAAGTCCATATCCATCCTCGTCCTGGCGGCCACGATGGCGGCCGTCCTCCCTGGCTGCGGGAGCACCCCCCGGGCCAGCGTTGCCAGCGGCACCGCGATGGGCGCCGCCACCGGTGCCGTTGTCGGCTCCTTCAGCGGCAACGCCGGGCGCGGCGCGTTGCTCGGAGCAGGCGTCGGCGCGCTCGGCGGTGTGCTCGCCGATGAGCATCGCCGCGGCAGCTTCCAGTAGTCCAGCCTCCGGCCGGAGAGTGGGGAAGCGCCGACCCGATCGGCGTTTCCCCCGCACCATCACAGCCTGGAGCCCGTCGATCAGACCGACAGCTCCCCGGCCAGAACGCCCCGCGGCAGTACCGAGATCGCCATGCGCTCAGCCACACTGTAGATGCGTCTCAGCATGTCGAGTATCTCGAACTGCACGCGGTACTTGAGCAGGCGCTCCGGGTCGTCCAGGGCGAGGCGCGCGGCCTGTTGCCTGTGCAGCTCGGAGCTGAGCTCGAGGATCGTCACGCGATTGGCCACAACGGCCTGTGCCGCCCGTTCGTCCGCCTCGACCAAGGCTCGCAGCGCGGCATGCGCGGACTCCTGTATCGTCCGAAACAGGTGTTCGAGCAGCTCGGCGGTCTCTTGCGACGGTGTGATGCCCGTCTCTTTCAGGGTCTGGGCCAGCGGTGCCAGCTCACGGCCGATCGCCGCGCTCATGGACAGGATCTCTCCGGTGGCGGCAACCAGGCGTGCATGCTCGTCCGCTTGAGCGTCGCTCAGCTCGCCACGCCCGACGCGCTGCAGATAGGCGAGCACCGCTTCTCGCAGCACCACGACCTGGTCATACTGCTGCGAAAGCTCGCTGAGATCCCTGGCTTTGAAGGCCGATCCGACCTTCACCAGCATCCCTTCGGTCAGCTCACCCATGTACCCGAGTTCCATCCGTGCACGCTCCAGGGCCATCGAGGGCACCCGGATCAATTCGTCGTCGAGATATTTGGGACGAACGATCTCCTTCACCTCGACCGCCCGGTCCGGGATGATCCTGATGGCCATCTTCGCGAACAACGGGGCAAACGGCAGGAAGATCAGCGTGTTGGCCGTGGCCCAGATGGTCGCCGCGTTGGCGATCTGGCGCGGCACCTCCTCGGCAAGCCGTTCCACGCCATGCAGATGCGCGGCCACCGGCGAAACCGTCTCGGCGAGCGCCGCGAGCGCCGCGATGAACGGCAGCCAAATCAGGGCGCCCAGCACATTGAACAGGACATGCACGGCTGCCGCGCGCTTGGCATCCTGCGGCTTGCCGATCGCGGCGAGAACCGCCGTGATCCCGGTTCCGATCTTTGCCCCGAACAGGATCGCGATCCCCGCCGGAAGGGACAGCAGCCCCTGGGTCGCCATGACGACCGCGAGACCGATGGTGGCCGACGACGATTGCACCAGGGCCGTAAAGGCGGCGCCGGCCAGCATGCCCAGGAACGGGCTCTGCAGAGACTGTAGAACCCCGGCGAAGCCCTCGTGCGTGCGCAACGGCGACATGGCCGCGCCCATCACCGCCATGCCATAGAAGATCAGACCAAGCCCCATCAACATGGCGCCATAGTGGCGTGCCACGCCCTGCTTCCACAGGAAGCTCATACCAAAGCCGATGGCAATCAGGGGGAATGCAAGGGCAGTCGTGTTGAACGCCACGATTTGCGCCGTCACCGTGGTGCCCACATTGGCACCGAAGATCACCCCGACCGACTGCACCAGGGTCATGAGCCCGGCACTCACGAAACCCACCACTAGCACCGTGGTTACCGAGGACGACTGGATCACCGCGGTCACGATGGCCCCAGTGATGGCACCCAACACCGGATGTCCTGTCAGCTTTGCCAAGAGCCCGTTCATCTGCTTGCCGGCCGCGGCCTTCAACCCGTCGGTCATCTTCTCCATGCCGTACAGGAACAGCGCGAGCCCGCCGAGCAGCTCGATCGTCATTGTCAGGGGGGCCAGCTCAGTCATGGCCAACCTCTCTGTTCTTCGAGCAATGGGAGTCGGTCACGACATCGCGGCGCGGGTCTTGGCACTCCCGGCCTCGACCGAGGTCACGGCGACACGCAAGCTGGGGGTGAGGCGGATGACGAGCTTCTCGATCTCCACCACTAGGAAGAACACCAGCCCGCCGAGGAAGAGCCAGGGCCAAACCATCAGCGGGATCGCCTCGTTGTGGAACAGGTACTGCAAAGGCGGGGCATAGGTGAACAGGAGCTGCAGGACGACGACGGCCGCGATCCCCATCGGCAGGTAGCGATTGCCCAGATGGGCTTTGAACGACAGGGACGACTCCAGCAGGAAGCGGCTGTTGAGCAGATAGAAGACCTGCCCGATCGTGATGGCGTTGACCGCCACGGTGCGCGCGAGCTCGTCGGAGGCGCCCTGTCCCTTCATCCAGAAGAAGGCCCAGAGGGTATAGGCCAACAATGCCAGGCCGACGAAGACCACCCGCCAGATCCCAAACCCGGTCAGGATGGCTCGATCGACGGTCCGCGGGGCACGCCGCATCACATCGAGCTCATGGGGCTCGAAGGCGATGACCAGACCCAGGGCGACCGAGGTCACCATGTTGACCCAGAGCACCTGGGGCGCGGTGATCGGCATGGTGAAGCCGAGGAAGATCGCCACCGCGATGACCAGGGCCTGGGCCACATTGGTCGGCAGCATGAAGAGGATCGCCTTCTCGATGTTGTTGTAGACGGTGCGGCCCTCCTTCACCGCCGCGGTGATCGAGGCGAAGTTGTCGTCGGCGAGGATCATCCCGGCAGCCTCCTTGGTCACCTCCGTTCCCTTGATCCCCATCGCCACACCGATGTCCGCCTTCTTCAGCGACGGGGCGTCGTTGACCCCGTCGCCGGTCATCGCGACGATCTGGCCGTTGGCCTGGATCGCCTTGACCAGGCGCAGCTTGTGCTCGGGGCTCGCGCGGGCGAAGACATCCACGGTCCGCACGCACTCCTGAAGGGCCGCCTCGTTCATCTCCTCGATCTCAGCCCCGGAGACCGCGGTTCGGCCGTCGCCGATACCGAGCATCCTGGCGATCGCCGCCGCGGTGATCTTGTGATCGCCGGTGATCATCGTCACCCGGATGCCGCCGTCGTGGCAGACCTTCACCGCCTCGATCGCCTCCTGGCGCGGCGGGTCGAGAAGCCCGATCAGACCGATCAGGACCAGGTTGCGAGGCAGATCGGCGGGACCCAGGGTTCCGGCCGCGAGCCCGGGATCCGCGAGCCAGGCCAGGGCCAGAACCCGCTCTCCCTGGGCCGCGAGCTGGTCGGCAACCCGCTCGAAGTGCCCGAGATCCAGCGCGGCGCTCTCACCGGCGCCCAGCTGCTGACGGTCGCAGTGACCGAGGATGACCTCGGGCGCCCCCTTGACCAGCAGCATCTCCCGGCCGTCGGCGCCACGATGCAGGGTCGCCATAAATTTGTGCTCGGACTCGAACGGAATCGCGTCGACCCGCGGCCAGGCGGCGATCTCGGCCGCGCGGTCCATCCCGAGCTTGGTCGCGAAGGGGTACATCGCCCCTTCGGTCGGATCGCCCTCGACCTTCCAGACCCCGTCCTGCTGCAAGAGCACCGCGTCGTTGCAGAGCATCGAGACCCGGCCCATCAGCTCCAGCACGGGGTCCTTCGGTGCCGGCTCGCCGTCGCGGGTCACTGCCCCCTCGGGGGCATAGCCGTTGCCGCTGACCTGGTACCGCGACTCGGCGCTGGCGGCGGAGACCACCATCATCTCCATCAGTGTCAGGGTCCCGGTCTTGTCCGAGCAGATCCGAGAGACCGAGCCCAGGGTCTCCACCGCCGGCAGACGGCGGATGATCGCGTTGCGGCTCGCCATCCGCTGCACCCCGATCGCCAGCGCAATGGTGATGATCGCCGGCAGACCCTCGGGGATCACCGACACGGCGATGCCGACCACGGCCTGGAAGAGCTCGACGAAGTCCATTCCGATCACCCACTTCCCGTAGGCGAAGACCAGGACGCTGACGATCCCGATCACTGTCGTGATCGCATAGCCGAACTTCTTGATCTGACGGAGCAGCGGGGTCTCCAGGGGGCTGACGCTGGCCAGCATCGCATTGATCCGCCCGAGCTCGGTCCGCGCTCCGGTGGCGATGACGACACCGGTTGCCCGCCCGGACACCACCATGGTGCCGGAAAAGCCCAGGTTGTGGCGGTCGCCGACGGTGGCCTTCTCCGGCACCGTATCGGTGGACTTGTCGGCGGGGACCGACTCGCCGGTCAGGGCGGCCTCCTCGGTGCGCAGGTTCTTGACCTCGATGAGCCTCAGATCCGCCGGGATCTTGTCGCCGGACTCCAGCAGGACGATGTCGCCGGGGACCAGGTCCTCCGCCGGGATCATGCGGGTCTCTCCGCCGCGCCGCGTCCGGGCCTCGGCGGAGAGCATGTTGCGGATCGACTCCAGCGCCTTCTCCGCCTTGCCCTCCTGGAGGAATCCGAGCAGGGCGTTGATCAGGACCACCCCGAGGATGATCCCGGCGTCGATCCAGAGCCCGAGCATCAGTTTGGTGAAGCCCGCGCCCAGCAGGACATAGACCAGGACGTTGTTGAGCTGGGAGAGGAAGCGCATGAAAGGTCCGCGCCGCTTGCCGGCCGGAAGCCGGTTGGCTCCATGCTCGGCGAGGCGCCTGGCGGCCTCCGAGGCATCGAGTCCTGTGGCCGAATCGGCCGCTAGCCGTCCCAAGACCGCATCGGTCGCCATTGCGTGCCAGCCGGGGCCGGCCAAGTCCGTCTTGTGCGTATTCATCGCTCGGATTCAAACCTCGCAGTAGCCGTCGTCGGGCGCAGGCCCGAAGGCTACGTGATCAAGGGTCGAAAACCCATTGAACCTTGGTGCAACACCTCGCAGGTCGTCCGTCGTCGTCGTCAGCGAAGGTTCACGAGATCGACGATGCCTTGAGCCCCGGTCTCTTCGGTGGCGACGCCTGGCGCGATCGGAGCCTCGTCGGGCCGCGCAAGCTCGAGACGCAGAATCCGCTTGAGTTCGGCGACCGCGCGGGGATGGCCGAACCCCCCGTGGCCCGTGGGGACCACGACCTCGGACTGGGCGAAGCTCAGGTGCGAGCTGATGTAGGGCACGACACCGTCGGAGCCCGTCCAGCCATCGCCGCGGCCGCGGTCGCCCATGATGGAGTGCACCGGCACCTGGGGCTGGGTGGCGTCCAGGATTCGCAGGAAAAGCGAATCTGGAGACAGACCCTGGATACTGGTGGGTATGCGTCCGGTCTCGGCCCCGGTCAGCGTGCCCAGAGCGCTCGAAACTTCCTCCACCAGGGTGCCCGGCAGACGAATCAGACGGATCCCCCATGCGCCCAGGCCCCCGGAGGCGAGCCGACTGCCTCGGTGCGGAGTGAACATGAAAACCACCCGGCTGACGTCTCGGCGCGGCTCGAAGATCAGGGCCCGACGCACGCGGCTGTTGGCCGGAAGCCGGCTGACGCCGGGGAGGACGGTCTCGGCGGCGTCCGATCCGACGCGCGAGACCTGAGCGCGGGCCAGGAGGCCCCCCATGCTGTGGCCAACGAGCACCATGGGGTAACGCGGGTGCCAGCGCGCGGCCACCTCATCCAAGGCCTCGCGCAACTGCAGGGCCGAGAGTGGTACGGGCTGGCCGGTCGGGTAGTAGAAAAACCAGATTTGGTAGGCCTGGCGGATGACCGGATCGGTGAGCAGGTCCAAGAGCAGCGGGGTCCAGACCCGGTGCGTGGACAAGAGGCCATGGACAAGGACCAGAGGCCGGCGGTTCGGGTCGAATGGCTCTAGGAACAGGATCCGCGGGTGCCCGGCGAAGAGCCCGGGGCGCAGGAGGTTGGCGAGCCCCGAGCCGAACCTGGGGCCGGTGGCGTCCGCGGTGCGCAGGGACGCCTCGAGGTCCATGGCGAGGGATACCTCGCCATGGTCGGTCTTCAGACTGTCGATGCGGCGGGGGTCGAGCAGGGCGGAGTCGCAGCAGTCGCTGCCGCCCTCCGGCGGCAGCGCCGCGAGCGTGAGCGGCACTTTGAATCCCGCATCAGGTGCATTCGGATTCCCGTCCGGGGCGAGTCGCCCAACGACTGGCAGCCCCAGCCCCGCCCGGTGCAGGCCCGGACGGGTCTCGCGTGCCGCGCGCACGGCGGCGATCTGATCGAAGTCTCCGGGATCGATGATCCCGGACCGTTCCCCACGCGGCACGGCCCTGAGCACCGCCGGGCCTGGATCGACGGACTCCGCGAGCCGGCTCGGAAAGGTCGCCGCGAGGCGCTCGCGATAGACGACCGCGGCTTGGCGTCGCTCGCGCTCGCTGACCAACGGCGACCCTGCCGTACGGATCGATTCGGCCAGCTCCTGGGACAGGGCGGCGGACCGGTCAGGCGCGAGCGACTGACAGGCGCTCAGCACCACACCGAGGAGGCACGCGCATGTGGCCCGTTTGGCGGAGGACGGCTCGGGGGAGGGTTTCATGCTGTTTGCAGTGGACTGGAATGCTCTCCGCCCGGACCGCCGATTCGGCGGCACCGGCGGAGAGGAAAATCCGAGAACGCTGATTCAGGCTGGAGCCGCAGCATCACAGGCGTCTCTCTCGCATGAAACCGCGCCTCGCGCGGTCGACGATGCTTGTTGGGTTGAGTCCACCTCGACCGAATCCACAACCGTCGGAGCTGGCGCGGCTTAGAGTCGTGATGACACTATCCGAGCATCGCTGCGATGGCTATTGTACCTAGGTTAAAGGCCGATCGATTTGGCGACCCCCTGGTGTAAGGACGCCGGATCACCATCCCAAGCACGGCGGATGCCTCAACCGTGCACCGCTCCCTCGGATCGTCAGACGCCCAGGACGCACGCCGAGTTCATTGGTGGCCGGTGGAAAGCCGTGGTCGCCGCACTCCACCGGCCGCCGATGAGTCCCGACCGCGGATCTCCTGCGTCTTCTGTCACCTTTAACCAAGGTGCAATAGCCGCCGGAAACCCGCCGATCTACTGTGCGTACGCTAGGTACCGTGGGTCAGGCGCCCGCGACCTTTCACGCCCGAGGCACGGAATTGAAGCGGATCGAGCAGACCCTGCGCCGCTCTGATGCCGCCGAACCGGGCCACCGGGCGACAGCGCCGTGTCGCCGTCGCGCCGGACTTGACTCATGACAACCGGGGTATCGACATGAGCAGAAACACTTGGCCGCTGGCGCTTGTCTTCGTGGCCGCGCCGATGACCGCCTCCCTGGCTCAAGAGCAGCCATTGATCTGCTTCGGAAATGAGCCGTTCTGGCGCCTGGACCTCACTGAGACAGGGAAGGCTCGGTTCTCGACGCCGGATTCTCCGGTGGTGGAATATCTCGGTGACGCGAATACAACGGCCGGGCGAAAGGAGTCGGTCTGGCGTGGTCAGGCAATCACGTCCGATGGAGGGGAGCTGGTGGCGTTCTTGCACCAGGGCGCCTGTAGCGACGGGATGTCGGATGCCGTACATCCCTATGCGGCCAAGGTTGCGCTCCCGAATGGACGTCATTACACCGGTTGCTGCCGTGTGCCAGAAACGCTGAATGTTTCGGCGACCGTCGAGAATGCGACCTGGCGTCTCACCGAGCTGCCGGGCAAGACGCTACCGACTGATTACGCTCGCAATGCCGTCACGGTCCGGTTCCAAGCCGGTCGGACGGATGGTTTCTCGGGGTGCAATCAGTTCATGGGGTCGTACACCCTGGAAGGCGAGACGCTCGTCCTCGGTACGCTGGGCGGAACGATGAGGGCCTGCCCGGAACCGGCGATGTCGGTCGAGGAGGCTTTCCTGCGATCGTTCTCCGGAGCCTTGGGGGTTGCCGGTGCCGGAGACGAGCTGATCTTGACGCCGGTGGGCGGAGGGGCGCGGCTGCGCTTCGAGCGCGAGGTGCCACTCCCATTGGAGGGCATGCAATGGGAGGTCACTGGTTACAACAACGGACGGCAGGCCGTGGTGAGCCCACAGACCGGTACCCGGCTCACCCTAATGTTCCAGGACGGCCAGGTTTCGGGCAGCAGCGGCTGCAATCGCTTCCACGGATCATTCACAGTGGAAGAAAACAGGCTGACGATCCATCCGCTGGCGACCACGCGCAAGGCCTGCGACGAGGCGTTGATGGTCCAGGAGCGAGCGTTCCTTAATGCGTTGGAAAGTGCAACGACCTGGGACATTGTGCGAGGAATGCTGGATATCCATCGTGCCGATGGCGAACGGGTGCTGACCGCCAGTTCCAGGGGTGAGTGAGGGAGCGGATAGAGGGTCTAGGGTGCAACGGAACAGAAAACCTAGGTAAGCGCTGAACCCCAAGTTTTTCGGCGACTTCCGGCTTGTCATTCCGCTGGGGTAGACCTTAACGGCACACTCCGATGAGACGGATTGACGGCCTCATTAGGGTCTTACCAGGCAATCTGAGGCACCCGTGGACGACGATCTAGACCTGAACGAGACGGTCGACGGGCTTACCTAGATTTTCTGTTCCGTTGCACCTCAAACCCCTTGATGAGGGGTGAATCCCGTCGCCCGGAAGGTGTGACAACCGGCCGCCGTGCCAGACTGGCAACGGGGTAATCTCCGCAAGGCATTTCCAGTGATCCCTCGGCGTGGTTATCGCACGGTTGGGAGCCGGCGCACGAGACCACCATAGTGCTCGTCGTCGGTCCCCACGAACACCTGCTTCCCACCTGCCTTGGATTCGCGCACGGCGAGACTTTCGACCTTCAAGCCGTCCAGGGTCGCCAGCCGCTTACCCCGCTCCAGTCGAACCCGTGGGCGTCCCTGTGCATCGGCCAGGATCCTCCCGATGCGCCAGACCACGCTGCGGAACGGACCCTCGTCGTTGCCCGAATCATAGGCGGACGCGCTGTAGATCAAACCCTCGCGGTCGACCGTCAGGGCCACGATGGGGCGCGCGCCCCTCCCCACCGGGTCGACGCCCACATAGGTCACTTCCTCGAATGACCCAAAGGCCACCGGATCCAGCGATAACGTCGCCCATCGCAGCTTGGTCTCCGGTCGACCCTCCGCCCGTTCGGCGTAGAGAAACACCGGTTGCCCGGCGACCTCGCAGACCTCCATCGCCTCGACGTTCTCCACCGGCACCGGCCAGGGGATGGCGTGCGCGATGTTCAGCGCCCCCGCCTGGTACTCGGCGAAAAAGAGCCGCCGAGCGCCTTCGCCCGCTTGGCCACTCTCGGCGAAGACGAACCCCCGCCCGCCCGGCAGGCGACTGGCGCTCTCCAGATCGCTGCTGGGACCATCCGGACCTGGGAAGGAGATCTTCAAGGACCTCCAGGTGACCCCTTCGAGTTCCGATGTGGGGAGTTTCACTAAACTGATCCGCGGCCAGGCGGCCTGTTTGGCCGTGCGTTTGGCGTCGTGGACACCGATGAAGAGATCGTCCTCGACCCACGCCAGTCCGCTAAGGTCGGGCAAGGTGGTGGCCTGGACGATGTCCTGAGGACGCTCAGCCAGTTTCGCGCAACTCGCGCACAGCAGCGTGCTCAGCGCGATGGCCATGACCGAGACCTTCCGGCGGTGGGGGCTTGGCGTGTCGGTCTTCATGGCTCGGAGGCGCGTCGGCAGGGAGGGCGTCTCAGGATGATTCGCCCTTCGCTGTTTGAACGCAACGCGGGGTTTGGTTTGAATCCTGAATGCCCACCGAGCGATGGTGACGGCCAAGGGGGCAACCGTTAGGACACGCCCTGGGGCGAGACATCAGCAGCCGTGTGCCGGTGGTACGCCATCGCTCGACGCCGTGGCGGTCTTTCACGCTAGAATCGCTCGCGATCCTGTCCGATGTCCCTGCGGCGGCCCGTGGGCCGCATCCGGATCGCCGCCTGGCGCGTTGGGCGCGCCCATGACCGACGGCCGCGTCAGGTTCCTGTGGTGACGGCGAAGGCCAATCTAAGGTGCGTTGCGTCATGCCATGCGTTGAGGGCGTCCCCGGACGTCGTGTGAAGGTTGTCTTTACCCTGGCCTGGCTGCTGGTCGCGAGCCTGTTCATCTTCCACGCCAGCCTGCTGTTTGAAGTCGCCTGGCAAATTCGGATATTCGTCCCGTGGCTCATCTTGCATCTCGGTCCCCGTGGTGCTGGCAAGGCGATTATCCTGGGCTGCTTCGTCGTGCTCTTCTTCGCCCACCTCGCGGAGGCCATGGCCTGGGGGCTCCTGATCTGGCGTGCGGGGCTGGTGTCGAGTTTCTCCGAGGGTGTCTATTTTTCCGCTACGTCGATGACCGCGCTCGGCTATGGCGATGTCGTGCTGCCGCCGCCCTGGCGTCTCCTTGGCCCCCTGACGGCGATCAGCGGCCTGCTGATGTTCGGTTGTTCGACCGCCTTTCTGTTCGTCGTCATCCAAGCGGTTTGGGAGCATCAGGGTTGAGGGCCACCGCACCGACACAGGCAGGATTCAGCCCCCGCCCACGCCAAACCATCCGTTACGCCTCGCCCCTTCCTCGGCGACGTTTCAGCACCCCGGCAATGACAAGAGACATTCCGACGATCCCGGTGATGACCAGGATCTCGTCGCGCACGTTGCGCCACCAATAGGACCGTTCCGCCCCCACCAATCGTGGGGCACGGGGCGCGTCGGTGGCGATCGTGACAACGACCGGGCTGCCTACCCTCAGTGCGCTGACCGATGGCGCGTCCACCCGGTCCACACCCTCCACCCCATCGGGATGATCGGGCGCGGCATAGCGCAGCCGGAGATAGGCCACCGGCACGGCATAGGTGCGCGCCCGGCGGCTCAAGAGTCCTCGGCCCTTCGCATCAATGGTGATGGCCATCACCTGCGCGGCCATCGCCACCCGTGGCCCATGCCCGCCGAGTGATGGGAGGGACACCATCGGCAACGGCGGCGCATCGACCGGCCACGTCCATTCCAGCCACCCGAACGGGCGCAGCCGTTTCAACCTCACCACACGACCGGGCACCGCCGCGTCGTGCGACGCCTCATCGAGGCGGACCTCGACCTGCCGCAAGGTGCCATGCCCCGGCGCCTGCTGACACCAGCGGTCGGCGTCCGACTCAGGCTCGCCGATCGCGGCGCGAATCGCCGGATCCAGGGGTGCGCCCGCGCCCAGTCCAAGGGCATCCGGCGCGCGGTAGCAGAGGATGATTCCGTAACGATGGCGCACCACAAGCTGGCTTGTCCGCGTCCCCGTGGCGCGCGCCGTCTCGACGTGGACGGATTCCTGGGTCGCGGCCACTACGCCATCCAACCGCTCGCCCCAGAGGTCGGCGGCGGCCTGCGGCCCGGCGGCGACGCTGATCAGCACGCCCAGGATCAGGACCGGTAGTGCCAGCCACCGGAGTAAGCGCAACATCAGCATGAGCAACGCCAGGACGACACCGGCCAGGGCGATGAAGACGAGGAGGGCGGCGGTCATGGACGGTGTGATCCTGTTGACATCCCGGCTTGCTCAGGGCGATGGGTGGAATCGTGTCGGCGGCTCCGAGGTGTCGTCGCGATCGATCCTTAGGGCTTCGTCCCAGCCCAACTCACTTCGTTGTTGAAGGTCACATTCAACCGGATCGGCCGTTTCGAACGCTCAAGAACGAAGACGGTGGAGCCACTCGCATTCAGAATCGTTTCCATGGCTTGCGTCAAGGGGACTTCCACCCTGGGGAGTCGCGCGTAATCGGACGTGATCCGCACCCGATTCTCACCGATCCGCGTCACGGTCAGGGTCACATCGCTGCGCGACGAGCCTTTGGAATCGGATGTGACATCACCGCCATAGGTACCTTGCGCGACATCGGCCAAGTCAGGTTTGCGTTGCGCGCGCTCACCTTGCGCATCGGCCGAGACAACCGGCAGCAGGGTCGCCACGCAAACGCACATGGCAGCCTGGAGAAAGCGGCTTGGTTTCATGAGGATTCCTCGCATGGATAAGGGGAGTCGTGACGGGGAAGGGCGAGAGAGACATGCTGGCGGATCGATCCTTATGCAACGCTCTCGGGGGCGCGCGAAAAGCGTCTACCGGCTGCCTTCATGGGTTCGACCATCTCGTGAGGGGTGATCGCGGGACTGTCCGATGTCCCCGCGTTGGCCGGTCGGCGCCCGTTTGGATGGGGAGGATCGCCGTGAGGTGTCCCCGAACTTTCGTCTTCCAGGGTTGACGTCGACGATCCGTCGCACGCGAAACGATCAGCACCTCAGAGCAAGCTCCGCTCGAGCTCATCGAGGTTGATCTGATCGTTGCGCCGATCAAGCGGCCGGTGGTCCATGCGCGCTCGAAGTTGAGGTCGAACACGCCGTCATGTCAGAGACCGCCATTTCGTGAAACGCCAGCAGTGACGCGACCTGTCGGAACAGCTCTGTTTCTCGACACGGCGGGAATGGCCTCGGCAATGGCCAGCAAGCGGCGTTGAAAATGCCAAAAAAACGGTCGGAAATCTGATTCAACCGAAAACCATGACGACATGGTTGCCGGCAGGCACATGGCGGTTCATAACAGCGGTGTTTGGTCTATCTCAACGTGATGGCTCCACGAGTGCTTCTAATGCGCTGGGTTAAAGCCATCGCTTGAGTGGTCGTCATGATATTTGAACTCCGAAACCTGAGTTACCATCTTGCCTATGGTGACTCGCTCCATTCCGGCAGACAAAGCCGCCATGCGGGCCGCAGGCGCGACACCATCTCTACTCCATCAAGTTTGTTTCGCAAGATCTTCCATCGTGCCAGATCAAACGACTCCCGATACAGGTACGCCATCCAGTCCGCCAGGAGCACGGCCGCATCGGTTTCCGCGTCGCCCGTCTCACAGATCGCCAGTCCAGCGCTGTGCCGGTACCCGGTCACAATGGTGGCCTCATCGTAGCCCAAGCGCTGGAGTGCCACCGCCGCTGTGCCGGCACGAAATGTCGTCTCCTCGGGCAGCGTCGATTCTGCCGATGAGGCCACAGGGTTGAGTGCCGCCGGGAACTCTGAGAAATGAAGGTTGGCCAACAAGGCTTGAACGTATGCAGCCAGTTCGGGGGTGTTTGCCACATGCCAGAAGTTGAAGACCAGGGTTTGGCGCGGTTGGGTCACCTCGGTCACCCCATGGTATGAACCCGCGTGAAGCGGAAAGCCAAAGGCTTTGTTGTACTCAGGATCAACACGGAACACCGCTTGGCCATCCGGCGATGCGAATAATTCCAGAACACCGCCATGCTCAGGCTGCCAGTGTTTATTCAGTTGCACGACCAGTCGCGCCATCTCATAGCCCAAGAGTGGTCGGTCACTATGTCTCCCAATGACGTCTCCGGGCCGCATTCGTTGCGCCGTGACGACAACACGATCAACGAGTGGCAACTGGGTAATCTCGCGCATTCTAGCGCGTAGTTCGGTCTGAAAGGAGGCTGGAATCTTCTCGGTCACGTCGCAAAGCGCGCACTGGTAGAACGCACCATCCCGATGCGGCCAATCATTGGTTTGTAAAAAGAGGCCCTCAAGTGCCGCACACTCTTCGTCGGAGAATGCGGAATCGACACAGAAAAAGGGGAATGGGTGATGGTGGTGATGTGGTTGCAAGAGCAACGGCTGAACTCCTTGAGGTTCCCTCTATGTTTCGTCTTCCCAGGGGAGTGAAAACGGTCTGGCGCACGCAGCGGATAGACGTCTCAAATGATAATTCGCTCGACCTCATCGAGATTGACCAGATCGTTGCGCCGGTCATAGAAGCCGGTGGTGTGCGCACTCTCATGGTTGGCCATCTGCTGCGCCACTTCGAGCTTGCCGCCATTCCTCAGATACTCGGTGATCCCGGTCGCCCGGAAGGTATGACAGCCGGCCGCCGTGCCGATCCCGGCGGCCAGGACACGCCGGCGGATCATGCGGTAGACCTCGTACTGCTGGAGCGCGCGCTCGGTGAGCTGTCCGCGCTTGCCCGGGGCTGTGGGGAAGAGGACTGCCTTCGGCTGGCCGCGTCGTCCGGTCACGTCCAGATAGCGCTCCAGCGAGGCCTCCAGGTTGTGATGGCAGGGCATCTCATGGCGCTTACCACCTTTCTCGTGCAGCCGCACCCAGGTGCGCCGGCCCTGAATATAGACGTCCTCCACCCGCATCTTGATCACCGCCCCGACACGGGCATTATGCTGTTGGCAAGGAATCGGGAAAAACAAATCGCGGAAAACCGCCCGGCTTCACTTCTGGCTCCCACGCTGGAGCGTGGGAACGAGGAAAACGAGGAAACGCTTCGGTTTGCTGCTTCGTCACCTTGCTCATACCTTCGTCTCGTACGCCCGCCCTTGCCTTTCGCCTTAACGCTTTCGCAACCCAATGTTCAGCAACGCACGGACCGGGGGGCGGAAAGGGTGTCTGCTGGCGATTCCCGGACACGCGATGTCCGGTATCCGCTCGCCACCGTCTCGATGGGCCGCTGCATGGCCAGGTGGTATCACCCAGGCCAGACCCATTGAGGAATCAGCCCATGAAGACGGCGACCCAGACCCTTGACCCGGAACAGCTCCGCAAGCTCGACGCCTGGTGGCGCGCGGCGAACTATCTCTCGGTCGGTCAGATCTATCTCTACGACAATCCGCTGCTGAGAGAGCCGCTTTCGCTTTCGCACATCAAACCGCGCCTGCTCGGTCATTGGGGCACGACACCGGGATTGAGCTTCATCTACGCGCATCTCAACCGCGTCATCAAGGACCACGATCTCAGTCTCATCTATGTCGCCGGGCCGGGCCACGGCGGACCGGCGATGGTGGCGAATGCCTATCTGGAAGGCACCTACAGCGAGGTCTATCCGAATATCTCCCAGGACGAGGACGGGATGCGGCGGCTGTTCAAGCAGTTCTCCTTCCCCGGCGGTATCCCCAGCCATGTCGCGCCGGAGACGCCGGGGTCGATCAACGAGGGCGGCGAGCTGGGCTATGCGCTCTCGCATGCCTTCGGCGCAGCCTTCGACAATCCGGATCTGATCGTCGCCTGCGTGGTCGGCGATGGCGAGGCGGAGACCGGCCCAATGGCCACGAGCTGGCACTCAAACAAGTTTCTCAACCCCATCCACGACGGCGCGGTGCTGCCGATCCTGCACCTAAACGGCTACAAGATCGCCGGCCCCACGGTGCTGGCGCGCATCCCGCGCGATGAGCTGGAGGCGCTGTTCAACGGCTATGGCTACGCGCCCTATTTCGTCGAGGGCGACGATCCCGCGACGATGCATCAGCTCATGGCCGCCACGCTCGATACCGTGGTTGCCGAGATCCAGCGCATCCAGAACGACGCGCGCGCCTTCGGTTTCGACACCCGTCCGCGCTGGCCCATGATCATCCTGCGCTCGCCCAAGGGTTGGACCGGTCCCAAAAGCGTGGACGGCAAGGCGACCGAGGGCACCTTCCGCTCCCATCAGGTGCCGATGGCCGACATGAAGCACCCAGGGCATCTGGAGATCCTGGAAGACTGGCTGAAGAGCTATCGCCCGGAGGAGCTGTTCGACGCCAGCGGCCGACTCAACGCGGACATCGCGGCCCTGGCCCCGCAGGGCGAGCGGCGCATGAGCGCCAGTCCGCACGCCAACGGCGGGCTGTTGCTGCGCGATCTGCGGATGCCGGATTTCCGCGATCATGCGGTGGACGTGCCCCAGCCGGGTGGCGTGGACGCCGAGGCGACCCGCGTCCAGGGCCGCTTCATCCGTGATCTGGTGCGACTCAATCCCCAGAACTTTCGGGTCTTCAGCCCGGATGAGACGGCGTCCAACCGCTGGGACGCGGTGTTCGAAGTGACGGATCGCTGTTCGATCGCGGAGATCCTCCCCGGCGATGAGCATGTCGGACCCGATGGCCGGGTGATGGAGATGCTGAGCGAGCATCAGTGCGAAGGCTGGCTCGAAGGCTATCTGCTCACCGGCCGTCACGGCTTCTTCTCCTGCTACGAAGCCTTCATCCATATCATCGACTCCATGTTCAACCAGCACGCCAAGTGGCTCAAGGTGTGCAACGACATCCCCTGGCGGCGGCCGATCGCCTCGCTGAACTATCTGCTGTCGTCGCATGTCTGGCGTCAGGATCACAACGGTTTCAGCCATCAGGATCCCGGCTTCATCGACCATGTCATCAACAAGAAGGCGGAGGTCATTCGGGTCTATCTGCCGCCGGATGCCAACACCCTGCTCTCGGTGACCGATCACTGTCTGCGCAGCCGCAACTATGTGAACGTCATCGTGGCCGGGAAACAGTCCTCGCCTCAGTGGCTCGACATGGACGCCGCCATCAAGCACTGCACCGCCGGCATCGGTATCTGGCCCTGGGCCAGCAGCGACCAGGACGGCGAGCCGGAGGTCGTCATGGCCTGCGCCGGCGACGTGCCGACACTCGAAACCCTGGCGGCGGTCACCCTGCTGCGCGCGCATGTTCCCGACCTCAGGATCCGGGTCATCAACGTGGTCGACCTCATGAAGCTTCAGCCGCCCAGCGAACACCCACACGGCTTGAGCGACCGGGATTTCGACCGGCTCTTCACCACAGACAAGCCCATCATCTTCGCCTATCATGGCTATCCCTGGCTGATCCACCGGCTCACCTATCGCCGCGCCAACCACCACAATCTGCATGTGCGCGGCTACAAGGAAGAGGGCACCACCTCGACGCCCTTCGATACCGTGGTGAAGAACGATCTGGATCGCTTCGACCTGGTCGCCGACGTCATCGATCGGGTGCCGCGACTTGGTCCCAGGGCCGCCTACGCCAAGCAGGCGATTCGCGACAAACTCATCGAGCACAAACACTACATCGCCGAGCATGGCGAGGATCTACCGGAGGTGAGAAATTGGAAATGGGTGACATAGAGCAACCGGCAACCGGCGGCCAGCGTCAGGCGTGCGTTCGTAACAGGGGGCTCGATCGGGCTAGGATCGGCACGGTACTCAGCCTCTGTTCTGTTCTATTCATTGCCGGGTGCGGCCCGCGCCTGGCCACGAAGGCGGACGAGGCCGCTCAAATACCCAACCCGATGCTCAATGCAAGCTATGAGGAAGAGGCCGAGGTTCCGTTCGTGATGGAACCAAAAACGGCCAAGCCATTGAGTTCCAAGCGGGCTAACTTTGGGTCGGAGACCGCCTCGCGCAGGACACGGGAGACGGCGGATTGGGTGGTCATCTCAAAAGACAATCTCAACATGCCGTTCGCGATCGTCGATAAGGTCAACGCGAAGGTCTTTGTCTTTAGCGCGGACGGACAGCTCAAGGGCGCGGCCCCCGTGCTGCTGGGGATGGGGAAAGGTGATGACGTCGCCCCCGGCATCAATGACATGCGGATGTCACGTATCCCCCCCGAGGATCGTACAACGCCCGCGGGTCGTTTCGTGACGGCAATAGGCCGCAATTCCCATGGCAAGGAAATCCTCTGGCTGGACTACAAAAACTCCATCTCCATGCATCCGGTCGTGACGAGCATCCCCAAGCAGCGCCGACCGCAACGCCTGGCCAGTCCAACGCCGCTCGATAACCGGATTTCCTTTGGCTGCATCAACGTTCCACCGGAATTCTTCACGGACGTGATCCATCGCCATTTTTCCGGGACGGCTGGCGTTGTTTATGTCATGCCGGAAACCAGGCGGGCTGGAGCCTCATCGTAAGGAAAACGCCGCTGGTCCCAAGTGGCCCAGCGGCGGCGTGTCGCATAGCTCGTCGATTGATCGCGGGGTGGCATTCAGACGTTCGAAGGGCGGTTCCCATCCCTTCTTATCGTCGCTCCAGCTCGGCAGTGGCATGACCATTGGCAGATGGCCGTTCGGCCGATACCAGGAGTCAACGCTCCAGGGAAGCCCACTCTCCGTATCGATGATGACGGCCGTCCAGTGAACCGCCGTGATATCGAAAAAATTGCGTGCTTTGGGCGATGAAACCGTCCAACCGGCCAGTTCCCCTATATCCCGGAGAATATGCAGATAGGTCGTGGTATTGCTGGCATTGTCGACGCAATCCATTCGCCCCTCGACTCCCGCCTCGGAATCGTTAATGGCCAGGTCGTTGGCCAACAACGGCTGATATGTTTGTGCCAATAATTCCATTTGCCAGATGCCGATACGCACATGCTGCAATCGGTCGTGAAGACTTGTGCCTGGACAAAGCGCCAGATGCCTTTTCAGGATGGCCATGTCCTTGGAAGTAAAGGTCATGGTCTGTCTGTACGCGCACGACCAGTTAAAGCAGATTCGCAACGTGACGGACCCCCGCGGGTCGATCAGGTACTCTGGTGGAAGTGGACGCGAAACCGATCCCTGAGCGTCATCAACAATCGGCCGCGACGAGGCGGAATCGGCCAAACCGGCATGGCTGACGAGTATGGCGAGGAAGCCGATCACAGCGGGCCGGAAAGGCATGAAAGTCACGACAATGGTGTCAAAGGCTTGCGCCAATAGGAAGCCGAAATAGGAAGCCGAAAGGCTTGAATGTCATGGCACGGCCTCCCTCTCGACCTTCGCCGTCAACTTTGAGTGTTTCACTTTCAAAGTTGACGGCGAATGCTATTGAAACCGGGAGGTTATCAATTGCGATCTGGTTTTGGCTCATACATCGGGGTCGCCGGAGGGGGGGTATATGGCGCTGCCTCATGCTTCGAGGCGGTGCTGCAAGCCGTGAGCAGCAGCCCCGAGGTCATGGTGATAAGAAGAAGAGCGCTTATGGAAATGTTTTTCATTTTTCGTTACCTGATTTAGCATTTTTAGAAATTCACGCTACTGAACCTACGGCGGCGCTGTCGATGCTTGACGTCCAGCATCACCGCACGGATCCGTCTGTCCGTACACTACCGACCCAGCATCCAATCGCGATGCCCGACTGCTAGCATAGCCTTCACGGAGCCGCCTGTCTGTACGGCGGCGCACGTTGGACGCGCGCACCTAGCGGAGCCGTTGCAAACTATAACCCGACATTCCGCATAACTAAACGTGTAGTCAGGAATATTTTTTGCTCATTTTTCGCTTGGTTTCAGTTAAATCGAACACGTATCGATAGTAAATTTCTCGTCATCAGGGGGCAAAATATTCCCGCACCTTTTGGGCGCGAAAAGCTTCGTAGGCTGGATGAAGGCGCGCGCTCCGTCATTTCAGGCCGGACTCGAATCGCGGACGCGCCGCATCCACCAGCCACCGCGCCGTTGTCCGCGAGCGTTTGGTGGATGCGCCGCGCTTCATCCAGCCTACGTCGTTCGCATCATTTGAGCGCCTCTGCCCTAGATATAACGACCCCTCAACGCGGCTCGGTCGGTCGTTCGAATAACCGCCGATCCCAGATCACCCGCACGGGATCGGCTGGTCGCAACCGGCTCGCGTCTGGATGGAAGGGGTTCACCAAGGCATTCGAATCCAATCGGGCCACCACCGAGGGCACGATGAGAATGGCGCTACGCGCCTCTTCGTGCCATCGGTCACCAAAGGCGATGGCGGAGGCACTGTCTTCCGCATCCCACCCCGCCGGCAGCGCATCGAGATCATGGCGTTCGATGGAGACCCCGTCCGGCACCTCGACGATCACCAGGCGATGCGTTGTCGGAATACGTCCAATGCTGGCGTGCGCGAGGATTTCAAGCATGGCGCAGGAATAGCTCAAGGAACCATGAATCATTGGTTTGCCTGGGCGGTTCCAGCGTCCGCCGACGAGCGCCGCGCCCGTGCCGTCCCAGATGGGGTGACGCTCGTCGCCGATGCGGAAGATCCGCATCAGGCCGCGATGCCGTAATAGAGCTTCCAGAGCAGCGTTTCGACCCGGCGCGCGCCCAGTTCGGTCAGGGAGACCTCCAGCGGGGCCTGCCCTTGCAGCATGGGATGCGGGGTATGCAGAAAGGCGCGGGCGTCATCGTCCGAATCCCACACATAGCGGGCTGTCGCATAGACGCGCGCCAAGCGTTCGGCCCGCGCGGATTCGTCCGCCGTGAGCCGGTCGCGGCGACGCTTGAAGGTGGCTTCCGGAATCAGGCGGTAGAGCAGATGCCGACGTTCCTCACGACCGCCGCCGACGCACTCCACACTGGCTTTCAAGGCGGACTTGGGCAGGCCATGAGCGACCAGGGCATCCAACTCGGCGAAAGAATGCGGAACCGACGCAAGCGCCATCACGGCGGCGATCTTTTCAGGGCTGACAAGGACCATGGTTTTTAGACTTTATAGTATCAGTTGAATAGAGTTATTCGCTTATATGATACCCCTTGAATCAGGTTGCGACCCTCGTTTCCCTGCCTCTCTGTCGGTCGGTCGGACAGATCGATCTTCCACGACAATCCTCCGCTGAAAGGGCCGCTCGCGCCGGCGCGCATCAAGCCGCGCCGGCTCTCGGCCACTGGGGCGCGCCGCCGGGTCCGAGCGGCCTCTCGGCGCCTCTCAACCACATCCCTCGGCTTCGCGCGTCCGAGCGCGAAGGGTTGGATCCTGGCCGCCGTCTGACGGGGTGGATGGCCGGGAGCGGGGTCGCGTTGTTTGTGCGTTAACGTACAGACGGAGTAGCCTCGCTACCCTAGGGTGCAAAGGGATAGCCGCTGACGGGATCTCCTGCCTCGATCCCACCTTATCCACGGAGCAAACCGATGGCCATCGACCTCGACCCCAAGAAAAATTACCTGCTCGCCGCGCTTCCGGAGTCTGAGTGGCAGCGCTGGTTGCCGCAACTGGAACCGGTCGAGATGCCGCTGGGCCAGGTGCTCTACGAATCGGGCCGCGCCCTGGATCATGTCTACTTTCCGATCACCGCCATCGTCTCGCTGCTCTACGTCATGGAAAACGGGGCCTCGGCCGAGATCGCGGTGGTCGGCAACGAAGGTATCGTCGGCGTCTCGCTGTTCATGGGCGGCGAGACCACGCCCAGCCGCGCGGTGGTGCAAAGCGCCGGCGTCGGCTTTCGGTTGAAGGCGCGGATGATGCTAGACGAATTCAATCGCGCCGGTCCGGTGATGCATCTGCTGCTGCGCTATACCCAGGCGCTGATCACCCAGATGGCGCAAACGGCCGCCTGCAACCGACATCACTCGCTCGACCAGCAGCTCTGCCGCTGGCTGCTGTTGAGTCTGGATCGTCTGGAGGGCAGCGACCTGGTGATGACGCAGGAATTGATCGCCAACATGCTCGGCGTGCGTCGCGAAGGTGTCACCGAGGCCGCGCTCAATTTGCAGGAGGCCGGCCTGATCCGCTATGCGCGCGGCCATATCACGGTGCTCGACCGTCAGGGACTGGAGCAACGGAGCTGCGAGTGCTATGCCGTGGTCAAGAAGGAGTGCGACCGGCTGCTGCCCAATCGCTTGGCCATTTAAATCATGGTGTAAACCTGTTCTTCCGGATCGCCTGGGGTGGCCGCGAGGCTGAAAATAGCGTGGGGGCGTCGATCGATGGGTGCTACCGTCAAGGCCTTCGCCTTATTCGACTTCCAGAATTCAGAGACCGGCCATGACCAGGAAGAAGACGCCCCACGAGGATCCGGCTCACCCAGCGCCCGTCGCTGAACCGCCCGACGCGCCGCCACTCGCGCTGGAGTCGGATCCGGTGGTCGCCGTCGATCTGGAGACTACCCCGGAGCCGGAGCCAGATCCGCCGCCCGAACCAGGCTTTCCGGTGGTCGGCATCGGCGCCTCGGCCGGTGGTCTGGCGGCCTTCGAAGCCTTCTTCTCGGCCATCCCCGCCGGCATCGAGACCGGCATGGCCTTCGTGCTGGTGCAGCACCTCGCGCCCAACCATAAAAGCCTCCTCACCGAGCTGGTCAAACGCTATACCCGCATGTCGGTCCAGGAGGTCGAGGACGGCATGGCGGTCCGGCCGGACTGCGCCTACATCATTCCGCCCAGTCATGACATGGCGCTGTTCAACGGCCGACTGAAACTGCTGGAGCCCTCGTCGCCTCGGGGTCTGCGGCTGCCCATCGACTTCTTCTTCCGCTCACTGGCCCAGGATCAGCACGAACGGGCGATCGGCGTCATCCTCTCCGGCACCGGCAGCGATGGCACCCTGGGCGCGCGGGCGATCAAGGGTGAGGGTGGCCTGATCCTGGTCCAGTCGCCCGAGTCCGCGGCCTATGACGGCATGCCGCGCAGCGCCATCGCCACGGGGTTGACGGATTTCGTGCTGTCGCCGGAGGCGATGCCGACGCGACTCATGACCTACGTGGCCCACGCCTTCGGCAAGGGCCCGCGCGCGCTGGTCGTGTCCACCAAGACCGAGGAGGCCCTGACCAAGATCTGCCTCCTGCTGCGCGACCGGACCGGCCGCGATTTCCACCAGTACAAACAGAGCACCCTGGTGCGGCGCATCGAGCGGCGCATGGCGCTGCATCGGATCCCGCACCAGAGCGACTATGTTCGCTACCTGCGACAGGATCCGGCCGAGATCGAGGCGCTGTATCGCGATCTGCTGATTGGCGTCACGAGTTTCTTCCGCGACCCCGAAGCCTTCGACGCCCTGCGAACGGAGGTCATCCCGCGCCTGTTCGCCGACAAACCGGCGGGCGCCTCGGTGCGGATCTGGGTCTGCGGCTGCTCCACCGGCGAGGAGGCGTATTCGATCGCCATCCTGCTCCAGGAGCACCTGGAATTCCTCAAACAGACCTTCAAGGTGCAGGTCTTCGCCACCGATATCGACGACCGCGCGATCGAGCAGGCGCGCGCCGGGGTCTATCCGCCGAGCATCGCCGCCGACGTCTCGCCCGAACGCCTCGCGCGATTCTTTTCCCAGGATCCGGAGACGGGGGTCTACCGCATCCAGAAGGTGGTGCGCGATCTCATCGTGTTCTCCCAGCAGGATCTGATCAGGGATCCGCCGTTCTCCCGGCTGGATCTGATCAGTTGCCGCAATCTCCTGATCTATTTCAATGGAGATCTGCAACAGCGGTTGATGCCGCTCTTCCACTATGCCCTGAACCCGGACGGCGTGCTCTTCTTGGGGAACTCGGAGAGCATCGGCGAGGCGCTGAGACTGTTCTCGTCCCTGAACCGCAAATGGAAGCTCTATGCTCGCCAGACATCCATGACCAATGCCAAGGTGCCCGTGCTGGGCACCTTGCGAGCGCCGCACCCCGACGGCGGTATCCCGGCGCCGGCGCCATCGGAGCGGCGCAAGGGTGGAATCGATCTGCGCGTCCTGACGGAACAGGTTCTGCTGCGCCATTTCGACCCCTCGGCCGTGCTGGTCAACGGCCGTGGCGAGATCCTCAACATCCATGGCCACACCGGGCGGTATCTGGAGCTGGCTCCAGGGGAAATCGCCACCAATATCCTTGGGATGGCTCGCGAGGGGCTGCGCCGCGCCTTGACGGCCGCGTTGCATCGGGCGGTGGCACGCAAGGAGGTGGTCCATTTGCCGAGGCTGCGGGTCAAGACCAACGGCGATTTCAGCGGGGTCGATCTGACGGTGCATCCGATACAGTCGGTCAACGATGGCGGCGTCCTGTCGGATCTCTATCTTGTGGTGCTGGAGGCGATAGCGATGCTGGAACCGGAATCGACCGCCGAGGCGACGGACCCCCTCGACACGACGCATGAGCGGCGGATCGCCGAGCTGGAGCTGGAGCTGCGCACCAAGGAGGACTATCTCCAAACCACCCTGGAGGAGATGGAGACCGCCAACGAGGAGCTGAAGTCGACCAACGAGGAGATGCAATCGGTCAATGAGGAACTCCAATCCTCCAACGAGGAACTGGAGACCGCCAAGGAGGAACTGCAATCGGTCAATGAAGAACTGGCCACCGTCAACGCGGAGCTTCAGACCAAGGTGGTCGACCTCTCGCGCGTCAACAACGACATGAACAATCTGCTGGCCGGCACCGGCGTGGCCACCCTGTTCGTCGACCACCAGTTGCGGATCACCCGCTTCACCCCGACCGCGACCCAGTTGATTAAGCTGATCCCGACCGACATCGGCCGTCCGGTCGGGGATATCGTCTCTAATATATTGAATTACGAGAGTTTCGTTGAGGATGTCTGGGCGGTTCTGGCGGACCTGGTGTCACGGGAAAAAGAAGTCCAGACCCGGCAAGGTGCTTGGTACATGATGCGTATCGGACCCTATCGGACCCTGGACAACGTCATCGAAGGCGCGGTGATCACCTTCATGGACATCTCCACCGGTAAGCGGGACCAGGAAGCGCTGGGCGAGGCCCGCGTCCTGGCCGAGGGGATCGTGGACACCGTGCGCGAGCCGCTGCTGGTGCTGGACTCGACCTTGCGCCTGATCTCGGCCAACCGATCCTTCTACCGCGAGTTTCAGGTGACCCCCGCGCAGAGCGAGGGCCAGCTACTCTATGAGCTGGGCGACGGGCAATGGGACATTCCGGCGCTCAGGGAACGCCTGCTGGAGATCCAGTCCCAAGGTTCCAGCTTCGAGGACTATGAAGTCACCCACGACTTTCCGCGCATCGGACCTCGCACCATGCGGCTCAACGCCCGCCGGCTTGAGGCCGCGTCCGGCAAGGCTGGCCGGATCCTGCTCGCCATTGAGGATGTGACCGAGTGGCTGTCGAGGGTCGGTCTGGAGGCCGCCAGCGAGCCATCGGCGCCGGAGAGTGTTGATGAACCCACGCGATGAAGGATCGGCCAGGCCGCCACGCTCCCCCCCCCCGCGGTTGGCGACGCATTGAGCACCGGGATCAGGAGATGTTTCAATGTCTAAGAAGGACAAGACAGGCCCGGAGTCCGGCGTCCCGGTGACGACAGGGCTCGGGTCGGAACCGGACTTGCGCCAGCGCGCCGAGGCGCGACTCGCCGGCCAGGAAAACCCAGGGATGGCGGCCTTCATGTCCGAGCCGACCGAACGGCTGGTCCATGAGCTGCGCGTTCATCAGATCGAGCTGGAACTTCAGAACGAGGAGCTGCGCCGGGCCCATGAATCGCTGGAAGCGTCGCGCGCGCGTTATTTCGACCTCTACGACCTCGCGCCGGTGGGCTATCTGACGCTCGGCGACGCGGATCGGATCCAGGAGGCCAACCTCGCCGCGGCCACCCTTCTGGGCTCCTCGCGTGATCACCTGGTTGACCATCCGCTGACCCGTTTCATCCTCCCCGAGGATCAGGACATCTATTACAACTGTCGCCGCGAGCTCGGCTCCACGGGCGAGCCGCTGTCCTGCGAGCTGCGTCTGCGGCGGGTGGAGGGGCATTCGATCTGGGGTCGCCTGGATATCAGCCTCGCGCTAGAGGAGCGGAGCGATCAGCCGCTGTGGCGCGTCATCCTGATCGACATCACCGCGCGCAAGGATGGCGAGCAGGATCTCATCGACACCAGGGAGCGGCTGCGGCGGGTGGCTGAGATCGCCGAATTGACCTTCTGGGAATGGGATGTGTCCACCAACGAGGTGTTCTTTCCACCCGAATGGTGGCGTCAGACCGGCTATGCCCTGGGCGAGTTGCCGCTGCGTCTCGGAGACTGGACCGCCTTGCTGCACCCGGAGGACCGGAAGCGGATCCTCGACCATCTCAAGCATTTCGTCGAGGCGCCTGGGACGCCTGGCGAGATCCAATACCGGCTGCGCTGCAAGGACGGGATCTATCGCTGGTTCGTCGCCCGCCTGGAAGCGATCCGGGACGCGCGGGGCGTGCTGGCGCGGGTGCTGCTGGTCCACCAGGATGTCACCCGGCGCAAGGAATGCGAGGACCAGGCGGTTCGGCTGGCACAGCACGATCCCCTGACCGGTCTGCCCAGCCGTGCCTTGCTCCACCAGTTGGCCGATCACATGTTCGCGAGCGCCCGCCGGTCGGGTCGACAGTTGGCCGTGCTCTTTGTCGATCTGGACAAGTTCAAGCCGATCAATGATCTCTATGGCCATCAGGTGGGCGATCAGCTCCTGCAAGCGGTGGCTCGCCGGCTGCGCGATGCCTTCCGCGCGGAGGATCTGGTCGCGCGGGTCGGGGGAGACGAGTTCGTCGCCGTGCTGGCGAACATCCGCGACGGCGACGACGCGGCGCGCGCGGCGCATACCGCCATCGAGGCGCTGACCCCGGCCCATCGGATCGCGGGCCTAGAGCTGTTTTCCCTTCCCAGTATCGGCATCAGTCTGTTTCCGCGAGACGGAGACAGCATCGACGGTCTGATCCAGCGCGCGGATATCGCCATGTATCACGCCAAACAGACCTGCCCCGGTCACTACCAGTTCGTGACCGAGGAACTCAACCAGCAGGCACGGACCACGCTGACGCTGGAAAGCCGCCTGCGGGAGGGGCTGAAGCGGGAGGAGTTCCGGCTTGTCTACCAACCCGTGCTGGACACCAAAAGCGGCGGCGTCACCGGGGTCGAAGCCCTGCTGCGCTGGCCGCTGGCCGATGGGAGCGAGATGGCCCCCCTGGCGTTTCTCCCGGTCGCGGAATCCAGTGGGCTGATCCATGAGCTGGGCCACTGGGTCTTCCAGGAGGCTTGCCGTCAGCATCAAACCTGGCGGCAAAACGGACTGCCACCGATCCGCGTCGCCGTGAATGTCTCGGCCCGGCAGTTTCACCACCAGGGGTTCCAGCAGCAACTGACCGCCGCCGCCCGGATGGCTGGGGTCGACCCCACGGCACTCTCGCTGGAAGTGAGCGAGGCCGCGCTGATGCAGGATCCGAAGGCTTCGCGGCAGGTATTGAAGGAACTGAAACAGCTCGGGGTTCTGGTCGCTCTGGATGATTTCGGCATGGGCTATTACAGCCTCGGCGAATTGGAGAACCTGCCCTTGAGTCGGCTGGAGATCAATCGGACGCTGGTCCAGCGACTGAGCGTCGAGGGGCGCATGCCCGCCATCGTCGACGCCATCCTCTGTCTCGGCCGAGCCTTACGGCTCGACATCACGGCGGTCGGCATCGAGAACGAGGAAGACCTGGAGTCTTTCCGCCATCGCGACTGCGATCAGGTCCAAGGGTTTTACCTGGGCGTTCCCATGTCGGGCGATCACTTCACCGACTGGTACCGTGAGCATTCGGCGGTCGTTCAGTGACCGTCGCGTGGCTCAAGGCTTAGGGCCTGTCATCAATTCTCGTCGTAAGGGGTGAGCACGGACACCAAGAACCCGCCGGGTTGTAGGGGCGGGTAGCGCCCCAATCGATAGGATTTCGTGGGAGCGGCTTTTAGCCGCGATGAGCGCCGACGCGAGGTTTTTCGCGGCTTTAAGCCGCTCCCACGGGCGTGCTCGTTTATCGTCATCCTACGAATCGAGGCACTACCTAGGGGCGAATGAATTCGTCCCTACAGGGCTCAGCATGACGCCGTTGCCGGGGTTTCCCTGCCAAGCATCGGTTCTGGTCGCACCGCGAAACCCGATCCGCCTTGACTCAGGCATCGGATCCGAGCGTCGCTCCCTGCCAATCGATGGCGTGGTGTTCCATCAGCCGGTAGAGGGTGACGCGCGAGATATCCAGGCGCCGCGCGGCCTTCGAGACGTTATTGCGCGCTTCGCTCAGGGTGCGCTCTATGACGTCCTTTTCCGCCACCGCGCGAGCCTCCGATAACGTCATGAGAATGGAGCTTGGGATGTCCTGATCCAGGCCGAGTTCGCGTGGCTTGACGAGCTTCCCATCGCCCATGACCACGGCGCGCTGGATGCGGTTGATCATCTCCCGCACATTGCCCGGCCAGGAGTGCGATTTGATGGCCTCCAGGGCCGGTTGGCTGAAACCCCTGATACTAGGCTTGACCTTGTTCGCGAACTGACGGAGCACATGATCCGCGATCAACTCGATATCCTCGCCACGATCGCGCAGCGGCGGCATCTCCAGATGCAGCACGTTGAGCCGGTAATAGAGATCCTCCCGAAAACGCCCCTCCTCCACCGCCCGTTCGAGATTCACATGGGTCGCCGCGATAACGCGCACGTCCACTGGAATCTGGTTCGTGCCACCCAGCCGATCGATCGTCTTCTCCTGTAGAAAGCGCAGCAGATTGACCTGCATGTCGAGCGGTAGATCCCCGATCTCGTCGAGGAAGAGCGTGCCATTCTGGGCGGCCTCGATCCGACCGATCTTGCGGCGATCGGCGCCGGTGAAGGCGCCTTTCTCGTGACCGAACAATTCGGCCTGAATGAGATCACGCGGCAGCGCGCCGCAGTTCACGGCGACGAAAGGCCCCTTGGCGCGATGCGAGAGCTGATGGATGGCCTGTGCCGCCAGTTCCTTGCCGGTGCCGCTTTCACCGCGAATCATCACATTGAGATCGATCGAGGCGAGCTTATGAATGGTCTGGAACACGGTTTTCATGGCCGGGCTCCGTCCAATCATGGCGAATTCGGAGTCGTCCTCTCCCCCGGATAAGGACTCGGCGATTTCCGCCATGCCATAGGCATGCCCGAGCGTGAAGGAAAGCCGCTCCGCATCGAGCGGCAAGGTGTGGTAGTCATAGAAATGGGAGCTGATTACACGGGATATGTGAGGTAAGGAGCAGGTCACACCCGAGAAGAGACCAACCCAATTCATGCGGTTGTTCGCGTTGTGCAGCATTTCCGCCTGGAGACGCAGCGCATGGATATCGTGGTTCGTGTCGTCCCAATAGAATAGGCCAACCAGGAATTTCCGCTGGCTCATCAATTCAATCGCGGCCTGGGGGTGGGGGGCTTCATGAATGTCCCAGTCTTGGCTCTGCGGGAATGGCGCGAACGGCGCTTCCCTGGACGTCAATCCCATGTACAGCAGTGATCGGCGAGTATCCAGCATGATGAAAGACCGAAGCGGTTATCGTTGATCGTCGCTCGCGAGTCAAAATCACTCTTACATGAGTCAGTCTCGACGCTAAAGCATGAACGCCGGCCTTGGAGGAAAAGCGCGACGGCGGTTTAAGCTGGTTCGGAGAGGCCAGGCGTTTCAGTGTCCGAAAGGTAAATGAAAGGATCTCGATGCCCTCTCGATTTCCAACCCGATAACCGGACAACAACCTCGTAAAGAGCGGATTGCCATCCGCCCTCTTACGTCACGTTAGGGTGTCCGGTCATCCTGTTGAAAGGCGATAAGCCCGAGGGATCGCCAGGATAATAATCGCCAGCCCACGACGAGCCATGATCCGAGCACGGAGCGATTTTTACCAATCGCCCTAGCCACAGATTAGGCCAAGGAGCGAAGGCGGTCGGTACGGTATCGTACATAAGCCGAATCGTCCGCCCCTGTGCGATACCGCAAGGCAGGTACGCGAGCGCGTTTGTGATCAATAGCCGGGATTTCAACCCTGTGCGCCATTCGTTGACGGCTATCGTCAGCCTTCGCCCTTGGACTCATGAGCCCGCGAGCCGGAATCGTCGCGCGAAGCCATGGCTATGTACGGAACCGAACGGAACTGGCATGGAACCGCGCTTAATCTAGCCACTGTCATTAGGGACATCCGAGAGGTTCGGATGCGGCAGACCGGAGCGACACGGATGGATGTCGAGCGGGCCTTAACGTCCACACACCCGTTTCAAAGCGATTTTCAGGAGATGAAGATGAACAATCCGCGACGAATGATGAAAAGCCTCCTACTCATGGTGGCGGCGGCTTTCTCACTGGCTTCGATCGGCGGCCAAGCGCTGGCCGCGACGGCGGAGGATCTCGATCGCGACGCCGCCGCGGCCTTGCAGCTCTTGTACAAGAGCAATCCTACCGCCGCTACGCTTGGCGAGACGGCTAGGGCGACCCTGGTATTCCCGAATGTCGTCAAGGCCGGACTGGTCTTCGGAGGAAGCTATGGCGAAGGCGTGCTGACGAAGGGTGGCAATTTCGCGGGCTACTTTAATTCCGTTTCCGCGTCCTGGGGTTGGCAGGCCGGCGCCCAGTCATACAGCTACGTCGTCTTTCTCATGAACGACAAGGCCGTGAGCTATCTGGACAAGTCCGAAGGATGGGAAATCGGCGTCGGGCCGACCCTCGTGGTCGTGAATGAAGGCGCGGCCAAGAATCTGTCATCCTCGACATTGAAGGACGATGCCTACGCCATCATTTTCGATCAGTCGGGTCTCATGGCCAGCTTGAGTATCGAAGGCACGAAAATCACTCGCATCAAACGCTGAGGCGAGGGCGCGCGGATGCTGTCCGCGCGCCACCGGTCAAAGGGCGGGATTCCTGGAGCGATCCAGTCGGTCCCGAGACGTCGGAGACCGTCCGTCAGCGTCGTAGAAGGCCGAAACGATGATCAAGGCCCGGTGATACGCCTGATCATAGACAGGATTAACAGGATTTCTCGGGATTAACAGGATTTTAATCCTGTCAATCTTGAAGAATCCTGTTAATCCTGTCCCGTTTTAGGACTTTCGGTCGGGTATGGAGGTTCCCGGAAATCGCCGAATGACCGGAGGGCCTAATCGATGATCAAGGCCAATTCAACAAGAGAACAGGACACATGGGCATGACACATGCGCTCAACGTGAATCCGGACGCTATTGTGAACGAAGCTCGCATCGCCTATTTCTCGATTGAGATTGCCCCGCTGTTCTACAGCGACCAGGAGCGGTTTATTGACTTCATGCGTCACGCGATCGCACTCAACGGTTCGTTTTTCAATACCCAGCGCATGGTGCTGCAATACGTCACGAAGGCGTATCTTCGCTGAGGCTCGGATCGACGCGCGGCATCCTTGCAGGGGCGAATTCATTCGCCCCGACATCCGCGCCACCAACGCGGTCAATCCATTCGTCCCCGCCGGCATTGGAGCCACCTCGGGGCACTTCCAAGACCCGTGCGCGGACGATCTCCCGCAAGGGTTCGATGGCGTCGATCGGCCCGATGCGGTCGTGCGGATAACCTCATAACACCACCGGGGCTGATGGCCCGGTTGGTGGGTGGCCTGACGACCTATTTGCTCACAGGGGCCTCGTCCTTGTTCGAGCTGAAGTCGAAGATGGTGTAGGCCGGGCAGAAGCGGAAGTAAGCGGTGGCGAGCAGCACCGCGCCGATCACTCCGCCGATCCAGCTACTGCCGCGAAAGACGGCGACGATCAGGAGGACGCCGACAAGCGCGCGAATCAGACGGTCGATGGTGCCGACGTTGGGTTTGGTGATATCGAAATGCATAACGGATGCTCCAGTGGTTGAGGATAGAACGCGGCCTCCGTGCCGGATCGGTTCGTGGCGGGATCGGTTGGGATCGGGTCGCGGCTCCGGTCCTTCCCGTCCGCGCTTGGCGGATGGGAAGTCCTGAGAAAATGTGTTCAGACTGACTCGATGCCTCCCTCGCTCTTTTCCGGGACCGGGGCCGTCGCGAGCCACCGGCCGATCGCCTTCTCGATCTCGACCAGCAGAAAGATCCCCGTGCCGAGCCCAACCGGCAGCAGCCAATCGCGCCCGGCCAGGGGCGCGGTGTGGAACCAGGCGTTCATGAAGGGCGCATAGACGAAGAGGGCTTGCAGCAGGGCGAGCACCCCGACCGCGATCCAGACCGCCGGATTGGTCAGCCACAGACGCGGCCTCAGGCTCGATGCGTCGAGCGAGCGACAGTTGAAGAGGAAGAAGACCTGCCCCAGCACTAGGGTGTTGACGGCCATGGTCCGAGCCGAGGCGATGGGGTAGCCCTGGTCCTGCTCGAAAAGGAAGATGGCGATGGTGGCCGCGCCGATCAGCAGCGAGACCAGGACCATGCGCCACAGCAGCCAGCCGCCGAGGATGGGCGCATCGGGTCGGCGCGGCGGGCGCTGCATCAGCCCCGGCTCGGCGGGCTCGAAGGCGAGCGCGAGCGATAGGGTCACGGCGACCACCAGATTGACCCAGAGGATCTGCACCGGCGAGAGCGGCAGGGCGAAGCCGAACAGCACCGCGACCAGGATGACCAGCGCCTGGGCGCCATTGGTCGGCAGCAGGAAGAGGATGGATTTGCGCAGGTTGTCGTAGATGGTGCGGCCCTGCTCCACCGCCTGCTCGATGGAGGCGAAGTTGTCGTCGGCCAGCACGATGGCGGCCGCCTCCTTGGTCGCCTCGGTTCCCTTGATGCCCATGGACACGCCGACATCGGCGCGCTTGAGCGCGGGAGCGTCGTTGACCCCGTCGCCGGTCATGGCGACCACCTCGCCATTGGCCTGGAGCGCCTGCACCAGCCGCAGCTTGTGCTCCGGGCTGGTGCGGGCGAAGACATCATGGTCCTGGACGATGCGGCGCAGCGCCGCCTCGTCGGCGGCCTCCAGCTCGGCCCCGGTGACGGCGCGGTGGCCATTGCCGATGCCCATCTCCCGCGCGATGGCGATCGCGGTGCCGGGATGATCGCCAGTGATCATCTTGACCCGGATGCCGGCCTGTCGGAAGGCGGCGATGGCGGCGACCGCCTCCGGGCGCGGCGGGTCAAGGATGCCGACCAGCCCCAGGAACAGCAGCCCGCCATCGAGGTCCGCAGGCGTGAGATCGCTCTTGTCGTCCGCCGCAGCACCCACGGCGGCGGCCAGCACGCGCAGCCCATCGGCGCTGAGTGAGGCGATCTGATCCTCCCAGAACGCCAGATCCAGCGGCTCGCGACCGCCGTCGACGCCGCGCTGCTCGGTGCAGAGCCGCATCACTGGACCCGGCGCGCCCTTGACCAGCAGCCGCCGCGTCTGTCCTGGCGCTGACTCCGGCCTCTGGTCGAGCGTCGCCATGAGCTTGCGGGTTGAATCGAAAGGGATGACCGCCAGGCGCCGGGCGTCGCCCGACGCGAAACCGGCCTTGTGCGCGAGGGTACGCAGCGCGCCCTCGGTCGGCTCGCCGATCACCTTCCAGTGGCCGTCCTCCTCGGCGATGTGGGCATCGTTGCAGCGGGCCATAACCTCGACCAAGGCAAGCAGGTCCGGGGTCTCGGCGAGCACAACGGCTTGCCCGTTCCATCGGACCTGACCGTCCGGGGCATAACCGATCCCCGTCACCTCGTACTGAGCGACGCGGGTGACCAGATGGCGCGCGGTCATCTCGTTGCGGGTGAGGGTGCCGGTCTTGTCGGTGCAGATGACGGTGACCGAGCCCAGGGTCTCCACCGCCGGGAGCCGACGGGTGATGGCATTGCGCCGCGCCATCCGCTGCACGCCCAGCGCCAGGGTGATGGTCAGAATGGCCGGCAGACCCTCCGGGATGGCAGCCACGGCAAAACCGATCACGGCCATGACCAGCTCGCCCAGCGGAAGGCCGTGCAGCCGCCAGCCGATCAGGAACATCCCCGCCGCCATGGCGAGGATCACCAAGGAGAGCACCCGGCCGAAGGCGGTCATCCGCCGGGTCAGCGGGGTCGCCAGCGTCTGCACCTCCGCGATCAGGCGGCCGATGCGGCCCAGCTCCGTGGCCGGCCCGGTGCCCGTGACCACACCCAGCCCGGCGCCGCCCGCGACCAGGGTGCCGGAGTAAGCCATGCCCCGCCGGTCGCCGATCCCCGCCGCCAGATCCACCGGATCGGTCCACTTGTCGGCGGGTACCGACTCGCCGGTCAGCGCGGACTCGTCGATGCGTAGACTCGCCGATTCACACAGACGCAGATCGGCGGGGACACGGTCGCCGGCGCGCAGTCGCACCAGGTCGCCCGGCACCAGATCGGCCGAGTCGATCAGCACCCATTGGCCATCGCGCCGGCACTGGGCGTGCAGCGCGAGCATCTTGCGGATGCCCGCCAGCGCCTGCTCGGCCTTGCCCTCCTGGATGAAGCCGATGACGGCATTGATGACCGTCACCGCCAGGATGACCCAGGTATCGACCCAGTGACCCATGAGCGCCGTCACCACCGCGCCGGCGAGCAGGATGTAAATGAGGCTGTCGTGGAAATGCCTGAGGAAGCGTCTGATCGGACCGGCTCGCGCCGGGCTGGGCAGCCGATTGGGACCGACGAGCGCGAGGCGCGTGGCTGCCTCGGCGGCTGACAGTCCGTCGAGTCGGCTGCGCAGCGCTTGCAAGACCTCCTCGGCCGGCAGCGCGTGCGGCGCACCGACGGCGAGCCCGCTGGGAAGCGCCGCCGCAGGCGCCAGCGCGCGGTCGTCGTGAACATCGAAGCGATAGAGCAAGAGGATGGCGGCCAGGGCACCGCCCAGGAGCCAGTCCGGACCGATCAGCCAGAGCACGAAGGGCACGGCCAGGATGAAGACCCGGGTGCCCTGGTTGTAGTGGCGGCCGGCGCGATCGAGGGTCTCGGCGATGGGGTCGATCGCTGGACCGTTGAAGAAACCGTCCGGCAGATTGATGACGAAACCGCCCTGGTTGTAGTACCGCAGCGCCAACAGGAAGGACATGAAGCCGGCGAAGAAGAGTGCCGCGAGCAACAGCAGTTTGACGCGCACCAGATCCGGTCCGCTCGGTGCCGCGCTCAGCGCCTGCGACAGATCGGCCAGATCGATTCCGCCGAAGGTCACGCCCATGATGCCCAGGCTGATCAGCATGCAGGTCGAGGCAAACATAGCGGCGGACATCACCCAGTTGCGCAGGGTCTGGATCGCCAAGTTGTCCTTGCCGCCGCCGCGCACGGCCTCGATCCAGGCCCGGCGCAGCCGGTTGGAGCGGCCCTGGTGGGTGCGCTCGGGATGACGGCGCGCGAGCCAGCTCACAAAGAGCTGATAGCCGATCAGGAGCGCGAAGCCCACGGCGTCCGCGCCCCACATCCAGGGCCATCCAGCCAGATCGGCGAGCAGGGCATCGAGAGCCTCAGGCGGCATCAAACCCGACCTCCATCGCGGCGAGAGACACGCGAGCCATCCCTGGCACCGATCGCGTCCGTCACGGTTGGCTTCCTGGCGTTGCTAGCGGTGTGCATGCGCGGCACGCCGCTTCACATATCCTTCTTGACGTCTCTTGCCGTATCGCTCACGGCATCACCGCCGCGCTGAATATCCTTGCCGGCGCCTTCCATGGTGTTGCAGCCGAACAATCCGCTGATCGTGATCAGCAACATTAGTGTTAAAAGCTTATTCATCATCATCACCTGTTGTCTTGGCCATCGGTTGGCGTTGCATAGCGGCCGGTCAGTCCAGCGTGCCTCCGTTCCCGATCGACGGCCTCGGGTCTGGCCGCTTACGCTCGCCGGCGGCGCGCGGTCTCGGCGAATGCACCTGGGATGACTTAATCTACGCCGGAAGGGCCGGGCGCTTCAGTGCGCTAGCGAACTTAGGCCGCCGCCTCCCGTGGCGTTTGCTGGCCCTGGATCCGAAAGGGTCTGGCCCGACGCAGGCACCACCGTCACCCACCGGACCCATCAGATGAATACCAAGCGTTTTGAAACCGATTTCCCGATCGTCTGTGTCGGCGGCTCGGCCGGGGGTCTCGATGCCTATACCCGGCTGCTGCGCCATCTGCCCAACGACATGGGGGTCGCGATCGTCATCGTGAATCACCTGCGAACCGTCGCCACCCATCTGCACGAGATTCTCCCGAACGTCACGACGATGCCGGTCGAGCTGATCAGTGAACGTCTGCTCATTCAGCCGAACCGGGTCTTCATCATCCCGTCGCAGCGCGACCTGCACGTATTCGATGGCGAATTCCGTCTCCAGCCGATCTCGAAGCCGAGGGGATGGCCGGACGTGATCACGGTCTTTCTGCGTTCGCTCACCCAGCATTGGGATGGCCAGCTCATCGCGGTCATCGTCTCTGGCTACGATGGCGATGGCGCCGAGGCGCTGTGCGGGATTCAAGAGGTGGGCGGCATCACCATCGCGCAACGGCTCGACACCGCCGCGCAGCCGGATATGCCCGAGAGCGCCATCGCCACCGGGTGTATCGATTTCGTGCTCTCACCGGAAGCGATCGCGGACAAGATTGTCCGCATCGCCCAGGGGGATGGTCCGGGCCGTGGTTCAGTCGCCGCCCAGGCGCCGAAGGCGTGACCCAAGACCCAAGGCTTCGAAATCGACAGGATTAACAGGATGTTTCAAGATTGACAGGATGAAAAACAGCAGTTTTTGAATCCTGTCCATCCTGCGAAATCCTGTCCATTAACGATCTTTCATTGGGTATCGGGTTTTCAGGAAATCACCTTAAAACTACAACCCATTAATACGCATCGTATCTGCGAGTCGTGGTCGTCGTTGTCGTCGGGCGCGCTGGCGCCGTGATCACCGTGTCAACGGTGGTCGTTTTTTTCTCCGTCGGAGAAACAATCAGGGTATCCGCGCCGGTCCGCCCGGTCTGCCCGGTAACACCTTGAGCCCCGGCCGGACCTTGAGGTCCAGTGCAGGCACTCAATCCAAGCGCCATCACAACGGCGGCGCAGATGATCGAAAATTTCATGGTGTTGTCTCCAGGGTGACAGGTAAAGCCGTTGGCGGCGCCCCTGATCAGCGTCGCTGAACTGGCGATGACCACCGCAGGGCCAATCAGAAGTGGGCTTGATCGTTGATCTCCTGGCCGGGTTCGAATGGCCTGGAGTGGTGCGACGCTTCATCCTGATGTGGCCACCATGGACTGGCGGACCAACGCTGTCGGTGCTCTAGCAAACATAAGCACGAGTTCCTCACCCCGACTGGGCGCGGCGGACCGATCCTGCTGGCGCATGGCCCCCCCCGATGGCCTTGGCCTTGGCCTTCCTGACCACCTCGTAACACGCGCGGACCCGCGCTGACTCGGTCTATGGTGGCGACAGCTTGAGCCAGTTGGACAAGGCGGCGAGGGCTTTCGCACGCTCCGCTCCAGGGAGCAAATCGCCGGACAATCGCAAGGAATCGCGCTCCATGCTTGAAATCAGGCATCTCGATGTGGCGCGTTGAGGTAAGCCTGACCATGGTTCGGAAACCGCTTGGCGGCATCGCCCGGGAGGATCGCCGGGGCCGAGCCTCAGTCGCCGCCCAGGCGCCGAAGGCGTGACCGGAGCGCCTCGATCTCATCGAGCAGGTCGAGCACCAGGGCCGTGCCAGCCGCGTTCAATTCCAGATCGCGCGTGAGACGCAACGCCACCCGCGCGCGTCTAAGCGTCGTGCCGCCGAAACGCCAACGCTCTGGATCCTCGCCGCTCGGCGTCAGCACGCCTTCCATGACCAGTTCCATCAGTTGATCGACCTCGGTCCGACACACCTGGCTCAGCTCGATCAGCGTGAATTGGACCTCCTCCTCGACAATGACGCAGGGGGTCTCGGTCCTGTTGATTCTGTTCATCGACATCAAACCTCCACGGCGGGTCGCGGTTGGAAGTCGCCGAACGCCTCGGCCATGCGGCGGTAGGCGTCTTGCGCCATCTCCGTATCGGCCGGCGGCAGCCGAATCGACAGCACCGCATAGAGATCGCCAGGGGGAACGCTCGGAAGCCCCCGGCCTTTGAGGCGCAGCTTGCGGCCCGGCGACGAGCCGGGCGGTACGGTCAGTTGGACACTGCCATCAGGGGTCTGGACGGTGACGCCGGCACCAAGGGCCGCTTCCCAAGGGGTGACCGGCAGATCGAGGTAGATGTCGCGGCCGTCGAGCCGAAAATCCGGGTGCGGCGCGAACTCGATCTCAAGGTAGAGGTCACCCGCCGGCGCCTCACCCTGTCCGGGTCCGCCCTGGCCGGCGAGTCGCAGGTGTTGTCCGTCGCGGATGCCCTTGGGAATGTTCACCTCCAGGTGCCGCTCCTCGATGCTCGCGCGTCCGTTCGCATCGATCCGAGGGACGCGCAGCGAGATGCTACGGCGACCGCCGCGATAGGCGTCTTGCAGGTCGATCCGCACCTTGGCGTGATGGTCCTCGCCCGCCCGCTGGCCTCGCCCACGCGAGCCGCGCGCGCCGGCCGGTTGGTGCCCGAAGAGCGATTCGAAGAAATCGCTGCGACTGAAGTCGTGGCCGTCGCCCTCGGCGCCGCCACTGAACTCGAAACCGCTGTTCCATTCCGGAGGAGGGTTGAACTCCTGACCGTGCTTGTAGCGGTTCCCCACATCGTCGTAGGCCGCCCGCTTCTCGACATCCTTCAGTGCCTCATACGCCTCGGCCACCTCCTTGAAGCGCGCCTCGGCATCCGGCTCCTTGCTGACGTCGGGGTGATATTTGCGCGCCAGCTTGCGATAGGCACGCTTGATCTCATCCTGAGCGACCGTGCGCTCCAGTCCGAGCACCGCGTAATAATCCTTGAATTCCATCAAACCTCCGGCTGGTGGCTTGCGACGGGGCATGAGCTCAGTGGAAAGCGGCAAGTGCCACACTGCGGTCGTGCGAACGCCGTGAGAAGGGGAGGGCAGACGGCCGTCGCTGGTGTCGAGAGGCTCTTGGGCTCCTTTGGCTCAACCTAGCTCGGTAGAGTCATTCCGTCTGTACGCTATCGCACGCATTCTTCGAGACCGGTATCGCGCAAAGCCAACGCGTTCCGGCGTCGATCATCGTTCCGGCCACTTGGCATCGAGCCGCTTCTGGGATCGTCGAGTGGCACTCGGCGCTTTTCTCCGGCCTAGCGGCCGGAGGGCCGAGTGCCACTCGGCGATCCCAGGACGATCAGGTCGGAATCGTCCCTCGACGTCGTCGATGGCCGAAACGATGATCAAGGCCCGCGTTCCATCCCTCGGTGCGTTAGCGTACCGACCGCCCTCGATCCTGCGCCTATTCTTCCCGGCGAAGGGGTGGGCATCCTAAGTTCCACGCGCGCGGGCATCGATCGACGCATTTCACGCTGGCCTTGGTCTCATTGACATGACGCGGCATGCCTGAACTGACTCTGGCCGAGGACGCGCGGGCGGAAGGTGTCCGTCATGTCCTTCCCATGGCCACCAGAGGTAACGGATCGATGAATGAAATAGACAAGCTGGAAGCGCTTCGACGCTCACTCCTAACGGCCGAGCTCGATGAAGGCGAAACGCAGGCGCTCGCGGACCGGATGGGGGTAAGGACGCTGTGCGATGGTGAGGTACTGGTCGCCGAAGGGGATCTGTGCCAGACCCTATTCCTTCAAGCGGCTGGCGCCATCCAATTCTATCGGGAGCGCGCGGGTAACGAAGAGATCCTCTATCAGATGCACGTCGGTGAATGCGTTGGGACACGTAGTTTCATCGACGGCTCGGCTTACGTCTTTGGGTTGCGCTCCGTCGGCGACAGCACGGTTCTGACCTTGGAGTCCGCCGCCTTGGAAGCCATGGAGGAGGGTCATCCTCGTTTACTCTATAAAGTGATGCGTGCCTTCGTTCTCATCACCCACGCCACATTGGCGCGCTTGCGCCTTGAGGATGAAGATCTGCGTAATTATTTGTTGAAGTCCGGCGGGCGCTATTGAGTGCCCGATGACAACGTCCGAGCCGGAAACCGAAACCGAAAACGAAAACGAATCATCGACGTATTCCGGACAATCGCGCGATCAGCCTTGGATCGAGTCAGCCGCTACAGGGTTCGCCCCGTTCCACATCAATGTAATGCCTCGGGGGATGAGGCTTCATTCCGGTTTCCGGCGTGACGGCGAGCGATCAAATAGCGCCACCGAACGCGGCACCCACGCCGGCCGTGATGGCCATCGCCAGCGCTCCCCAGAAGGTGACCCGCCAGGCGCCGATCAGGACACTGGCACCGCCGACACGGGCGGCGATGGCACCCAACAAGGCCAGCGAAGCGAGCGAGGCACCCGAGATCCAGGGAATCAGGATCGGCTCGGGCGCCAGGGCCGTCACGCTCAGCGGCAGCGCCGCGCCGACCGCGAAACTGGCGGCCGACGCCAGGGCGGCCTGAATCGGGCGCGCGCCGAGGGTCTCGGAGATGCCGAGTTCATCGCGCGCATGGGCACCGAGGGCATCGTGCGCCATCAGCTGCTCCGCCACTTGCTCCGCGAGATTCGGTTCAAGCCCGCGCGCGACATAGATGGCCGCCAGTTCACGGCATTCCGCGGGGTGATTCTGTTCGAGCTCGGCGCGCTCGCGCGCCAGGTCGGCTTGCTCGGTGTCGGCCTGCGAATGGACCGAGACATACTCGCCGGCGGCCATCGACATGGCGCCGGCCACCAGTCCCGCGACCCCGGTCAGCAGAATGTTACCGTGACTGGCACTGGCCGCCGCCACGCCGACCAGCAGACTGGCGGTCGAGACGATGCCGTCGTTCGCGCCGAGCACGGCGGCCCGCAGCCAGCCGATGCGGTCGGTGCGATGGCGTTCGGTGTGGTGTCGCGACCCGGTCATGGCGCCGCGATCAAGCCGCGTGCCTGGTGACCCAGGCGACATAGCGGTCCATCCAGCCTTGCAGGAAACCCAGGCTGTCCGCGCCGATGTCGCCGGCCGCATCGAACAGCTCATCCTTGGCCTGGATGAAGGCTTCCGGCTGGCCCAGGGTCGGCACATCCAGATAGGCGAGCATGTTGCGCAGATGCTGTTGCGCCAGCGCGGTGCCCATGGCGCCGACCGAAACCCCCAGCACCCCGGCGGGCTTGCCGGCCCAGGCGCTCTGACCATAGGGGCGCGAGGCATGATCGATCGCGTTCTTGAGCACGCCGGGGATCGACCGGTTGTATTCGGGCGTGACGAATAGAAGGCCCCGAGCCGCCGCGATCTCGGCCTTCAGCCGCGTGACGGACGCGGCCGGATTCGCGTCATCGTCCTGGTTGTAGAGCGGTAGGTCGTCGATCCGCACCTGGCTGAACGAAAACGCCGGTGGCGCCAGTTTCACGATGGCCTCCGCCAGCTTGCGATTGAAGGAATCGCGGCGAAGGCTGCCGACAATAACAGCGATCCGATAGTGGCTCATGAAGATGACTCCTTCGCGCCGTGAGGCGCGCAATGCCCGGTCAGCCGGGGTGGTGATGGTCGATCTGGCTCCGCCCAGCGAAGGCCACGCGGGATCCGTTCAATGTCCGCGCCGGCCTTGATCATTGCCGCATTCCCCGTGGTGGTGAATGGACGGTCTATTTCTTCCTGGTCCAGGTTCCAACACCGACAACGGTATCGGTCGCGGTGCTATGCCGATAGATCACATTGAGCCGGTCATCGTTGACGATTTCTCCGTCCAAGAAGCCATCCTCATCGGCAAACGCAAGCGTCTTGTTATCCAGGCCGATCACGGCGATGAATTTTTCGGTCGCGCGCGGGGCGGTGAAAACGCCATGCAGCACGCGACCTTGCTGCTTGGTAACCACCGCTTCCGCTTTGAGCGTGCTGAATTCGCCACGGTGATGGGTTTCTTCCCTGATGTCCGGCCCCTTGGCGAGGACACCGCCTTCCGCTTCAACGACCCAGGTTCCGACCAGATTGGGGATCTCGGACTCGGCGGCGCACAGTCCGCCACCGAGCAATGATCCAGCAAGCGCGAGGCCGAGGGCGGATTTTCTGAAACTGTTCATCGTTTTCTCCTGGGGTGAAAGGTGACCCGGATCAGAGCGCGGCGGCCAGCGTCACATTGATCGCCGAGTCTTGTCCGGTCGGGTGGTCGATCGTCGTCGAAGCACCAATGCCAAGACTCAAGGTCTTGGTCAGCTCGGTGGTGACGCCAACGAGGAGGGTGCCATAGCCGCCGGTCTCGTTCGCCGTCTCGATCTCCAGGGCGGAGCGTCCGCCAACAAAGCCGGCGCGGTAGCGGCGCTCATCGTCGAGGTGCTCGTAGTCGTAGGTGAGCTGGGCATAGGGCCGCAGGGCCATGCCCGACCAATGGGTCTCGGCGGCGATCTGCCAGCCGATGCGCGAGCGCAGCGACTCGCGGGTCTGATCGCCAAAGGTCATGGCGGTAACGCTGTTCGATGCTTCGCTGAAGCCGTCGACATGGATACGCTCCCACGCCAGACCGATCAGTGGACCATGGACGAGGTTGCCGCTGACGAGGTTGTAGCCGAGCTGCCCTTTCACGCCGAACCGGTCGCCGTCGGTGTCGCCGCGTTCGCGGGTGGTGAAGGGGCCGAGCGCGATGTTGCGCCTGCTCTCGAAATCGAGCCAGGAGTAAGTCGCTAGGGCGTTGGCGTAAAAGGCCCCGAAGGTGTGCGAACCGAAGGCGGACAAGGCCCACTCGTCGTATTCGACCCTGCCCTGATGATCGCCCAGATCGAAGGGTGCGTTGCCGTAACCCAGGGTCACGCCGCCAAAAAGTTGGTCGGTGAACGCCTTCTCATAACCCACGACCAGGCTGCCACCGTCGCCATCCGCCGACGGCACACCGGCTGACGCATCCAGGTCGGACGCGGCATAGTCGCCGGTGACAAAAACCCCCTGACCTTGATCGCCGAAGTTCTGGAATTCCTGCATCCGGGCATCGATCGCGCGCCATTGCGCGCTGGAGCGCGACAAAGCCACCTGCGACAGCAGGCCCATGCGGTTCGCTCCCTCCAGCGAGGTATAGACCCAGTCTGAAACCACTTTGTGGAAAAGGGTCGACGGGTGTTTGTCGTCCGCGTACATGTGTCCGTTGGCGGGTGCCTGGCAGTGCAGCGCATCGACCGCACCGCAGGCGCGATCCGTCGTGTTGGTGAATCCGTAAGCCAATGGGTTGGCGCGGATGGTGCCGATCAGCTTGCCGGTATCGAAATAGATCAGATTCTTGCCGGTCAGGCCCGCGATCAAGCTGGTGTCGAACGTTGCCTTGAGGTTTCTGAGCTGCGCCTGGTCGGATTCCGACGCGGATAGTCCAAAGGGCGCCGTGGCGGTGTCCATCAATCCGATCACGATCAGGTTGCGCGCCCCAGCCGATTGCAGGCGCGTCACCTGTGCTGTTAGATCGTTCGCTGCTGTCGCAATAGCCGATTGGGCCGTCGCCGATGGCATCGCACCGCCGTTTGAAACGAACTGGGCAAAGACATCGTTCCCGCCCGCCCAGAGCGCATGAAGCGCCTTTGAATCGACAGACCCGCGTCCCAGAAAGCCGGTCACCTGGGTGCTCACCGACGGCAGATTCACGGCGGCCGCGACGTTCGGCGGCTCGGCATTGATGCGCGCGTCACCCACGGCCAGGTTGTTGCCGCTGGCATTCAGGGGAAAGAGGAGCACTCCGTCCGCTCCTGGCATCGCCGTATAGGCTGGCGTGACCGACAAACCGTAGCTGGAGCCAAGGTTCTCCCCCCAGACGGTTCCGGGTTTGGTGGTGAAGCGATCGGTCCGACCGGCACCGAGCCGCGGCCCGAAGGTGCCCGAGTCGCTGAGGCTGTCGCCAAAGATGTAGAGATTCGAGTAGCTGGCGGCCTGTGCGCCCGCCGCCGTTCCGATCAACAGCGCCGCGACAACGGCCCAGTGTTTCAGCATGGGAACCTGTTGGTTGCTCATTCCGCCTGACTCTTAATCTGGGTGAGTGTGTTGTTTTCAATCCGGGCTGACCAGGATGTCGCCCGGTGTGAAACCTGTGACGGCAATCTTGAGGCTAGTCTGACTCGTCTTAGCCTGTCCCGATCGGTCCGAAGGGGCCAGTGCGGTGAAGTCCCGCGAAGGCGTTACCATTCTGCACGGTCTACATCATACAAACAAAGCACGAGAGGAAGCCGAGATGGCCTTCATGATGGAACGCACGGCGCGCGGGTTGGCGACCGCCATCCTGATGGCCTGCCTGGGTGGCCTTCCTCTGTTGATGAACCTTGCCGGAATGACCGCTTTCGCTCAGGAACAGACCGGCGCCGCGCCGGATCCAGGAGTTGCCGCCGCCGAGCCGGAAGCCGGGCCGGAGGTCGTGACCATCGGCGCCTATCTCAACGACGTGCAGGCGATCGATCTCAAGAACCACAATTACATGGTCGATTTCTATCTCTGGTTTCGATGGAAAAACCCGGAGGTCCTGCCGGACGGTCAGTGTTACCAGGTCATGCATATCGAGGGACGAATGAGCCACAAATTCAATCTGCGGCATTATCCTTTCGACCGACAGGCCATCACCATCGAGATGGAAGACGCGGTCCTGGACGTCTCCGGTCTCGCCTTCAAGGTCGAGCGCGTCAGCGCGAATCCGGCGCTGGAATTGCCGGGTTTCGACTATGAGGCGCCGACCATGCAGGTGCATGACTATCGCCATCCGACCAACTTCGGCGACACTCGGGTCGCCGACAGCGACGCGTATTCCCGTGTTCGCATCGACCTGCGAATCTCCCGACCCACCGTCAATGCCATCGTCAAGAATGTGCTGCCGATGCTGCTGGCGACGATCTGTGCGTCCTTCGTCTTTCTGCTTCATCCGAGTCTGGTGGATACGCGGTTTCAGATTGCGATCTTTTCCATTTTCACCATTGTCGCCTTGCAGATCACTCAGGGTGATGATCTGCCGACGATCGAATACCTGACCCTGCTCGACATCCTCTATCTGCTCTCCTATCTCTATGGCATCGCCATAATTGGTGTGCTGGTCTATTCGACCAAACTCAGCCAGGACGCGGCACGCATGGCTGCGGCGGTCAAGGTTGATCGCTGGGGCGGCGGCCTGCTGTTTGGCGCCTATCTGATCATCAGTGGCGCGGTGATTATCTTCGTCGTGACGACCTGACCGCTGATCGCGAGAGTTTCATGCGCGCATGGAAGTCGGCGGCAGAAAACACGATGTGTCCTCTCCGCCCCCGGCCTCGCGAAAACCAAGGTGACCCGGATCAGAAATCGGAACGCGGCGGTCAGCGTCACTCAACAACCGCTCGGCGTTCAATCAAGTTCAAGCCAGATCTCATTGCGTCGCAGGAACCAGGGCTTCCAGGGAGGATCATAGCGAGCCCATACCGGCTCGCCATGCCAGGTCTGGCCACGTTGCGCGAGGGTGTCCTTCAGTGTTTTCAAGTGATCCTCGTAGCGGCTCTGGGACCAGGTGCCGGTGTAGCGGATGACGGCGATGGTTCGAGCCGGAACCGCGCGCAGCGTCACGCGCGGGTCGGTCGGCTCCGGCAGGGTCTCCAGCGTCCATTCGCGGGGCATCGCGAACTGAATCAGGTATCCGCCCACGCTGGCGCTCTGAGCCACCGGCGCCGTCATCGCGATCTTGGTGGGTGTCAGCGCGACCGGAGCGGTCATCTCGATGCGGCGTTCCCCTTTGTTTCCGCCGAAGATGTATCCGGCCAGGATGCGGAAACCCTGGTTTCCGGCCTCGTCGGCCGGCGCCTTGACCAGGGTTTCCGCGACCAGATAGGGCTCATAGTGGCGCACTTCGAGGGTATCGTCCGCGCGGACGACGCTGTACGGGGGCTCGTCGATAGCCATGACAGGACTCCAAACCACGCAGAACATGAAGGCCGTAAGAAACCAAAAACGCATCATCGAGGGACTCCGGAATATCGTGCGATAACCATGGGATTCCACCTCGTCACCCGCTAACCAAAGACGAAGCCCGGCTCACCAGATCTGACTGATCGCCGACAGGCTCGCGATCTCCCGCTCGACCCGCTCCCTGATCTGATCTTCCAATTCCTGTCTGGCCTGCTCCGATTGGGCGCTTACCTTGTCCGCCACCTGGCCCTTGAGGTCGTCGCGCAGGCGGGCGATCTTGGTGTCGGAGAGTGCGCGTGCGAGGAGCCAGAGCGGGGCGCCTTCCCACTGCTCGGCCCGGCGTTTGGCCTCGCCGGTCCCGTAGCGCATCGCCAGGGCGCCGGCGATCAGGCCGATCAGGGCGCCGACCAGCAAACCGAGGGGGCCGGACATGACGAACGCGGTGCCGGCTCCGCCGCTGATGGTGGCGACCAGGACGGTCACGAGGGTCGTGGACAGCGCCAGGACGACGCCCGTGATCTCGCCATAGACATCCACGTCCGCGAGCCGCAGCCCCTCGGCCATGTCCACCGGCGTTCCGGCGTGGGTGAGGCTCTGATCGACGGTGAGGCGGTGCTGTCGGTACCAGTCCTGCATCAGCTCGGTGGTGTCGGCGGCGACGCCGGTGAGCACCTTGGCGAGCTGGGTCGTGACAATGGCTTCGAGCTGCGGCCTGAAGGCGGCGGCGTCTTCCGTGAGCCTGGACTTGAGGTCCGCGACCGATCCGCCCTCCTGGCGAAAGCGGCGCAGGATGGGCTCGATCCGCCCGTCGAACAGGCCGACCGCGACCAGCTCGGCGATGCGGCTTGCGGCCTCGTCCATCCGCCGCTCGATCAAGGGGGCAATGCGGGTGTCGATGAACTCCGGCAGCTCTGCGCGCAGGCCGATCTGGGTCGCCGCCAGCCGCCGCTGGAGCGCCGGGACGATGGCGAGCCCCTGGGACACGGTCACATAGGGTCGGTCGCTATGCACCAGACGCGGCGACCGGTCGATCTTTCGCAGCTCGTCCACAACGATGTCGGCGACGAAGGGCCAGGCGCTGCTGCCCCCGGTCAGGATGACGCAGGCCAGATCCTGATGGCGCACCTGCTCATGCGCCAGCCCCTGACGCAGGGTCTGGCGAAACCAGTCCAGCAGGTCGACTCCTTGGGGGAAGGAGTCCAGATGGGCGCCGGCCTGCGGGTTCATCGCGCGCAGATATTGGGAAAAGGTCTCCGATGGCCGGTAGCGGCCCGCGCGCGCCAGGAAGCTCTCCCAGGTCACCGCGTCGATACGTCCGTATTCGCCCAGGGTCTTGCGATAGACCGTCGTGGGGTCGAGCGCCATGGCCAAAGAGAATTTTTCCTTCACCTCGCGGCAGCGCACTGCCAGCACGAAGAACTCGGCCCGCTCGCGGCGCATCGCCGCGACGGCCTCGGGATTCTGCTCGATGAACCATTGGTAGAAGAGGTCATCGAAGAGGCGTCCGCCCAGGTGCATGTCGCCCCAGGAGTGCAGGATCTCGCCCCGCACCACGAGCGCGAAGTCGCAGGTGCCGCCGCCGAAATCGACCACCAGCGCGCCCTTGAGCGCCTCGATGGGGGTGATGTCCTTGCGCTGGAGATGGAAGTAGAGCGCGCCCTTGGGCTCGTCCACCGTCTTGACCTCGCCGAAGCCCGCCTCATGGGCGATGGCGCGCAAGGTCTCCCGATAGGTCTCGGATGCCTCGCTCGGCACCCCGAAGATGACCTGGCGCTGCAAGGGCGCGATGTCCTTGTTCTGCCGCCGGGCGAGCGCCAGCAGACCGGCCAGGAAGTCGCGTGCATCGGTACGGGCCTCGGCGCTGCTGACCAGATCCGGCTTGAACTGGGCGTGAAGGCGGTAGTCGGCGTGCTCGGCGCCGGCGTCGCCAAACTCCTCCAGCGCGACGTGGCCGATCAATGGGGCCTTGTCGTCGCGGTAGAGGATGGCGGTGGCAATGCCGTCGCGGCCGTCGCCGAAGTCCACGCCGACCGGATCTTCCTTGTCGCCCGGACACTTGGTGACATAGGTGTTGGAGGTGCCGAAGTCGATGGCCAGGACCGGCTTGGGGTCCGCCGACATGGGCGCGGTGCTAGCGCTGTTTGCGGACATGACCCTTCTCCAGTATGCGGCCATTCTGGATCACCGGCTCGTCCTCGACGATGACGGTGTCGCCGTCCTCGATCAGGCCGAAGGGTCGATAGCGTTCCTCCAGTTCCGGGCTCCAGCGCAGGCGCGGGCGCTCTGCGCGCCCGGACTCTGCGAAGCGCGGCGGCGCTGAGATGCCCTCCAGACCCATCCGGCGCGCTTCCAGCAGCAGCGCCTCGGCGGCAGCTGGAAGACTGGCGGCCTCGGAGCGGTGCAGATCCTGAATCGCCCTTGCAAGCCCGGCGTCCAGCGCCGCCTCGGCGTGACTGGTCACCGGTCCGGCGGACAGACAGCCGAGCAGGACCGAGGAGACCTCGACCCACTGGCGGATGAGATCGCGAACCGAGCGGCGATAGGCGCGGATATCGTACTGGGCACCGCCACGGGTGAAGGCCAATAGGGACACAGCGCCGGCGTAGACAAGAATGCGCCGCAGCAGACCGACGCCGGCCAGCCGGCCCCAGAGTGCGCCGAGTCCGAGCGAAGCGGCACCCAGCAGGTCCGCCGTCCAGGCCACGCCCAGCAGGGTCTTGAGCGTCCGCCGCAGGGCCTTGCTCTCGGTGAGCCGGCCGACCGCGTACATGGCCAGCGCCGCGCCAGCGGGGCCGCCGATCAGCATCCCCACCCCGCGTATGCCCAGGGTCAGGTTCAGTAATCCACCCAGCAGCATCATGCCGAGCAGACTGCCGATGGCGGCGGCGATGGCCAGCCGCTGGGCGGACAGGCTGGGTCCGGAGACGGGGAGCGGCAGGCTCCAGGCGGGGCTGAGACTGAGCCAACGGCTGCGCAACGCCTCGCGGGCGCCGGCATCGGTCGGTGCGGTCGGCAGGGAATCCAGCACCGCGTCCGCAGTCAGGGCGGCGAAGACCTCATCGCGAGCGCTGGCACTGGCCCGATCCACCCGCGCCCGATCCGGTGGCTCGGTCGACCCGAGCACGGCGAGGAAGCGCTCCGTGCCTTGCTCGGTGATCCGCTCGCGCAGGGTTTGGCTTCCCGCCATCCAGGCGCGGATCGACTCTTCGAGAATGACCGACATGATGAATCCTCCGCGCGGCAACCTGACGTCCAATGCGCACCCTATGCCTTTGGGCCAGTCGCATCCGTTCGGTTCCGCACGGAAGCCCGGATCGGCCGGGTCGCCAAGCCCGACGCGGATCGCCGATTGGCGGCGCCTTCGCGCACCGCGCGGCGGCCTCACTTGGACGCGGCGGCCTCGGCAGGTTTGGACACCAGCTCCGACAGCAGTAGTCCATCCTGCCGGCTGAGCAGGTGATCGCCGGGCACGACCCGGATGTCGGCCCGCTGATTCAGCGCGAAGACCCGGCGCAGATCCTGACTGGCCGCCGGCACCGCCTGGTCGCCCGGCATTCCGTACCCGCCGCCACGGATGACCGCGACGTAATGGATGTCCGGGTGCTGGCGCGCGTTGAGCCAGTACAGCAGGTTGCCGGGCATCGGCGGGGCCAGATCCACGAGCGCCCCGCGTGACGACTGCACGGTGTGATAGATGTCCTCTCCCACCTGGCGCTCAACGAGCCAGCGCTTGACGCCGCCAAAGAGCCCGCGATCGTCGGTCGCCTCCAGGGCCTGCGTGGCGCGTTCGGTGCCCAGGTGGGGAGCGGCGATGGTGATGAGGCGCGTGACCCGGCCCGCGCCATAGTTCACCAGTGCGAGTCGGGCCACCACGCCGCCGGCCGAATGTCCGATGAGGTCGACACTGTCCGTTGGGTGCCCTTGCGCGATGGCACCCAGCATCCCGCCGAGCAGGCGCGCCTGCTCCATCAGCGGAGCGGTGGAGGGTAGGTCGACCGTATGGATCGCGAACTCGCCGGGGGGATTTGCCGACGGCTCCAGCCACACCCCGTATGGGGTCGACCGCCAGTTTCCGGCGACCTTCCAGCCCGCCTGCTCCAACACCGCCAGCGCCCCGCTCTGTCGCCAGGTCGCCGAGTCTCCCAGGTAGCCATGCACCAGCACCAGGATTCGGCCGGCGCTGGCTGGACCGGCAAGCACCAGCCCAAGCAGGCCGCACAAGGCCAGCCACCACCAAGCGCGTCGGCGATTCAGGCCATGTCCGGCGGGCTGGTCACGCGACCCTTGTCTTCGATCTCGGACGGCCCAGTCGGCGACGGCCACCCGCGCCGCTTCTCCTGGGGTCTTGGCGCCAAACGGCTCATGGGATGCCGTCACCGACAAGCCCGGCTGGAAGTGGACGCGATTCATTGGCATGGCATGATCTCTTCTCAACGACGTTCAGGTGATCGATCTCAAGAACCACAATTTCGGTCAGAAGGGACTCATGGCCAGTTTCGGCACCGAAGGGACGAAGATCAGGCCGATCAAACGCTGATCGGATGACGCGCGGCCTCGTCCGCGCGTCACCGAATTCAGGCGCTCAGGACGGCGGTTTCACATCGGGGAGCAGTCGGCGAAATTCTTTCCTCACCACCTCGTAGCACTCGCACACCCGCGCCTCCAGACCCGGTCGGTCCAGCACGTTGATGTGACCCCGGCTGTAGTGAATCAACCCAGCGCTTTGCAACTTTCCGGCCGCCTCGGTCACGCCCTCGCGCCGCACCCCCAGCATGTTGGCGATCAACTCCTGGGTCATGCGCAGCTCGTTGTCGGGTAGTCGGTCGAGACTGAGCAGGAGCCAGCGACAGAGCTGCTGGTCCACCGTGTGGTGACGATTGCAGACGGCTGTCTGCGCCATCTGGGTCAGCAGGGCCATGGTGTAGCGCAGCAGCAGTGGCTGCAAGGTACCGTGGCGACGTCCTCCGAAGCGCGCGAACTCCTGCTTGAGCAGCCGTCCCTTCAGGCGATAGGCGTGACCCGCGCTCTGCACCACGGCCCGATTCGGCATGGTGCCGCCCCCCATGAAGAGGGCGATGCCGACGATGCCATCGTTGCCGACCACGGCGATCTCGGCGGACGCGCCGTTCTCCATGACGTACAGCAGGGAGACGATGGCGTTGGTGGGAAAATAGACATGGCTCAGTTCCACGCCGGGCTCGTAGAGGGCCATTCCGAGCGGCAGTGGGACCGATTCCAGCTCCGTGCTCAGGTGCTCGAATTCACCCGCGGGCAGGGCGGCGAGCAGATGGTTCTGTCGCGGGCACGGGAGCGGTGGGTTGGGCAGGATGGGCATGCGTTGCCTTCATAAAGTGATCGGCCGGGCGTCGGGCCGCGAGGGTTTCGGCGTCGGTAACGTCGCGCGGCCGAGACGGTTTATGTTCGCTGGCGTACAAGGCAAGGTTAGTCGATCCTCCGGCTAGTCGCCCGGCCACTCGGCCACCGGCGGCAAGGGCACGACAGGCTCGGACACGACCTTGACGATGACACCCTGGCCCTGGTTGCCGGACGGCGCACGGAGCGCACCTTACACATCAAGGCTGTACCCCCGATCGAGGAAGACGCGCAGGCAGGCATCCACCACGGAGGCGTCGAAGGTGAGGCCGCGATGCGTGGTGATTTCGTCCAGGGCCGCCTCAAGACCCAAGGCGGATCGATAGGGGCGGTGCGACGCCATGGCCTCGACCACGTCGGCGACGGCGAGGATCTTGGACTCCAGCAGGATGGCCTCCCCCGTCAAACCCAGCGGATAACCGGACCCATCGATCCGCTCGTGATGCTGCCGGATGATGGTGGCGATCGGCCATGGGAAGACGACCTTCTTGAGAATCTCGAACCCGATGGCCGGATGCTCCTTGATCAGTCCGAATTCCATCGTGCTCAGGCGCCGGGGTTTCGCCAGGATCTCGGCTGGGATGCTGATCTTGCCCAGGTCATGAATGGTCGCCGCCAGATGCAGGCCACGCACGCGATCGGCCGGCAAGCCAAGCTCCTCGGCGATGCGGGTGCAGAGGCTCGCCACCCGTCGCTGATGTCCGGCGGTATAGGCGTCGCGCTCTTCAATGGTGTCGGCGATGACCTGGATGGTTTGCTCCAGGCTGACTTGCAGGTTTGCCTCATACTGCACCTTGACCGCCGCCGTGCGCAGGGCGGCGATCCCAAAGGCCAGGTCGGCCGCCATTTCCTGCAAGAGTTTCCGCTCGGGGCCGGACCAGAGATCGCGTCGCTTGCCATAGAGGATCAGGCAGGCCATGGTCTCGCTGGGCAGCGGAAAGGGCACGGCGATCAGGGAATGGTAACCACGCTTCAGCGCCTCGGCCCGCCATGGTGCCATCACCGGGTCGGTGGAAATGTCCTCCGAAAACTGAACCTGCCCCGACCGGATCGCGCATCCAATGGGGCCATCGACCGGCTCTGTTTCCGCCCAGGTTCGCGGGCCCACCGCCGCGTATCCATCCTCGTGACCATGGAGGGCGATCGCCTGGATACGCCGGTCCGGTCCCGTGTCCGCCAGGACCACGGAGGCCATCCGGTAGCCGCCGGTTTCGACGGCGATCCGGCAATATTCCGCGAGCAAATCGGGCTCGGTCGTCGAACTGAGCAGCGCCAGGTTGCTTTCGCTCAGCATTTTGAGTGCCCGCGATGTCGTGCTCAGCGCGATCTCGGCCAGATGGCGCGTCGTATTGTCGCGGATGTTGCACTAAATGACGTCCGTCCCGCCGCAGTCGTAAACATTGCTGACATACTCGACCGAAATGCGTCGCCCGTCCTTGCATTCCAGCGGGAGATTGTCGTATCGAATGAAGCGGGTCGCCTTCAATTCGATGAACATGTCGATGCTCAGGGCGGTGTCTTTAAATACGCCAATCTCCCAGAGCTTCTTGCCCATGAATTCGTCATAGGAATAGCCAAGCATATCGATCAAGAAGGGATTGACGTCCTCGATCTGAGCGGTCTCGGCATTGAGGAGCAGTATTCCGTCCTGCGCGGTTTCAAAGAGGCGGCGATAACGCGCTTCCGACAGGCGCAAGGCTTGGCCGTTTGTCGATGGGTCTACCACCTTATCAGTGGGAACGTCGGATGCGTTTGCCTCCGTGGACGAGTCATCATTAGACATGGAGCCGCCGCGCTACATCATGAAATTCAGGTCAGGTCAGGTCAGGTCAGGTCAGGTCAGGTTCAAATATGCTCCGGCACCATCACATTTTAGCGCACAATGTACATGCTTGTCTGTTCGCTTGGCACAAAAAAAACCATTGAAAGTATCTTGTTAATTGAGTATTTCTACTGATTTTTGAATATAGTCGGTCAGGTAAAATCCGAATAATTAGGGGCGGTCGCGACAAGAAATGTCGAGTATCTCTAAATCGGTCAGCGATTTGCGTGAGTCGGCGAGTGCCAATCATTGGTTGCAAGCTATTGATTTGTAAGTATATCATTCGTCATGGTTCAGCGGCGGCGACCAGTATGTGGTAAGGCTGGAAATCTCTGTGCGTTACCGAACAGACATTATTCGGTATCATGTCTACTCTGAATTCTTGCCGTCAGGAATAAGTCGATTTGGTTACTCGACAGGCATTAAGGCAAGTCTCCGCGTAATGCGATGGGCTCCATGGCCTGTTGGGGCGGTTCATTGACGCCAGGCGATCGCGGCCAAGGGTGATCTTTTAATGAGGTCGCGCCTGCGGCTGAAGTCGATTACGAAGGCGTATCGTCGCTCAAGATCGAAATCGAAAATGGGCACGGTTTCAACCGTCCGCAACCTAATGCCGCGTCAATGCGAACCGTCGCTTTCGACAGCGTCTCGTGAGCAACGATGGCTCCCGAGTGTGCGACCGTACTTAGACCGCCTGAATCCAGGCGCTTCGCCATGGATGCTTACGACGATGATATCGAACCTTGACCCAGCCATTCTCTATAAGGATCTGGAGACCGACCTCAGTGCCTTTGGAGCGATCATGGGGGACAGAAATCTTGCGATCGAGGAATTCGTGTCAACCCATCGCGAGACCATCCGCCGGCATTATGCCAAGGCGGGTGGCTACCCGCTGGACCGGGCCACGGCTCACCAGGCGGCCGTGACCCTGTTTCGGTATCTGCGCCCATCCCCGTGGTGAGGTGCTTATGACCGTTTCGTTCATTGACATCGATCGGGAGCGACCGCTTTCGGAGGGAGCCTTTGCACCGGCGCGTGGCCAGCGTGGCTTAGGGCCATGGTCGTTCCAGGCAATCGGCGCCTTCACACGCCATGCGAGCGAACGTCTCATCCTTAATCGGTACTGCTCTAGACCTGGCGAATACACGGATTGCCCAAAGTCGTATCGATTGATAAACAATCCGAAGCCTTGATCGAAATCAAGGTCGCGGCCGGGTGGCTCGGCCAGAGTAAACACAGAATAAGAACAGACCCCAAGGGGGCGGCGGGGTCTCGCCGACCACCGGCACGACGCCCGACAGACCCCTTAATCCACCGGACCAGCCAGAGTCGTACACCAACGACCGTCGCGGAGTACGCCTCAGGATGGAAACGATGCGCCAGTTGCTAATTGTTGATCCGGACAAGATTTGCCGCGATATCTCCTCCGACCCGGAGACCACGGCCGCCATCCTCGCCGATCGCCATCTCGGCCTCAGGAAGTTCGTAAGCATGCACAGTCATACCCTTCGCGCCCACTACGCGCGCGCCGGTGAAGACCTGTGCGAGGAGCACGCCCGCGCCGCCGCGACGGCTTTCTGGAAATATATCCAGGATCTGCGGTGTATCCGCTCCCTGGCGGAATCGACGAGCCTGACGCATCCCCCGATGACGGGAGACCTCCGCCAGCGGGCCGAGGCACGGCTTGTGGTCAAGAGGAAAGCCTCCAGAAAGCGGATCCTTACACCGAAGGCGGCCGAGCGGCTGGGCCATGAGCTGGATGTGCACCAGATCGAGCTGGAGTTGCAGAACGAGGAGCTGCGACGCACCTAGGCCGCCCTAGAGGTCTCGCACGCGCGCTATTTCGACCTCTACGATCTGGCCCCGGTGGGCTATCTGACCCTCGACGAGGCTGGGTTGATCCAAGAGGCCAACCTCGCTGCCGCCACGCTGTTACGCACCCCTCGCGCGGGTCTGGTCGGTCAACCGCTGAGGCGCTTCATCCTCCCCGAGGATCAGGATATCCACTACGGCGGCGGGCGCGCGCTCCTGGAGTCAGGCCAGCCTCAGTCCTACGAGCTACGTCTACGCGGCGCGGACGATGGACCCCTTTGGGTTCAGGTGCGGACCAGCCTCGGGCCGGAAGGACCGGACGAGACGCCCCTCTGGCGGGTCATCCTGAGCGACATCAGTGAGCGCAAGGCGTCCGAGAAGGCGCTGCGCGACAATCAAGAGTTGCTCTCGCTGTTCATGCGCCACTCGCCCATTTTCATCTATCTCAAGGAAGTGACGCCCACCGCGAGCCGCCTCATCCTGGCCAGCGAGAATTTCCGCCAGGTGCTTGGTCTCGCGGGACGGGACATCGCGGGCAAGACCATGGCGGAGCTGTTTCCGCCCGAGCTCGCCGCCAGGATAAGCGCCGACGATCGGGCTGTTGTAACCAAGGGCGAGGTACTAACCGTGGAAGAGCATTGGAGCGGCCGTGACTATTCTTCGATCAAATTCCCCATCTCCCAGGGTGGAAGAACGCTGCTGGCGGGCTATGCCCTCGATATCACCGAGCGCAAACGCCTCGAAAAAGCCATCGAGATACAGGCGACAACGGACTTTCTCACCGGGATCTCGAACCGCCGTCATTTCTTCACGGTGGCCGACCGCGAACTGAACCGCGCGCGCCGTGGCCAGCATGCGCTGGCGGTCGCGGTGATCGATCTTGATAATTTGAAACAGATTAACGACGCGAATGGACATGCGGCGGGGGATCAGGCGTTAGTGGCCTTGTCCCACCTCTGCCGGAAGATGCTCCGCGAGATCGATGTCCTCGCGCGCTTGGGCGGCGATGAGTTTGTGTTGCTGCTGCCCGAGACGACGGATCAACAAGCCTATGAGGTGGTGGAGCGCATCCGCTTGGGGTTGGCGACACAGCCGATCATGCTCGCCGGACATCCCGTTTCGATCACCATCAGCGCCGGCATCGCCTGTTCGAGGGGTGAGCAGGAATCCCTGGAGACGCTCCTGGAGCGCGCCGATCGCGCCCTGTACCAGGCGAAAGCCGCCGGGCGCAATCGCGTCGACCTTGAGCTGACGGGTGGTGCGACCGCTCCCATGGCGGCCGGGTCCGCCGCGCCCGACGCGGACCGCCGACGCGACCCGCGCCGATCGATCACCCATGGGGTGCGGCTCCAGGTGATCGATCCCTCGCGTGACATCACCGCGCCGAGCCGCTATCAGGCGGTGTCGCGAGACATCAGCGCGCACGGGATGCGGATTCTCGCCGAGCGGACCTTTCCGGCGAACACGCCAATCAGGCTCGCGGTCGAGGACGACGGGCACGCCAGTGATGAGCTGACCTTTCACACCGGCTCCATCGTCTGGGCGCACCCCCTTCCAGGCGAGCGTCGGTGCCTGCTCGGCATCCAGTTCGGTGAGGGTGAAGCGCTCCCGACGCCGGCGTGAATGGACGATCGGAAGGTAAAGGATGGAAGTCGAACGCGCCCTTGAGGTTCGTCCACCCTCTTGACGTCGCCGAAGCCCGCCTCCTGGACGATCGCGCGCATGGGTGCGTGCCCCGGCGCTACTGACCAGATCCGGCTTGAGGTAGTGCTCCAATCCGTAGGATGGGCAGAGCGAGAGCGAGGCCCATCCTGTACGCTCCGAGGCTCAAGATAAAAGGATGGGGCGAGCGCGGCGAGGCCCATCCTCCACTCCACGCGCCGATCCTCTCGATTGGGGCACCACCCCGGCTTGAAGTGGGCGTGTATGCGGTAGTTGTCTTCGTGGTGGGATCGTCCGCCCGGCCAGGGTTCCAAGGCTCGAATCGACCGGATGTCACGCGGCATCCTCCTCGTAGGGGCGAATTCATTCGCCCCTACAACCCGGCATCTGGCTCGCAACGAGAATTGATGAAACAGCCTAGGTATCGCTGTCCGATCGCGATTGCTCGTGGCTCTCTCGGTTCAAGGACGGCACCATTCTCTCCATCACACCGTCTCTGAGTGCCCAGGCATGACGCAATGCCCCAAGGATATGCATGGCCAGAAGCAAGACGAGCGCAATCGCGCCGAGGATATGCAGGCCCCGCAAAGCGTATTGGAGGGTTTCATTCTCGCCGATCAAGACGGGAAGTTGAGTATTGAAGAAAAGAACCGGGTGTCCATGCGAGCCGACGAGAAAATAGCCGACGATCGGCATGGCGATGAGCAGCCCCATAGAGACCATAGTGAGTGGCATGTGCCAGCGCCTCCTCACCGGGCGGCTGGGGGTCTGTATCGACCCGGAGGCGGCCACTGTAGCGCCCCACAGCCGCTCTAGGATCATGACTTCAGCCAGTTGGCCCGTGGCCGCGCCATCCATACCGAAGTGTTCGCCGTCGGTGGGCTAACGAACGTAGCGCGAGAATAGCCGTCAGCGCCAAGGGTTCTCCGTGGGATAGCGTACAGATCGCGATCGCCCGCCCCGCTAATATTCGCGCCAACCCTTACCCTTATGCCGGGTGCGCCATCCGTCGATCGAGCGCTGCGACTCCGATCATCGGGATTAAGAGGGGAACGACGACATCGAGGTGGGCGCGTCATTTTCTGGTGCGGATCGATATGAACAAGATTATCCGACGGGCGATTCAATGGAATGCTGTCATCGTTATTTTGTTCGCGATGGCTTTATCCGGTTGTCCGCTTACGGTGAACTTGAATGTTTCAACGGATAAACCCATTCCGATCTACCTCGTTATCGATAAACCGATCCCCGTGAAGCTTGATGCGGACGTTGCCGTCGCCAAGCTACCACTGGTCAACATCGTTACCGATCAACCGATCGCGGTGAAGCTCGATGGAGACGTTGCCGTAACCAATCTGCCACCGGTCATCCTCGGGTTTTGATCATCGCCGTGAAAGGGCTGTCGAAGAAAGAATCGCGCATTCGCGTCTTGTATGCGCCATAGGGTTGTGACGTGAACGCTTCACCAAGAGGGAATATCGATGCTGATCAAATTAACGACGGAGAAAACCGTCACGGAGTTGGCCACCGCCTTGCAGGCTGCCGTGGCAGCTAATCACTTTGGCGTCATGCAGGTTCATGACCTAAAGGAAACCATGGCGAAGAAAGGCATCGCGTTTGCGCATGAATGCCTGATCTTCGAGGTCTGCCAACCGCAACAGGCGAAGGCCGTGCTTGACCAGGACATGAGCGTCTCCACCGCCTTGCCTTGCCGGATCTCCCTCTATGAGGAGGGCGGTCAAACGTTTCTGGCGACATTGAAGCCAACGACGCTGCTGGGCCTGTTCAATATTCCGCGGTTGGCGGGGATCGCGGAGGAAGTCGAGCGCACGATTATCAAAATCATGAACGAGGCGGCATCAGGCTAAGGGTGCACCGTCAGTTCAACGAGGAAAAAACCATGACGACTTCACGAGAAAGGCTATTACAGGAACTCAACAAGGACATGGAATGGGAGTATGCGTCGGCCATCCAGTATATACAGCACGCGGCCACCATCACGGGCGCCAGGTTCGACTCGATCCAGAAGGAGCTGCTCATCCATGCCCAGGAGGAGATGCAGCACGCCGTGATGCTCAGCGACCAGATCGCCTTTCTCGGCGGGGTTCCGTCCCTTGAAGTGGAAAAACGCGAAACCTCATTCAGCAGCGTGGACATGCTTCAGCAGGATCTGGCGGGCGAGGACCAGGCCATTAGCCGTTACCGGGAGCGCATCGCCCAAGCCGAGGAACTCAAGGAATATGGTCTGCGGCGCGTGCTGGAGGATATCCTGATTCAGGAAGAAGAGCACAAACGTGACCTCGACACCGTGCTCTCCGACACATGAGGCGTTCGGTTCGGCAAAGGCCGATGCACGGCTGACTCGCCATGGAATCCTTGACGGTCCATCGCGGGCCGCGTGACCTAAACTGGAAGTTGAAATGGATAAACATTAGGCAATTTCCGGGAATTAAGTTTCCTCCGACTTTGAATGGCGGAAAGTTTTTTAGAGGCGAATTAAGTGTCGCCCCTGCATGAGTATTTCCTTGATGGGAGGCGCGGATGCTTGAAAACATGCGGGTTCACTGCCCTTACTGCGGTGAAGACTTCGATACCGTCGTGGACTGTTCCGCGGGCAGTCAGCACTACATTGAGGACTGCTCCGTCTGCTGTCATCCCATTGAATTTCAGGCCGAGGTGGACGGCGACGGCAACCTGATCACCCTGACGACACACCGCGAGGATGACTGAAGATCAGTCGCGCCGGGTCATCTTTGAGACATCCTCAAGCCGCTTCCTGGGGCGAGAAAAAACGGAATTGATTACGCCCGGCTATTTTGGCGCTATACATCGCCTGATCGGCTTTTTTGATCATGTCTTCAGGCGTGCTGGCATCCCGCGGAGACAGCGCGATCCCGATGCTGGCGGAAATCCGAACACTGTGATCGAGAATAGAAAACGGGCTTGCCAACGCCGTCAGGATTTTGCCGGCCACCAGTTCGATCGACTGGATGTCGATCCAGTCCTCCAAAATAATACAGAACTCGTCACCGGCGAAGCGCGCCACAGGATCGGACTCGCGAACACACAAGCGCAGGCGATCCGCGACGATCTGTAATAACCGATCCCCCGTCTCGTGACCAAATCGATCATTCGCCTCTTTGAACGAATCGAGGTCGATAAACAACAGAGCGGTGCGTGACCCGATCCGCGCCGCATGCTTCATCTGTTGTTCCAGACGGTCGAGAAACAAGCGTCGATTGGGCAAGTCGGTTAACGGATCATGATTGGCGGCATGCCAGATTCGATCCTCCCGCTGCTTGCGCTCGGTCATGTTGCGAGCCATTCCGACAACGGCTTCGACGCGGCCTTCCTGGTCTATGACGGGCACCAAGAGGTAGTCGAAAAATTGAATCTGTCCGGACGGATTTTGATGATGGATCTCTCCGTGCAATTCTGTTTTGGCGCGGATGACGTGCTCGATTTGGTGCTGAATCTCGATGCCACTGAGCGGATCAATGTCGATAAACTGTTTTCCAACGATCTGGTTCGATGGCCGCGAGAAGAATTCACTCACCGCTTTGTTGACATACGCAAACCGCGTATCGAGCGCGAAGGTAAAGCAGAGATCCGGCAAGGACGACAGGATCGAATCGAACACGCGCGCCTGCTGCTCTTTTTCAAAAGTGTAACTGGTCGCGGATTGACTGATGGACTGATCGATGGCTTCGTTAAATCGAATCATATCCCCGATCTCCGCGTCCGATATCTCTGTATCGAGAAGCGACTTTTGCCACCGTCGTATCACACTGGCACGTAGTGCTCGATATTCAGCGACCGCCGCATTCAGGCTGAACCCTAACGCCAATCGTTCCTTGCCGTGCGTAATGGACGCATGGCCTTTCGCGTCCAGCAAGTCATGACGACCCTTCGACTTTTGCTTTTCCGCCCATTCTGTCTGCGGCTCGGTGAGATCGACGGCAATCGCTTTGAGTATGTCTTTTACATGATCGCGTAACGCGATTTTATCCATCCGTTGATTTGGTTCAAGCAAGGATGCGGCGAACGTCTCCCATTCTTGAAGAATGGCTTCGAGATCGTAGAGGATGAACTCGGATAGACGCATCGCTATGTTTCTCGTGGTGTCGGGAATGTCCCGTGGCGCTCAACGCCACGGGACACGATGGGCCGGAGTTATGAGCTAGGCCGGCTGGAGCGGTTGCACCAATGCTTAGGCGTCGCGCTGACGGCCGCCGAGGATCGCCATCAGACTGGCGAGGAAGGCGCCGGACAGCAGCGCGATGAACAGCCAGATGGTGGCGGTGGCCGCCGTCTTGCGGGCCTGTTCCGCCAAGGCGCGTTCATTCACATCCAATTCCCCGAGCCGGCTCTGGAGTTGACCAAAGGTATCCGCCACGCGGATCTGGGCGTCGTCCTGGCTTAGGCCCGTCTGCTCGGCCACCGTCGCCCCGAGATAGCGGATATCCGCCGCTGGCAAGCTACCCTGGTGCAGGCCGTTGTTGAAGACGCGAGCAATTTCCGCGCTTGCCGCGGCACTCGGTGCCGAGCGCGGTACGTCCGTGGTGTCGGTCCGATAGAGCGTATCGATGTAATAGCTCAGCCGGTCGCCCGTGCCCCCGCCGTTCGCACGGATCGCCGTCACTTCGGCCCCTGGCATGGATTCGGCATACGCCGCGTCCGCCTGGATCCCGTTACTGACGACAGACCCGATCATGGTGGTCAGGAGAGTGGCGGTGACCAGTGCCGACACGGACCAGGCGAGAAAGCCGTGGGCGGTGTCGCGGAACCAGACCTCGTCGCGCGGCACGCCCAACCAGCGGGTGCGAAAGCGCCCGGCAAGATAGCCGCCCATGCCCGAGGCGACGATCGTGCTGAAGACCAGCCAGGCGATGGCGGAGACACCGACGGTGCCGGTCGTGATATCCGCGTTCCGCCATAGCGGGATGGAGGACAGGCCAAGGCCCGCCCCCAGGATCATCAGGATCATCCACAGCGAGGCGGCCGTGGCCGCGCCCGCGAAGACGGCGCCCCAGGCGACGGCACTGAGATTGGATTGGTCCTGGTCCACGCACACATCGGCGATGAGCGGGGCGTCTGGGATTTCGTTAGCGGGAATCGGAAAGGTATAAGACATGATGTTCAACCGGTGAGTGGTGGGAAGTGGCACCATGCGCCCATGGCGGTGATCGTTCGGTACGCTAACCAACAGAGGCCCGTGAACTTGTTCATTGCGCGGCCTGGCCAGGCGGTGTGTTCTCGCCGACGGCGGTCAGACAGCGCTTCGGTCAAGGGCCGGGCTTCACGCCTCCAGATTCTTCGCGGCGAAATCCCAGTTGATCAAGTGGTCCAGCACGGCGGTCGCGTAGTCGACGCGCCGGTTCTCGTGATCCAGATAGTAGGCGTGCTCCCAAACATCCAGGGTGAGCAAGGGCTGCTGGCCGTGGGCGATGGGTGTGTCCGCGTTGACGGTTTTGGTAACGACGAGCCGATCGCCGTCTTTCGCCAGCCAAACCCAGCCGCTGCCGAACTGGCTCGTCGCGGCCTTGGCTAATTCGCCCTTGCACGCCTCGAAACTGCCGAAGGATTGTTCGATCAACGCCGCCAGCGCCCCGCTGGGCTTGGCGCCGCCCGCAACGCCTCGACCGTGGTGCGCTCGGAGCCATCCGCCACCAGGAGGCCGATCACCCGCCCGGCGAGGCTGTCCTTCATCTTGCCGATGATTCGTAACGCGGGCGAAGGCGGAAGATCCTGCACGGCCGCGCCGCCATCGGGGCATTCGGGAGCGACTCCAACCCCAGTCCGTCAGCCACCCGGCGGGCCAGGTCTTCATCGATGTGGCGCAAGTGGCCGACCATCGCCCGCGGCACATGCGCGTGCTCGACCTTCGACAGCTCGAAGACCAGCGCCGAGGCGATTTGGGCCTGCTCATGGACGGTCTGGCTGCGGTAGAACTGGCGCGCCTAGCTGTAGTGGTCGGCGAAGCTTTCCGCACGGATGCGGCCCTTGTCGCCGTTCTCGGGCAGCGCGGCGGTGTGAAAGCCGACGTTCGGTGCTTCGCGCGGTGAGTCCGGCTTCAGCGAGCTGGGTTCATAGGCGACCCGCCCTTGCGGCCGGTCCATCTGCATCTGTCCGTCGCGCTGCTGATTGGCAAAGGGGCATTGAGGCGCATTGACCGGAATCTGGTGGAAGTTGGGCGAGCCCAGGCGCGAGAGTTGGGTGGTCGAGGTAGGAGAACAGGCGGCCTTGCAGCAAGGGATCGTTCGAGAAATCGATACCGGGCACGATGTGCGAGGGGCAGAACACCACCTGCTCGGTGTCGGCGAAGAAGTTTTCCGGCCAGCGGTCCAGCACCAGGCGCCCGATCACCTGTAACGGCACCAGTTCCTCCGGGATCAGTTTGGTCGCGTCCAGGTGGTCGAAGGGAAAGCCATCGGCTTCCTCCTGCGTGAACAACTGCACGGCGAATTCCCATTCCGCCGGGCGACCCTGGGTGAGGGATTCGAACAGGTCGCGACGGTGAAAGTCTGGATCGGCCCCGGCGATCTTGACGGCCTCGTCCCAAATCGTCGATTGCAGACCAAGCGCGGGGCGCCAGTGGAACTTCACGAAGGTTGACGCGCCGGCCGCGTTGATCAGGCGGAAGCTGTGGATGCCGAACCCTTCGATCATGCGCAGCGAACGCGGCAGCGTGCGGTCGGACATGATCCACATCACCATGTGCATGGCTTCGAGCGCCCACGGGGTCCGCGCCCGGCGACGCTGGCTCCGACGCATCGCTCGTTGATCCTCGCTTGCTCATGATTCGGACTCCTGGAGGGGTCGAATCGGTGGCGCCATCGCGCCATCGCGCCGTCAGCGAGGCGGCGCGGCGCCTGCCGCGAACGGCACAGGGCCTCATCCAGCCGAGACAGCGCCTGGATGAGGCCATGGCCAACCCGCGTTAGTGACGCGGCACGTCCACGGTGGCTTCCGTTCCGTAATAGGCGTGGATGTTTTTCGCCCACTCCGGGTCGGCCATGTCGGGCCACTGGTCCTTGTCGAATCCTGGGGCGTTTTCCAGGCGCTCCTTTTCCACATTCAGCACGAAGCACTTATGCTCGGTATCGAGCGTCAAGGCACTCCAGGGCACCGCGAAGAGCTTCTCTCCCATCCCGAGAAAACCACCGAAGGACATGACCGCGTAGGAGATCTCTCCGCTGCGCATGTTCAACATGATCTCTTTGATATCTCCAAGCTTTTCGTCGCTTTGGTTATGGACATCATTGCCCACGAGGGTATCGGCCCCCATCAACTCAGGGCCTGGTCCGGCACCGGCTTGCACATGAGATTCGCCCTTGTACATGCCGTATGTATCGCGTTCTGTGTAGTTCATGTTTGTCTCCAAAAAAATCATTTGAATGAATGAGCAGCAGGCACATCGTTGAATGCATCAACACCTGATGGCAACCGCCATCGGATATGCCGATTTAAGTCGCGGTAGCGCGACTTTGATCATGACGGATTACGCTCGGCGCGAGCGTTCCGCGACAATTTACTCTTTACGCGACGCGATTTGGGCTCCAAGCTCCATCATGTCCCGCTTCGACTCTTTCGCCCTTGGAAACATCTCGTTCCGCTCTTCCTTGACATGATGTTTCACAGACTCGGACAGCACCTTGATCTTCGCGTCGAAGGTCTCGCCATCCGGCTCCGGTGTGTCGTCACCTGAGCATGGAACGATTGATTCCATGTCTTAATCATCACCCTAAAGCCAACAACCGGCGCGATCGGTGCGGTACCACGCATAGGCTCTAGTTATTTTTGAAGCCTGGTGCGGCTACGACGGATACCCTGGTGCGCTGGAGCGATCTGGCGCAACGCACGGACTGAAACAGGATTGATTCGTCACCGCTCGAATCTGGATGCACTGCTTGTCACCAGTCCCTGGCTTATGAGTGCTACCGTACAGACGATGATGTGCCAGTTTGAATAGGGTTCGGCGTGTCCGCGATGGATGAGCGAGGGTTTATAACCAAGATCACTGTCGCGGTTGATCCGCCTATGACATCTTCCATCATCGCATCGAGGAACAGAACATGAATCATCTCAACGTGACCGCGATCGCCGCCGCGATCGGCCTGATTTTTAGCGCCGGCACCATCGCGGAGACCCTGTCGAAAGAGGCTTACAAGGCCGCCGAAAGCCGTATCGGGGATGAATACAAATCGGACAAAGCAAACTGCGACTCTCTGACTGGTAACAAGAAGGATATCTGCCGCGCCGAGGCCAAGGGTAAAGAGAAGGTCGCGGAGGCGGAGCTTGAAGCGAAATACGAGCCATCGGCCAAGCACGATTACAAGGTGCTCGTTGCCAAGGCCGAAGCCGACTACGCGATCGCCGAGGAAAAGTGCGATGAACTGTCCGGCAATGACGAAGATGTTTGCGTGAAGGAAGCCAAGGCGGTTGAGACTCGCCTGAAGGCCGATGCCGAGGCTCGGATGACGATATCGGATGCCAAGACAGAGGCGGACGAGACATCCTCGGTCGCCGGCGTGATGGAGCGAGACGCGGAAAGGGAAGCGAGCCAGAAAGCGCTCACGCAAACACGCGATGCAAATTACGCGGTGGCAAAGGAAAAGTGCGAGACCCTGGAAGGCGGCGATCAGGCGCGCTGTAAGGACGAGGCTAAAAAGCAATACAGCAAATAGCAAACGACGCAGGATGGGATGGGTCGAACAAGCCCATCTCCATCATCGACAACAGGGAGTATGAGCGGAACGTGCCGAGGCTACTTCCGACGTCCGCCCAACCACCGCTCGACCCTGGACACCAGATGGACTGCCTAAGGCTTGGCCCCTTAACGGGTCGCCTCGAGACGGTCAGGCTCGTGGCCTAAGGTTTCCCATCGCTGGATCGCAACGCTAACACCAGCGCTGAATGCGCTCGGTACGGCAACGCACATAAACCGCGTCCAGGGCAAGAGGCGCGGTCTCCACCGCCGTGCGAGACCGGGCGCATCTTCGTCCCGAGGAAGACGACCGGTGGCAACCGATGCCGCGCGCTGACGGCTGCGGGAATTTCTTACCGCTTCCGTGCGATGGCGTACCGATGCACGGCACCGCCTCGTGCCATCGTTCCTTGAACTCAATCCGCTGGAGACTCCTCATGGACCTTCTTCCGGTCACGGCCACTGACGCTGACGAATTCGGGTGTGGACGCACCTTGCCCGACGTCTCCCACGAACACCGGCAAGCTCACGCCAGTGCCGTGTCGTGGGGCGCCATCGTGGCGGGCGCCACGGCGATGGCGGCCCTGTCCCTGATTCTGTTGATCCTGGGAACTGGTTTGGGTCTGTCCGCCGTGTCGCCCTGGGTACGCACCGGGATCAGTGCGACGACCTTTGGTGTCTCGACCATCCTGTGGGTGACCTTCACGCAACTGGTGGCGTCCGCCATGGGTGGCTACCTCACGGGCCGGCTGAGAACGCGATGGGTGGGGGCGCGGGCGGACGAGGTCTATTTCCGTGACACCGCGCACGGCTTCCTGGCCTGGGCCGTCGCGTCGCTGGCGACCGCCGCGCTGCTGACGTCCGTGATCGGGTCGATCATCGGTAATGGCCATCAGGCTGGGGGCGTCGTCGCCACGGCGGCGATCGGGTCCGAGCGGGCGACCTTCGGCCGCGATGCTGGAGCGATGGGCTACGGCGTCGATTCACTCTTCGGAGCGGATCCGAATGCGACGGGGTCCGTCGCCGCTGTACCTGGCGCCCCGTTGGCCGATGCCACGGCGGCCACCAGGGACGCCGCCGACCGCGCGCGCAAGGCGTCCGCTTCCGCGTCTCTGTGGCTCTTCATCGCGCTGCTCAGCGGCGCCTTCATCGCCAGCTTGACGGCGATTTTCGGCGGTCGACAGCGCGACCTCTGACCACGGCTCCAGCCATTCCACTTGTGGAGACAACCATGCGTTCACTTCTGCTGTTCTTTCTCGGCATTCCGATTCCGATCATCATTTTGATTGCGTTGTTCGTGAAATAAGTCCAGCGCGAGGCGCACATGAGCGCTCCGGCGCGCGTGCGGCGGTTCCTGAACCGCTTCATGTTCGTGCCGGTGCTGCCGCGCTCGATCGAAACGCCGGTGCTCGTGTTCCGCGTGGGACATGACGCGCCGGAACACTGGCCCTATGAGGCCGCCGTGGGCCTCGTCGCAGCGGTCCTAGTGGCGGCGTTGGGCATATTGATTCACTTCAATTGCCGTGCGGAGGAATTGGAGCCGGAAGCGATGGCGCTGGCCAAGCAGGAAGATGAGACGCGGGAGTAGGCCGCGCACCGACCTGATCCCGGCGGTCAAAATCTTGCCGCTGTGTTCGCCAGCGTACCGACCTGCCTCGGTGAACTGTTTAGGCTGTTTAAGTACCGAGTCCGCCAAACCAAGCCGTCACGGACTCACCCGCCACCTTGAGGAGAAGACCATGAGCCTAAGTAGCATTCTGTTTATCGTGCTGATCCTGATGCTGATCGGCGCCATTCCGGCTTGGCCGCACAGCAAGAACTGGGGCTACTACCCCAGTGGTGGTATCGGGCTGGTGGTGCTCATCCTCTTTGTGCTGCTGTTGCTCGGACGGCTGTGACCGGTTTTCGCTCCCAGGCGGTCTTCCGTCTGGCGCTTATGCTGGCACCCAGGATTCGAATTCCCATTCCGAACCCGGAGAGGCGTTCGATTCATTCGATTGTCCCGGCTCGGCGTCCATCCTGACGACGAGCCCCATTCTCTATCGAGGAACAAGCCGATGACGAAACACGCCTTAGCCCCGGCCGGGATCGCACCCTTCGACACGCTCGCGCCGGAGACGGCCGAGCGCGTGCGCGTCTGGGATCCACTGGTGCGCTATTTCCATTGGGCACTCGTCGCCGGATTTGCGACCGCCTACCTGGTCGATGACGCATTCCTCGGCCTCCACGTCTGGGCCGGTTATCTGGTTCTGGCCCTGATCGCCGTGCGTCTGGTCTGGGGTGTCATCGGCACCCGGCATGCGCGGTTTACCGACTTCGTGCGCGGACCACACCAAGTCCTGGCCTATCTGAAGGATGCCTTGCACTTCCGCGCCCAGCGTTACCTGGGTCACAACCCGGCCGCGGGCGCCATGGTCGTCATCCTACTGTTGGCGGTGACGGCCACCGGATTGAGCGGCCTGGCGCTCTATGGCGCACAGGAATCCGCGGGGCCTTGGGCATCCATGATGAGCGGGCTGTCGGCGTCATGGGGGGACGCACTGAAGCACGGTCACGAATTTTTCGCGAACCTTACCCTCGTCCTGATTGCCGTGCATGTGGCTGGTGTGTTGTTGTCCAGCCTGTCGCATCAAGAGAACCTGATTGGCGGCATGATCACCGGATTCAAACGAAAAGCCGATTAAATGGAATACGGCGGCAGGATTTTCGCGTGCCGGGTGGACCAGGCCGGCGAGCGGCTTATTCGAGCTTCTCATCCTCCCGCTTGGCCTGGGCCATCGCTTCCGGCTCCAATTCCTCAGCACGGCAATTGAAGCGAATGAACACACCCCAGGCCGCCAGCAGAACCCCCGCGACGAGCCCCACGGCGGCTGCGTAGGGCAACTGCTCCGGCGCGTCATGTCCCACCCGGAACACGAGCACCAGGGTTTCGATCGAGAGCGACACGACCAGCACGACCATGAAGCGGGACAGGAACCGCCGCACGCGCGTCGGGGCGCTCATATGGGCTTCGCGCTGGACTTCTTCCTCCAGGAGGGTTTGCCCCAATTCCAGGGCGGCCACGGCGACGGTCAGAAAGGCAATGCTCTCCAGTACCTCATTCAGGCGCTGGATGAGCGACAGGTCTCGATCCAACTGCAGGCTGTGCCAGAGTTGCAGGGTCGCGAGGACGATGAGGATGAAGGCACAGATGACGAACAGCAGGCTGATGATGAAATGCCCGAGCGGGAAGATCTTGTGCCAGAATTTCATCACATCCGCGTCCTCGGTGATTCGCCTCGCGGCGAGGAATCCAATCGTTTCCGGCCGGGCTCGTGCCGAGGCTAACCCCGACGCCGGCCCAGCCACCGCTCGACCCTGGGCACCAGCGAGAGAATCAGCAAGGCGAGCAGGGTACAGAGGATGGCCGATGACTCGCGTCCCAGCCCAGCGGCGACGCCGATCGCGGCGGTCAGCCAGATGCCGGCGGCCGTGGTCAAACCACGCACATGCTCCTCATCGCCGCCCTTGATGATCGTTCCCGCCCCCAGAAAGCCAACTCCTGCGATCACACCCTGGATCACGCGGCTCAGCTCTACTTCCGAGACCCCGGCCTGGTGCGGAATGAGCACGAACAGGGCCGCGCCGATGGCGACCAGCATGTGCGTGCGCACCCCCGCCGACTTGCCCTGCTGCTCCCGTTCGTAGCCGAGCAGCCCCCCGAGCAGCGCCGCGATCAGGAGCCGCACGCTGATTCGGGCCGCCTCGGCGGCGTTCGGAAGATCGGAGAAATCCGCCACCAGGGTATCGATCACCGCCTGCCACCAGTCGCCCATGAACCCTCCTCATCCGCTTCGCCAAGACGCGCGACTCAACCACACGCGCTTCAACCCTGGCGACTCTCACCCATCCGCTCGCAATAGCGCTGGAGATCCTCCGGCACGTCGGCGGGACAGACGCCGCATTCCCGGTTGCCCGGCACCGCATGGTCGATGAAGGTCGGATAGGCCAGATCCAGCGCGCTCATGAGCACGACGAAGTCCGCGAGCGAGCGGTCGCCACCGAGGCGCGGGTTGCGCATCTTCTCCTGCCCGATGCTCGACACCCGTCGCCCCTCGTAGTCATGGGCCGGATACACGAGCGTCTCATCGGGCAGCGAGAACAAGGTTTCGCGCACGCTTTGATAGAGCGCGGGCGCATCGCCATTCTGGAAATCGGTGCGGCCACAGCCGTCGATCAGGAGCGCATCGCCGGTCAAGACGCGGTCGCCGACGCGATAGGCATGATGGCCGTCGGTGTGTCCGGGGGTAAAGAGCGGGTCGATCCGGATGCCGCCGACCATTAACGGTGCGCCCTCCCGTACTGGCTCGTCGGTGCAGGGCAGGGCGTCGATGGCGGGATGCGCGATCCGGCTCCCGGACTCGCGCTTGAGCGTCAGCGCCGCCGTGATGTGATCGGCGTGGATGTGGGTGTCGAGCGTGCAGACCAGCTTCAGCCCAAGCTCGGCGATGGCCGTGAGGTCGCGTTGCCAGGTGGGCAGCACCGGATCGATCAGGATCGCCTGACCGGTCTCCTCGCAGCCGAGCAGATAGGTGTAGGTGCTGGAAATCGGCTCGAACAGTTGTTTGAACAGCATGTCAGGCTCCAGTGAGTGTCGTTGTCCTGGCCGCCGGCGAGATCGGGACTCACTCAGTCATCCGTTGTCAGCCGCTCACGCGGACAGGCAGCCCTCAGGTCCATGCCTCGGCTTTACGCTTTCAGCGCAGATTAAAGAAAACATCCGGGGTTTTCCGTACGGTATCGCACAAAGAAAAATGAATCGGCTTATGTGCGATGCCGCACCGAGCGCGCTCGATCGCGAGGCGTAATCTGTGGCTTGGGCGATGGGAAACATCATTCCACGCTCAGGTCACACCCAATTCACCGATCAGGAGCATCTCAATGAACAAAGAACAAGTCAAAGGCCGCTACGAAGAAGCGAAAGGCAAGGTAAAGGAAGTCGTCGGCAATGCGGTCGGCAATGAATCGCTGGAGATCAAAGGCAAGATCCAAAAGAACGCCGGTAAGGTTCAGGCGGGCGTTGGCGATCTTAAGGAAGATGTCAAGGACGGAAGCTGATCCATCGATTCGCGGATCCGCGTTGACAGGTCTTGGGCAGGCTGGCTCGCCGCGTGGCGGGTTCTTGCCCAGGCCCACCGATGGAGAGCGCCGGGGTCATCTTGATGCGTTGAGGCAATGGTCCCTCACCTCGGGCGCGGGTTGGCGATTCCAAGGGTTCGGACTATGTCCTCTTGGAATGGCCTTTGATCGAACGCTTGAATGACTTCAACGGGAGTGCCGTCATGACTATTTCACTGGGCACCGTGCTACTCGTCGTTCTCATCCTGCTGCTGTTGGGCGTGATTCCCACCTGGTCGCATAGTCGGAGTTGGGGGTATGCGCCGAGCGGCGTGATCGGGACGATCCTGATCATCGTGTTAGTCCTTTTACTGCTTGGTCGATTGTAAGCGCAAATGACGCATTTGGCGGTCCGTGGCCAAATCTTTTCACTATTCAACACGAAGAGTCGCCCATGAAAATGAAAACAGCTCCTATGCCATTGAGTTCGTCGAAGAGTCTGTTCCTGATTGCCTTCCTGTCGGCCGCCGTCGGGCTCGTCGGCTGTCAGCAAGAAGGAACGGCTGAAGAAGCCGGGAAAAAAATGGATCAAACGGCTGAAAAAGCCGGCGACAGGATGGACGCGGCGAAGGAGTCGCTGAGCGAGAAGGCCGAAAGCACGGGGAATTACATGGACGACGCGGGGATCACCGCTAAGATCAAGGCGGACATCCTGCGCGACTCGTCACTGAAAGTCTTTCAGATTCACGTCACCACCACCAAGGGTGTCGTGACGTTGAGTGGCACCCTGGATTCTCAGCTGATGATCGATCGCGCGGTGGACTTGGCCCGCGGCACCCAGAACGTGACCTCGGTCGAGAACAACCTGATCCTCAAGTTAGCGGATTAGCGACCTCAGCGCGCTCTACCGGAATCTCCGCGGGAACGCGGAGAGCGTCTCGACCGGGCAGGGACGCCCATCGGCCCGGATGTCAACCGAGCCACCATCCCAGACACCATCAAGGAAGTTTCATCATGAATCAGCATCGCATTCGTACCGGACTTATGGGCATCACCGCCGCAACCGGCCTGCTCCTCGGCGCATCGCTCGTGGGAGCCGACACGGCGTCCGCCCGATCCGACGAGGGCTGGCGTCCGGATCCCGGTCAGCGCGCCGAGACATACAGCCAGCGGATGGCCAAGGATCTCGATCTGACCGAGGCGCAGCAAACGGAGATTCGCAAGATCATGGCGGCCGAACAAGCCCAACGCGATTTGCAGCGCATCGAGACCCGCAAACAGGTCAGTGCCGTACTGACTGACGCGCAACGGGCCAAACGCGAGGACATGATACAGACGCGCATGGAACGCGATCTGGACCGGATGACCGACCGACTCGATCTCACCGACGACCAGGTCACCCAGATCAAGGCCCTGTTCGACGAACAGCAGGCGAATCCGGAACTGACCCGGACGCAGCTGCGCGAGCGCATCGCGGCGGTTTTGACCGATGAACAGCGCGCGCACATCAATGACCGGAAGCGTTCCGGCGGCGACCGCTAAAGGTCGCGGCCGACGCGGTTTCGTCGCTTTCCGGGCGTTCCGCGTCGGCCGCGGGGTGGACCGCCTAGCCTGGCTCAATCCTTCCAGGGGCCATGGCCGGGGATGTCGATCCGCCGCTCGCTGTAGTCGCCATCCGTGGCCCCGCGGTGACAGGCATTACACTGGCTGAGGCTGCCGACCTCGGGGTTGTCCTTCACCAGACGCGCCGGAATCTTGTCATGTTCGCGCTTGAAGTTGGTGGTTTCCGTGATGCGCGGCCGTGCGCCGCCAGTGTTCGCGCCGCTGGAGTCTCCGCGCTGAGGATTGCCCTGCAGGGCCAGATCGGCGGAGTTGGCGCCGAGGAAGGTGATGATCTCGGTACGCAGGTCGTCCGTCAGGGAGGCGTCGTCGCCATAGTGATTCGCGAGCGCGGCGGGCGTCATGATCTCCGCCCAGGCGCGCGGTGGCAGCAGCCCCGGTTGGTAAGCCATGTGACAGGCGCCGCACTCCGTGTTGTAGGTGGCATTGACGACGGATGCGAGCGGAGCGCGGGACTCCATCCAGCCGCTTTCCTCGCGACCGCCCTCGCGGCCTTCATCGTCATCATCGTCGTCATCGCCGAAAGCCAGGCCGACGGTGCCCAGCGAGAGCAGGCCGATGGCCAGCAGGATAAGAATGGGTTTGGAAGGCTTCATCGATCAGGTCTCCGGATTACTGCGTCTTGATGTAGGCAAGAAAATCGGCCTTTTCGGTCGCGGTGCATTCGCGCCCGAGGGTCCAGCCGCAGTTGCGCAGCAGCCATTTCTCGATCTTCGCCTGACGTTGTTTCATAAGTCTTCTCTCCGTTTGTTTCCGGTGGTCATGGCCCCGATCAGGTTTTCCCGATGCGATAGGCTGGAAAAGAGCACGCCGGCCAGGTGAGCCATCACCAGCGCGAGCGTGAGGTTGGCGAAAAAGCTATGCACATCCTCAAGCCGGTGCGCCGTGGCGTCGGACACCTGTGTGGCCAGGTCGGCGAGAGGTCCGGCGAACTCCTGCGCGCCGTAGAGCATCAGCCCGCTGACGCCGGTCGTCGTGACCGACAGCAAGACGGCGATCACCATGGCGCCGCCCGCCGGGTTGTGGCCCAGATAGCGCGGGGCGCGCAGGGTCACGGCCACCTTGGCGAGTGAGATTAGCGGCGCGCCCCTGACGGAACCCTGCCCGGGGATGTCAGCGATTTGTCAGCTTGGTGCCGGTCCGGTCGGTCCGCCTGGCGTTGGTCGCCCCTGATCCTGGCCCCGCTCGGGACGGCCCTCCCGCTCAAGGGGTGCCGGAAGGGAAGCCTCGCTGCTGGACATCACCCCAGGCTTTCCCGCTGGGCCGGGTCGAGGCGCCGGCCGCGTGGTGTCCCAGGGCGCGGAGGCTGAGCGTTTGCTGACAAACCCGTCCAGGGCTCTGTCAGCCGCCGCGCCTTAAGCTCTCCCCATGCCGCGATGCTTGGCGGCGAAGACCCTTACTTGCCGCAGCGACAGGAGCATCCAGTGATGAACAGCCAGGCCATGCAGGTCCGTGATCCACGCCGTCTCCCTTCCAATAGCCGGGCGCGGCCAATCCTCGGCAGGGCCTGGTCTGGCCAGGTGCGGCGGATGAACATCCCGAAAAGCGACCGCACTGTGGTCGTGGAGCGGAGGGCGGTCGAGCCGGTCCTCTCGATCGAGGACGCGATTCGCCGTTACGTCGAGGCGCAGCCAGCGCAGCTCTATCGCGGGGGTCTGTGACAGGCGGCGACGGCTCGACACAGGTTCACTCTCGGGATGGAGTGGGGCGGTGATAGGATTCGCCCCATCCTGGTCAAGTATGGAAATCACCAATGTCTGATTGTGTCTGCGGTTCTGGCCGCGAATTCGATGCCTGTTGCGGGCCAATCCTGGCCGGTCAGCCGGCGCCCACGGCGGAAGCCTTGATGCGCTCGCGCTACGCGGCCTATGTGGTCGGGAATCTGGACCACCTGGAGCGCACGGCCACGCCCGAGGCGCGGCAAGCCTTCAACCGGCTCGATGCCGAGCGCGTCGTTGATGAGACGACCTGGCTGGGATTGGAGGTGCGCCGGGTCGTCGGCGGCACGGTCGAGGATCAGACCGGCCAGGTGGAATTCGTGTTTCGCACCCGTCAGCAGGGCAAGACCCTGGCGCAGCATGAGCTGTCGGAATTTCGCCGCGACGGCGGGATCTGGCTCTATCAAGGCAGCGAGATCAATCCGAAAGTGCCACCCGCGCGGGTCTCCAAGGTCGGCAGAAACGACCTTTGCGCCTGCGGGTCCGGCAAGAAATACAAGAAGTGCTGCGGGGCCTGATCGGTGGGGGAGGGACGCGTGGCGAACAAGAGTGCGACGGAGCCGCGCTTCGCCTGCACCGCCTGTGGCAAGTGCTGTTTCGGATGGCTGCCGCTGACGCTTGAAGAGGCATTCGCGCAGGCCGGGCGCTTTCCCCTGGCGATGGTGTGGACGCCGGTCCCTCGCAGCAGCCGTGCGTTCGACTTGACGGCGCCATTTGGAACGACCATTCATCTGCCCAACCGCCAGCAGGTCGCGGTCTTGATCGCGCCGACCGCCTATCTGCCGCCGTCCTTCCCCTGTCCGGCATTGTCGGAGGAGGGCTTGTGCGCCATTCAGGCGGATAAGCCGCTGCGGTGTCGCACCATGCCTTTTTATCCCTACCGGCGGGAAGAGGATCAGGCGGACATGCTCGTGCCGCGCAAGGGATGGGCCTGCGACGTTTCGGAGCAGGCGCCCGTGGTCTATCGGCAGCGGCGCATCGTCGATCGTGCCGACTTCGATGGCGAGCGTGCCGCCTTGCTCGCGCAGGCCCCCGTGCTGCGCGCCTACGCGGAGACCCTGCTCAAACTCTATCCCGCCGTGATGGCGCAGGTGCTCGCGGCGACGCGCAGCCCCGCCAAGGGGGCCTTCGTCACCGGGTTCGCGTCATTCTTGCGCCATGGCCGACAGGACGACGCGATCGGCTTCGCCAAGCAACAACACCCCGTTCTCATCGATTTCGAGGCACGGACGACGGGCACGCCCAAGTGGGCGGAGTATGGCGCCTTCTATCGGCAATCGGCGGCGGATCTGGCGTGGTTCGCGCGACAGGTTTGATGTGACTCGGTCGGATCCGAACGGCCGCCGTCGTCCTCGCTCGGCTGGGATCAGTCCTCCCAGCGGCCCGCACCCGGTATGCCGACCGCGAAGAACTGCGCGCGTTGCCCATCCGCCTGCTCGGCGGCCCTGGCGGTCAGATAGGTCGTGATCGTGATGAGGGTTTCGGCCGGCAGCGATGCCTCGTCGCCGTAGTGATCGGCGAGCGCGGCGGGGTCCATGATCCGCGCCCAGGCCAGCGCCGGCAGCCGCCCCGGCTGATAGGCCATGTGGCAGGAGCCGCACTCCTCGGCGTGGTCGGATGGGTGACCGTGGCGACATCGGGGAGTGCTTATGCTCGCCGTTTGCCCGCGCGCTGGAGAGAGTCTAACGACCGGTCGCTGACCGAAGGCTGGCGGAGTTTGTCAGCGTTTGGTCAGCCGGGGATCAGGCAGAATAGGCCCATGACAATAGGTAACCTGATCGATCTGTCGCGGACCGGCATACTGGCTTGGACCCTGGCTCTAGCGCCCAGCCTGGCCGGCGCGGACGGCGGCTTCGGTCACTGGCGCGCCGAGCACGACCACGACCGCGCGCGCCAGGCCCGCGCCAGTGGAGAGATTCTGCCCATCGCGGAGATCCTGCGACGGGTCGCGGTCCAGGTGCCTGGGGAGGTCATCGAGGTGGAACTGGAGCGCGACGAGGGTCCGGACAAGCCGATCTGGATCTACGAGCTTGAGATCCTCGCCCCGGATGGTCGCCTCCTTGAGGTCGAGGTGGACGCCACGCAGGGACGCCTCTTGAAGGAGGACGACTGATGCGCATCCTGCTGGTGGAAGACGACGACCGGGTGGCCGAGGCGGTCACCGCCGCCGTCTCGGCGGCCGGCTTCGTGGTCGATCGCGTGGGCGACGGCGAGGAGGCCTGGTTCCGTGGCGACACCGAGAGCTATGCCGCCGCCGTCCTCGATCTGGGACTGCCGGGCATGGACGGACTCTCGGTGCTGCGCAAGTGGCGTGCCGCCGGTCAGCGTCTGCCGGTGCTCATCCTGACCGCGCGCGGGGACTGGACCGAGCGGGTCGAGGGCATCGATGCCGGTGCCGACGATTATCTGCCCAAGCCCTTCCGCATGGAGGAGCTGCTCGCGCGCCTGCGGGCGCTGACCCGTCGCGCCGCCGGTCAGGCCACGGCCGTCATCACGATCGGCGGGCTCATGCTCGATACCCGACGCATGGCGGTCAACCTGGATGGCACGCCGATCCATTTCTCGCCCCAAGAGTACCGACTGGTCAGTTATTTGATGCAGCATGCCGGACGAGTCATCTCCCAGCTTGAGCTGACCGAGCAACTCTATGCCCAGGACTTCGAGCGCGACTCTAATTCGGTGGAGGTCCTGGTCGGGCGGGTGCGTCGCAAACTGGGGACGGACCTGATCCAGACCCGGCGCGGTTTCGGCTATCTGATCGAATCCGATGACCCCGAGTCCTAGGTGCTCCGCGCCATGACGCGCCGCTCACTGCGGGTGCGGCTGTGGGTTGGCGCGGCGGCCTCCATCGGCGTGGCCATGCTGGTCGCCGGACTGGGCCTGGTCGCCCTCTTCGAGCGCCATGTCGAGCGGCGGATCGGCGAGGAACTGGAGTCCCTGCTCAACCAGCTCGCCGCCGCCATCGAGGTCGCCCCCGACGGGGCCATCAGCCTCGCGCGCGAACCGCTCGACCCCGACTTCAGCCGACCGCTCAGTGGGCTCTACTGGCAGATCGACAGCGCCGATCGACCCGGCGCGCTGCGCTCGCGCTCGCTGTGGGACGAGGTTCTCGCCCTCCCGGACGATCCGCTCGCCCCCGGCCGCGTCCACGCCCACCTGCTGCCTGGCCCCGACGGACACTGGCTGCTGGTGCGCGAGCGGCGGGTCAGGATCACCGCGCGCGGCGCGCCGGTCGAGTTGCGGCTGGCCCTGGCGCGCGACCGCGCCGAGCTGATCGCCGCGCGCGAGGCCTTCGCCGCGGACATGCGGCCCTATCTGGGGCTGATCGTGCTGGTTCTGGTGCTGGCGACCCTGGTCCAGATCCAGACCGGACTTTCGCCGCTGGAGGCGGTGCGGCGCGGGCTCGGGGCCATCCGATCGGGCGAGGCGCCCCGGCTGGCCGAGGACTACCCCGACGAGGTCATGCCGCTGGTCAAGGAGCTCAACGCGCTGCTCGACGCCCGCGCCCAGGCGGTCGAGCGCGCCCGCGCCTGGACCGCCGACCTGGCCCACGGACTCAAAACCCCGCTGAGCGCCCTAGTCGCCGATGCCGAGCGGCTGCGTCATCAGGGGCATCCGGCGCTGGCGGAGGATCTGGAGCAACTCGCCGAGGCCATGCGCCGCCGTGTCGATCGCGAACTGGTGCGCGCCCGCGTGCGCTCCGGAAGCGCGCCCCACACCGCGCGCGCTGACGTCACGGCGGCCTTGCGTGGGCTGCTGCGTACCCTGCAACGCACCCCGGACGGCGCCCGGATCGACTGGCGCGTCACGGTACCGACAGAGGTGAGCGTGGCGCTCATGCCGGGTGACCTGATGGAGCTGCTCGGCAACCTGTTGGAGAACGCCGCCAAGTGGGCGCGCGGGCGGGTCGAGGTGCGGGTCGAGCCGGGCGCCGGACGGGTCGAGCTCCAGATCGCCGACGATGGGCCTGGGGTGCCGGCCGAGCAGTGGCCACGGCTCGGAGAGCGCGGTCTGCGCCTGGACCAGCGCAAGGAGGGCAGTGGGTTGGGATTGGCGATCGTGCGCGATGTGATCGAGGCTTACGGAGGCGAACTGCTGTTCGCTCCGGCCCCGGCGGGTGGTTTGCTGGTGCGGTTGTGGTTGCCGGGGGTTGGCTGAAGCCGGACGGGTGTTCGGTTGGCCCTGAACGGAAGACCGCGACCCAGATGTCGGCCTCCAAGATCGCGAATATTCGACACATGTGATGCGATTGCCCGGCCCTCCCCGAGGGGGCCGTCAACCGCCCCGGTCAGCACACCAAATTGATGCGTTAGCTTGAGGATCATTAGCGATGGCCGCCGCAATCTCATAGGAGATTACCTGTTTCGAATTCTGGATTTGGGAAAAGAGCAGAGGTGACCCGATCAGGCTCCGCCGCGATAGAGTTGGGCTGGCTGTTCCTCGACGAAGCGGCGAATCGCTTCCTCGATGCAGAGGAAGGGCTCTACCGCCTGTCTTACGCTGGTTTCGGCGCGGGCGGGCCAACGCCCCGTCACCCGCTTGGCCGCGCTAATCGGGACGCGGAAAACGCGGGGTGTCCATCTGGACGTGACCGGGAGGACGTTCTGGATGGTGCGCGCTTGAATCGCATAGGTCGGCATGTGTCGGTGCTCCAGTGGCGTCGTGGGAAGTGGCCTGGCCGCGTTCTGATCGCGACCTTGGGCACAGCTTAACGGAGCGCCACTGACCGAACCCTAGACTGACTTGTCAGCGAATCATCAGCTAACCCCAGCCCCAGCGATCGACCTCCGCGCCTTGTGAGCCAGCCGCCGTCTCGCCGTGCCCGGTGAGTCGATCCGCCGGGCGAGTTGGTCATCGGCGACCGGCGCCGCGAAGAGGCTGAAGACGGTCGCGGCCATGGCGAGCGGCACCGTGAGCATGACCGGACCTCGACCGAGGTGCACGAAAGCCAGCTTCGCGGGTGTCTTGTCGGGCTCCTTGGGAATGGGCGTCGGCGATCCAGAGGGATAAACAGGACAGGAAAAGGACTTCGAGCGGCCGCGGGTGTGAACAATCCAAGGGCGAACCCGAGAGACAGGACATCAGCCCCAGACGGGGCAGACTTAAGGTGGGCATCGCTTGAGCGATCACGACGCTTCGTGATCGTGTGGCGCGCACCACCGAGATGACCCTGACCAATGGCTGTAGAGCCTTGTCAGCGATCGGTCAGCCCGGATCCGGACATACTCGTCCGCATGAACATCCTGCCCATCCGTTTTCAGCCTCTCGCCTTTGTCCTCTCGGGGTTACTGACCGGCTCCTCGGCCAACGCGGCCCCCCAGCACGACGCGGAACACGACCACGATCGCGCGCGTCAGGCCTTGAGTCGCGGCGAGGTGCGCCCGATCACCGAGATCCTGACCCAGGTGGCGACCGAGGTGCCGGGCGAGGTGGTCGAGGTGGAGTTCGAGCGTTCGCGACGCCATGGCGCCGAGGCGTGGATCTACGAACTCAAGATCATGGCCGAGGACGGCCGTCTGCTGGAGGTCCAGGTGGACGCCGCCACGAGCCGTGTCCTGGTGGCGGAGGAGAAGGACTGAGGCGCGACGGCGCCGCCCATTCACTGGCCCGCCCTGTACTTGGGAGCTGGATGCCCAGAACCCGCGTCGGCCACCCTCGCCAGGTCCGGGCGGTCAATGGCGGCCGGCCTCTCGCCGTTCATGGCGGCTTCGCCGACGAGGCCCCGCTGTGGCGGGGGCATGAGACCGCGAACCGGCTGGAATACCGACTCTACGAGCCGATCCCGGACGCCCGACGGATCGTCGTCCCGACCGAACCGGCTGGGCATGAGGATTGAATTCAGGCTGAGAACCGCCTGGCCCGGCGGCGCACCGAGGGTGCGCCGTTGGGAGCCGCCTCAGCCGTGGGGCGCCTTCAGATGCGGGTCGACGGGTGGGATCACGCTCATGTTCGGCGTTCCCGGCAGACGCGGCATAGTCATCTCGGGAAATTCACCGGTCAATCCGTTCAGGAAAGCGACGATGTCCGCCACCTGCGCGTCCGTCACGTCCTGGTTCAACTGAGTCTTGGCCATGACGCGCACCGCCTCGTCCAGGGTCGGGACGCGGCCGTGATTGAAGTATGGGGCGGTCAGGGCGATGTTGCGCAGGGTCGGGACGCGCCACAGATGCTTGTCCTGCTCGGCCTTGGTCACCTCGTAGCGCCCATTGTCTTTCAGCAGCTCGTATTTGGCGTCGTAGATGCTGCCGGGATAGGTGGGAAACTTCATGAAGAAGCCGGTCCCCATGGGCAAGGTTGGCCCGCTGAAGTTGGCTCCGGAGTGACAGGAGGTGCAGCCCAGCTCGGAAAACGTGTTCATCCCCCGAACCTGCTGTTCGTTCAGGGCCGAGGTATCCCCGTTCACGTAGCGGTCGTACGACGAGTTGGGGGTGATGAGGGTGCGTTCGAAGGCCGCGACCGCTTTGGCGGCATTGTCCTCCGACAGCGGATCCTGCTCATCTGGGAAGGCGGCGGCGAACATCGGCTGGTAACCCGTGATCATCTTCAGCCGCCCCATGGCCGTCTCCAGGTCGCCCATCCCCATCTCGATCGGATTGACGACCGGACCCTTGGCCTGGTCTTCCAGCGTGGCGGCACGCCCATCCCAGAACTGGACCGAGTAGAAGGCGGCGTTCCACACGGTGGGAGAACTGCGTCCCCCGCGCGCATCGTGCATGCCGATCGAGTTGGGGCGGTTGTCGTCTCCTCCGGACATGACGTTGTGACAGGAGTTGCACGAGAGGGTGCCGTGCTCGGAGAAACGCGGATCGAAGAAGAGCGTCTTGCCGAGCAGGATCTTCGCCTCGTTCTGCGGATTGTCGGCCGGGATCGGTGGCGTCTCCGGCAGCGCCTCCCAGGTCGCCGCGAACGCCGGGGCCGATGAGAGCAGGGCACATTGCAAGAGCACAAGATTGTTCAGACGCACGATGGATCTCCTTTACATCGAAATGAGCGGACACGGTAATCGATCACGGGCGTTGTGTATCGGAAGGCCGTCCGTCACCGCCACCGAGGCCACGACAGCCACAGGGGATCGACCACGCACACCGCCCCCATGGGTGACCGAAGCTTACTCGTCTTTGTTCGGCACGTTGTGGGAATCCGTTTGGCTTGGGGTGGCCTCGTCAAAGGCCGGTCGCGGTCTTTCAGGCGCGTTGACCCTCATCAAGGTCGGCACGGTCGTTTGATCGAGAACCGCTGCTGTCATCTGGACCGTTTCAAAATCCTCGGATCCGCCGGCAACACGGACTTCACGACGACGTGAGCGTCGTCATCCTCGAGTCTGTCGAATGACAGGCAGAAGTTAGAGCAAATCGTTCAAAATGACGCCGATGCCAATCGAACTCTGCTTCCAGTTGTAGTCGATCAGACTGTCTCCGTAGCCGGTGAAGGCTTGGACATATCCGCGCAGTGGGCCGAGGATCGGACGGGTGGTCCAGGTGAATTGGGCGGCGCCCTTGTCGGTCTGCGGATTGCCACGCCCCATGAGCGTGAAACTGTTTCCGCGCCATTTATAGACGGCGGTGATGTCGCCGTGGCCGTAATAATCGAGGATGTCCGGATTGTCGTCCTCGTCGACGTCTTCCTCGATGCGATACCAGGGCCGCACCAACAGGGCGAAGTTGCCCCGCTCGATTCCGATTTCCGCGATGAGACGATTCCAGCTTCGCGAGGTGGGATCGGAACGGCCGTTGGACTGGTGATTGAGGCCGACATTCAACAGGTTCCAATTGAACCCGCCCAACGAGAGACCGGGCCGATAACTCACCATCAGCTCCGGCATGTAATTGGTTTCGCGGAACGGACGCGAGAGTTCTCCGTTATAGATCTGCCACTGACTCTGCTGGGTGTAGGCCCCCCAGATCCCCCACCGGCGATCGTCGGTGGCCCAGAGTCGCGCCTTGAAGCTGATCTGAAAACGCGCCTCCGTTGGATCGAGATCCTGGCGCGGAACCTCGGAAGGATCGATCAGGGGCGAGGATGGCTGCTCGTTGACCTTGTTGGTATAGCGCCCGAACTGAAGGTAGTTGGGGCGGTACAGATTGATCGTGTAACGGGGGGAGGCGGGATCGAAGCCCCAGGCCGTGTCGATCAAGGACGCGGGGGCGGCGACCGCCGACGGGTCGGATGGCTCGGGCGCCGGCGGCCGAGGCAGCAATGATAGGCGCGCCGGCGCCGGTTTCGCGGCGACGTCCACTCCGCTCGCGCGGTCGTAACAGGCGAGTCGCGCCTCATCGTCCTCAATGACCTTGCAGTCGGCGTTACCCGACGGCGCCGCGTGCGCACCGACGCTCGAACCGATCAAGAGCGTGGCGGCTATCAATGGGGACTGGATCCAGTGCTCTCGATGTACTTGATTGATCATCCGTCGTTGTTCTCCGTTGGCGAGCGAGCCCCAAGGTGGGCGTCAAGAACCACGCCCTCCGCCGGTGAGACGATGGCAAGGATCACAAGGCGCTGGCCTCTGAATCCGCGAAAGGCATCCCAATCGAGCAGGATGATGAAATTTTGTTCAAGTTACGCTCGCCATCAGGTCGGTGTCTGTTCGCTAACGCACGGAGCGAGCCGCGATCATGGAGGACTGGATCGGCGAATGGTTGGCGGGAACACCAATGGCTCCAGCCCGCTGTTCCAGGTTCGCCGCTCGGCCGCAAGGAGCGGGCTAACCTGGCCGGACAATTCGCCATCAGTGTATGGATGGGGGGGGCTACCCCGAGGAGTTCGGTTTGGATCCCGAATGCCCGACATCCCCGCAGGCATGTCGGCGCGCAAAGTCCTCTTCGTCCTTGCTCGGGTGTCGTCCGCCTCCGGCTCGGCGTCGGCGAGCCGGGCTCGAACGTTTGGGATCTACACGTATCCCGAGCCTACCCCGACTCCGGATCTGGCCGATGTTTTATCGGGGCCTCGAAGGGATAGCCGAAGGCTTTCGCCACCAGGTAGGCGCACCCGCGATTAAGGACGAAACCGACGCTGGCCGGGAGGATCAGGAACTCGAGGACGAAGGCGTCGGCCGGTGCCTGGAGGCCCAGGATCTCTGGGACAGACCATCTCAGCACGAGCAGATACGCCAAGGCCACGCACAGGCCCGCCACGTCGAAGAATACCGCCAGCAGAATGGACCACGGAGACCAGCCCGCCGCCAGCGTCAGCATCAGGCCCGATAAGAGCCCACTCGCCGCCAGGCTGATCAGGGCGATCTGGGTTTGCCCGGTATGCCAATAAAACCAATGACTCTTGAATCGTTTCATCAGGCTGGGCGGATCATCATATAAAGCGCGGCGTCTACAGGATGACGAACAGTCTACGTCATCCTTGGAAGACGAAACGTCGAGGGAAGCTTGGTCGCGTGCTCCCATCGGCGGCAGGCGGCTCCAAGACCTCTCGGGCGCGGAACGGAGGATAGCTCCCGCGCGCGCAATAGACACCCAACGCCAGGCCGCTTGAGACCTCCGCCTGCCCGTTCCTACTCCATCATGTCATTGATGACATTCTTGAACCAGGAATGGGCGTAGCTCACCTCCCGCTTGCGGATCTCCGGACTCGCATTCGCGGGTGAGACGCCGCCGGAGCCGGGGATCGACTCGATGGTGTTGGTCTCGGCATTGAGCCGGTAGACGGCGGCCACGGAGATGCCGAAGTCCTCGCCGACGACGCTGTAGCAGGTGTTGACGAAGGTCGGGTCATCCGATGCCTTGCCCTGGAAGCCGGCGACGATGGCGGCGGCGGCGACCTTGGCCTGGGAGTTGGCCGCGTAGGCGGATTTCGGCATGGTGGCGGCGCTGGAGGCGTCGCCGAGCACATAGATGCCTTTGTGACGGCTGGATTCGAAGGTGCGTTTGTCCACCGGGCACCAGTCGCCGTCCACCAGATCGGCGGCAAAGGCGATGGCGCCCGCCTTCTGTGGCGGGATGATGTTGATCACGTCGCCCTGGAAGTCCTCGACCAATCCGGTCAGGGTGCGGGTGCTCGGATCCAGCGCTTCGACCGCGCCACCGCCCGCGGCACTGACCCACTGGATCATGCTGTTGTCGGTGCCATAGCCATAGAGCTTGGTCCAGCCTTCGATGTAGAGCCCCTGCTTGGAGAAGGCGTCCTTCGCGTCGAGGATGGTGATCTTGGCCTTGGGCTTGTGGTGCTTGCAGTAATGGGCGATCTGCGAGGCGCGCTCATAGGGGCCGGGTGGGCATTTGAAGGGATCGGCCGGGGCGACGATGATCACGTGCCCACCTTCGGGCATGGCCTCGATCTGGCTGCGCAGCAGTTCGGTCTGCGGTCCGGCGTTCCAGGCATGGGGAATCAGCTCGTTCGCGACCTCCTCGTCATAGCCCTCGATGGCGTCCCACTTGAAGCCGATGCCGGGAGAGACGACGCAGGCGTCGTAGTCGAAGGCGCGGCCTCCAGCGGTCTGGACCTGCCGCTTCTCCGGGTCGATGCCGACGACCGTATCTTGAAGCACATCGATGCCATAGCGACGCAGACCGTCGTAACCGAAGGTCAGCGACTGGAGCGTCCGTTCGCCGCTCAGAACCTCGTTGCTCATGAAACAGGAGGTGTAGGCCGGCTTGGACTCGATCAGGGTCACGGCGATGCTCGAGTCGAGTTTGCGCAGGTACTTGGCCGCAGTGCAGCCGCCCACGCCGCCGCCGACCACCACCACGCGGCGCGACGCCCCCAATACCAGCGACGGGAAGCCCAGCGTCCCCAGCGCGGCGGCGGCGCCGGCGGCACGGATGAAGGTTCTGCGATTCAGGTTTGTCACGATGCTCTTCTCCGTCGCCGCGCTACCGATGGCTGCCGTAGTAGTTGACCAGGGCGGGGATGGCCGTGTCCCCCGCCTTCTCGATCGCGGCGTCGACCTTGCGCTTCATCTTGCGCGGCCACTTGCGTTTGCCGCTGAGGAAATCCTCCATGCTGTAGTGCAGATAGGGCATCCACTGGCCGGCGAGGGTGCCGGCATCGCCCGGTCGGCCGCCCTTCTCGTGGCATTTTTCACAGTACTCCTCGTGCAGCCGCGCACCCTGCTCGGCCAAGGCCGCATCGTAGGTCTGCGGAAACAGACGCAGCCGCTGACTGGCGAAGAACCAGGCCATCTCCTTGAGTTGCTCGTCCGTATAGCCCTTGGCGATGCGGTTCATGATGCTGGCGTTACGCTCGTCCTGGCGGTACGCCTGCATGGCGTCCACGAAGACCTCGGGGTCCATGCCGGCGATGGCCGGCATGGATGGCCCAACGCTGGATCCATCGGTCCCGTGACATCCGGCGCAGGTGAATGACATGGCCTGGCCGGATGGCCCCGCCGCGACGGCCACTGGCAGCGCCAGGGCCAACGTGGCGAGAAGGAGATGGCAAACGCCTGTGTGGACGGTCTTGTCGCGCTTCATGTTCTCCATCCCCATCAGCTCGGTAAGGTAATCAGGCCGAACAGCACCAGCGTCAGCAGGGTCAGGCCGGTCATGATCAGCACGGTGGTGATGAACGAGGCCGCCAGCGAGACACGCCGCGACGGACGCTGGACCAGATGCTTCTCCAGCTCACCCGCCGCCACCAGCCGCTCGTATTCGAGACGGTGGTCGTGCTTGAACTCGTCGATGGGGATCACGCCGGTGAAGATGGCCGTGCTCATCGGGAAGCGCTCGGGCCGGAAGTGCACGTTGAAGAAGTGCACCGAGTTTAAGAAGATGGCCGCCAGCAGCGCCTCCTCGGCATGCACCAGATTGGCGATATTGAACGTCCAGCCCGGCAAGATGAGTGAGGTCTTGTCCGGCATGAACAGGATGAGACCGGACGCGCCGATCACCGTGGCACCCCAGAAGGGCGCCCAATAGTCGAACTTCTGCCAGTAGGTCCAGTGGCTGAACTTGGGGCGTGGACCGCGGCCGAGGAACCACTTGAACATGTTCTTCAGATCCTGCCAGTCCTTGCGGTTCGGGACCAGGGAGGTGCTGCCGAACCACTCGAACGTCTTGCGCTTGCGCCAGATGTTGCTGGTCGCTATGCCTAAGTGAGTGAAGAAGATGCCGAGCCAGATGATGGCCGCGGTGCGGTGGATGATGCCCTCCATCCGGATGCCGCCGAGGAATTCCACCACCGCCTTGGCCCAGGCGGTATGCGAGAACAGCAGGGTCGTACCCGTCAGAATCAGGGTCATGGTGGCGATGGCAAACAGGAAGTGGATCCAGCGCCAGACCAGGGGGAAGCGGCGGAAGTAGACCAGGTCGGGCTGGCTCAAGTCTTCGACGAAGCCCTTGCCCTGGACGCGGTCCATCACTTCGCGGAAGAGCCACAGGATCACGTGGACCCAGAAGAAGGCCATGACGGAGAAGACCAGGATCTCCATGAAGACCCTGAAGGCCCAGAGACCCGGATAGTTCTCCCGGTCGTGGGCGTCGCCGTGGGGCCAGAAGCTCAGGAAGTTGTCATTGGCGTCCTTATGGCAGTTCCGGCAGTTCTCCAGACGATTGTCGGCGTGGATCTCCGAGGTCGGGTCGTCTTCGCCCTTCACCGAATGCCCGCCATGACAGTCGTGACACTTGGCGGCATCGGTGTAGCCGAGGCGGTGGACTTGGCCGTGATAGGACTTGAAGTAGGTGCGCTGGGCCTCTTCGTGGCAGTCGCCGCAGTTCTTGGTGATCGCGAGCTTGGCCTTGTCCGTCTCCGGCGAGGCAATGTCGTGGGTGGTGTGGCAGTCGGAGCAGACCGCCGACTCGCTGTCCTTCTTCTCCAGCACCGCCTTGCCATGATCCGAGCCGCGATACTCGTCGAGCTCCTTCTCATGGCATCGGCCGCAGACCTCGGGGTTCTTCAAGCGCTTCTCGGCGCGCTGGATACTGCCAAGCTCGCCAACATTGTGGCCCTCGTGGCAGTCGTAGCAGGTGGCGTTGGTGCGGGACTGATCCAGCTTGCTGGGCTGCGCGTGGATCGACAGCATGTAGCTGCCGATCTGCTCATTGACGACCTTGAGACGGGCATGTTTGTCGTCCGGGTCGTTCTTGTGCTTTTCCCAGGTGTCCCGGTGGCACTCGATGCAGCCGACGATGACCGCCGGCGCCTTGCGATGGGGTACGCGGTCGATGGTGACGTGGCAGCTTGTGCAACTTTGATCGCCGTGAACGCTCGCCTCGATCTCCTTGCCGTGGACGAAGATCTGTACCGGCGTGCCGTCATCGCGCACATCGGTCTGTTGCTGCGCATCGCCATGACAGGTCAGGCAGCGCTCATTGGGAATGACCCGCTTGCCCGTTTCTGGATCGAAATGGTCGATCATCAGCCCTTCGTCGGGCTCCGCCGGGGCGGCAAAGGCGACTGGAAGGGTGATCGTGAAGAGAAGCGCCGCCAAAAGGCTGACGATTCCTGTAATGGCGATGCGTCTTGGCATCGTGGCTCCTCCGGTGTCCTCGGTCATCTGTATATTCTTGTTGCCGATCAAGCCAGCGATGCGGATGGTCTAGTGTCGCGGCGTACTCTCTCCGAGGTGTGCGGCACGGCGCGTCTGGGGCTGACAGCGCGAGGTGCAAGCCGCGTTCCGAATCCCGATCAGCGCGTCCGACCGTGGGGAATGAGCGCGAAGAACGCGCGTGGATGGCGGCGGGCGGGGCAAGATTTACCTCGGATCCCTAATCTCGACGGCTTGGGCCGCGGCGCCAAGCGTTCGCTCGACAGCGGTTGCGGCGAGCCAAAGCGAACCCTAGTCATCAACGGATCCTGTACCTTATTGGCGCTGCATTCTGCGCGATGGCCTTGAAAATGATCAATCGCATTGGGTCGCTAGACCGCTCTTTGCTGATCTGGATCAACGGATCCAGAGTTCCATGTTTCCGTTTGGCGCCGTGATCGCGGATGGCGGCGCAATCGACGTTTATTCTCGTTTTCGTGTGGCGACGAGCAAGCGGGTGGTCAAGCAGGGATCGGGGTGTCGGCTGATGCTGGAGCTGTCGGGTTATCTTGGACTCTTTCTCGCCGCGTTTGGCGCCGCCACCCTGCTGCCGTTGCAGTCGGAGGCGCTCTTGGTCGGGCTGCTGCTTTCGGGCGTCTATCCGGTCTGGGCGCTGCTTCTGGTGGCGACGCTCGGCAATGGGCTGGGTGCCCTGCTGAATTGGTGGCTCGGGCGATCCCTGGCCCGCTGGCGGGAACGCCCCTGGTTTCCCGTGCCGGCACACCGGCTGGCTCAGGCCGAGCGTTTCTATCGGCGGACCGGACACTGGTCCTTGCTGCTGAGCTGGGTGCCGGTCATCGGCGACCCGCTCACCCTGATCGCCGGTCTCCTGCGCGAGCCCCTCTGGCGCTTTCTCGCACTGGTGATCCTGGCCAAGGGCGGACGCTATCTGGTGCTCGGCATGCTAACCCTGGAATGGGCCTGAGGCTCGACATCAGCGGCCGTCCGCTCGGTGCGCGATCTAAGCTGGACCCGCTCAGTCCACCAGCCGCCCCTGCTCGTAATCCTGAATCGCCTGCCTGATCTCCTCCTGGGTATTCATCACGAAGGGGCCGTAATGAGCGACGGGCTCGCCCAGCGGACGGGCCGCCAGGACCAGGGCATGGGCGACCTCCTCTCCCGTCTGGAGCGCAACGCCTTCACCCGCGCCAAGTACCGCCATCCGCCGGGGGATGAGTCCCTGGCCGGCGACCTGGAGCCGACCCGCGATCAGATACACCAGCGCACGATGGCCGGCTGGGATGGGGACAAGCAGTTCCGTGTTGGCCGGCAACCGCGCATCGAGATAGAGCGGATCGGTGGCCAGGCCCTGGACGGGGCCGAGGGTTTGGGTGTCGCCCTCCGCGAAGGCCCCGGCGATCACCTTCACCTGGATTCCATTCGCCAGGGTCACCACCGGGATGGCCTCGGCCGGGAGATGCCGGTAGGCCGGATCGCTCAGCTTGTCCCTGGCGGGCAGATTGATCCAGAGCTGCAAGCCATGCATGCGTCCGGACTCCTGCTGGGGCATCTCGGAGTGTATGACCCCACGACCGGCGGTCATCCATTGCACCCCGCCGGAAGACAGCAAACCCTGGTGACCGAGATGGTCCTCATGGAGCATCCGTCCCTCCAGCATGTAGGTGACCGTCTCGAAGCCCCGATGCGGATGGGGCGGGAAACCGGCGATGTAGTCGTCCGCCGACTCCGAGCCGAATTCGTCGAGTAACAGAAAGGGATCCAGGCCGCGCATCCCGTCGGGCCCGACGATCCGGTAAAGCTTGACCCCGCCCCCGTCGGAGGCTGGACTGGCGCTCAGAATACGTTCGATGGTCATGGTCCGCATGTGGTCATCTCCTCAGGCGGCGGCAAGTTGCCGAATGGACTGGGTGGCCACGGCCAGGCTTTCCTGGCGCTCCGCCTCACCCCGCCCGAGGTCGCGATGGGCCACGTAGTCTCGGGGCAGGGTGGAGGAGACACCGTCATGGGAGAAGAGACTCGTGTCGATGTGCAGGAGGTGGGTCATGGTCGGTTTCTCGATCGGCGATGAAGTGGACTTGAGGAAAAGTCTAGGCCCAAGGAGGCGATTGTTTTATGCTCATTTCCAGTCTATTCCATCAATAAATCCGATCTGTCATGGCCGCTGAACTCCCCCGCACGACCCTGGAGCAATGGGCCACCCTGGAAGCGGTGGTCGATCAGGGCGGTTTCGAGGCCGCCGCCGAGGTGCTCAAGCGCGGTCAGTCCTCGGTGAGCTACAGCCTGAAGCGGTTGCAGGAACAGCTGCCGGTGGCGGTGCTGGCCCCTCACGGGCGTCGGACCCGGCTGACCGATCCGGGGCGGGTGCTGCTGCAGCGGGCACGCCTCCTGCTGGAGGAGGCCCGGCGCCTGGAACAATTGGCCGCGACGCTCGCCGAGGGCTGGGAGACGCAGGTGCGCCTCGCGGTGGAGATCGTGATGCCTCCGGATCCGCTGCTCGGTGCTCTCGCCCGCTTTAGCGCCGAGGTTCCCCAGACGCGCGTGCAGTTGATCGAGACGGTGCTCTCCGGAACCTGCGAGGCCTTGCTCCAGCATCAGGTGGATCTGGCGATCACGGGTCAGGTGCCGCCGGGGTTTCTGGGCGATCCCTTGGCGCGGGTGGACTTCGTCGCGGTCGCCCGGGGAGATCATCCGTTGCATGCGCTGGGACGCCCTTTAACCGTGGAAGACCTGCGCGCGCGGCGCCAGATCGTGATCCGCGATACCGGGCGCTTTCGTCAGGTCGACAGCGGCTGGCTGGAGGCCGGGGAGCGTTGGACGGTCTCGCATCTGCTCACGGCCATCGCGATTCTGAAACGGGGGCTCGGCTTTGCCTGGATTCCTCGGTCGCACATTCGAGTGGAGCTGGAAAATGGAGATTTAAAACCGCTGCCACTGGTCCAGGGGGCCATTCGTTCCGAGACCCTCTATCTGGTCTATGCCGATCCGGCAGGGGCGGGTCCGGCGACTCGGGCACTCGGACAGTGGTTGGTCGAGCAGGCGGCCAGGGATTCCAACAACGAAGGCCAGTGACCGTGCCCTGTCACGAGACGCCCATGAGCACTCCATCGGCTTCTGGGATGAAATGAATGCGCGCGGGCGGGCGGGAACCGAAGCCATTGTGTCGTCGGACGTTCGCGGACAGAGGTTTCGCAAGCTTGCGTCGCGGTACCGGATAACTCTCGGACGGCGCGGCGCCGACCCCCGCCGTCTCATGGTGGGGTCGGCGGGTTGGCCTGACACCAGGATGCCGCGCCCGTGCGCGCGATGGGGGCCGGGACGACCCTGGCTTCAGTTCAGGAGCCTGGGGCCGTTAAGGAGACCAGGCACCGTGCCTGGTCTCGCGCACCCAGGAGATCCAGACCGTGGAAATTCCCACCTCGACGGCCGGACTCGCCACCTCGGCGAGGTCAGCCTCCGGATCCACGCCACTTAACAGACAACCGGCGTGTTCAAGGCCGGTAGACGACATCGCCACCCCATCAGGAGAACCCCGATGCCCAGAACCTGGTTCCTGCTTGCACTGATCATCGCCGGTTCGGTTCAGGCCGATAACGACCGCGAGATCCTGTATCAAGTCTCCACCATTGACGCCCTGCTGACTGGGGTCTACCAGCCTTTGGCCAAGCTCCGTGAGGTACGGACCCGCGGGGATTTTGGCCTGGGAACCTTCGACGCACTCGACGGGGAACTGATCCTCCTGGAAGGACAGGTCTATCAGGCCGCCGCCGATGGCCAGGTCAGGCTCATGCCGCCCGACACCGGGACGCCGTTCATGGCCGTTACCTTTTTCGACGCCGACCACGCCCTCGATTCACCCGCCGATCAACCCTACGCGGACTTCAAAACCTGGCTGGAGTCTCGGCTCCCGAGTCACAATCTCATCTATGCGGTGCGGGTGGATGGCGTCTTCGATCACATCCTTTTTCGCAGCGTGCCACGGCAGAATCCGCCTTATCGGCCACTGGCGGAGGTGTCCAGGCAGCAAACGCTTTTTGAGCAATCGGCGATCCGCGGCACCTTGATCGGTTTCTGGTGCCCGACCTTCCTGCAAGGCGTCAACGTCCCCGGTTTCCATCTCCACTTCCTGTCCGCCGATCGACGGCACGCCGGGCATGTGCTCGACTTCCGGCTCGCTCAAGGACGGGTCCAACTGGACCAAACCGACGGTTGGGAGGTCCAACTCCCGCTCCATCCCGCCTTTCTCGACGCGCCTCTCCATGGGGACCAGAGCCGCGACTTGCAGGCGGTCGAGCAGGGGCACTCCACGCCATAATGGTCGCCACTGGGCCTCTCGCGGCGGGATGCCACCTACGCTGATCTTCTGCGATCCGATCATGAGCGCGCGCCGCGCACGGATGCTGGTTCACGGGTTGTCTTTTCCCAGGCTAGACATCTATCATGTTGTCCATGACCTCACTCATGATGTTTTATACATGATTACCTCCACCCAAGTCCGGGCCGCCCGCGCCTTGCTGGGGATCGATCAGCGTCGTCTCGCGCAGGCTGCGGGGCTGTCGCTGCCGACCATTCAGCGGATGGAGGGCAGCGCCGGGCAGGTGCGCGGCAACGTGGAATCGCTGGTGAAGGTGGTCGAGGCGCTGGAGCGTGCGGGGATCGAGCTGATCGGCGAGGGCCAGGCCAGCGCTGGCGGTGGGCGGGGCGTGCGGCTCAAGTCGCCGCCGCTGGACGCTGCTTCCTGATGGAGAACCAGGCGCTCTCGCTGGCCTACATGGCGCTCTGGCTGGCGCTGGCCTCCTCGGGCGTGTCGCTGCTGGCCGCTCGCACGCCTCGGATCCTGCGCTGGGTTGCCATGCCCTTGATCGGACTCTCGGGCGTCGCGGCCTTCGGCGCGGGGCTCTGGGCCTTGATCGCGCACGAGACCCTCACCGCCACGCTGCCCCTGGGCCTGCCCTGGATGCCCTGGCATCTGCGCCTCGACGCCCTGTCCGGATTTTTCCTGGCGGTGATCGGTCTGGTGACCAGCGCCCTAGGGCTCTACGGACCGGCCTACGTCCGTAGCTTCGAGCATGGGCGGGATTCGCTGGTGGCGCTCGGCGGCTTCACCGGGCTCTTTCTGACCGGCATGCTGCTGGTGGTGCTGGCCGACGATGCCTTTGCCTTCATGGTGGCCTGGGAGCTGATGTCCCTGTCCTCCTATTTCCTGGTGGCCTTCCAGCACGAGAATGCCGCCAACCGGCGCGCGGCCTTTCTCTATCTGCTCATGGCCCATATCGGCGGGCTGACGATCCTGCTCGGTTTCGGCGTGCTGGCGGCCTTCGGCGGCGGCTTCGACTTCGATTCGATGCGCGCGGCGTCGCTCTCGCCGGGCTGGGCGAGCGTCGCCTTCGCCCTGGCCTTCGTCGGTTTCGGCATGAAGGCGGGGCTGGTCCCCATGCATGTCTGGCTGCCGGAGGCGCATCCGGTCGCGCCCTCGCACATCTCGGCGCTCATGTCCGGGGTCATGCTCAAGGTGGCGGTCTACGGCTTCATCCGGGTGGTGCTGGATCTGAACGGCGAGGTCCAGTGGCAATGGGGGGTGACCCTGCTGCTGGTCGGCAGTGTCTCGGCGCTCATGGGCGTGCTTTTCGCCCTGATGCAGACCGATCTCAAGCGGCTGCTCGCCTATTCCTCGGTGGAGAATCTGGGGATCATCTTCATCGCGCTCGGGCTGGCGCTGCTGTTCCAGGCCACGGGGCATGTCATGCTGGCGGCGCTGGCCCTGGTCGCGGCCCTCTATCACGTCATCAATCACGCGCTCTTCAAGGGACTGCTGTTCCTCGGCGCGGGGGCCATCCTGCACAGCACCCATGAGCGGGATCTGGAGCAGATGGGCGGACTGCTGCGGCGGATGCCCTGGACCGGCTTTTTCTTCCTGGTCGGTTGTCTCTCGATCTCGGCGCTGCCGCCCTTCAACGGTTTCGTCTCGGAGTGGCTGATCTTCCAGTCGGCGCTCCAGGCCTGGCAGCTCGAAAGCGGTGTGCTGCGCAGCCTGGTTCCCATCGCCTCGGCGGTGCTGGCGCTCACCGGCGCGCTGGTGGCGGCGACCTTCGTCAAGGTGTACGGCATCGCCTTTCTCGGTCAGGCGCGCAGCCGCCATGTGCGCCGCGCGCGGCCGTCGCCCAAGGGGATGTGGGCCGGGCAGGGGTTCCTGGCCGCGTTCTGTCTGCTGCTGGGCGTGTTGCCGACCCAGGTCACCGGGCTCATCGACCCGGTGGCCGAGCAACTCCTGGGGACCGGGATTCCCCAGGCCAGCGCCAACGGCTGGCTCTGGCTGACGCCCATCTCGTCGGAAACGGCCAGCTACAGCGCGCCGCTGACGATCCTCCTGCTGGCCCTGATCGCCGGGGTGGCGATCTGGTGGTTCAACCGGGGCGGCGTGCGGCGGGTCCGTCGCTGCGATCCCTGGGACTGCGGTTTCACCTCGCCCTCGCCGCGCATGCAGTACACCGCGACCGCCTTCGCCCAACCGATCCGGCGGGTCTTCGGGCTGCTGTTCGAGATCGAGGAGATCCGCGATACGGGCGCGGACGGCGTGCAGCGCTATCGGCTCAAGCTGGTCGATCGCACCCTGCGGCTGATCCACGCGCCCGTGGCGCGCGCGGTCGAGACCGCCTCCAAGCGGGTGGTGCGGTTGCAGTCGGGCCATGTGCGCGGCTATCTGGGCTGGACGCTCGTGACCTTGCTGGTGCTGCTATGGATCATTTCCTGACGGCGGTCGAGGGGGGCCGGACCCCATGTCATTGACCGTCTGGCTCATCGCCCTGGCGCAGGCGCTGCTGTGCGCGGCGCTGGCCCCGCTGCTGATCGGCTGGGTGCGCCTGGTCAAGGCGCGGCTCCAGAACCGCTGCGGGGCCTCGGTGCTCCAGCCCTATTCGGATCTGCGCAAGCTACTGATCAAGGAAACGCGGGTCGCCCATACCGCCTCGCCGCTGTTTCGGGTCGCGCCCTATATCGTCTTCGTCGCCATCTGGCTGGCCTGCGCGACCGTGCCGCTGGTGGCGCTGGATCTGCCGACCGCCCGGATCGCCGACATCATCGTCCTGGTCGGACTGCTGGCGCTGGCCCGTTTCTTCCTGGCCCTGGCCGGAATGGACGTGGGCACGGCCTTCGGCGGCATGGGGGCCTCGCGCGAGATGCTGATCTCGGCGCTCGCCGAGCCGGCGATGCTGATGGCCGTCTTCACCCTGGCGATGACCGCGCACAGCACCAGCCTGGTGGGCGTGATGGAGCATCATCTGACGGACGGCTTCCTGCTGCGTCCCTCCTATCTCTTCGCCTTCGGCGCGCTCATCCTGGTGGCGCTGGCCGAGTGCGGCCGTATCCCGGTGGACAACCCGGCGACCCATCTGGAGCTGACCATGGTCCACGAGGCCATGCTGCTGGAGTACAGCGGCCGGCATCTGGCCCTGATGGAATGGGCGGCCCAGATCAAGCTGCTGCTCTATGGGGTGCTGATCGCCAATGTCTTCCTGCCCTGGGGCATCGCCCAGGACTTCAGTCCGGCGGCGCTGGCCCTGGGGCTGGCCGCCGTGCTGTTCAAGCTGGCGATCCTGGGCGCGGCGCTGGCCGCCGGCGAGACGGTGCTGGCGAAGATGCGGCTGTTCCGCGTGCCGGCCTTTCTGAACCTGGCCCTGCTGCTGGGTCTGCTCGGACTCCTGAGCCATGTGATCCTGGAGGTGGGCGCATGAGCCTGACGGTCATGACCCTGCTGGAACAGTTCGTGCTGCTGCTGGCCGCGCTGGCGCTCTTCCTGTCGTTCGTGCTGCTGGCGCAGGCGCGCCTGGTCGCGGCCATCCATATCTTCGCCTGGCAGGGGGCGCTGGTCGCCGCCGTGACGCTCACGGTCGCCCTGACCGGACAGGCGTCGCATCTCTATTTCTCCGCCCTGCTGACCCTGGCCCTGAAGGCGCTGCTGATCCCTTGGATGCTGCACCGCCTGGCGCGTCGGCTGGGTCTGGAGCGTCACACCGAGACCCTGACCCGGCCCGCGCTGGTCATCATGGCGGCGGTGGCCCTGGTGATCTTCAGCTACTGGCTGGTGGCCCCGATGGTCGAGCATGGCCTGGTCTTCACCCGCAACATCATCGCCGTCAGTCTGGCGGTGGTCCTGATCGGGCTCCTGATGATGGTCTTCCGCCAGCAGGCGGTAGCCCAGGTGCTCGGCTTCATGTCGATGGAGAACGGGCTCTTTCTCGCGGCCGTCTCGGCGACCTCGGGCATGCCGCTGGTGGTGGAACTGGGGGTGGCCTTCGACGTGCTGGTGGCGATGGTGCTGTTCGGCGTCTTCTTCTTTCAGATCCGCGAGAGTATCGATTCGCTGGACGTGGACCGGCTCAACCGGCTGACCGAGACGGGCGAGATCGAGGAGCGGCGTCCAGCATGAACGCGCTGCTGCTCACGCTCCTCACCCCGCTGATCGGCGGGCTGCTGCTGATCCTGGTGCGCCCGCTGGGCGCGGCCGGCTGGCTCAATCTCGCGGTCTCGGCCCTGACCCTGGTCGGCGCGGTCTGGCTGGCCTGGGACGTGGCGCACGCCGGGACCATCGCGGGCCTGGGATTTCGGCTGGACGCCTTCAACGTCTATCTGGTGGCCCTCACCGCCTTCGTGGGCCTGACCACCTCGATCTTCTCCCGTCCCTACATGCGCCATGTCTGCGCTATCGGGCGTCTCAGCGCCGGCAATCTGCGTCTCTATCACGTCATGTATCAGGCCTTCATGGTCACCATGCTGGTGGCCCTGACGACCGACAACCTGGGCGTGCTCTGGGTCGCGATCGAGGGCGCGACGCTCGCCACGGTGCTGCTGGTCTCGCTCTATCGGACGCCGGAGTCGGTCGAGGCGGCCTGGAAATATTTCATCCTCTGCGGCGTCGGCATCGCCCTGGCGCTGTTCGGGACCGTGCTGACCTATTTCGCGGCGCAGCACGTCATCGCCGATCCGGACGCCGGGCTGACCTGGAGCGTGCTCTACGAGCAGGCCCAGGCGCTCGATCCCACGGTGATGCGCATCGCCTTCGTCTTCCTGCTGGTGGGCTATGGCACCAAGGTCGGTCTGGTTCCCATGCATCAGTGGCTGCCGGACGCCCACTCCGAGGGACCGACGCCCATGTCGGCCGTGCTCTCCGGGCTGCTGCTGAACGTCGCGCTCTACGCCGTGGTGCGGCTCAAGATGCTGGTCGACGGCTCGCTGGCCGAGACCGCCACGCCGCATCTGGCCGGGGCGCTGCTGATGGGCTTCGGGCTGGTCTCCTTCACGGTCGCCGGGCTCTTCCTGCATCGCCAGCGCGACATCAAACGGATGTTCAGCTATTCCTCGATCGAGCACATGGGGCTCATGACCTTCGCCTTCGGGCTCGGCGGACCCCTGGCCACCTTCGGGGCCTTGCTGCACATGCTGGTGCACTCGCTCACCAAGTCCGCCATCTTCGTCACCGTGGGCCATGCCACCCACATCGCTGGCACCCAGGCGATCGACGGCATCCGCGGACTGATCCGCACCCAGCCGGCGGTCGGCTGGTCGCTGCTGATCGGGGTCGTCGCCATCGCGGGCTTTCCGCCCTTCGGCGTCTTCATGAGCGAGTTCCTGCTGCTGACGGCGACCATGCAGACCTATCCCTGGTTCACGGTGGCGCTGTTGAGCGGGCTCGCGGTCGCCTTCGCCGGTCTGTTCCGGCATCTGCACCCCATGGTCTACGGGGCCGCGCCCGAGGGCCAACGGCCGGTCCAGGCCAACATGCTGCCGGTGCTGATCCATCTGGGACTGGTGCTCTGGCTGGGACTCTCCATACCAGGCTTCCTCGCCGCCTGGCTGGATCGCGCGACCCAGCTCATTACCGGGACGCATCTTCTTTAAATCAGTTGTCGGTTTTCAGTTTTCAGTTGTCAGTGGTTGGATCGGGGGGCTTGTCTCGATCGGCTTGTCGATGATTGATCATTCTCCGAGGTGCCTCTGTCCATGAACCGCTTCGATTGGCTGTCCGAGTACCTGGCGCGGTTGGAGGATGAGCATGTGATCGCTCATCGCGGCGATGCGCGGGTGCTGGCTCCGGCGCATCGGCTGGCGCTGGATCCGGAGGATTGGGCTCCGGCGGCGCGGCTGGCGGCGGCGATGGGTCTGCGTCACGCCGGTGTCTGGGCCGATCCGCTGGATACGCCGGGCGATCTCGACGATGAAAGCGAGCCGGTCATTCGGGTCCGGTCCTGCCTCGAATATGCCGGGGACTATCTGCTGCTGGAGACCGAGACGCCGCTCGCCCGGCCGCTCCTGGCCTCGCAGACGCCGTATTTTCCCGGACTCGATCGGCTGGAGCGCCACGCCCATGACATGACCGGGCTGGTCTGGACCAATCACCCCGACGAGCGTCGCTGGACCCGTCATCAAGCCTGGCCGGCCGACCGCTTTCCCCTGCGCGCCGACTTCCCGCTCGGCGGCGAACACAACAAGCGCACCCCCGCCGATGTCGAGTATCCCTTCACGCCGGTCCTGGGAACGGGCGTCTACGAGATTCCGGTCGGCCCCGTTCACGCTGGCATCATCGAGCCGGGGCATTTCCGTTTTCACGCCATGGGCGAGGATGTGCTGAAACTGGAGGAACGGCTCGGTTATGTCCACAAAGGGATCGAGAAGCTCGCCGTCGGCCGGGATCCGAACGGCCTGGCACGGCTCGCCGGGCGCGTCTCCGGGGATTCCACGGTCGCGCACACCTGGGCCGCCTGTCAGGCGATGGAACGGGCGAGCGGATGCGAGGTGCCCCCGCGCGCCCTGTCACTGCGCGGGCTCATGGCCGAGCGTGAACGCATCGCCAATCATCTGGGCGACATCGGGGCCATCTGCAACGACGTCGGTTTCGCCTTCGCGCATGTCCAGTGCGCCCGGCTGCGCGAGCTGTGGCAGCGGCGCTCGCACGCCCTCTTCGGCCATCGCTTCATGATGGATGCGATCATCCCCGGCGGCGTCGTCCATGACCTCACCACGGACGCCTTCCGCGAGCTGCGACAGGACCACGCCGCCTTGCATCGCGCCATCGAGCCGCTGTTCGACGTTATCGAGGATCATCCCTCGCTCGACGATCGCCTCATCGGCACCGGCCTCCTGTCGAAGGCGGACGCGCGCGCCTTCGGCTGCACCGGCTATGTCGGCAAGGCCAGCGGGCTCGGCTTCGACGTCCGTCACGACCACGCCTATCCGCCCTACGACGGCGTCCGCGTCGAGGTTCCGGTCCAGAACGATGGCGACGTAGCCGCGCGCGCGACGGTACGCATGGACGAGGTGCGCGCCGGTCTCTGGATGCTCGACCGCCTGCTCGACGCCCTGCCCGAGGGCGAGATCCACGCCCCCCTGCCAACCCCTGAGGCGAACGCCATGGGTCTGGGCTTGATCGAGGGTTGGCGCGGGGAGATCCTCAGCTTCGTACGTTTCGACGCGCACGGCCGGATCGCGCGCTACTTCCCCCGCGACCCAAGCTGGTTCACCTGGCCCGCGCTGGAACGCCTCATCCTCGGCAACATCGTCCCCGACTTCCCCGTCTGCAACAAATCCGTCAACGGCTCCTATTCCGGACAGGATTTGTAGGATGGGCAGAGCCCGCGCTCTATGACCAAAACGGGGACGGACCCGAATGGCACTAAGATAAGCCCAACCTGCTGAAACGCATGAGAAAGGCTGGCGGTGGTGGTAGGCTGAGAGTGGCCAAACCCAACTGCCCACCCGTGGAGCCAGCCCCCATGCATCCTCGTCAGCGCGCCGCGCAGCGGCAACGAC